>JAUXRI010000049.1 GCA_030681895.1 Myxococcales bacterium | reverse complement strand
TTCTGCAGCCGGTGGCTCAGCAGGCGGTGGTTCTGCAGCCGGTGGTTCTGCAGCCGGTGGCTCAGCAGGCGGTGGTTCTGCAGGCGGTGGCTCAGCAGGCGGCGGCTCTGCAGCCGGTGGTTCTGCAGGCGGTGGTTCTGCAGGCGGTGGCTCAGCAGGCGGCGGCTCAGCAGGCGGCGGCTCTTCAGGCGGTGGCTCAGCTGGCGGCGGCTCTGCAGGCGGCGGCTCTGCAGCCGGTGGCTCAGCAGGCGGCGGCTCTTCAGGCGGAGGCCCACAACTCGATGGTGGGCGAATCGTCTGCCCCCTGGATGGTGGCGGACCGCTGCTGAATCCCTTTTCAGGCTTTTCGCGAATTTCAACTCACGCGCGCGACCCATTGATGATTCTCGGGGGAGGCATGGTTGGTGACGGCACCGGCCGCATCTTCGTTCAAGACGCGACGGCGAATGGCACCACCGGCGATCAAGTTCTCGAAGTGTCGACTGCTGGCGTGATGCGGCTGGTCGCGGCACCCGCGGGCGCGGCGTTCTGTGGGTCGTCCCAGATTGCGCGCAGCGCGGGTGACCTCTTTATTTGGAACACAACGACGTCCTCGATTCTTCGCATCACTGAAACGGGCACCACCAGTCCATTTTCGACGGTCAACAGCGTGGGCGGCAGCGGCAATTGCGATGCCTTCGGTGGCGACAACGGCGTGAATGGGCTGCTGACTCGACCCGCCGGAGGCTTCTTCGGGACTTCGCCTTTGCGAGACAGAGTCTTCTCGCTCAGCGCCGACGGTCTCACCGTCACCGACCTCGCGACGGTGGCAGAGCCGCAGCGCCTCGCCTTCAGCCCCTCTGGACGGTTGGTCGTCGACACCAACGTGATGGCGGGTCGGTTCTATGCGATTGAAGACGATGGCGGCATCACTGGCTTGTTCGGGGCCGATGCAGGGCTCCCGGTCATCTATGGCTACCGATTCGGCGCAGACGGCTCCATCTATGCCACCGCCGGCTCGTCGGTGATTCGCATCACACAGGGCTCTGGTGCCGTTCAGGAATTGGCGAGCTGCTTCCCCGGTGGCATCACTGATGTGGCTCTCGAACCGCTGGCCGACGGGGGCACCGGTTTGTTCGCCCTGGGAACCGATGGGGACTCGACGGGCGGCACGGTCGGCGACCAGATCTGGGTCCTGACACCCTGAAAGACCTGGAACGGCAGACCCGCTGCGCGATTCCGGGTGATCACTCGCGGCGGCGACGGCTCCAGAGCGCAGCCATTGCGGCCAGGAGGAAGAGCGGCGTGGGGACGCCCGAGCAGCCACAGCCCATCGGCGGCTCATCGGGGTGCTGGTGCCCATCGCCTGCATCTGGAATCGGCGTGATGACGACTCCGCCGTCGTCGACAGGCTGGCCTGAGTCCACGGTCATCGCGCCAGCGTCGGGCATCGCGCCGCCGTCGGGCCTCACCCCACCGTCGTTCGGCATCACACCCGCGTCCACCATGGGCGTGCCTGCGTCGCGCGGGAGCAGCACGATGTCGGCGCACTGGAAATAGATGTCGTTGCCGTCTCCGTACGGCGCCTTGTCGGTCATCATCTGAATGACCTGCAGGGTGCACCGCGTGCACGGCACGTCGGGCAGGCGGACGTTGATGGTGTAGCGCCGGTTCGGCTGGGCCGAGTCGGCGATGTTGTCGACCAGCACGTTGAGGCCGCCATCGGCGTCGGTGAAAGACCGTGGCGTGTAGAAGTCCTGGCCATCGGTGTCGAAGCTGATGCGGTAGTGGCCGGGGTGGTTGATGGTCTCGTCCCAGATCACCTGAATCATGTCGCCAGCGGTGTAGGTGGCGACGGTGTTCGTGCGCACGTCGAGCGCGCCGCCACGCCCGCAGGGGCCGACCTTCTGGTCGACGTACCGGGGCGCCGGCGTCCGGAGGGCAATGTGGGCGAACGCTGAAAGGGAACAGCAGACCACCAGGGAAGCGATGACTCGAAGCATGTGGGCGCCTTCTGTGACGTCTCGGAGGGCGGCGAGCGTACCACCCTGCGCGCCCTTCACTCCGTCCGTCGCGTCGTGGCCGCGAGGGCTCATCGGAGTGAGTCAGCAATGCGTCATGAACCATCAGGAGGCTCGCCACGCGCGTCGGCTTCACGCTAGGTGCGCGCCGCCATGTCTGCTGCCGTGAAGTTGGACCCTGCGTCCGTCGACCTCGAAGCCTTCCTGAAAGACCTCCTCGCGCTCGGTGAAGAGCTGCGCGCGAGCCTCGGCGAAGAAGACCTCGCCCACCTGAAGAAGATCGAGCGGTGGGGCCGCACGGCGACGGCGGTCGGCGCGATGACGGCGTGGGTGGCGCCCAACCCGCTGAGCGCGGTGGCGTTGAGCCTCGGCCGCTCGACGCGCTGGCTGCTGATGCACCACGTCGGGCACCGTGGGTACGACCGCGTGCCCAACACGCCGAAGCGCCTGACGAGCCCCGTCTTTGCGCGCGGCGCGAGGCGCTTCATCGACTGGCTCGATTGGATGGAGCCCGAGGCGTGGAAGTACGAGCACAACGTGCTCCACCACTCACACACGGGTGAAGACGCAGACCCCGACCTCGTGGAGCGCAACACCGAGTGGGTCCGTCAGCGTCCGAAGCCGGCGCGCTACGCCCTGCTCGCCGTGCTCGCGGCGACGTGGCGTGCCTCGTACTACGCGCAGAAGACCACCGCGGCGCTGCGTCAGCGCGACCAGGCGCTGCGCCCCGACGAGAAGCAACTGCCCGAGCTCGTGCAGCTCGTGCTCGAGAACTGGGCCCCCGCCTTCCTCGTCGAGCTGGTGCTCTTCCCTGCCCTCTACCTGCCGCTCGGACCGTGGGCTGCGTTCAGCGCCGCGTGCAACTCGTGGGCGGCCGAGGTGCTCACCAACCTGCACACCTTCGCGGTCGTCGGGCCGAACCACTCGGGTGACGACCTCTTCCGCTTCACCGACGCGCCGAAGAGCAAGGCCGAGCGGTACTTCCGCCAGGTGGTCGGCTCGGTGAACTTCCGCACTGGCGGCGACCTCAACGATTGGCTGCACCTCTTCCTCAACTATCAAATCGAGCACCACCTCTGGCCCGACGCGCCGATGCGCAGCTACCAGTGGCTGCAGCCGCGCGTGAAGGCGCTGTGTGAGAAACACGGCGTGCCCTACGTGCAGCAGAGCGTGTGGAAGCGCATCGGGAAGCTCACCGACATCTTCGTGGGCAACAGCCGGATGCAGGTGATGGCGAGGCCCTGAGAGGCTGCTGTGGCGGCGCGTGATGGACGCAGTGGCCCGCTCCAGAAATGCCCGCCAGCGCAGAAGGCCTCTGGTAGGCCAGCGCCGTGCGTCACGTCCTGCTCCTGGTTGTCTTCGCGCTGCCTGCCTTCGCGCAGCAGAGCTTCTTCAACGTTCCTTCGGGCACACGAACGACTGATCACCACATCTTTCTCCAGGCGCAGTTCAACGTCGGGCCCGAGGGCGGTGAGTCGAACTTCACCGCGGCGACGGGCATCGCGGGCGGCCTCGAGCTCGGCTTCAACATCTTCCACGTCGACCTCTTCGGCGACGCGGTCAGTCACAGCGCGCGCAACCTCTTCATGGCGAACGCCGTGTACACGCGCGAGCTGCTGCACTGGCTGTCGTTTCAGGTCGGCGCGCAGGCCGGCATCGGGCGCTTCGAGACCGACGGCGGCCGCTACGACTTCGCCGGCTTCGGCTGGGGGCTGGCGCGCTTCGACTGGCACGAGGCTCGGCTGGCCGGCGTCGTCGGTGGCTACGCCGGTACCGCAAGTCATCTCGGTCCCGGCTGGCCCGCGGGCCCCATGGCGGCCGTGGAGTGGACGGCGATTGAAGGCTGGCTCGCGCTGCAGGCCGACCTCGTCTTCGGCAACCACGAGTCGGCGGTGGCGGTGGTGGGCGCGGCGTTGCTGCTGCCCTGGGGCTGGCAGCTCTCGGCAGGCGCGATTCTGCCCTCGCCGCTCTCGCACAACGCCTTCGGGCTCTGCGTCGAGCTCACCCGTGTGCCCGAGTTCGAAGGCCCACCACGAGAGCGGCTCATTCGCCCGATGCCGGTGAGGAATTGACGATGCGACGACTGGCGCTGGTGCTCCTCGTCTCGGGCTGCGCGCGCACCATCGCGCCCGTCGACGTGTCGGTGAGCGACGAGCAGGCCCAGCTCGAACGCGGCCGGTACCTGGCGACGTCGGTGATGGTCTGCGGCACCTGCCACGCCCGCCGTGACTGGAGCCGGTACGCCGGCCCTCCGAAGGAAGGCACCGAGTTCGCCGGCAGCGGAGACATCGCGCGCGACGAGCACTTCTCGCCGAAGTTCTCGTTCTTCGCGCCGAACCTCACGCCGCATCACCTCGGCCCGTGGAGCAACGGAGAGATTGCCCGCGCCGTCGTCTTCGGCCAGGGCCGCGATGGGCGCGGGTTGTTCCCATACATGCCGTACTTCGAGTACCGCGAATCACTCGCGCGCGACGATCTCTCGGCCCTCATCTCGTACCTGCGCACGTTGCCAGCGATTGGCACCGACCCGCCCGGGCCCCAGCGCTTCGCGATGCCGCGCTTCGTGCTCGATGGCCTGCCCGAGGAGCGGCCGTTGCGCGAGAAGGCGCCGCAGCCTGGCGCTCCCGAGTACGGCAGGTACCTCACCGAGATCGCAGGCTGCATGGGCTGCCACACGCGGGCTGACCGCCGGGGCCTGCCCATCGGAGCGCCCTACGCCGGCGGCCGCGAGTTCATCGTGCCCGCCCCTGGAGGAGGCATCGTTCGCTCCGCCAACCTGACGCTAGACGACGCCGCGGGCCTGGGCCGATGGACGAAGGAGCGCTTCATCGCGCGTTTCCGCACGGCCACGGTCGAGACGGCGCGGCAGCAGGTCGTCGAGCCCGGCGGCTTCAACTCCGTCATGCCGTGGTGGGCCTGGGCACGCATGAACGACGGCGACCTGGGCGCCATCTACGATTACCTGCGCACGCTGCCTCCGACGCGCGAGCCCTTCGCGCGATGGTCGCCCTGACCGCATGGTGTGCAGAACTGCGCGCCGGTCATCCTGCCGCTGCGCGCCGCTCATTGTGACGAACCCTCACACCGACCCTCCGTGATTTGCAGGTGTTCCCGCTCGGCCCATGGGCTGCAGCGGTTGGGCGCGCTGGACCACCCCCAACCGGAGCAGCGACATGATCAATCAAGAGCGGGCGAAGCCCACCAGGCAGTTCAACCCCGAGACCGTGAAGCCCGACATGCCGGTGGTGTGTTCGGACGATGGCCAGTTCGCCGTCGTCGACCACCTCGAAGGCAAGGACACCATCAAGCTGAAGAAGGACGGCACCGGCAAGCACCACTTCATCCCCACGAGCTGGGTGAAGCTGGTTGACGACAAGATTCACATCGACCGGCCCGGAGCCCAGGCGATGAAGGAATGGCGCACCGAAACCTGAGCGTGGACGCGGCGCGCTCGTGCCGAGTCGTGGTGTCGCTGAACCTCAGACGTGTCTTCGGCGGCGCCCAGGCGCGCGTCGACCGTCGACCCCGTGCGCTGGCTGGTGAAGTTCGAGGGCCGCGTCGTGGTGTCTGTCTTGCACTGTCATTGACCGCAGACCGCAGCCCACCCTTTCCAGGAGTTCAAGATGACTCGATACACGATGTACGTCGTTGGAGTGCTGGCCCTCGCAGCCTGCGATGACCAGGCGAAGTCGACGGAGATGCGGAACGCTCGGGCCACCGAGCGCACCGTCGCGCCCACCTCGCCCGAAGTGCGGGCCGGCGCCAACCGGCTGGACACGGACAACACCGGAACGCGGGCGGAAGCCGACAACACCGGAAGGAACGAGCGCGACAGCGACGACTCGCTCACTCCGGTCGACCAGGGCAACACCCCGGCCGAGATCGTCATCACCGCGAGCATCAGGAAGGACGTGATGGCAGAGCCGTCGCTCTCGTTCACGGCGAAGAACGTCAAGGTGGTCACCATCGGCAACCGCGTCACGTTGAGAGGGCCGGTTTCGACCGAAGCAGAGAAGACACTCATCGAGGCCGTCGCGCTGAGAACGACTGGCGTCGGTCACATCGACAATCAACTCGAAGTCACGCCGTAAACCCGTTGCACAGGAGCTCCCATGAAAAAGTCAGTGATGTGTATCGTCGAGACGCAGGGCAAGGCTGAGTTCATCGTCGACCAGGTCGTACAAGCCGGGTTTCCCCGGAGCGACGTCTCGGTGCTGCTCCCCAGCAAGTCCGGCACGAAGGACTTCGCGCATGAGCACAACACCAAGGCGCCTGAAGGCGCAGTGGCCGGAGTGAGCGCTGGTGGCGCCGTGGGTGGAACGCTGGGGTTGCTCGCCGGTATCGGCGCGCTGGCGATTCCTGGCCTCGGGCCCTTCATCGCCGCGGGTCCGCTGCTGGCCGCACTCAGTGGCGCGGCCGCTGGAGCCGCGGTCGGCGGCATCACGGGGGCCCTGATCGGCATGGGCATCCCCGAGATGGAAGCCAAGCGCTACGAGGGGAAGATCAAGGGCGGCAACATCTTGATCTCGGTGCACGCCAACAGCGGTGACGAGCAGAAGCGCATCGAGGTCATCTTCAAGAACAACGGCGCGTACGACATCGTGTCGGCGTCGGAGTCCAGCGTGCCTGATGCGCGGCGGCCGCCGAGCAACGAGTACCAGCCGGCCCTGTCACCCCCCAGCCGCTGACCTCAACTGACGGTCGAATGGTGTCTCTGGTGCTCCCGGTACGCGAGGGCACCAGAGACCACCATCAGCAGCGCGCGCACGCCGTCGAAGAGCAGGATGTCGATGCGATTGAACTGAATGAAGACCACCGTGCTGGTGATGAAGATGAGCAACCCGACGGTCGTTCCCGCCTGAATGCCGGCGAGGTGGTCCCTGCGAATCCACACCACGCTCCACGCGCAGAGGCTCACCGAGAGCGCAAGGTTGTACGTCATGATCATCCGCAAGATGCCCATGTCGGGCTGGTGCTTCACGCCGAACTGCTCGAGCAGCGCCGGGAAGTCGAACAGGGCGAACAGCGCCAGCGAGAAGGCGACCAGCACCTGAAAGAGCAACAGCAACGACAATCCAACTTTCCAGGTTCGTTTCTCTTTCACAGGGGTCGTCCTCGGGGGTGATGGGCGCGCTGCTGGCCCATGATGCGACGCGAAGGTACGGTCGGCGCCGCGCCATCGCATTCGCGAACGGCGCCAATCGACTCGCAAACGGTGCCACCCTGGAATTCCACCGAACATGAAGCCGGCGACCGTGATGCTCGACCGGGGCCTGGGCGTGCTGCTGCGCGAGGTCGGCCTCGATGGTCGGAGCGTTCTCCGGCGCGCCCGGCTCGACCCGGGCGTGTTGGCCCGTGAGTCGACGCGCGTGTCGGTGGGCGACTACTTCGCGCTCATCGAAGCCATCGATGCCGAAGCCGATGACCCGACCCTCGCGCTGCGCATGGCGGCGGCCTCGAGCCCGGAGCTGTTCTCGCCCCCGGTGTTCGCTGCGCTCTGCAGCGAGAACCTCACGGCGGCGGTGACGCGCCTCGCGACGCACAAACGGTTGGTGGCGCCGATGCGTCTCGTCTGCAGAGAGAGCCGACAGGGCCTCGAGGTCTCGTGGCGGTGGGACGACGCCACGCTCCGCTCTCCACGCCTGCTGGCGACCTTCGAGCTCGTCTTCCTCGTTCAACTGGCGCGCATCGGAACGCGACACAACTTCGCGCCGGTGCGAGTGGCCTGCCCGCACCCCCTGAAGCCGTCAGCGGCGTTCGATGCGTTCTTCGGTGTGCACCCCGCCATCGAGAGCAGCCCGAAGCTGGTGTTCTCTGCGGCCGACGCAAGCAGGCCCTTCGTCACGGCGAACGAGTCGCTGTGGCGGTCCTTTCAACCCGAGCTTCAGCGGCTCCGCGAAGATGCGGTGGCGGACCGGTCGACGGCCGACGACGTGCGGGCGACGATTCTCGAGTGCCTGCCGAGCGGAGAGGTCACCATCGACGCCGCAGCCCGGCGCATGCGAGTCAGCCGCCGCACGCTGCAGCGGCGCTTGTCGGACGACGGCATCACCTTTCGCGACCTCGTGCGTGACGTGCGAGAGGTGCTGGCCCGCCACTACGTGAAGACGACGGCGCTGCCCTACGCCGAGGTGTCGTTCCTGCTCGGCTTCGAGGAGCCCAGCTCGTTCTTCCGCGCGTTCCGTGAATGGACAGGCGCGACGCCTGACGGGCTCCGGAGACGTGCGCGAGGATCGACACGAGTGCCGACAACGACGTGCACCTGAGGCACCATCGACGCATGACGCGCACGGTGCTCACGGGTCGAGAAGCGCTCACGCTCGAGGTCGAGCTCGGCTGTGAGGCGACCGCGGCGCGGAGCGTGTTACCCACACGCCTCGAGCTCGACGTGCACGCAGACGGCTGGGCGAGCGTGTCGGTGTTGCTGTTCTCGATGGAGCAGATGCGCGTGAAGGGCCTGCCCACGCCGGGGCTCGCGTACCACGAGGTGTTGTGGCGGCTGCGCGCGCGGCTCGATGGCAGCCCGGTCTTCTTCGCCGTCGCGTGCGACCTCGACCACCCACTCGTGCGAGGGCTCGGCGCGACACTCATCCGCTATCCCGTGAGGCGCTCGCGGTTCGAGTTCAGCGAGTCGTCTTTCAAGGCCTCGGCGGCCGAGGGCGTCCTGTACCTCTGCACGCAGCCAGTCGAGGGGAGCGCGGCGCCAGTCGTTCAGGAGCCCCTGCCCGTCTTCTCCCGTCAGGGCGAAGCGCTCTTCCGAATCCCCTGGGAAGAGACGCCGACGCCGGAGCGCACCGAGGTGCAGCTCGAGGTGCGCGACGACTCGCTCGCGTCACGGACGATGCACGGTGCGCTGCGGTGGCCACGGCGCGCGGTCTCGATGCGCGGCAGACGTCATCACTGCGGCTTCGCGAGCCGGGTGCGTTGAGCCGCCGTCAGCGCTGAATCGTCTCGTACGCGATCAGCTTCTCGAGCGCGCGCTCCATCTCGACCCGGGCGGTCATGCTCGCGCGCGAGAGCATGGCGTGCGCCGACCCGGCGGTCGCCACTCATCGGCTCAGCTCGCTGGGAGCGACCCCACGATGGCTCCGATGGCGTGACCCTCGCCAGCCTCGACGCTCAAACCGAAGAGCCGCTCGATGGTGGGCCGGACGTCGACCTGCTCGACCGGTTGTTCGCCACCGACGACGGCGTCACCAATCGCCAACAGAAAGATGTCTCGGCTCGCGGCATACGCGCCGTGCGCTGGCCAGAGCCGGCCCGGCCCGCGCCCATGGTCGGCTGTGACGAGGATCGTGGTGAGGCGACGTTCGGCGGCTGGCAGCGCCTTCACCTCGTCGACCAGCCTGCTGATGACGTCATCGGCTGCGTGGAGCGCCGCGAGCGTGCCGGCGACGTCGCGGCGATGCGCGAACTCATCCATGTCGAGGAGCGCGAGGTGCATGAAGCGCGGCCGCTCAGTGCGCCAGTACGCGAGCGCACGGTCTGCCGTCTCGGTGTCCCAGCGCGCGTCTTCCCAGGGTGGGCTTCCTGGATGCGGGGGACCGCGCGGCGGCGCGTCGACCAGCACGGCGCCGTCGCGGGCCGTCGCGGCGAAGGCCAGCCGCGCCCATGAGGCGAAGACCGCGACCGTGTTCGAGCCTGCCGGCAGCCGCCGCGAGAGCGCTTCAGCGACCGTCTCGAGCGCGACGCGTTCGCAGTCGTTGTCCGTGCACGGCGTCTGTCGGCCGGTCGCGAGCGCCTGATACCCGGGAAGACTGAGGGGAATCGCAGACGAGGTGCGGGCCGCGAGGGCGACGCCGTTCTGACGCACGAGCTCGAGCGTCTTCGGCATGGCCGGCGGCTCGGAGGTCGAGCGCAGCGCACCGGGTTGATCGAGCACGTCCTGCCAGCGCGCTCCGTCGAGCGTGACGAGGATGACGCGCGCGTGGCGCTGGAGCTCCGCCGCTGTCACCTCGAAGGAGGACCGCTTCACCGAGGGCAAGGCCTCGACCGACGGTCCGCTCGAGAACGTCAGCGCTCCGACGCCGAGGACGAGGGCTGCTGCTCCCACCACGAACGCGAGTCGACGCACGCGACGAGGAACCCTCGGGGCGTCGCGTCTGTTCCCCGAGTCGGAACGGGACGGAGCGAACTCAGCGCCGACGACGACGCGACAGGACCGCGAGGCCGAACACCAACCCCGCTCCCAGCAGCGTGGGATCAGTCGTGGAACATCCGCAGCCACTGCCATTCATCATCGCGCCGCCGCCAGCCGAGCCGCCAGCCGAGCCGCCAGCCGCCGAGCCACCCGCTGCCCCCGCATCAGGCGTCACGCATTGAGATGCGGAGCAGACCTGGCCGCTCGAGCAATCGCTGTTGGTGTTGCAGGTGTTGGGTCCGCAGCTGCAGCCACTGAGAATGACGAAGGCCGCGCTGACCCAAAGGGTGAAGTTCGTTCGCATGGCGCTTTCTTGCATTTTGAGAACGGTGACGGAAGCGGTGTTGATCAACGAGGTGGGCCAGAGTCGGTCCAGCACGCACGTTCACTTTCATAGGCTCCCCCCTCGACAAGAGCGGCATTTGTGCGCTCAATACTTCCGTTCGTTTTTCCGAAGGAGGGGACCCATGGCAGCACAGCCGCTGAAGCACACCGTGAAGCTCGAGCAGCAGGACTCGGGCCTCGCGTTCCTCAACATTCGCCTCGAGGGCGATCTCACCGAGGCGCAGGCGAAGACGGTGGCCACCGATGTCGCGGGCCAGGTCGAGCGCCTCGCCGGCCGCCCCTTCGGCATGCTCTTCGATCTGCGCGACGTCACCTCGTGCGACGACAGCGGCGCAGGCGCCATGCAGCGCATCGAGATGGGCGCGGCCGACAAGGGCCTCGAGGTGGTCGCTCACCTCGTGAAGCAGAAGGAGCTCGTCGTTTCCGCGCGCGCTGCCACGAAAGAAGTCGGCGCCGAGAAGCTCTACGGCACCTTCGACGATGAGAGCGCCGCCCGCCGGTTCGCCAGCGGCCTGGCTTCCTGATCCTTCGCTCCCGAGAACCACGACCATGAAAGTCAACCGCAACCAGACCAACACCGTCGGCAACACGCCGGCGCCTGCCACCACCAAGCCCGCCGAGAAGCCGGCCGAGGCGCCTGCCGCGCAGAAGTGGAACGCCACCGGCGCCGCGAAGCCGCCGCCTGCCGTCACCGCGCCCACCACGCAGGCAGGCAACCCCGTCAACGAAGCAGTCGCCGCGCTGACGAAGGCCATGAAGGGTGTCGGCACCGACGAAGGCGCCGTTCACAAGACGCTCGAGAACCAGTCGCCCGCGTTCGTCGCGTCGGTCTCGAAGGCGTTCGAGGCGCAGACGGGTCAAAGCCTGCGCAAGGCCCTCAACTCGGAGCTGTCAGGCGGCGATCTTCGCCGCGCGCTCGCGACCCTCGACGCCTCGCTCGTGAAGCCCGGCGGCAATGGCGCCAGCGGCGTGGCCGAGAAGATCAACGTGCTCCGCAACCAGGGCACCGTGTCCGAGTCGGAGCTCGTCAACACGCACAAGGCGACGACCAACAACAAGATCGAGCTGCTCATTCAGGGTGAGACGGCGTTCCCCAAGGTCTTCGAGGCGATCGACGGCGCCAAAGACCACATCAACATGAGCTACTACATCTTCAGCGACGACAAGCTGGGCAACCAGATGGTCGACAAGCTGATCGCGGCCAAGGAGCGCGGCGTCGAAGTGCGCGTCATGCTCGACGGCGTCGGCTCGATGTTGATGAACCCGAACGGTGGCGGCAACAAGATGCTCAAGCGCCTGCAGGACGCGGGCATCGAGACGCGCTCCAACCACATCGTCGACGTCACGCGTGACAGCCAGATTCTGAACCCGCCCGACCACCGCAAGATCGTCGTCGTCGACGGCAAGACGGGCTTCACCGGCGGCATGAACGTCGGCGACCACTACATGACCGAGTACCACGACGTCATGGTGAAGGCCGAAGGCGACGTCGTGAAGCAGATGCAGGGCGAGTGGATGGGCGCGTGGCTGCACCTGGGCGGCAAGATTCCCGGTGACGACGCGACCGTGAAGGCCCGCTACTTCCCCGAGTACAAACCGGGCGAGGCGCCGGGGACCCAGAAGATCACCACGGTGCAGCACATCCCCGGTGAGAACCGGCAGATCATGCAGACGTACCTCGATCGCATCAACACTGCGACCAAGAGCATTCACATCGAGAACCCGTATTGCACGAACCCCGACATCCAGAACGCGCTCATCGCAGCCGCCAAGCGTGGCGTCGACGTGCACGTGATTCTGCCGGGCCAGTCGGACCACGGCTTCAGCCACCTCGCCGCCCGCCAGAAGTACCCCGAGATGATCAAGGCCGGCGTGAACATCTATGAGTACCCCGGCTTCAACCACGACAAGGTGATGGTGACGGACGGCAAGTTCACCACCACTGGCTCGAGCAACCTCGACGACGTCGCGCTCCACCACGTCTACGAGATGAACGTGAACGTCGAGGACGAGAAGTTCGCCAAAGACACGCTCGATCGGCTCTTCAAGCCCGACATCGCGATGTCGAAGCCGATGAAGGTCGAAGACATCTCGAAGATGCAGATCATCACCGGCAAGTTCTGGAACCTGTTCTCGCACTTCATCTGAGGCGCGGGTCGCTCACCCTGATGGGTGAAACATCAGGGTGATTGAGGGCTCGTGGTCGGCGCTCACAACCGGCCGATCACTCGACCCGAGTCGGTGGCGCGCGCGGTGCTCCCGTGGTTCGGCTCACACCACCCGGGAGCCCCATGGACCTCGCCACGCACCCACGACCCACGCCTGCCCAGCAACGTCTCGAGTGGAACGCGCGGTACTGGCGGAACGAACCGCACGGCTCGTTGTGGCGTCGTTTGAAAGACGCGCTGCGCCGCGACTGGCTGCAGACCCGTGCCGACGCGCGCGCTGGCGGCAGAGACCTTCGTCAGCGCACCTCGAACACCCTTCGCCAGGCCATCGGCACCGAGTGGATTCCCGATGACGAGACGCCGAACCCCGGCCCCGTCGATCTCGAGGGGACCTGGAAGCTGGCCGAGCCGGGCATTCGATACGGCGTCGGCGCCCGCGCGCAGTACGGCGTCGAGTACTCGCGGTGGAACGACGAGCTCGAGAGCAGGCTGATCGCGGAGTGGGATGAGAAGGCCACCGGCGCCTCGTTCTCGTCGGTGCGCACCTTCGTTCGGCAGGGGTGGGACGCCAAAACGCGGTAAGTGACGGCGCATGTCGCGTCGCTTCCTCGAGCCCACTCGTCGAGACGTCCTCATCGCAGGAGCCTCGCTCGCCGCCGTCAGCGCCTGCCCGCCGACTCCGTCGAAGCCCGACGCGGGCCCGCGCACCCTCGACCCTCAGCCGTTCGACAACGCGACGCGCGTCACCTTCGCGCCGGTCGCCGTCCAGGTGAGCGAGGCGCTCTTCCCTCAGACGGTCGCCGCGGGGGCGATGGCGAAAGACTCGGTGCTGCTGTGGACGCGGGCGGCTGGCGTCACGCAGGTGAAGCTCCGCGTCTGGCGCGAGGTCGGCAGCGAGACCGAGGTGGCCCTCGTCACCGAGCTCACCGCCGACGTCCCGGCTGCGCACGGCAACGTGAAGGTGCGCGTGCCCGGGCTGGCTCCAGCGACCTGGTACTCGTACGCGTTCTTCTCCGCCGACCTCGCGCAGCGCTCGCCCATCGGCCGGGTGCGCACCGCGTTCCCCGATGACTGGAAAGAGCCGCTCATCGTCGGCGCGACGAGCTGTGCGTCGTACCGCTATCGACCCTTCAAGCCGCTCGAGACGCTCGCGAAGCAGCCGATGGATCTGTGGCTCCATCTCGGCGACGTCGCGTACAACGACGGAGCGACGGTGCTCGAGGAGTTTCGCCAGAAGTGGCGCGAGCAGTTCATCGATCCCGGCTACCGCGCGTTGATGCCCGCCGCCGGTGGCCACTTCGTGTGGGACGATCACGAGTTCACCAACAACATCGACGTCGAGAGCCAGGGCCTGGGCAGCCCGCTGGTGGCCGGGGCCATCACCAGCTTCAAAGAGACCCTCGCCATCGAAGACGCGCAGCTGTGGCGCTCGTACCGCTGGGGCCTCACCGCGGAGTTCTTCCTGCTGGACCTGCGCACCGAGCGCAAAGCCACCACGCGCGGCACGCCGCAAGAGACGATGATCTCGCCCGCGCAGCTCGACTGGCTCCGGCAAGGCCTCGAGGCGAGCCCGTGTCACTTCAAGGTGGTGCTCACCTCGGTGCCGATGGCGAACTTCCCCGAGGCGTCGTGGCCGGGCCGCGCCGATCGCTGGCAGGGCTACCAGGTGCAGCGGGAGCAGCTGCTCTCGTTCATCGATGAGAAGGCCCTCGAGAACGTGTGGTTCCTGAGTGGCGACATCCACCTCGGCACGATTCACCGCATCGAGGCGATGGGCTCGCGGCGGAAGTTCTTCGAGATCTGTGTCGGGCCCGCCGGCAACGTGAACCCTCTGTCAGTGGTGCTCGAGCCGGGCAACGAAGCCAACCGCAAAGACTTCTTCCCGCCCTCGCAGTTCCTCTACGCAGCCGGCGCGTTCCAGGCGACGACGCTCACGTTCGATCCGCAGGCCAACACGGTGCGGGTGGTGTTCCTCGACCCCAAGCAGGCCGACCTGGTGACATGCGATCAGCAGGTGACCTTTGGGCAGGGCGCCTGAGCCCGCGACTGTTCGGAGCCGCGGCCCCGTCAGTGACGGCAGACGTTTCGACGTACCCCGTGCCGTCTGCAGAAGTCGTCGAGCGCCTGCTGGCCGCAGGGGCGTGGTGCCGCTCCGCTTGGTGAGCCGAAGCTTCGACGTCACCGCGTGCCCGCTGCAGAAGTTGTCGAGCGCCTGCTGGCTGAAGGGGCGTGGTGCTGCTCCGCTTGGTGAGTTGTGTTCGCCAGCGCGTTTTCGACGTTCAGGTGCGGCTGGCCGGCCCTGATGCGCCTGGCAGCTGGCCGGAAGAGCCGGAGCGCGTGCGGCTTCAGGGTTCTGCGAGTCGAGAGCGCACGAACCCCGTCAGAAGCCGGCGGCTGACGCGAGCTGGTACACCACCACCGACAGCACCCACGCCGCGCCGTACGTGTACACGAACACGAACAGGGGCCAGCGCCACGAGCGCGTCTCGCGACGCACGGCCGCCAGGGTGCTCATGCACTGGCAGGCGAGCACGAAGAACACCATCAACGAGAGCGCGGTAGCGATGCCGTAGGCCGTGCTGCCGTCGGCACGCCGAGCCTCTTTCAGTCGCTCTGCGAGAGGCGCCGGATCGTCGCCGCTGTTCTCGATGCCGAAGATCACGCCGAGCGTCCCCACCATCAGCTCACGCGCGCCGAGAGAGCCGATGAGCCCGACGTTGAGTCGCCAGTCGAAGCCCGCCGGCGTCGTCACCGGTTCGAGCGCCCGGCCCACCGACGCGGCGAGGCTGCCGTACATCGCCACCACGCGGGGTGATGCGTCGGGAGGTGGAGCTCCCGCCGAGGGGCCCGGCACGGTCAGCAGCGCCCAGAGCACCACGGCGGCGATGAGGATGACCGAGCCCACGTCACGAACGAAGCGCGTCGCCGCCCGCCAGCCGACGCGCGCCACCACCGCCACCTGGGGCACGCGGTAGGGAGGCAGCTCGAGCACCAGGGGCCGCGGCTGCGAGGTGCGCTTGACGGTTCGCCCCAACACCAGCGACGCGATGAGGCCAAAGCCCAGGCCTGCGAAGTAGAGCGCCACGAAGAGCCCTCCGCGGAACCACACCGACTTCGCCGCGAAGAACGTCGTGATGAGCAGGCCGTACGTGGGAATGCGCGCCGAGCACGTCATCAGCGGCAGCACGAGGATCGTCCGCAGCCGCTGGCCCGGGTCACGAATGATGCGCGCGGCCGAGATGGCCGGCACCGCGCAGGCGTGCGCCGAGAGCAACGGCACGAACGAACGCCCTCCCAGCCCCGCGAAGCGCAGCAGCCGGTCCACCAGGAACGTGCCGCGCGCGAGGTAGCCCGACGCGTCGATGAGCTCGAGCGCCACGGTGAGGATGACGATCTGCGGC
>JAUXRI010000048.1 GCA_030681895.1 Myxococcales bacterium | reverse complement strand
CACCACCCCTCCATCCCCAACCCACCCCACCCCTCCATCCCATCCCTCCAACCACCACCTTCAACCTCCCTCTGGCACCCCCTCCATTCCACCCAAACCCCATTCCCAAGTTCGAATCCCGACCACCCAATCCCTCCCCCAATTTTCTAGTCGTTGGGAGTGGGTGGTCGGGAATCGAACGCCACCCGAAACACGGGGTCAAAAGGGGTGCCCATTAATGGGGTGCCAGAGGGAGGTGAATGACCGATTAAATAGCCCCCGAAAATGCCGCTTAAAATTCCACGCCGAAATTTTTCTTAGGAATTTTAAGCGGCATTTTATGCGGTCATTTTAGGCAGCCGGCTGGCCGGTCTCAGCAAGCAGCGCGGCCACTGCCGCTCTGAGGGCCGTACGCTGGGCTTCGGTGGCGCCTCCGAGCCTCCGTTTGTCGATGGTGAAGCGGGCGGCGGTGTCGGTGAAAAGCGACTCTGGAGCTGTGTCGGCGTCGGCCTCCTCCAGCTTCGCCTCGCCCTTGATGATGTCGCGCGCGTACTCTTCCGTACGCTTCGAACTCCAGTTCGCTGCGAGGGCCCGCCTCATCGAAGCCTCGACGCGGCTGTCCGCCTTTCGGACTGCGACGCCCTGTTTGACGAAGTGGTCGTGAATCGAAAGGAACGCGAGGGCGTGGGCGAACTCAAGTCGCCGCACCTCATGACGGTCGGTGCCGTCGTCGTTCGAGCCAACGACAACGCGAAGACCGGCGCCGATGGCCTGCTTGACGACCGCGGAGCCTCGACTCAGGCGGCGGAGGTCTTTGATGCGAGTGATGCTCTTGCCAAGCGCGCCAGCCGCAGCCTCGACGGTCTCGTAGAGGCGGTCGTCCAGCATTCGCGAGACGGCCATGGCAGTGTCGAGAATGGAGAGGTTCTCGCGCTGCTCGTTCTCGACGAAGGCCAGCGTGGCCATCCGGGTAGCGTCGACGCCTGCGACCTCCAGAGCGGGAATCTCCGCCCACTTCGAGCGCTCCCCTTCCGCAGCCGCGTCGCGCAAGCGTTTGTACGCCTCCGACCGCCGATGACCCGCGATGATGATGAAGCGCTCACCCTCACGCTTGACGGCGATGGGCTGGAGCAAGCCATTCGACTGAATCGAGGCTGCGAGCTCTTGCAGCTTCGTCGCGTCCATTGCCGAGCGCGGCTGGTACGGATTGTCGTCTAGCAGGTCGAGCGGGACCTTGAGCGAGCTCGGCTGTGTCTTGGCGGTGACTACGAAGGGCTTCGCCTCGGCGATGCGTGCTGCCATTGAGTTTGGATTGTGCTCAGCCACGGGTCAGTACCTCCTTTGCGAGAGCGCGGTACTCCTCAGCACCGCGTGAATGGGGCTCCGTCAGGACGACGGGCCTCCCCTGCCCTCCAGCGTCGCGAACGTTCGCGGCGCTGTGGATGGCAGTCTTGAAGAGCGTTGGACCAAAGAGCTTCACCAGGTCGCCGAGAATTTCGCGCGGCGTCTTCTCGCGGTCGTCGTGGAACGTCGGCAGGACGCCCATGGTGCGAATAGCCGGCTCCAAGCTTGACTGCGCGTCCGCCAGAAACTTCTGGAGCGTCATCGCGCCGAGCAACGCCGCATGCGCGAGCTCGATGGGGACGAGGATGTCCGGGCAGGCCGCCACGGCGTTGATGGCGAGCATGCCAAGCGTCGGGCCGCAGTCCGTGAGGATGACATCGTACTGGTTGTAGACTGGCTCGATCGCCCGCCGCAGGCGTCGAGGTCCACTGAGCAAGTCTCCAAGCAGCTGACGCTCGACCAGCGCGAAGTCGCTCGCACCGGGGACGACGTCGAGACCCGGCACCAGGACGTCGCGCTCCGGGTGAAAGCCGCTCGAGGGGTCGAGGATGAGGTTGGTATTGCTCCAAGCAGGCGAGGGGCTCAGTCCAAGGAAGGCAGACACGTTCGCCTGGCCATCCCAGTCGATGACGAGCACCCGCTTCTTGAAGTCACTCGCGAGAACGACGGCGAGGTTCGCCGTGGTGGTCGATTTTCCTACTCCGCCCTTCTGATTGATGACTGAGATGCGCATGCACTTCCTTTCGAGCGTGGGGACGACTTTCTACCGCACGACACAGGACAAGCGAGAGCGAACAAGCAGCCCGCTTGGGGCTCTTAACAGCACTTCTGCGACGAATTCAAGACGCGAACGCGATTCAGTGCGCCGCGGGTAGGAGCGCGCCTGCGAACCGCATGCGGCTCAGGCAGTCGTAGACGGCCTGACGAGAGAGATCGGCGCTGGTGGCGATGTCTGCGACTGATTCGCCGCACGCCACTCGGACAAAGACAGCAACGTCGCGACGAACGAAGGCGTCGAGGCTCAGAGACTTCGGGGAGCATCGATGCGCACGCCTGAGCTCGCGGGTGGCCTCCCGCAGCAGCGCCGTGACGGCGAGCAATGCAAGTGCTCGTGAGTCTGGCGCCGGCGTCGAGGTGACGAGCGATTCAGGCACAGGCGCACCCAAGGCGCGCGGGGCACCGCGACGGCGAGCCGAGAAGGGCTGCGTGACGGGGCCGACGTTGCCGAGCAGGAAGCGGCGCACGGCAGTCCGCATCGACCACCACACCCACGTGCTCCACTTGGCCCTGGAGGCGTCCCAGGACCGCAGAGCCGTCAATCCCGCCAGTACGGCCTCCTGCTCGAGGTCGTCGCGCAGTCGACGTGCAGCGGGCCACTGGCGCAGCGTACGCGCGACGAGGCGTCGAGCGAGGCACTGCAGCTGAGAGGGAAGGGGAGTGGAGTGCATTGGGAAATCCAGAGCGCTGCGGGTGACGCCCTCCGAAGCCACCCGCAGCGCGACGTGAGTTACCGCCCTCGAGGCAGTGCGTGCAGAACGCGTGGCTCGCGCGCAGCTTCGGGTTCGGGCTGATCAGCCTTCTTCGGCTGATCAACAGAGCCAGCGCGTTGCGCCAGCAGCTCGAGCAGATACCGAGCCATCAACGCGACAGACTGAGTCGACAAGTCAGGGACGACGCCGGTGACGAGCCACCGCGCCGCCTCGAGCGCATCGGCTCGCTCAGCCAGGGTGAGTGCTGCTGGCTGCGACTGGTTCAAGGCTGCGCAGCCTTCCCGTCCCTTTTTTCGTTCGGGAAGATGGCCACCTTCTCGAGCTTCGTGCCGTCGGGCAGCACGAGCGTCGCTACGCCTCCGCTGAGGTCGGCTCGGAGGTTGAGGTACGCGTGCACCTGCCACTTTCCGTCGGGCTTCTTCGTCTTGAGGACGAGAGGGATGTACTTGGCGGCCGCGGCAGGCGAGCTCGAGGCGGAACGACGAGGCGTGGAGGAACGGGATGGTCGATGGCTTCCAGTGGTGCTCATGCAAGTCTCCTTGCGGGTCTGAATGAACCGCGAGAAGTACATTAATGACACTGAACCAACACCGTCAAGACCCTGCGTGCCGACGGGAGAGTGTCGACGTCGGGGTGTCTGTCGGGGAAACCGGGCGTTCAGCGAACGCCAGCGTCGAGCGACTCCTCAGAGAGGAGGCGACGGTAGAAGCCCAGGATGTTGACGACGTACTCCGGCGTCTCGCCGTTCTCGGGCACCTTAGTCGGCCGCTTGGGTCCTGAGTTGTAGGCCACCAACGCCGAGATGATGTCGCCCTCGTAGTGGCGCAGCAGCGCGGCCAGCAGGCGCACGCCGGCGAGGATGTTGAGGCGCGGCACCCAGAGCTCCTTCTCGGACTTCAAGCCCAGCTTCATCGCGTTGAAGGGCATCACCTGCATGAGTCCGATGGCGCCCACAGGGCTGAGCGCCTTCGGGTTGCCACGTGACTCCTGCCGAATGACAGCCCGAACCAGCGCTCGCGGCACGGGGTACACCGCGCGGGTTTCGACGAGGGCGGCATCAATCTCCTCGAGGAAGAGGGGAGGTTGCGACAGCACCGCAGCTGCGACGAGGGCGAGCATCACGACACCTGCGCGAAGATGAGGAGGACGACGCCGCAGGGAGGCCGCTTGCGGCGCTGGGCGAGTGGGTCGGCAGGAGTGCCGAAGTGAAACCGGCCAGGGAGGAACCGCGAGCGCAGCGAGAGGGAGCCTCCGAGGACGCGGTCGCGGATCGGCTCGACGAGCGTCTGCCACCAGCGCTGATGCATGCGGTTGTCGGGCAGCAACAACACCGAGAGCGGGCACTGTGACTGCAACTCGCGCCACGCCTTGTCGACCCACCACGGAAGCTGACTCCACGGAGGGTTGCACCAGACGCGCTCGCCCGCCCACGGCCGAAGGAGGCCGGAGTCCTCTTGCGTGCAGTACCTCGGACACAGCGCGTTGGCCGGCGTGGCTGCCGCGTCGAGCGAGAAGCGGAACTCCGCGTCGAAGGCGCTGAAGTCGGAGGGTGGGGTGAAGCGCTCATCCTGTGGCTGCGACGGAGGAGGCCCGACATCGAGGAGCAGCTCGAGCTGCGTCAGCGACGTCGACGGGCCCGCATCAGGAACTCCGGCGGAAGGACTCTCGAGCGGTCCAGCCACAGGCGCGCAGCTGCTCCGGAGGACACGCGAGGCGGGACGCCCATCTGCGCGAGCCAGGTTGCGTGCAAGTCCTCGAGGCGACGAGACGGGTGCAGCGAGTCGGCTTTCCATAGGGGAGCTACCTCGAAGGGCTCTGGCGTGGAGAGAAGGGCGCGGCGCATCTCGTAGGGCCAATGCGCCGCCGTCCGGCTCCACCCGTCGAGCTCGCCCCCGAAGCGCAGGACGAAGGCAAGACAGACGACTGCGGTGTGCCCGGAGTCGAGGACGTCATCGAGGAAGAGGCGTGGGCGCCAGGGCTCGAGCCCCAGCCGCGCGCGAAGCAGCGGGAAGCCAGCGAGGAGGCCTGCCGAGAGCGCCCTCGGGAAGCGCTCGATGACGGCGACTTCTTCTGCGGCCGCCTCGCGACCAGCGAGCCACGCCGGGCGCAGTTTGGCGCTGTCTCGGCGACTCACGCTTGTCCTCGCGCGGCGAGGATGCCGGCGGTGTGGAGGGCCGCGAGCCAGTGGAGAGGGTAGGGGCGACCTCGTCTCACGGCCTCGAGGACGACTGCTGGCGATGGCCAGACGCTGCCAGGGAACGCCGCTGGAGCGCGCTCCGTGGCGTCCTCCGTGAGGAGAATTGCCATGCGCCGACGAAGCACGTCGGCCTCGTCCGTCTCCAGCACGCGGATGACGACGCCCTCTTCGGTGTTCGGCCACACGAAGCGGCTGACGACGCGGACGTTGCGGTGGACCGCGTCCCACCACTCGGTACTGACGCAGCTCCCCGTCGCGAAGATGGCGCCCACCTGCCACGCCCAGGACGAGAAGGCCTCATCGAGCGGGAAGGAGGCGTGCATCACCACGGAGCCCGGAGGGAGCCGCTGCAGCGTGTTGCGCATCGACGTCACGACGGAGTCGAGCACGCCGCCGCGAATGGTGACGCGTTGGGAGAGTCGCTCGGCCGAGGCGAGCGGGAGAGGCAGAGTGGACGACGCACGCATTGGGAAACCTGTCGGTGTGGTGTGGTGAGAAAGTCAGAAGGAGGCCTTCGCTTTGGTGGGCGCGTCCTCGGTGTGGCGACAGACAGGGAAGCCCGTGCAGGCGAGGAACTTGCCGCGCTTGCCGCGGCGCTCGACGAGAGGCTTCGCGCACTGAGGGCACGTGGTGCCCTTCTTCATCGCGCGCTCCCACGCCTTCGTGTCGACCGAGAATCTGCACGTCGGGTACGCGCCGCACCCAAGGAAGGCGCCCTTGTCCTTGAGGGCGGTGCCGCACAGCGGACAGCGGTGCTGCGTCGACGCCGCAGCGTCGAGGCGGCCGTCGCACGCGGCACTCAGGCAGCGCGCCCAGGCGCCGAAGCGGCCGTCGAGTTCCTCCATCGCGCCAGCGCACTTCGGGCAGCGCTGCGCACTGGCTCGAGCCGATGGGTCCGCCGAGTAGGAGCAGCCGGCGTCCTTCGGCGCGAAGCCGCTGCAGGCGAGAAAGGGGCCCTTCGCGCCCTGCCGCAAGAGGAGCTCCTTCCCGCAACGGGGGCAGGGCTTGCCCGTCCCCTTCGGTGCGCCTGACACCTCCTCGACGAGCTGTTGATGGGCTGAGTACCAGGCGCCGATGGAGGCCGGCGCCGCGTCGAGCTGCCGGGCGAATGGCCGGTACCAGGCGGAGAGGACCTCGAGCTGGTTTCTCTGGCCGCCGGCGATGCCATCAAGGTGCTGCTCGAGCTCGGCGGTGAAGGCCGCCTGCACCAGCGCCGGGAAGGCCAGCGCCAGCACGGAGTCGATGACACGGCCGCGAGGCGTCGGGATGACGGACTTCTTGAGCTCGGCGACGTACTCGCGGCTGTAGAGCGTCTGCAGGGTGGACGCGTAGGTGGAGGGCCTGCCGATGCCCGTGCGCTCCATCTCTCGCACCAGCGTCGCCTGCGTGAATCTCGGTGGAGGCGTCGTCTCGGCCGCCTGCCTGTCGACGCGCTCGAGCGCCACGGGTTGGTGGACGGCGAGACGAGGGAGTTTCTTGTCGTCCGCCTCGCGAGGGTGGGCCTCGCCCTCGTGGCGGGCGGCGGCGAGCTCCTCGTCCTCGGCGAGAAACGCGAGGAAGCTTGCGAAGCGCTCGACGCGGCCGGTGGCGAGCAGCCCGTGCCGGCCCGCCGCGATGCGCACCACCGTCTTCTCGAAGACAGCAGGCCTGCACTGCGAGGCGAGGAACCGGCGGGCGATGAGGCTGAAGAGGAGCTCTGCGTCGGGCTCGAGCTTCACGTCACCCTCGAGGACGAGCGACGTCGGGCGGATGGCCTCGTGGGCCTCCTGCGCGGCGTCAGCGTTGCGGTAGCGCACCGGAACCTCTGGGAGGCAGCCGGGGTGGTGGCCGCCGAGCCACTCGCGCGCCATGGCGATGGCCTCCGCTGACAGCGTGACGGAGTCGGTGCGGTGGTAGGTGATGGCGCCGGCCTCGAAGAGGGCCTGCGCCAGCGCCATCGTCCGAGCTGGCGTGAAGCCCAGCTCCGCAGACGCGGCCTGCGCCAGCGTCGACGTCGTAAAGGGCGCCTTGGGCTTCTGCTCGACGGGAGACGTCTCGAGGTGGACGACCTGGTGCGGCGCGGCCCGCACTTCCTCCTCCACGGCGAGCGCCTCGGTCTGGCTGCTGAAACGCGCGGCTTCCCAGGTCCCAGCGGGCGTCTGCTGGGCCCAGCGGGCGAAGAAGCCCTCGCGGTAGTGGGCGGTGAGCGTCCAGAAGGGCACGGCCCGGAAGGCCTCGCGCGCCTTCTCGCGTTCGACGACGAGATGCAGCGCGGCCGACTGGACGCGCCCCGCGGAGTGGTTGGGGCCGAAGGGGCGGAGGAGGGGAGAGACGCCGAAACCGACGACGCGGTCCACCATGCGCCGCGCCTGCTGGGCGGCGACGAGGTGGCCGTCGAGAGCACGCGCGTTGACGACGGCGGCCTTGATGACGGGCTCGGTGAGGGCCTCGAATGTCACCCTCCGCGCGGAGCGACCCAGCGGCCCCAGGACGTTCAGCACGTGCCAGGCGATGCCTTCGCCCTCTCGGTCCGCGTCCGTCGCCACGTAGATGGCCTCGGCGCGCCCTGCGGCCTCCCGGAGGCGCTCGACGACCCCTTTCTTGTTGGGGTCGAGGACCCACGACGCCTGCCAGGTGCTGGTGTCGACGCCGAGATCGCCTGAGGGCAAGTCCCGGAAGTGGCCCACCGTGGCGACGACACGCCACCCGGCGCCGAGACACTTCTGCACCTTTCCAACCTTGTTCGGGGACTCCACCACCATGAGGAGCGTCATGCAGGTGCTTTTAACAGCACCCTTGGGGCGAGTTCAAGACACAGAAAGGAACCACGCCTTCCTCCGAGCCTGGTCGCGGCGTGCCGCCAGCGCCACCCGAGGGGTGTGATTTCACCTCACCCCTTTCCTCTGAGCCCAGCCTTGAAACGCTTCAGGTGGAGAAGCTGGTAGGCGTCGTCGTCGCGCCGTCAGCGACACCCCGGAGGGGCCGCGAGGGACGAGCGGTGACGAGGACGCCTGTTGAGGCGTCGAGGCATGGCGCGGGGTGACGGTGCGGCGTGGTGGCTCAAGATGTCGTCGAAGGGTTCCTTCAAAACGGGACTCCTCATAAGTGTCTCTCTCTAAAGAAGGTTGTGTAGCTAGGTGGCAACTCTGACTTCA
>JAUXRI010000046.1 GCA_030681895.1 Myxococcales bacterium | reverse complement strand
AACCACCGGCCGCGCCGCCTGCCGTCGAACCACCGGCCGCGCCGCCTGCCGTCGAACCGCCTGCCGAGCCGCCTGCCGTCGAACCACCGGCCGAGCCACCAGCTTCGCCGCCCGCCGAGCCACCTGCCGTCGAACCACCGGCCGAGCCACCAGCTTCACCACCGGCCGAGCCGCCTGCCGTCGAACCACCGGCCGAGCCGCCTGCCGTCGAACCACCGGCCGCGCCGCCTGCCGTCGAGCCACCAGCCGCGCCGCCTGCCGTCGAGCCGCCAGCCGAACCACCGGCCGTCGAGCCACCAGCTGAACCACCCGCTCGACCACCCGCCGCACCACCTGCAGAGCCACCGCCGGTACCGAAGCCTCCGCCCGTGCCGAAGCCTCCGCCTGCGCTACCGCCTGCAGAACCGGAGTCAGGCTTGGTGGTCATCGGTCCGCAGCCGACGGCAAATGCCATCGCCGCAGTCGCGACAAGATATCGAGTTGAAATTCTCATGTGTGTGGAGCTCCCTGAAAAAGGACGACAGAACTTCGGCCAACGGCGCGTCTAGGTCGATCACGACTCCCGTTCAATGGGGTCCTGCTGAAAGGAGTCTCCTCCCGCTGACACCCGGCACCGACTGTCGCGCTCCCAAAGCCTCGTGCTACGCGCCGCGCCGTGTCCCTCGCCGCGCCCTTCAACCTGAAGAACCACGACTTCGACGAGTTCTTCGCGAAGCTCTCGGCCCAGGGCGCCTCCCGCACCGCCGCGCTCAAGCTCTTCGCCTCGGTCTTCTCCCACCGCGCGCAGTCCATGGCCGACGTTCGCAACGCGCGCATGGTGCCCGCCGTCATCCGCGACTGGGTGCAGACGCACGGCACGCTCCCCTCGCTCGAGGTGGTGGAGCGCCGCCGCGCCGACGACGGCTTCGTCAAATACCTCTTCACCTCTCCGCTCGGTGGCCGCTTCGAGGCCGTGCGCATTCCCCTCTTCGACACGCACTACGTCGTCTGCGTCTCCTCCCAGGTCGGCTGCGCGCTCGCGTGCGACTTCTGCATGACCGGAAAGATGGGCTTCTCGCGCAACCTCGAGACGTGGGAGGTCGTCGACCAGGTCCTGCAGATCATCACCGAAGCCGACCGCCCCGTGCGCGGCGTTGTCTTCATGGGCATGGGCGAGCCGCTCCTCAACTACGCCAACACCACCCGCGCCGCGCGCATCATGTGCCACCCGGCGGGCCTCGCCATCTCGGGCCGCTCCATCACCTTCTCCACCGCGGGCTGGGTGCCGGGCATCAAGAAGTACATCGCCGACGACCCGCCGTACCGGCTGGCATTCTCCATCACCTCGGCGATTCCCGAGAAGCGCCTTCAGGTGTTGCCCGTCGAGAAGACGCACCCGCTCGGCGAGCTCGTCGAGCAGATTCGCAATTACAGCAAGGCGCGTGGAGACGAGCGCGTGATGCTCGCCTACGTGGCGATTCGCGGCTTCAACACCGGCCTCGAAGACGCGCTCGCGCTGAAAGAGGCGTTCGAGGGCATTCCGCTCACCATCGACCTCATCGACGTGACGGACCCGACTGGAAAATACCTGCCGCCCGACGCCGAGGAACTCAAGCGCTTCCGCGACCACCTGCAGGTGCTCAAGTCACCCATCGCGCGCCGGTACTCGGGAGGCAAAGACATCGGCGCGGCGTGCGGAACGCTCGAGGCCTCGCAGCGCGGCGGCGTGCTGATGCCGCGGGAGCCCGTCGAAATCAGGTGAGCGCCGGAGCCGTCGTCGCTATTGGGCCGGCATGCTCCACGCGCACTCGGCCTTTCGCTTCCTCGTCCTCGGCCTCGGCATCGCCGCCTTCCTCGTCAACCTGATGGGGCTGGTGCAGAAGAAGACGGAGTACGGAAAGCTCCCGCGCGCGCTCGGCAGCGCCTTCATCGGCCTGACGCACCTGCAGATCCTCATCGGCTTCGGCCTGCTCTTCATGGGCTTCTTCACGCCGAAGCTGATCGGCCACATCGTGATGATGTCGGTCGCAGTGGTGGTGATGCAGGTGCTGCACGTGAAGAACAAGAACTCGGCGACGCCGGGCTTCAAGCTGCCGCTCATCGGCACCGGGCTCGCGCTGCTGTTGATGGTCGGCGGCACCTTCGCCATCGGCCGTCACCCGTTCCAGACGACCGTGTTCGGCGGGTAGCTCAGCGGTGCTTCGAGGTCGACTCGATGGCCTTCACGGCGAGCGCCGACGCGCGCACCACCTCGATGCTCGAGAGGTCTCCGTCGGCGGTGAAGCGCGTCAGGTGCACCAGCTTCACCTGACCTGATGCGCTCTTCACGGTGAGCTCAACGCCGCCTCTGGTGGAGCGCGCCGTGACGACGGCATCACGAGGCCCCGCGGAGACGCAGGTCATGCTGACGCAGATGGTGTCGCGAAAGGGTTCGGCTTCCCGGGTGAGGAGCACGCGCTCTCCGGTGGCCCAGGCGGGGGCGGCGAGGGCGACGACAGTGGCGAGGAGAATGGAGCGCATTGCCCTGGATGCCGCGGCCGCCGAAGAACCTTCCCGCCTGTTAGAACGTCGTCATGTTCGCGCTCCTCGTCACCGCGGTGCTGGCTGGAGAACCCATGACCGACTTCAGGACCGGCGACGCCATCGAGGCGCAGCTGAAGAAGAGCAGCTCAGCTCCCGCGACTGTCATCGGCACCCTCGAACGGATCAGCGTCCGCAAAGGCCTGGGCACGGCGCTCGTCACCGATGACGGGACAGCGGTGTGGATCAGCTACGGCGCACCGCCGACTGGCTGGGAGCCGCTTCTCGGGAAATACGTGCGCGTCGAAGGCACCCTCGCCTCCCAGCGGTCTGCATCTCCGGAGTCGATGATGGCGCCACACCTGAACGCTCCCGCGAGGCCCGTCGAGGTCCCGCGCGAGGTGCTGAAGCTGGTGGGCCAGAAGGTCCGGCTCGTCGGCGTCGCACAGAACGCGAAGGGTGGCGCGGTGGTGCTGATTGGTGACGCGCCCGTCTACATCGCAGGCAAAGCATCATGGCCCGAGGCGCTGCGAACG
>JAUXRI010000039.1 GCA_030681895.1 Myxococcales bacterium | reverse complement strand
GAGCGTCCCTTCCGAGTCGGTCATCAGCCCGCGCGATACTGCTGCATCAAATTGAAGTACCCGCGCCACGAGCTTGCGATCCACTCGAGGTCCTTCGCGCTGACCTCGCGAACCTTCTTCGCCGGCGAGCCCATGATGAAGCTGCGCGCCTCGTACACCTTGCCCGGCGTCAGCAACGAGCCCGCGGCGATGAAGCAGTCGTCACCCACCACCACGTTGTCGAGCACGATCGAGCCCATGCCGACGAGCACGCGCGCGCCGATGGTGCAGCCATGGAGAATCACGCGATGCCCGACGGTGCAGTCCGGGCCGACCGTCGTCTTCGACACGTCTCTCGTCGCGTGGGCGATGGAGCCATCCTGAAAGTTGGTGCGCGCGCCGAGGTGGATCGGACCGGAGTCGCCGCGCAACACACAGGTCGGCCACACCGACACGCCGTCTTCGAGGGTCACGTCTCCGAGCAGCTCGGCGCTCGGGTGCACCCAGGCGCCTGAGTGAATCATCGGGGTGACGCCGTCGAAGGGAGTGATCGCCATGCTGCGCTCCTCGCACAAGAGAGTATGGTTCTCCACCGCATGAAGACCGTGACCGAGCTCAGACGTCGAGGCGAAGTGTCAACCAGCGCGAGTCGATGGTGGGTCGCGCTCCTGGTCGCGCTGGTGCCGCTGTGCTCCTTCGCGCAGACCGAGTCGGTCGAGCCGAAGGTGATCGTCGTGCCGTACCCGGGCATGGCAGACGCGGGCATGATCTCGGAGCCGCCGCCGGTCGCGCCGCCCGTCGAGACGCCGCCGGTTCCTCCGGTCGAGACCCCGCCTCCGCCGCCGCTCGAGACGCGCACCATCGAGGTGACGCCGCCGCTGCCGCCACCGGGCGAGCCCCCGCTGGTGCCGAGCAACGACGTGATGGGCACTCCCTCCGAAGCGCCCGGTGCGTTCATCGATGGCAAGCCGCGTGAAGGCGCGTTCCTCTCGGGGCCTGGGAGCATGACGTTCGTGCTGCACCACACGCTGATGACCGGGCTCGGTGTGCTGGCCACCCAGATGATTCCCCGCGCCGTTGGTGCCTACTGCATGGGCCAGGATGCGACGATGTGCACGGCCATGCCGGCGATGTTCACGGATCAGGACGCGCGGGTCGCGTACCTGGCGGGCTCCCTGATTGGAGCGGCCGTTGGATTCGGGGCTTCGGCGTGGTGGCAGTTCAATCACTGGATCAGCCACCGCTCCGCGAACTTCGGGATCATCGGCTCGTTCATCGGTGCAGCCTTCCTTGGGGGGCTCACTGATCTCGCAGCGTCGATGGCGACGCCGCGCGACAGAGCGGCTGCGGTCACCTGGACCATTCTGATTGGCAGCCTCGCGGGGGCCTGGCTCACCACGATCATCGGCGGCGGCGACGTCGCGTTGAACAAGGCCACGCTCGTGGTTTCGGGCGCAGCGTGGGCGATGATCTACACGGCCCTCATCATGGGCATGGTCGCCGCGAGTGGCTCGAGTGGCGGGGGCGTTCGCACCGGGCTCGACGCGATGATGATCACGCCCGCGATCGGAGCAGCAGCGATGGCGTTCGCGACGCTCAAGTTCAACCCGTCGACGACCCAGATCATGCGGGCGAACCTCTTCGGGGTCGGCGTCGGCGCAGCCGTGTTCCTGCTGTCGGGGCTCGTCCTCGGTCTCGACTGGGGCAAGACGCCGACGGGCATCGTGCCGTACATCCTCGGGGCCGTCGGAGCCATCGGCGCCAAGACGGTCGTCAGCATCTTCTGGGTCGAGGCCGCTGAGAATCCCGGTGCGAACCAGCCGGCCGCTCCGGGCGCGCCGCAGAACTTCGCGCTGCCTGCGAACTCGAGCCGCTCGTCGGACAAGGTGAGCCCCTGGTGGTGAAGAAGAAGAAGCCCGCTCGCCGCGCGCCGACGAAGCTCCTGCACGCAGCGCCCGTCGCGAAGGTGCTCGACTACAAAGTGGTCGAACTGTCGAACGTCGACGAGGCCACCATCGAGCGCACCGTGAACGACTGGGTGCGCCAGGGCTGGGCGTTCGACGGCGTGCAGTTCGCGATGCGGGAGTCCTCGAAGCGGCCGGCGATGGCCTTCGTCTTCTTCACGCGCGAGGGCGTGGCGCTGGCCGAGCACGACGACGATCACCGCTTCCGTTCAGAGGCCGACGCTGATCGACACTTGCGTCGGCTGGTGATCGGACCCGAAGCTGCGGAAGCGGGCGCTGCGGCACCCGTCGATGCGTGGACGCGCCTCGCGCAGCTGGCTGGAGAAGACGAGTGACTCGATGAGCAGCACCACCTCGCGCTCGGGCCTCCGCGTCGTTCGCGACGAAGAGGGCTCGCCGTACCCGAAGGCGTCGCTGCTCCTCCGCGGTGGCGCGCGCCTCGTCGACGTCGTGATCGCGTGGACGCTGTACAAGTCGACCGGCCCGGCCGGCGTCGTCATCGCGCTGCTCTACCTGTTGTTCGCCGACGGCATGATCCAGGGCCAGAGCCCCGGCAAGAAGCTGTTCGGCGTGAAGGTCGTCTATCTGCCCAATCGGCAGGGCGCGCGGAACCGCGACAGCGTGCTGCGCAACGCGCCGTTCGGCCTCACCATCATTCTCTCGATGATGCCCGAGCTCGGCTTCAAGGCCTTCATCGCGGGCGTCGTGGTGATCGGCGTCATCGAGACCGTCAAGTGTTGGCGCGACCCCGACGGCCTTCGCCTGGGCGACCTCTGGGCTCAGACCCAGGTCGTCGACGGCAAGGTCGTCACCGGCCAACCGCAGACCTCACCCCTTGCTGAACCTTCGCGCGCTCCTGCGCGGCTGAAGACGACGACCGAGAAGTCAGACTCGTCAACCACCTGAAACGAACATGCGCATCGCGCTCACGCACAACCTGAGACTGTCGGACTCCGAAGAAGAGGCCGAGTTCGACACAGAAGAAACCGTCAACGCCCTTGCCTCGGCCATCGAGCGGCTCGGCCATCGCGTCGAGAAGATGGAGGTGTCGGGCCCCGCGTCGCAGCTGGTCGCGCGGCTCGAGGCCTTCTCGCCCGATCTGATCTTCAACACGGCCGAAGGGCGGCGCGGCCGGTTCCGCGAGGCCTTCTTCCCAGCGCTCTTCGAAGAGCTCGGCTTCCCGTACACCGGGAGCGACGCCTACGTGCTCGCCGTCACGCTCGACAAGCAGCTGACGAAGCTCGTCTTGCGCGAGCACGGCATTCGCACGCCCGGCTGGCAGTTCATCGAGAAGGTGTCTGATCTGAAGGCCGACGATCTGCACTTCCCCGTCATCGTGAAGCCGAACTTCGAGGGCAGCTCGAAGGGCATCACCCAGGACTCGGTCGCCGAGAACGTCGACACGCTCAAGAAGAAGGTCATCGAGGCGCTCGAGCGCTACCCGGCCGGCGTGCTGGTCGAGGAGTACATCTCTGGCAAGGACTTGACGGTTCCGTTCCTCGAGCACGCCGACAGCGACTTCGACGGCATCCTCTCTCCCGTCGAGTACACGGTCGATCAGTCGTACACCGATGGGAAGCGCTTCTCGATCTACGACTACGACTTGAAGACGAAGTTCGTCGACGCGGTGAACGTGAAGGCGCCGGCCGCGATCGCGCCCGAGATGGCCGAGCGGCTGCGCAAGATCGCGAGATCGATCGTGCAGAAGCTCGACTGTCACGATCTCGCGCGGCTCGACTTCCGGCTCTCGGACGCCGGCGTGCCGTACTTCCTCGAGATCAACGCGCTCCCGTCGCTCGAGCCCGGCGCCAGCCTCTACGTCGCCGCCGAGCTCGAGGGCCTGCACTTCGACGCCGTCGTCGGCGCCGTCATCGACAACGCCGCGCGTCGGCAGAAGATCAAGGACAAGCCCCGCAGCTCGTCGCGTCCTGCGCGCAAGGGGCCGCTCCGCGTCGGCTTCACCTTCAACGTCAAGCGCATCAAGCCGCTCGCCGATGGCCGGCACGACGACGAGGCTGAGTACGACTCGCCGGGCACACTGCAGGCGATTCGTGAAGCGATCGCGAGCCACGGTCACGAGGTGGTCGATCTCGAGGCGACGGCGGAGCTGCCGATCGTGCTCTCGACCACGCCGGTCGACGTGGTGTTCAACATCGCCGAGGGCTTCCGCGGCCGAAACCGCGAGAGCCAGGTGCCGGCGCTGCTCGAGCTGCTCGACATTCCGTACTGCGGCTCCGACCCCGCGACGTTGTCACTCGCGCTCGACAAGGCGCTGGCGAAGAAGGTCGTGCGCGCCGCCGGCATCGACACGCCGAACTTCCAGTTGATGACGACCGGCCGCGAGCGCCTCGACAAGCAGTTCACCCGCTGGCCGCTGATGGTGAAGCCGGTGGCCGAGGGCAGCTCGAAGGGCGTCGTGCAGAAGAGCGTGTGTCACTCCGAGGCCGAGCTTCGCGAGGTCGTCAAGGAGCTGGTCGATCGCTACGATCAACCCGCGCTGATCGAGGAGTACATCGGGGGTCGTGAGTTCACCGTCGGCCTGCTCGGAGAGCGGCGCCCGAAGGTGTTGCCGCCGATGGAGATCGTCTTCACCGATCGCAACGACAAGACGCCCATCTACAAGTTCGAGGACAAGCTCGAGGCGAACGATCGCATCAAGTACGAGGCGCCGGCGAAGCTCGAGCCTGCGCAGCTGGAGCGCATGAAGAGCGCTGCACGTGGGGCGTTCATGGCGCTCGGCTGCCGCGACGTCGCCCGCATCGACTTCCGCATGGACGAAGCGGGGCGCATCTTCTTCCTCGAGTGCAACCCGCTGCCGGGCCTGACGCCGGGCTGGAGCGACCTGGTGCTCATCTCGCAAGGCGAGGGCATGGATTACCCGACGCTGATCGGTGAAATCCTCTCGGGCGCGATTCGCCGGTACAAGGAGCGCGAGACGCGTCGCCGTGATGGTCGCGATCGAGAGCTCAAGGAAGTGCCGCCGCCGTTGCCGGAGCAGCGCTTCGCCTGACAGGCAGCAGCACGTCGAGCGGTCCGCCGAGCGACGCGTCGCCGTGATGGTCGCGATCAGAGCTCAAAGAATGTGTCGCCGCCGCTGCCTGAGCAGCGCTTCGCCTGACACGCACACAGCACGTCGCGCGAACCACCGAGCTCGACGCGTCTCAGAAGCTCGTAGCGTGAACGGCGGGCAGTCCGGCGGCTCCGCTGCGAAGGAGGTCAGCGCTTCGGCGTGAGGAAGTCACTGACCCGGAGCGTCTTCTTCGTTCCGGGCACCGCGATTCGTTCGGAGAATCCGACGACGTGCATCGTCGTGTATGCGCCGCGCTTCGGCTCGGTGCGCACTTCAATCTGCTTGCCGTTGAGATCGACGACCCAGTACTCGGGCACGCCGGCTTCCGAGTAGAGCTCCGCCTTCGTGGTGCTGTCGTAGTTCAGCCCCGAGTCAGCAACCTCCGCGATGAGGAACGCCTCCCTGGGGTGGGCTGTTGCGTAGTCGGTCGTTCTTGGAACGCAGGCGAGGTCGGGCTGCGGCAGCGACTGCCGTGACGCAAAGGTCATCTGGGTGCGCACCCACGCGTGCTTTCGGCACGCAAAGACGAGCAGGTCGGCCAGCTTCATCACCGTCGCGTCGTGAAAGACGCTCGGCGGCGTCATGGAGATGATCACACCGCGAATGAGCTCGACACGCTCGTGTTCGAACGTGCCCAGCTCAGCGAGGTTCGAGTACTCCCGCGGCGTGAAGAGCCGTGGCTGCGGCTCGTGGAGTTGAAGCGTTCCCATGAAACGGAATTCTACTTCCCCTTGCCGAGTGAAAGCAGCCCGGCCACGCCCGTCGCCAGCGCTGCGATCGAGTCACCCGCGATGAGCCCACCGCCGAGCAGCGACGTCGTCGACATGTCCTCCGGCAGTCCTTCTTCGCCTTCCTTCGGCACGGGCGCGCGCTTCTTGCCCCACCAGTTCACGAACGACGACGACGCACCGCCGATGGCAAACCACACGCTCGTCTTGAAGCCGACGAACCCTGCGAACGACGACGCGTACGGCGACGGCACGAGGAAGCAGTCGAAACAGAAGTCGAAGCCGAAGCCGATCTGCGTCTTGATCCACTCCCGGTAGCGCGCGTTGCCTTTGACGACCTTGCGGATGATCTCGGTCACCAGGCCGATCGCGAAGCCGACCAGCATCGCGGGGATCTGGAAGGGCTTGGGCTGGGTGATGCTGCGCACCGCGCCGGCGATCTTCAGCGTCATCGCGCTCTGCCACTGGCCCGAGCCGCCGCCGTCGATCTTCAGCTCGGGGTACGCGCTCATGAAGAGCTTCGCCATGTAGACGCTCAACACCGCGCCGAGGAACACGCCGATGACCTGGTAGCGGAACTGGTGCGTGCGGTTGGTGCCGAGCCGCCAGCCCGTCGAGCGGTCCTGCTGCATGTCGCCACCGATGGCCGTCACCACGAAGACGATGCTCCCGGCGATGAGGCCTTCGATGGGCGAGGAGAGGCCCATCAGCGCCATCACCACCACGCTCACCACGAACGCCGAAGAGATCGGGTTCGAGTCGGTGATGCCGAACGAGATGCCGTTCACCAGCATCATGGCGAAGGCGAGCACGATGCCGAGCAGCACCCAGCCGATGCCGACGTTGAGCAGCCCGACCGACACGCCGATCACCATCAGGGCCCAGAAGCCCAGCCACAGCAGCAGGCGGTTCGTGTTCGTCTGCTTCCACTCCTCACCCGGCACCATCGCGACGGGCTGCTCAGCCGAGGCCTTGCGAATGCGCGTCACGGCCTGCCGGAGGATCAGGAAGATGTCGACGACGGCCGCGCCCATGATGGTGCCGAGCGCGACGAGGAAGGCGAACTTGCGGAACGGCTCTTTCTCACCGAGCCAGCCGTTCATTCGAATCCACGGGGTCAGCAGGTCCCAGATCACCGCGTACATGAGCGCCGGCACCGTCACGCGCGCGCCGAGGATGATGCCTGCGCCGACCGTCGACACGCTCAAGTCCAGGGCGAGCAGCTTGCCGATGACGCCGGGCTCGTACTTCTGGCCCGCCGCCTCGGCTGCCT
>JAUXRI010000034.1 GCA_030681895.1 Myxococcales bacterium | reverse complement strand
TCCAGGGTTTCTTGGTGTACGTGCGCGTCGTCCGGCTCGACCAGCTCGACGAGGACGCCGCCCGTCGCCTTGGGATGCAAGAACGCCACCTTGTGTCCGCGCGCGCCCTTGCGCGGCGTCTCGTCGATGAGCGGGATGCCGAGCGCCTTCAGCGTGAGGAGGGCCTGCTCGATCCCCTCCACCTCGACCGCGATGTGATGGAGCCCCGGGCCGCGCTTCTCGAGGAACTTCTCGAGGCCCTCGTTGCCGCGTGGCGAGATCAGCTCGAGGCTGGTCTCTCCAATCGGTAGCAGGACCGCCTCGGTCTTCTGCGAGGCCACGACCTCGCGGACCAGGGGATCGAGCCCGAGCACTTGCTTGTACTTTGCAACTGCATCGTCGACGTCCTTCACGCAGATGGCGACGTGGTCGATCTTCTTGATGCGGATCATTGGTAGACCCTACCTTCCCGATCGCGCATGCGCGATCGTTTCGGTAGGGCCCCCGTTCAAACCGTGCGTGCGGATTTCCCGCACACGGCTTACCGGTGTCGTCTCGGCTCGATGCATTATGCAGCCTCCGGGTAGCGGACGGTGCCGCGCAGTCGGTGGAGTCCGAAGCTCTCGAAGTAATCGCGGCTCCACTTTCGGGCTTCGGCGGGCTGGAGATGACGTCCCTTGCGCTTGATCAGCAAGCGGCTGAGACGACGCCAGACGTAGCCGTCGACCTGGTTGAAGCACTTGGCGGCGTTGCCCGTGCGGAAGTAGTTGCCCCAACCCCGGAGCACCGGGTTGAGAGACGCGATGACGTCGCGGAGATCCGCGTGGCATCGCGACCTCGGGGTCAGCTCCTTCACGCGTTGCCGAATTCTGCTCATCGAGCGTCGAGACGGCCAACGATTGAGGAAGTAGAGCCGCTGCCGCGACCTCTCCCAAATCGGACCGCTCAATCTCTTGTGCAGATGGCAACCGAGGAAGTCGAAGCCTTCTTCACCATCGAAGAGCTTCACCGTCCTCGTCTTCTCGGGATGCAGCTCGAGACCAAGACGGGTGAGGATCGTCCTCACGCGTTTCACGGCCTGCTCGCACGCCTTCCCCGTCGTGCACATCACGACGAAGTCGTCTGCGTAGCGGACCAACGTGCCGTACTGCGCGCCGTCCCGCTGCCACATCGTGTCGAGCACGTGCAGGTAGATGTTCGACAGGAGCGGTGAGATCACCCCTCCTTGCGGAGTACCAGCGATGCTTCGCGAGACCTCGCCGTCTTCCATCACGCCTGCTTCGAGCCACTGCCGCACCAGCTTGAGCACACGTCGATCCGAGATGCGCATCGCCACGAGCTTCAAGAGCTTCTCGTGGTCGATGCTCCCGAAGTAGTCGCGGATGTCGGCATCGAGCACGTGATGACCGCCTTTGGCTCCGCGTTTTCGCAGGGTCTCCAGCGCCATCGTCGCGCTCCGCTTCGGACGGAAGCCGTACGAGCACGGAAGAAAATCCGCCTCGAAGACCGGCTCCATCACGAGCTTCGCCGCCATCTGGACGACTCGGTCCCGCACCGTCGGGATGCCAAGTGGCCGTCTCTTTCCGTCAGCTTTCGGAATGTATCGGCGCAGGACCACTGCCGGCCGGTACGTTCCTGCGCGCAGCGCGTTGCCGATGTCTTCCAAGAAGACGTCGACGCCGCTCTGTTCGATCGCGACGATCGTCATCGAATCGACGCCCGCCGCTCCCTTGTTGCACTTTACACGCTTCCACGCCGCCCGAAGGACGTCACTCCTCCAGACGTGGTCATACAGCGCGTGGAAACGTCGCTTCGGAGATCGCTTGGCCGCGATCCACAGTCGACGTTGCAGTCGTCGCACTTTATCGACCGGATTACGCCGGTCGGGGTGGTTAGGTCCGCTCGTGGCGGCCATTCCCTCACGCTTACCTGCTTCGTCGACATCGACACCGCAGGGACCCTTCGCTCCGATCGCGTTGTTCTGCGCGACCATCGACACTACTACGATCCCCTCGGACTCCCGCTGCGCGGCGCTCGCTTTCGCCCTTGGCTTATACGAGCCTCCTTGCCGTGACTGCGGCTGCGCAGACGGGTCTCTCGTGTTCCGCACTGCTCCTTGCACGCGTGCTGCGTCCCGTACCCCGCCGAGAACCGTTGCGCGTTCCGAAACTGGCGCACCGGTTGTTGCCTTCGCCGTGAAATGAGCGGCTCGGCTCTCGGATTGTTTCTCTGTCGAGGCTCCAGACTTCACTTCATGTTGCGGCCCGCGTACTCGCTTCCTGCCCAACGGGATTTCCCCGATGTCAGGCTTTTGATGCCCCGCTCGGGACGCCAGGATCTCTCCTGGCGCCTGGGGCCTGCTATCCGGCGCTTCGGCGCCTACCGGAACGGGACTCTCACCCGCTGGAGAAGCGCAGCTAGCGTCCGAGAGCTCGGCCTCTTGCGAGGTTTCCTTCTCGTTCGCGTCACGACGCACCAT
>JAUXRI010000024.1 GCA_030681895.1 Myxococcales bacterium | reverse complement strand
CCATCGCTTCGACGGCGTCTTTGGCTTCCTTGAGGCCCACGCCGGTCTGCTCCTTGTAGAGCTTGATGGCCTCGATCTTCCGGCCTTCACGGAGCAGCTCGGCCACGGGCCCGCTCGCGAGAATCTGCGACGGCGGCGGCCCGGCGAGCGGCGGCGGCTGTACGACGACGCCCGGCGGGGGAGGTCGCGGCACGTCGACGACCTCGACGTTGTTCTTCGCCGAGAGCACCAGCACCACGACGGCGATGGCCAACAGCGCGACGACCACTCCGATGGCCAGCAACGTCATGCCGCCGAGCATGCCAGACCAGACGCGTCGCGGTCGCGTGCTTGTGGCTGACGAGAATCTCCGGGGGCTGGTTCCAAGAAGAGTCATGCGACTTTCACTCCTGCTCCTCCTCGTCTCCGCCTGCGCGCCCATCGCCTCTGGTCGCTGCAACCCCACGAACTGCATGGGCTGTTGCGACGCCCGCGGCACCTGCCAGCTCGGCCAGACGGCGTCGGCGTGTGGCAACCGCGGCGCGACCTGCGGCAGCTGCGGCCTGGGGCTCATCTGCTCGTCGGGTATGTGCGGGGTGCCCAGCGCCTCGGTGAACACGGGCGCGGGCGGTGGCTCGACGTCGTCCGGCACCGGTGGCGGCACGTCGTCACGAGGCGGCGGCGCTGCGGGCCGGGCGTGGCAGGAGCTCACCTCAGGCACTCGCCTGCGCGCGATTCACGTCACCGGCGCCGATGGCTCGAAGGCACCGCTCGCCTGGGGCCTGAACGTCAGCGCCATCTTCTGGGACTCGCAGCTGTCGCTGTACTGCACGCCGGTCGCCCAGGGCCTGCCGAGCCCCCTGTGTGAGCCGTTGGGCCTCGCGTGGGAGCGCAGTGAAGAGGGCGACTTCGTCGACTCGAGCTGCACGATTCACGCGGGGCGAGGAAACGATCCCGCGAACCTGAACACGGCGCTCTCGGCGGCGGGCCTTCCCATCAGCACCGTCACGCACGTGCGGGTGACCGACGCGCGCGGCCAGCACACGTACTTCACGGCCATGCGTGTGCCGGAGGGAGCGCCGCGCTACTACCGCTCCTCGGAGTCGTCGGCGTGCCTCGCCTCGGGAACGTTCAGAGAAGCCGCGTGGGCGACGGGCTCGTCGGTGCCGGCCACCACCTTCGCGGCGATGTCGGTGACGAGAGAGTGAAACGAAAACGCCGCCGGCTCCGTGGAGGAACCGACGGCGCGTTTCACTGCACGCGGCGCTTCAGGCCACTTCGATGAGCGCCGCGGCGCCCATGCCGCCACCGATGCACATGGTGACGATGCCGCGCTTGCCACCACGGCGCTTCAGCTCACGCAGCAGCGTGCCGACCATGCGCGTGCCCGAGACGCCGAGCGGGTGCCCCATCGAGATGGCGCCACCGTTCACGTTCACCTTGTCGGCCGAGAGGCCGAGCTCACGCATGCAGTACAGGCCCTGCGCCGCGAACGCCTCGTTGAGCTCGAACAGGTCGATGTCCTTCACGGTGAGCTTGTTGCGCTCGAGCAGCTTGCGCACCGCCGGCACCGGGCCGATGCCCATGATGTCGGGCGGCACGCCAGCCACCGCGTAGTCGACGAAGTAGCCCAGCGGCTTGACGCCCAGCTCCTTCGCCTTCGACTCGCTCATCACCACCGCCGCCGCCGCGCCGTCCGTCAGCGGTGACGCGTTGCCTGCGGTGACGGTGCCCTTCGCGTCGAACGCGGGCTTGAGCTTGGTGAGCCCTTCGAGCGTCGTCTCGGGACGAAGAATGGTGTCGTCGGAGATGAGGGCCGTCTTCGCCTGGCCGTTCTCGTCGAACCACTTCGCGGTGATGGGGGCGATCTCGTCCTTGAACTTGCCGGCCTCACGCGCGGCACCGGCGCGCTTCTGCGACTCGGCGGCGAACGCGTCCTGGTCGGCGCGCGTGACGTTCCACTTCGCGGCGACCTTCTCGGCCGTGGCGCCCATCGTCGTGTAGACCTCGGGGTACTTGTCCATCAGCTCGGGGTTCGCCGAGACCTTGTTCCCGCCCATCGGCACCTGCGTCATCGTCTCGGTGCCGCCGGCGATGGCGATGGAATAGTGGCCAGCCTGAATACCCGCGGCGACCTGGGCGATCGACTGAACGCCCGACGCGCAGAACCGGTTGATCGTCATTCCGGGCACGGTGTCGGGCAGGCCTGCCAACAACGACGCGATGCGCGCCACGTTCATGCCCTGCTCGGCTTCGGGCATGGCGCAGCCCATCACCACGTCTTCAATCTGCTCCTTCTTGAGGCCCGGCACGCGCTCGACCGCAGCGTTGATGACGTGCGCGGCCATCGTGTCGGGGCGGGTGTCTTTCAGCTCGCCCTTGTGAGCGCGGGTGAACGGCGTGCGGGCGGTGCTGGCGATGACGACTCTCTCAGCCATGGCGTGTTCTCCTGAAGTTCGTTCGACGAGAAAAGTAACGAGTGGTGGAGCGGCTGGCGCCTGCCCGTTCGGCAAGCGCCGGCGTCATCAGTTCCGCAGCGGCTTGCCCTTGGTGAGCATGTGCTCGATGCGCGCCTGGGTCTTCTCTTCGCCGCAGAGCGAGAGGAAGGCCTCGAGCTCGAGCTCCAGTAGCCGCGCCTCGGTGGTGGCAACGGAGGCCGACGTGTCGCCGCCCGTGAGCACCGACGCGAGCTTCTTGCCGATGTGCCGGTCGTGCTCGCTGATCTGATGGTTGAGCTGCATGTCGTACAGCATCATGTCGATGGTGGCGGCCCCGCTGCGGCCGGGCAGGAAGAACGTGGCCGGACGGGGAGGACGGAAGCCACCGTTCGCCATGCCGAGCGCGACGGCCTTGGCATCGGCGAGCTGGTGATCTCTCGACATCGAGATGCCGTCTTGCGGGTTCATGAAGCCGGCCTCCTTGGCCTCTTCGCCGCTGGTCGCGACCTTCGCGGTGCCGATGGCGAGGAACGCCTTCTTGAGGAAGGGCAGCGCGTCCATGTCCTTCGAGCCCTGGTGAATGCCGTACAGGTTGCGGAGCATCTGCAGGTTGCCGCCGCCGCCGGGGATCAGGCCGACGCCGACCTCGACCAGGCCCATGTACGTCTCAGCCGCGGCCTGCACGAAGTTGCCGGCCATCGTGAGCTCGGCGCCGCCGCCCAGGGTGAGCGCGAACGGCGCGGTCACCACCGGAATCGACGAGTAGCGCAGCCGCTGGTTGGCCTGCTGGAACCCGCCGACGAGCTTGCGAACGTCGTCCCACTGATTGTCCTTGATGGCCCACAGCAGCATCGCGATGTTGGCGCCCGCCGAGAAGTTCGAGCCGTCGTTTCCGACGACGATGCCCTTCCAGTCCTTCTCGGCGAGGTCGACGGCCTTGTTCATCATCTCGATGATCAGCGTGTCGATGCTGTTCATCTTGGTGTGGAGCTCGAGCTGCAGAATGCCGTCGCCCATGTCCCAGAGCGTGGCCGACTCGTTGCCGTCGACCTTCTTGTTGCCGCGCTTGAGCAGCTCGACCGAGACCTGACGCGCGATGCGATCGACCGGCTTCGACGCCTTCGCCTTCACGTCCCAGTAGGTGTCGTTGAGCCCGTCACGCCCATAGAAGCTGGTGCGGCCGGCCTTGAGCATTTCGTCGACCCACGGAGCCACGGCGATGCCGAGCTCCTTCATGCGCTTGACGCCCTTCTCGACGCCGTACGCGTCCCACGTCTCGAACGGGCCCATGTCCCACGCGAAGCCCCAGCGCATGCCGCGGTCGATGTTGACGAGGTCGTCGGCGATCTCTCCGAGGCGGCGCGACGCGTAGGCGAGCGTGTCGAGCGTCACCTGCTCGGCGAACTTGGCGGCCTTGTCGGTGCCGTTCATCACGGTGCGAATGCGCTCGGCGAGATCTTCGACGTCCTTCGCGGCGCCGAGTGACTCGAAGCGCACCTTGTTCTGCGCGCGGTACTCGAGGGTCTTCAGGTCGAGCACGAGGATCTCCTTCTCGCCCTCGCCGCCCTTCTGCTTCTTGTAGAAACCGCCGCCCGTCTTGTCGCCGAGCATCTTCTTCTCGATCATCTTCTCGAGGAAGACAGGCGCCTTGAACGTCTCACGGGCCTCGTCGTTGGGCAGCGAGTCGTAACAGTTCTTGGTGACGTGGAAGAACGTGTCGAGGCCGACGAGATCGGCCGTGCGGAAGACGGCAGAGCCCGGGCGGCCCATCGCCGGCCCGAAGATCTTGTCGATCTCTTCGATCGACAGGCCATGCGTGTCCATCAGCTGGAGCGTGCGCATCATCCCGTACGTGCCGATGCGGTTGGCGATGAAGTTGGTGGTGTCCTTGCCGTAGACGATGCCCTTGCCCAGCGTGCGCTCGCCGAACTCGTGCACCTGCGCGAGGATCTCAGGCGACGTCTTCTCGCCCGCGACGAGCTCGAGCAGCTTCATGTAACGAACGGGGTTGAAGAAGTGCGTCACCAGGAAGCGCTTCTTGAAGTCGTCGGACGTGCCGTCGACCATGCCCTTGATGCTCATGCCCGAGGTGTTCGAGCTGACGATGCAGTTCGGGTGAACGAGCTTCTCGAGCTTCCGGAAGAGGTCGTTCTTGAGCTTGAGGTCTTCCTTGATGACCTCGACGACCCAGTCGCACTCCTTCACGCGCGAGAGATCGTCTTCGAAGTTGCCGACCTCGATGAGCGAGAGCGCCTTCTGCGACATCAGCGGTGCGGGGCGCTGCTTCACCAGGTTCGCCATCGCCGAGAGCGCGAACTTGTTCCGGAACGCCTTCGAGTCGGGCTTGTCGGTGGGCTCGGCCTTCGGGGGCACGATGTCGAGCATCAGGACGGGAATGCCAGCGTTGGCCAGGTGTGCGGCGATACCGCTGCCCATCACGCCCGCGCCGAGAACGGCGACTTTGCGGATCTTCATGAACGCTCCAGAGAGGAAGAAGGATGCGAAGCGGGAGGATCCATAGCGCAGGGGCTCACCAACGGCAGGCTTTTCGCGCAAGAGTCTCCAGTGGAGACACCAACCCGTTCAGCCCTCTTCTTCGTCGGCGTCATCCTCGTCGCCGACAGGAGCCTGGGTGAACGTGGGCCGAAGGCGCTTGGCCTGCTTTCGCAGGTGCAGGCCTGTGCCTGCCGCGTCGCTGTAGCCCGAGGCGCGGAAGTACGAGGCGAGCTCATGCTGGGCCGCGGGCTGACCGTTGATCTCGATCAGCATGGCGCCTTCACCACCCAGCAAGGCGCGCTCATGCAGCGTCATCACCGCTCTCGCAGCCATCGTCGCGACGCGGCCGCGCTCCGCGTCGTCCTCGGGCACCCAGAGCCACGCGGTCTTTCCGCCTCGCCCCAGCCACGCGCGGGCGTGCCCATCGATCACCACGACGTTGGCTCCGGCCTGCCGCATCGGTCCTTTTCCGGCGCCGTACGGCTTCGGCCCCTGAGGCCACTTGAGCAGCGCGCCGTACGGGTTCGCGGGATCGGTCGCACCCAGCGTGACGATCTCGGGCTGCTCTGGCGGCTCCTTCAAGCTGCGAAGCACATCGAGCACCATCGGCTGCGCGAACTGCATCGCGCCGACGCCCTCCACGAAGTACCCGCGCCGCACCTTGCCGCCGTCTTCGAGCGCCTTGAACACGTCGTACAACCCTGAGAACCCGCCCGGCGTGTTCTCGACCGCAGCGATCTCGCGAGTGACGAGGCCGTAGCGCGACAGCCATTGATGCGCCAACCGCGTGGCCCACTGGGTATCAGTCACGGGCTCGAGGCCGGCGCGGCGCTGCACGAGGCTCCAGCGGCCATCGGCCTGCACCGGCACTGCGCGACGCGAACGAAACGCGCGCATCTCGAGCCCTGCGCGCCGCTTCGGTTGGGCCTGCTGGCGAACCAGCTCGCGCAGCGGAAAGAAGCTGTCATTGGTGAGCAGGCCCTTCCACGTCAGGCTCCACAACGCCTGCACGAGCTCGGGAGCGAACCCACCACCGACCGACTGGTGCAACGACGAGAAGAACAGCGCGCCCTGCTTCGAGAGCTGCTCGACGATGGCCTGCTCTTTCGGGGCGAGGGTCACGCCCTCGAGCGCGGCTGGCCGGTGCAACTGCCCGACGGACTCGGTTAAATACAACGCGATACGGCCGTCCTTCTCGCCGGACGCCTCGACGCCGACCCACACCACTTCTCCCGCCGCGGCGAGCGCATCGAGATCGCTCGGCAGGTAGTGCTCGACCCGTGCGGGCAGGAGCTCCCGCTCGAGCTGACTCGCCAGCACCGGCAGCCCTTGCAGCTTCTCGATGGCGTCGAGCAGCGCGTCGAGCCCGCGTCGTTTCCGCAAGACGCCGTGCCACGACACGAGGAAACGTCCGAAGACCCACGATCGAACGGGCTCCACAGCCTTGCGCACCTTCGCGAGCGAGCGCAGCCGCAACGACTGCAACACCTCAGGCGCGCACCACTCGTGTTGTTTCCCGAACGGGCTGAACGCGCCCTCGACCAGACGCCTCGCCACGCTCAACGACTTCAGGTGCTGTTCGACCTCGGTGATGCGCAGCCCGTAGCGCGCCGAGAGCGCCGCCGGCGTGAACGGCCCGTGCGTTCGTGCGTAGCGCATCAGCACGTCTTCGAGCCCGCTGCTCCCGGTGCTCAGCAGCGCTTCGGGCAAGCCGGGAGGCAGCGGCACACCGAACGCGTCTCGAAAGCGGCTGGCGTGCTCGACCGCGACCCACCGCGGCCCATCGTGGAACTTGAGCTCGATGGCCCGGCGCTCGGCCGCGAGCGACGAGAGCGCAGCGGGCACGTCGAGGGCCGGCGCGCGACTGACGAGCTCGCTGGTCCGAAGGTCGCCGAGCTTGAGCAGCAGATCGTGCAGGCCGTCGGCGTGTTTCGCCCCGTAGCCCGGCGCCAGCGCCTGCAGCTGCGCCTCCACCTCGCTCACGACGTCGGCGTCGAGCACATCGCGCAGCTCGAGCTCACCGAGCAGCTCGCGCAGCTGCGACGTGTCGATCGACAGCGCCTGCGCCCGTCGCTCCTGGAGCGGGGCATCGCCGTCGTAGATGAAGTTCGCGACGTACCCGAACAGCACGTTGGCCGCGAAGGGCGACGGCACCTCGACGGTGCGGCTGACGACCTTGATGGTCTGCCGCTCGATGTCGCGCAACGTCTGCGTCAGCGCCGACATGTCGAAGATGTCGGCGAGGCACTTTCGATACGCCTCGAGCGTGATGGGAAACGCGTCGAACCGGGCCGCCGCGGCCATCAAGTCGGACGAGCGCTTTCGTTGCTGCCACAGCGGTGTGCGTTGCGCCGGCCGTCGCCGCGGCAGGAGCAGCGCTCGGGCCGCCGCTTCGCGAAACCGGGCCGCGAACAACGGGGTCGTCGAGAGCTGCCGCATCACCAGGCCTTCGACCTCGTCAGCGCGCGGCACCAGCCAGCCGTCGCCAGGCATCGGAGTGCCTTCGGGCAGACGCACCACGAAGCCGTCATTCGTCCACATCGTCTCGACGTCGACGCCGAGCTCTTCTTTCGCTTTGGCAGCGACGGCCATGCTCCACGGCGCGAGCACCTGTCCGCCCAGCGGAGAGAGCACGCAGATCCGAAGGTCACCGAGTTCATCGCGCGAGGTCTCGATCACCAGCGTGCGATCGTCAGGCACCGGACCCGCCGCCTGCTGGTCGCCGAGGTAGCGCAACAGACTCTCGGCCGCGGTGAGGTTGAGCCCGTGCCGCGCATTGAGCAGGTCGACGGCCGACGAGTGCGGCAACGCGAGCACCTTGCGAACCAGCGCGCCGATGCGTTGGCCGAACTCCAGCGGCCGCGTCGCCGCCTCGCCACGCCAGAACGGCATCTTCCCCGGCTGTCCGGGCGCAGGAGAGACGAGCACCTTGTCGAAAGTGATCTCTTCGATGCGCCAGGTCGACGCGCCCAGCACGAACGTCTCACCAGGGCGGCTCTCGAAGACCATCTCTTCGTCGAGCTCACCGACACGGCCCTGGCCTTTGGGAGCTCCCACCAGGAACACGCCGTACAACCCGCGGTCGGGAATGGTGCCGCCGTTGAGAATCGCGACGCGCTGGGCGCCTTCGCGCGGCTTGATTGATCCGCCCAGCCGGTCCCACGTGATGCGGGGCTTGAGGTCGGCGAAGTCGTCGCTCGCGTACTTGCCCGAGAGCATGTCGAGCACCCGCTCGAACGTGGAGCGTGTCAGATCGGCGAACGGCGCGGCTTGCCGCACCCGGGCGAACAGGCCATCAGCGGTCTGCACGTCCATCGCGACGATGGCGACGATGTGCTGGGCGAGCACGTCGAGCGGGTTGCGTTGGTAGCGCGTGCTCTCGACGATGCCGTCACGCATCGAATCGACGAGGGCCGCGCAGGCGACCAGGTCTCCCCGGTACTTGGGAATGACGATGCCTTCGCTCGTGCCGCCGACTTGATGGCCAGCGCGGCCGATTCGCTGCAGACCGCTCGCCACCGACGGAGGCGCCTCGACGAGCACCACGAGATCGATGGCACCCATGTCGATGCCGAGCTCGAGCGAGCTGGTCGCCACCAGCGCCTTCACCCGCCCGGCCTTCAGGTCTTCTTCGATGCGCGCGCGTTGGTCCTTCGCCACCGAGCCGTGGTGCGCGTGCACCAGGGTCTCGCCCTTCAAGTCGTTGAGCGCCTGGGCGAGGCGTTCGGCGAGGCGGCGGCTGTTGACGAAGATGAGCGTGGAGCGATGCGAGTCGATGAGCTCGAGGACCTGCGGGTGAATCGCGGCCCAGATGGAGCCGTCGGCCCCCGAGACCGACTCGCCCTTGTTCTTCGCGGCGCGGCGAATCGACAGGTCCTCGACCGGCACCTCGACGTGCAGCGTGAGCTGCTTCTTCGCCTGCGCGTCGACCACCGACACCGGGCGGTAGACGGCCACGGGAGCATCACCGCGCGGCTGGGCGCCACCGAGAAAGCGCGCGACCTCATCGAGTGGGCGGCACGTCGCCGAGAGGCCGATGCGCTGCAGGGGTCGCCCGCACAGGGCCTCGAGCCGCTCGAGCGAGAGCATCAAGTGGCTGCCGCGCTCGGTCGGCACCATGGCGTGGATCTCGTCGATGATGACCGTGCGCACGTCACGCAGCGACTCGCGGGCCCGCGAGGTGAGCATCAGGTACAGCGACTCGGGCGTGGTGATGAGAATGTCGGGCGCGTGTTTCACCAGCCGCGCGCGCTCCTTCGTCGTGGTGTCTCCGCTACGCACGCCGACGCTCGGCGCGGCGACGTTCAGGCCCATGCGCGCGGCAGCCTGAGCGACACCAATCAGCGGCGCGCGCAGGTTGCGCTCGATGTCGACGCCGAGCGACTTGAGCGGAGAGATGTACAGCACGCGCGTCTGCGCCTCGGCCGGCCGCGGCGAGAACATCAACGCGTCGATGGAGTGCAGGAACGCCGCGAGCGTCTTCCCGCTCCCCGTCGGCGCCAGCAGCAACGTCGAGTCGCCGCGGTGCAGCAGTGGCCACGCCTTCTCCTGCGCCTCGGTCGGAGCGCTGAAGACCGCTGAGAACCACTCGCGGGTCGCCGCGTGAAACAGTTCGAGCGCGCTCATGCCTGTCTCTGGTTATGCACCCGAAATGCCCGAGGGCGACACGCTCCACATCATCGCGAACACGCTCCGCCCGGCACTGGTGGGCAAAGTCGTGAAGCGAATCGACTTCGCGAGGCTCGCAGGTGACAGCAGCATTCTGGTGGGCGCGACGGTCATCGAGGTCGAAGCCGAGGGGAAGAACCTTCTGGTGCGCTTCGATAACGCGTTGGTGCTGCACACGCATTTGAAGATGCCCGGCATCTGGCACCTGTATCGGCCTGGTGAAGCGTGGCGGCTGGCCCCGTCAGCCGCGCGAGTGGTGCTCGAGGTCGAGGGGTTTCAAGCGGTGTGTTTCTCGGCGCCGGTGGTGCGCGTGTTGAAAGAAGGCAGCGTCCGGCGCGATCGCCAGCTCGCGGGCCTGGGGCCTGACCTGTTGGCCGAGACCTTCGACGCGACGAGGGCGGTGTCCAACCTGCGCGCGCTGACGACCTGGCCCCTCGGCGTCGCCGTCATGCACCAGGCGGCGGTCGCCGGCATCGGCAACGTCTACAAGAGCGAGCTGCTCTTCCTCGAGCAGCTCAACCCCTTCGCGCCGGTGTCATCGGTCTCCGATCAGGCGCTCACGGCGTTGCTCGCACGCGCGCGAGACCTGATGCAGCGCAACGTCGCGCGACCAGGTCAGCGCCGCACCACACGCTTCGAAGGCAAGAGCGACGCCACGCGCCTCTGGGTGTACCGGCGAAAAGGAATGCCGTGCTTCCGGTGCGGCACGACGATTCGCATGAAGCGGCAAGGCGAGGCGTTGCGCTCGACGTACTTCTGCCCGAGCTGTGAAGGCGTCACGGCCGAGGCGCTCGCCATGCTCTTCGGTCCAGGCGCGTAGCGCAGACGCCAGGCGTCACGAGGTGTACGCAGGAAGACCTCGGCAGCCGAGCTCGTGGTGGAGCCGGTGCGCGGGATGGCGAGATGGGTTTCGGAAGAACCCCGCAAGGCTCGCGGGAAAGGTGTTGAACTGCGCCACCCGCGCATGACGACGCTCAACCGCTCCGTCAAAGAACACCTCAAACGCCTCGTGCGAGACGAGCGGACCCGTACGACGAGGGTGCTGGTTCGTCTGCGCGCGGCGGGCGCTGGGCTGTACCTCCTCGCCACCCTCTACTTCGCCACGGTGGAGCGCCTGCCCGACTGGCAGGCCACGCTTCCCTTCTTCGCGACGTACACCGTGCTCGCGCTCTTCCTCTGGGGCGTGACGGTGAAGTGGCCGCAGCTGTTGCCGTCGGCCGGGCTCGCGGTGGGCCTGCTCGACCTGCCCGCGATGACGATGGTGTCGTTGTCGGCCATCTCGTCGATGGAGCAGCCCGTCTTCCTCCTCGGCTCGCTCATGCCGGCGCTGTGTGCAGGCATCGTCATGGCGGCGGTCGCGCTCGACCGCGCGTCCATCGTGTTGGCGACGGTTTCGGCGCTCCTCTCGACGGTGGTGCTGCTCAACGCGCTCCACGCCCCACCGTCCGAGTTCGTCGCGCCGGCCATCACCATCGCGCTCGTCGGCGTGGGCTGCGGCTACCTCGTCACCCGCGTGCGCAGCCTGGTCGAGGAGTCACGCCGCAAGGACTTCGCCGGCAAATACGTGCTGGGCGACCGCATCGGCGCGGGCGGCATGGCCGAGGTCTTCACCGCGACGTATTCCCCCGAGGGTGGCTTCGAGCGGAAGGTGGCGGTGAAGCGGGTGCTCCCGTCGCACGCGCAGGACGAGCAGTTCCTCGCGCTGTTCCGCCGTGAGGCCGAATTGGGCGCGGCGCTGGCCCACCCGAACCTGGTGCAGGTGCTCGACTTCGGCCGGCATCTGGACTCGTGGTTCCTCGCGATGGAGTTCGTCGACGGAGTCACGCTGTCGGCGCTCCTTCGCGCGTATGGCCAGCGAGGTGAGTCGGTGCCGCTCCCTGCGTGTCTCTTCGTCATCAGCGAGGTGGCCGAGGGGCTCTCGTACCTGCACGAGAAGCCGTCTCCCGATGGGCGCAGCGTCGGCCTCGTGCACCGCGACGTGAACCCGCCGAACGTGCTGCTCTCGCGCGCGGGCGAGGTGAAGATCAGCGACTTCGGCGTGGCGCGTTGGCAGGCATCGGGCGGTCTCACGGCGACGGGCGCGGTGCGCGGCAAGCTCGCGTACATGGCGCCAGAGCAGCTCGACGGCACCAACCCGCTCCCCGCGTGGGACGTGTTCGCCTTCGGCGTGACGGCGTACGAACTGCTCACGGGCAGGCGCCTCTTCTCGGGCGACAGCGACGTGGCGGTGATGCGCGCGCTGCTGGAACAGCCGATTTCAGCGCCGTCTACCCTCCGCCCCGACGTCTCGCCCGAGGTCGACGCGCTGGTGCTCTCGTTGTTGGAACGAGACCCGACGAAGCGCCTGGCCTCGGCGAAGCAGGTGTCGTTGCAGCTGCGTCAACTCACGGGAGCGGACGCGCCGTATCCGCACGGGCAACGCGCGCTCGTCGACGCCATCGCGACGGTGGGGCCGGTGTCGCTCGCGCAGGCTCCGGTGTCGTCCACGCCCGGCGCCCCGCGTGACGGAGCGACCGTCACGGTCAACCCGCCGACCGTGCGCTGAAGAACGAGTCAGAAGAAAACGACATCAGATGTGCTCGTTTTCAGACTCGATGAAGGCGCGTCGCTGACTCCCCCGAAGCCTTCGTGAAGCACGCCCGCCTCTTCTGCGACTTCGTCGAGCACGCAGCCTCGATGCCGCTGGAGCAACGAGCGATCGCAGCGAGCCCGCCGACGATGATGAACTCGACCTGCGCGTCCGAGAGGACACGCAGAATCTCACTCGGCCGGAAGATCGCTGGAGTCGTCAAGCCCGGGTCCATCAGGTCTGATCTCTGCGTGGAGCGCCAGCAGGGCCTCGAGCTGCAGAATCCGCTGCTCGGGCGTGAGCTCGAGGTTGAGTTCGGTCTGGGCGACGTCGATGCCGTACTCGATGGCCGCGTCCCAGTCGGGGCCATAGCGAGGCAGGCGCCGGAGCACCTCACGCCGATCGAGTTCGGCGGCGGGCGCCTCACTGCTTCAGGCGAGTGCACGACCACGAGCTCCCGCCCTGCGACACGGGCACCTCACCCGACGAGCACGAAGGAAGTCCCACGGCCTTCTCGGCACATCGCCACCCAGACGAGCCGTCACTCTTCAACGACTCGCCGCTGCTGCACCGGGGAATGATCCGCTCCGCGTCGATGCAGCGCCACCGGCCCGACCCTTCGCTCTGCAGGAAGTTCCCCGAGCTGCACGTCGGCAGCACGTTCTCGGCGCCCCACCCCGACGAGCGTTGCTTCTCGAGCAACGAGGCGAGCGAGGCGCACTGAAAGCCGCTCCCGGTCGAGACGAGCAGCTCGCCTGCACGACAGTCGGGAAGACCAGGCGAAGCACCGAGCAACACCGGCAGCAACAGCGCGCGGGAGAGGACGTTCATGGTCGTCGCTCAACGCGACGCGCGGCGACAAATTCACGTCCTGTCACTTCATCGGCTGCAGAAGGTCGACCCATCATCCTTCTTGCACGCGCTCCCGTCTGGAGAATCTGGGCACCTGAACGACGGGGCCGCATTGCTGTACGTGCAGGGCGCGACGCAGATGTCGAGGTTTCCGTCATGCAGACCTTGCCGTCTCGGCAATCAGCGTTGGTCGAACAGTCGAAGCGGCACGAGGTGCCATTCGGAATGCAGGGAGCGCAGGCAGCGAAGATGGCGCAAAGCGCCAGGGCGATGGTGCGAGCAGTCATGCCGCGCGGGATTGCAGCTTGTGTACCGACGCAGCGCCCCGAACTTCACTGGTCTGCACACACCTGCCGTGAGCTTTCACGACAGGCGCGTCACGGTGCGACTCAGCGCGTGCAGCTCGCCCACGCCGTGTTGCAGAACGACTCATGCCGGTACACCGAGCGCTTCACGTCATTCGTCCACGTGCGGCCGTCGGTCGAGAAGCGCATCGCGTACTCATACCGGGTCCACTTCGGGCCGTAGAACAGCGTGCTCTTGGGAATCTCGAACCGGTAGCGGAAGTCATTGCCGAAGCGCCCGAGGAAGCTCACGCGCTCGGCCGGCATGGCGACACCATCGAGCGTCGCCTGCACCTCGGCGAACACGGCGTACGACGCGAGGCCACCGACGCCATCCGTCAGGCCCGGCACGTAGACGTCGGCTTCAATCCACACACACGCGCGCTGCTGCAGATAGCTGTCGAGCTCGAAGCTGTCGGGAGCACCTTCGCTCCGCGCACACGCCCGCGACGTGCTGGAGCCAGGACGGCCGACCCACTGCACCGCCGCGTACGGCTTCGACGCCACGGCGAACTGGTAGTTCGCGCCGTTCTTCGAGTCCCACGACTCGCACATCGAGCCGGCTCCGGTGAAGTTCTTGAACCACACCTCGGCCGAGGTCGCGCCGCGCGGCACGTCGAAGGTCCACGGCGCCGAGATGGCCGACGCGTTCGACGGCGTGCCCGTCGTGCCGCTGTACCCACGCACCGATCCGCTCACCACTTCACCACCCGGCGAGAACCGCACGAACCCGGTGATGTCCCACGCAGGGTAGCCGTTGTGCGTGCCGCGGCAGGTGGGGAGGCGGTCGAGCGCGTAGGTGATGACGCCCTTGCCACCGGCGATGAGCGCGCCCTGCTGCGACTCGGTGTACCCGCCGAAGAAGTCGAGCTTCGCGGGAGCCGAGGGAGCTCCGCACACCGACGCGTCTTCAGCGACGACCCAGCCGAAGGCCTGCGAGAGCGTGTAGTTCTGGAAGTCGGTCTGGCCGCGTTGCTTGTCGAACAGCCGCGCGCCGTTCGGCATCTTGATGAACGGGGCGACGTCGATGCGCGCGCGAGAGAGGCCGGTCGCCGACATGCCGTCGGACATCGTGTTCTTCTGCAGCGTCACCTTGTACCGCTGGTACCCCGCCGGAGCCCCCGTCACCTTCGTCGGCGTCACCTGCGTCCACGAGGTCGCGTCCTGGTTCTTGTACATGACGTACGGCTTCGCGCCTTCGCTGACCGCGGTGGCCGAGACGTCGAGGAAGCCGCTCCACACCACGGCGCAGCCGGTCGTCGCGGTGCACTTCGTGGTGAACGCGGGGCCCTTCGGAATGCGCGCGAGCGAGCGGAGCACCACGTTGCACGCGCGGTCCGAGGCGTCCTTGCCATCGGCGCCGAGCAGCGGGCCTTCAGCGACCTCGAGCTCGTCGAAGCCGTCGTCTTCGATGACCGCCGTGCCGTTGCCGCACGCCAACGCCGCCATCACCACCACACTCATCGCAAGCCGCTTCATGGGTTCCGCCTCCGCGTGCAGTATCGGAGGCCATGTAGGCAAAGTTGCTACATCAGGCAAGCAGGGTCCTGAAATGGCCTGAGTGCAGGGGGTTGGGAGCGTTCCGAGGCCCGCTTCGAAGGGGTCGATCTCTGCGCGCAGGTGGCTACAGTCCGCGCGGCTGAAGTTCTCAACGGGAGGGGCACATGGCAGCGAAGAAGAAGACGGCAGCGAAGAAGCCTGTGGCGAAGGCGAAGAAGGCGGCTCCGGCGAAGCAGCGATTGGCGGTGAAGTTGCTCACCGAATTGCCGCCGCTCGACGAGCGCCGACGTCGTGTGTTCCGTGCAGCCTTCACCGATGAGCAGTGCAAGGCCTGGGGCGACATCACGAAGGCGGCGAACGTTCTGACTGAGGCGGAGCGCTTCGTTGGCGAGCTCCACGCTGCGCTCAAGAAGGTGGTGCCGACGGGCTACAGCCTGAACCGGCTCACGTGGCTCACGAGCCTGGTGAACGAGCTGGACGACGCCGTTGAAGCCGACGACGCGAACCAGAACAACGCAGGACGGACTGAGCGCGCGGGGGCCGTCGAGGTCGCCGACAAGACGCGCCGAAAGCTCGCCAACGCGCTGATGGCCGCGTCGACCGGGAGCAAGGCGTTCCGCAAAGAAGTGACCGACCGCAACGAGTCCAATCGGGCGCCGCACGCGCTCGAGTCGTCGCTGGCGGGTCTGCTCCAGCTCGCCGTGCGCCTGCGCATGTCTGACGATGGCGAAGCGCTTGCTGACGAGACCGGGCTCACCGAGACGTTCCTCTCGAGCGTCTCGGCCGTCACCGATGGCCTGCGAACGGCGAACGAGGCGACCTACACCTCGGAAGGCGGGCGTGACTCGACGACCACCAATGTCATCGAAGGCCGAGTGCTCCGAGAGATCGCGTTCGCCGTCTCGACGTTCCGCCGAGCGCGTGAAGATGGCGAACTCGCCGCGGCGCTCAAGGTTGGTCCCGTCGTTTCGCGAATGATGGGCAGCAAGGACGCAGCTGAAGTCGAGGTCGTCGCTCCCACGCCTGCGTGACAGGGGCAGTGATGGCGGCTGTCCCTGCGGGGGAAGTTGCGCTCCGCAGGGACGAAGTATCGCGAGCGACGATCGGTTCATCACGCGCACGACGGTGCTCCTTCACGGGGGACAGGTGCCTCCTTCGCGGGGGACAGGTGCCTCCTTCACGGGGGACGAGTGCGTCCTTCGTGAGGGGTAAGCGCCTCCAGCATGAGGGGTGAGCGCCTCCAGCATGAGGGGTGAGTGCCTCCAGCACGCACCAGCACCGACCGCCTCGTCACGGCGAGCGCATCTTCAAGAGCGGCGCCATCGCGCGTCGGTGAGCGCATCCATGAGTCCGAGGGTGCGTCGCCATTCGACCGGTGAGCGCCTCTTGAAGCGCAGCGAGCGCGGCATCTTCATCTTCGCGAGAGGGCGGTTCGCCTCGCCGCAGAACGAGTGTCACGAATGGAGCGGTTTCCGACCCTGCAGCGACGCACGGAGTGAGCGACCGACGGCTCATTGAGCGCAAGGGGTGATCGCGGGCGCTCCGAAGCCTCGAGTGTCGAGAAGTCGCGAACGAACGGTGCGCACTCCGCGGTGAAGCGACCGATCGGGTCGAGGAGCCGGAGCGCTTCCCGGAACACGTCTCTCGCGGGACACGGGACGCATCGCGGTTGACGCTTTTTCGTGTCAACCGCGTGCTCACTGGAGTCCCCGAAGAGACGTGTTCCACGAAGCGCCCGCCTGCGAGCGAGCACGGGCCTCGCCAATTCCTGCTGGCCCCCGCCCTCTCGAGGCTTCGGAGCACCCTCGATCAGCACTCGCGCTCTTCGAGCCGTCGCTCGCCGCGCGTCGCTCCAGGGTCGAAAACCGCCCCATTCGTGACACTCGTTTCGGCAGGCGATGCCGGTGAGCTCTGGGAGGCCTTGCTCTCGAGCCGGCGCCTCCGCTACGGCCGCGCTGCCCATGAGAACTCGTGCACTCTCTTTGCTGCTCACCTGCGGTGCCCTCTCCCTCGCAGCCTGCGGGACTCCCGCGCCCACCACGTGCGATCGATCCAACTGCACGGGCTGTTGCTCCATCGACGGCCAGTGTCAGCCAGGCACACAGGTCTCGGCATGCGGCGTCGGCGGAGCCCAATGCAGTCTCTGTCCCTCGGAGGGCTCGTGCGTCGTCGGTGCGTGCTTCTCGCGTTCAGGCAGCGGCGGCGGGACGAGTGGTGGCACATCGCAAGGCGGCGGCGCAGGTGGCGGC
>JAUXRI010000015.1 GCA_030681895.1 Myxococcales bacterium | reverse complement strand
GTGGTGGGTGGAGGGAAGAAGAGAAGGAAGAGAAAAGAAGAAAAGAAAAGAAGAAGAAAAAGAAGAAGCAGCGGGCGCGCCGGTGACGGGAGGTGTGTAGTGGGTCGAAAGTTGAGGCGGGTTGCTGAGCGAGATCTGCATGCATGCGCGTTGGTGCGTGAGGCTCGGACGATGTCAGGGGAGCAGCTGGTGCGGCTGCTGGTGCCTGGACGAACGGAGCGGTCGTCGCGGGTGGTGTTGCGCTCGTTGGTGGACCTGGGGTTGTTGCGGCGGACGGAGGGTCTGGGGCGCGACGGCGGGTTGGGGGTGTACTCTGTGACGGCTGAGGGCGATTCGCTGGCGGAGCGGGCGGCGCCGGGTGGTGTCAGTCTCGATGCCGTGGATGTGGCTTCTCTTGCCCACCACCTCGGCCTGACAGAGCTGTACGTGCGGCTGCTCGAGGCCGGCCTGAGGCGACCGGCCGAACCGTCCCGTCGAGGCCGGCCGAAGGAGGGCTCGGCCGTCTACGCGCGCGCCCACCACCCGTCGTGGCGGTGGCTGGTGGGCGGCGAGGCCGTCAGCCTGCCGTGGAAGGAGTACGCGAAGGGTGCGCTCAAGGAGCGCCTCATTCGGCCTGACGCCGTCCTCGAGTTGGTGGGAGCGCGGCGGCGGCTGTTCCTCGAGCAGGAGACTGGCAGCCACACCATTCGCGCGGTCAGCCTCGACAAGCCTGGCGCCACCACCGAGAAGGTGAAGCGCTACATGGCCTACGTCACCGGGTATGTGGACGCGCAGGCGCGCACCACCTGGTACCAGCGTCGCTACCCGGATGGCTTCCGTCCGGAGCTCGTCCTGCTTGAGCCGTCGGAGGCCCGCTGTGTGTTGGTGCGGGAGGCGGTGCAGCAGCTGGTCCGGCCGCCGCTCGTCGTCCATGTGTGGACGCTCGAGGCCGCGGTGGCGTCCCTTGCTGCCGACCTCGGCCTTCGCTCGGCTGTGCCCGCGCCGGCCGAGGTGCCTACCGGGAAACACGAGCCTGGCGGCGTCGCCCTTACCGTCGGGGAGGTGGAGGCGCTCAAGCGCTTCTTCGTGTCGGCTCGCGCCGACTTGAAGGCGCGCCAGGCTGACGGTGGGCAGGCGCTCGCCGCCTTCTTGGCGGCTGGCGTGTCCGTCAAGGTGGCGCCGGAGCAGCAGCAGAAGCTGCTGGCTGGCGCGAAGGCGCTGCAGAAGCGCCTTCAGGCTCCCGTCGCGCCGGAGGCCTACGACGAGGTCCGCGCACTGGTGACTCGGCTCGGTGCGGTGCTGAAGTGAGTGGGGCTCCGGCCAAGGAGTCGACGGGGCGCCCGGCGCAGCCGTGGCCCTGGCCGTTCCGCGTCGCCCTTGTCGGTGCCCTTGGCGTGGCACTGCTGGAGGCCTCCATCTGGGCGGCGTCGGGCGGGTATGGCACCGGCGGGCAGCAGCTTGCCCTGCGGCAGCTGCTGGCGCCCCTCTTCGTGCGCTACCTGCCGATCCGCACGTGGGTGTTGGCCCATCCAGCGCTCTCGGCGCTTGCCGCTTCGCTGCTCGCTGTCGTGGCAGTCCTCGGGACGCGGTGGTGGTTGCTCTTCTTCCACAACGAGGTGAAGGCACGCCTCACCGGGACGCGCCTGACGCCCGAGGGCGCCGGCTTCCCGGAGCACCCATTCGAGTTGCTGCCGCTGCTGAAGGCGCGGCCGGTGGGCACGACGTTCCTCGGCCTGCAGGCCTCGCCGGGCGTCGTGGGCTGGCGGTGGCGCCCGTACGTCATCACCGAGAAGCAGCGCTCGATGCACTGCCACGTGCTGGGCAAGACGGGCAGCGGGAAGAGTCTCTCGGTGCTCTTCCCCATGGCGCTGCAGGACGCCCTCGACGGGAAGGGGCTCCTCGTCATGGACGCCAAGGGCAGCGACGAGAACGTCGCCGTCATGAAGGCCATCGCCGCGCTGTCGGGCCGTGAGAAGGAGTTGAAGGTCTTCGCCCTGCCTGCCTGGAACAACCCCAGCGTCTTCTCGCACACGTACAACATGCTGTACGTGCGGCCCGCGGGCACCCGAGGCGCCGACGACGTCGGCGGTGACGTCGCCGCCGTCGCAGAGCGCGTCTTCTCGGTGCTGCCGCTGGGCGACAACGAGTACTACAACACGCAGGCGCAGGTGGTTTTCACCAACGTCTGCCGCCTGCTGCACGGCATGCGCGACGAAGCAGGCAACGGCGTCGTCTTCACGCTGCGCGACGTCGCCGTGTGTCTGAAGGGCATCGGCGCTGACGGCGGCTACGCCGCAGCGCTGCAGCACTGTCTCCGGCATTCCTCCGACAGGGAGGCCGCGCGCGAGGTGGAGAACCAGGTGTCGCGGCTGGGGCGGGACGTGCACAAGACGTTCTCCGGCGTCGTGGGCGCCGTCGACAAGTTCCTCTCGCCCATCGCCAACGCGTACGCGCCGGACATCATCTTCGAGGACATCCTCGAGACGAATGGCCTCGTCTACGTGCAGCTGCCGGGCAACCTCTTCAAGCTGCAGGCGCCGGCGATGGGGAAAGTCATGCTGCAGGACGTCCAGCAGGAGGGGAGTCTTCGGCAGGTGTTCCGCGCCTCGCGCAACCAGCGCACCTTCTCGGTGCTGGTGGACGAGTTCTACTCGTTCGCGGACCTCTCCATCGTCGACTCCCTCAACAAGCTGCGCGACGCCAACCTGCACTACACGCTGGCGCACCAGTCGATTGCCGACCTCGAGCTGGTTTCGAAGGAGTTCGCCACGGCTGTCTGGGACAACACGCGTACGAAAGTCATCCTCAACCAGGACAACCCTGTGCTGTGCGAGTTGGTGGCGAAGTCCATCGGCACGCGCCAGGTTGTCGAGCGCACTGTCCGCAGACAACAGGGCGCGCTCTTCACGTCGCTTGCGACGGGCGATGCCTCGTCGAAGCTGGTGGAGACGTTTCGCCTGGCTCCCAACGCCATCAAGGCGCTCGCACCCCACGGGCAGGGCTACTGCTACTTCGGCGGCGATGAGCTCGCCGCCCTCGCCCTCGGCATGCTGCCGAAGCTGGGCGCCGACTACGAGTTGCCGCGCCGTCGTCAGGAAGATGCGCCCGGTTTGCGTCTCGAAGCGCGCTTCATCGACGGTGAGAGGGCGGCGAGTGCATGAGTTTCGTCGACGCACAGGTGCAGGCATCGGTGGCCGACGTCTTCAGGCGCGAGGCGCGCCGCAGCGGGCGTACCGCCGGCGCGGCGCTCGTTCTCGAGCAGCTCGCGCGCGACGTCCTCGACGGCAGTGGCCGTCTCAGCGTCGTCGAGGCGCTCGAGGCTGCGCAGGGCGACGTCGAGGTGTTGTTCCTCCTCGCCGACTTCCTCGACTGTGGGTTGGCCTCGCCTGCGGCGCTCGAGGCAT
>JAUXRI010000007.1 GCA_030681895.1 Myxococcales bacterium | reverse complement strand
GACCAGGACTTCGTCAACCGGTTCAAACGAGAGGCCACCTCGGCCAGCCGCATCGGCCAGCAGAACATCATCGACATCTCGGACTTCGGGCAGACCGACGACGGCCGGTTCTACTTCGCGATGGAGTTCCTCGATGGCGTCACCATCGCGAGCCTGCTCCACCGACAGGGCCCGCTCCCGGTGCAGCGCATGGTGAACATCGCGCTGCAGACGACGCGCGCGCTCGCCTCGGCCCACGCGCAGGGCATCGTGCACCGCGACATGAAGCCCGAGAACGTCATGGTGCTCCAGCGCCCTGGCCAGCCCGACTTCGTGAAGGTGCTCGACTTCGGCGTCGCCAAGGTCGCGACCGGCCCCGCGCAGGGTGGCCAGACGCAGCTGGGCATGGTCGTCGGAACGCCGCAGTACATGTCGCCGGAGCAGGCGATGGGCGTGGCCGTCGACGCGCGCACTGACACGTACGCGCTCGGCCTCATTCTCTACGAGATGCTGTCTGGCGTTCCGACGTTCAACGGCGACACCGCGAGCATCTTGATGGTCAAGCAGGTGACCGAGCCCGCGCCACCGTTCTCGGCGCAGCTCGCCGCCACGGTGCCTGCCACGCTGCACGACCTCATCTTCCAGATGCTCGAGAAGGACCCGAACAAGCGGCCCGAGTCGCTCGACCAGGTCGTCGACGTTCTCGAGACGTTGCTCGCCCACCTGAAGGTCGGCGCCAAACTTCCTCCCGCGACCACGTCTGGGCGGTTCCCCTCGACGGCGACGCCGCACTCGCTCAACCCGGTGCGCATCACCTCGTCGGGCATGTCGGTCGCGTCCCTGCCGAGCGCCGTGCAGGCCGCGGTGACGATCCCCGAGGAGCCCGTCGTCGCACCGAAGTCGAAGGTGCCGCTCCTCGTCGCAGGCCTGGTCGTGCTCGGACTCGTCGGCGGTGGTGCCGTGATGGCGTTCAAGCCCGCGCCGAAGCCGGTCGAGCCGGTGGTGGTGGCTCCTCCCGTGGTCGAGAAGATCCCTCCGCCGGTCGTTCCGCTCGAGAAGGTCGAGACGCCTCCGGCTCCGAAGATGATCAAGCTGACGCTCAAGTCGACGCCAGCTGGAGCGCAGGTGCTGAAAGACGGGAACGTCGTCGGCATCACTCCCTGGGAGGTCGAGCTCCAGAAAGGCGAGAGCCTCAACGTCGAGCTCTCCCTCGCCGGGTATACGAAGGAGCCGCTCCGGCTCGCGCCGATGGGCGACCTCACCATCGACACGCCGCTGAAGAAGCTGGGCGGTCCGAAGCCGACCGGGCCTGCCAAACTGCCGGGCGAGAAGTCGAAGCCGGGCGACCTCGGCGACAACCCCTACGGTGGGCAGGTCAAGGACCTGCAGGACGACCCCTACCAATGACGATGACGAGGAACGCCCAATGAGCGCTCTTGGATTGACGGTGTTGTTGCTCCTCCAGGCGGGCCCGAAACCGCCTCCGGCAAAGCCAGCGAAGCCTGCTGCAGCTGCGACGCCTGCGGCTCCCAACCCGTCCGTCGACAAGCCGCCCGAGAAGACCGACGACGACACGCTCGCCGCCAAGAAGTACTTCCAGTGGGCGCAGAGCCTCTACAAGCAGGCGCGCTACTCCGAGGCCATCGCCAAGTTCGAAGAGGCGTACCGGCTCAAGCCGCACCCGACGATCTTCTTCAACATCGGCCGTTGCTACGAGCAGCTCAACGACATTCCCCGTGCGTTGAAGAACTACCGCGACTACCTGCGCATCGCGCCCGAAGCGAAAGATCGTGAGCTGGTCAGCGACGCCATCGCGAATCTGGAGCGGCGGCTGAAGGAGCAGGGCGTGCAGCAGCTGAGCGTGCTGACCGACCCCACAGGAGCGCGCATCACCATCGACGAGAAGTACATGGGCCTCTCGCCGCTCTCGCTCGAGCTCAAGCCCGGCAATCGCCTCATCGGCATCAGCAAGGAGGGCTTCGAGTCCATCGACAAGAACGTCGTGCTGTCGGCCGAGAAGTCGATGGAGATCACCATCTCGCTCAAGCCGAAGGCGCCGCCCGTCGAGGTCGCGAAGGTGACGCCCCCGGTGCTGACGCCGCGCGCTGACATCCTCAAGCCGGTGGAGCCGCCGCCTCCACCTCCGCCCGCGACGCGGACGTACACGTGGGTCGCTGCAGCGGTTGGTGCAGCTGGCCTGGCGGGAGGCATCACGATGGGCCTGCTCGCGAACAGCGCGTCGATGACGCTCCGGGGCTCGTTGCATGACCAGGCTGCGGCGCAGGGGCTGCACGATCGCGCTGCGTCGCTGGGCCTGGGCTCCAACATCTCGTACGCCGTCGCCGGCACCGGCCTCGCAGCGGCCATCGTGCTCTTCTTCCTCGAGCCGAAGCTGAACGCGCCGAAGGCCGTCGCGTCGGCTGCTCCGTAGGCGCTCGCCTCGTTCGCCGGAAGAGCGCTCGGCCCGACCTCGAGCCGGGCCATCGGCCCGCACTTCGTTTCAGCGCGGGGAGCTCGTCGCGCTGGGGGCACGGACGGCTCAGCGACTATTTTGAATCGCGAAGGCCTCAACGCGCTGTGCACTGGGTCGAGCTCGGAGCACGACGTCCTCGGCCCGCATCGGCGCCTCGAGTTCGATGCCCCTCAAAGCAACCCCGCGCGCTCGACGCGACTCGCGAAGCAGACTCGGTTCAGAGGCCCGCGACGTCCTTCTCGAGCTGGGCGGCCTGCTCGGGCGCCAGGCCGCGGCTCACCACCGGCACGGCTTTCTTGAGCCACTCCACGCTCTCGTAGGTGACGTCGATCGCCTTGCCCCACCGGTCAGCACCCTTCACCTGGACCGTCCCATCGCTGTTTCGAACCAGCGAGAGCGGGACAGGACCTTCGGGTGGAGCAGCAGGCTTCGCGGCGACGGCCTGCGCTGACCCCGCTGGAGCGGGCGTGGCGGCGGGGGCAGGGCTTCTCTGACACGAGAGGGCCATGAGAAGCGCGGCGGTCAGGGCAATGAGTCGTGTGTGCATCATCGGCAGCTCTGGGTTCGTGATGCGCTCGTGCTGTCACAAATGTCGCCACCACAGAACGGGACCGCGACGCAGTTCGAGAGGTAGTTTGCAGAAGCGCCGCAGTTGGGTATCGACGCCCCCGACCACCCGTCGTACTCGTTGCCGCAGGCGCGGTTGAGAAAGCACGTCCCCGACGACTGGCACGCGTTGACCGCCGTGTATCGCCGCTCATCCGATCCATCGCAGTCGTAGTCGTATCCTCCACAACCCGTTCGAGCTGACGTGCGGAACGTGGTTGCGTTCGGGTTCGCCAGTGGCTCGGTGTTGCAGCAGTCGGTGTTGTTGACGGAGTAGCCCGTCGGAGGCGAGCTTCCGCAGCGCTGAATGGAGCCTCCGTTGGCTCCGAACGTATCGTTGTCGGTGTCGGGGTAGAAGGTGGGGCAGACGCCCGCCTGGCACGCGCAGGCATTGGTGCAGCTTGCGCCGTTCGTCTGGTCCGACTGGCACGCAGTGCCGTTGCACCACGCGGTCGTCTTGCAGTTCGTCGAGCACGTGCCCGAGCACGTCGTATTGCAGGCACCCGTCGCGTTGCAGACGTACTGGCCGCACGCGTTCTCCACGTCGGTGCCCGCCGCGCGGCTCGTACACGTGCCCACCGTGCCAGCAAGGTTGCAGGCCTGGCAGCCGCTCGTGCACGACGTATTGCAGCACACGCCATCGACACAATTGCCCGACGCACACTCGCAGGTGCTGCTGCAGGTATTGCCGAGCGCCTTGGTGGCGACGCAGGCGCCAGAGCCCGTGCAGTAATTGCCGCCCTTGCAGTAGGTGCTGCACACGGGCTGAGACGTGCAGTTGCCGTAACAGAGGCCGGTGCCGTTGCAGGTGTAGGTGCCACACGAGCCCTCGGGGTCCGTCCCCTGGGCGCGGTTGGCGCAGACGCCCGGGGTGCCGCCGTTGCAGAACTGGCAGCCACCGGTACACGCGGACTCGCAACACACACCGTCGGTGCAGAAGCCGTTCGCGCATTGGTTGGCACCCATGCACATCTGGCCGTTCGACCGTTTGGGCGTGCAGGCCCCCGCGCTGCAGAAGTGCGTGCCCATGCACTGGCTGTCGATGGTGCACGACGTGAAGCACGCCGCGCCGTTGCACGCGTAGCCGTTGCACGACGTCGCCGTCGGCGTGGTGCAGGTTGGTGTCGGCGAGCAGGTCGCCGCGGCGGTGTACATGCCGGCCGTGCAGCTCGCCGTGCCGCAGGTGAAGCCTTCGGTCTGGTAGCCGTCTCCGGGGCAGGTCGACCCGGTGCCCGTGCAGCGCTCGGTGACGTCACAGGGGCCGGTGCTGGCGCGGCAGGTGACCGAGGCGTTCGCGAAGAGCGCCGTGCAGCCGTTGCTGCTTCCGGTGCAGGTGTCGTCGACGTCGCAGGCCTGCCCGCTCGAGGCGTTGCAGACGGCGCCGTTCGGGCGTTTGCCGTCGGCAGGGCAGTTCGCGTTCGAGCCTGTGCAGTTCTCCGACACGTCACACGGGCCTGCCTGGGCGCGACACTCCGTGCTCGACGACGACAGCGTGTCGCTCGGGCAGGTGGCGTTGCTGCCATCGCAGAACTCCGACGGGTCGCACGCACCAGCCGCCGCGCGACAGACGGTGCCGCTGCCCGCGCGAATGTCCGTTGGGCACGAGGCGGAAGCGCCAGTGCACAGCTCGGCGGTGTCGCAGATGCCGGCCGAGGCTCTGCAGGTCGTCGTGTTCGAGAGGAAGCTGTCAGTCGGGCACGTCGAGCTCGCGCCGGTGCAGTTCTCGGTCGCGTCGCAGGGGCCGGCCGAGGCGCGGCACACGGTCGCCGGCGTATTCGGGGTGCAGGTGCCCACCGTGCCCGAGAGGTTGCAGGCATCGCAGGCGCCGCCGCACGCCGTGTTGCAGCAGACGCCGTCGACACAGTTGCCAGAGGTGCACATCGCGTCGAGCGAGCACGCCACGCCGTTGGCCACCTTTGGCAGACAGGTGGCACCGCCGCAGTATTCGGAGCCGGAGCACGAGGCGACGTCGGTCGGGCACGAGATGGCTGAGCCGGTGCAGTTCTCGGCAGGGTCACACCCGCCCGCCGAGCTGCGGCAGACGGTGCTGCCCGTGAGGTAGCCATCCGACGGGCACGCCGCGCTCGAGCCAGTGCAGGTCTCGGCGAGGTCGCAGATGCCGGCCGCCCCACGGCACTGCAGCGACGCCGACGCGAAGGAATCGGGAGGACACGAAGAGGACGAGCCTGAGCAGGTCTCGACGACATCGCAGACACCATCCGACGCACGGCACGTCACGCCAGCGCCGACGAAGCCGTCGCCAGGGCAGGCCGCGCTCGAGCCCGTACACGTCTCGGCGGCGTCGCAGACGCCCGAGGCGGCGCGACATGCGCTGCCCATGGCGCTGAAGCTGTCGGCGGGGCAGATCGCCGAAGAGCCGGGACAGTTCTCTGCGACGTCGCACGCGCCAGCTGACGGGCGGCACGTCAGGCTCGCTGCGGCGAAGCCATCGACAGGGCACGTCGTCGAGGTCCCCGTACAGTTCTCGGCGACGTCGCACGTGCCCGTCGAGTTCCTGCAGACGACGGCGGCGGTCGCGAAGCGTGCCGTGCAGGCGTTGGTCGCGCCATCGCAGGTGTCGTCGAGGTCGCAGGTCTGGCCAGACGATGGGTTGCAGATGAAGCCCGAGCCGCGCTTGGTGTCCGCAGGGCAGCTGGTGCCGAAGCCCGTGCAGAGTTCGGCGACGTCACAGGCGCCTCCAGAGGCGCGGCACTCGGTCGAGGCCGACGCGAACGTCGCGGGGCAGTCGGCGGTGCTGCCCGTGCAGGTGTCGTTCACGTCGCACACGCCGCTGGCCGCGAGACACACCGTGCCCGTCATGACGAACGCATTGGTCGGACACGACGGGGCCGTGCCAGTGCAGTTCTCGGCGACGTCGCACGCGCCGGCAGAGGTGCGGCAGACGACACTGGCAGCGCGGAAGCCATCGCTCGGGCAGGCGGCCGCAGCACCGTCGCACGTCTCGTCGACGTCGCAGGTGCCGGACGAGGTGCGGCAGACGGTGCCATTGGGCGAGCGGAGGTCGGAGGGGCAGGCCGCCGACGTCCCCAGACATTGTTCGGCGGGGTCGCACACGCCTCCCGAGGGGCGGCAGACGGTCGACGCGTTCGCGAACGAATCACCCGGGCAGGCGGCGCCCGAGCCGGTGCACGTCTCTGCGACGTCGCAGGCGCCCGACGAGCCACGGCAGACGGTCGCGGGCGGCGCGAAGGCCTCGGCGGGACAGGTGCCGACGCTGCCGTTGCACGTCTCAGCGACGTCGCAGACATCGGTCGACGCGCGGCAGGTGGTGCCCATCGAGACGAGCACGTCGGCGGGGCAGACGGCCGCCGTGCCCGAGCACGTCTCGGCGACGTCGCAGCCCCCGATGGCGGCACGGCAGGTGACGCCGCTCCCGGCGAGCACGTCGGCAGGGCAGGCCGTCGAGACGCCGTCGCACTGCTCGACGACGTCGCAGAGCCCGGCGCTCGCACGGCACGAGCTGCCCATCACGGCCAGCTGGTCGGCGGGGCAGGTGGGCGCGCTGCCGGTGCACGACTCCGCCACGTCACACGCGCCACCGCTCGCGCGGCAGACGGTGGTGTTGGGGCTGTTGCTGCAGGTGCCGATGCTGCCGGAGAGGTTGCACGAGTCGCACGCGCCGCCGCAGCCGGTGTTGCAGCAGACGCCGTCGATGCAGTTGCCTGAGGTGCACTGCGAAGAGCCGGTGCACACCGAGCCATTGGCGAGCGTGGGCGTACAGCCGGTCATGCTGCAGTAGTTGCCAGTGGTGCAGCCAGAGACGTCGGCGGGGCACGAGATGCCCGCGCCGGTGCAGGTCTCGGCGGTGTCGCACGAGCCGGCCTGCGCGCGGCAGACGAACGAGTTGGGCCGGAAGATGTCGGAGGGGCAGTTCGGCCCGCCGCCCGAGCACGTCTCGGGGGCATCGCACGCGTCGACGTCGGCGCGGCACACCACGCCGAGGGTGACGAAGGTGTCGTTGGGGCACTGGTCGCTCGAGCCGGAGCACGTCTCGGCGGTGTCGCACGAGCCGGCGGCTGCGCGGCAGAGCGCGCCAGAGCCGAGCAGCGAGTTCGCCGGACAGTCGGCGCCGATGCCGGTGCAGCTCTCGGCCACGTCGCAGATGCCCGAGGTGGGGCGGCACTGGGTGGAGTTGGGGCTGAAGACATCGGTGGGGCACTGCGCGGTGCTGCCCGAGCAGTTCTCCGCGACGTCGCAGAGGCCGGCGACCGCGCGGCACTGGGTCGCGTTGGTGGCGAAGGCGTCGGCCGGGCAGGCGGGCGCGTTGCCGAGGCAGGACTCGGCGACGTCACAGGGACCAGCGGAGGCGCGGCACGAGGTGCCCGCCACCACGAAGCGCGCGAAGCAGGCGTCCGAGGAGCCATCGCAGGTGTCGTCGCTGTCGCAGGCCTGGCCGCTACTCGCCAGACAGATGGCGCCCATCGGCCGCTTGGCGTCGGCAGGGCAGTTGGTGGAGAGCCCCGTGCACGTCTCGGGCTGGTCGCAGGTGCCGGCGGCGCCGCGACAGACGACGGTCGTGTCGGCGACGCGCGGTGCACAGTTGGCGCCGAGGCCGTTGCAGATGTCGTCGATGTCGCAGGCGCCGTTGGCAGCGAGGCACACGGTGTTCGCAGGCCTGACGATGTTCGACGGGCAGCTGGGCCCGGTGCCCGTGCACTCCTCGGCGAGGTCGCAGTCACCCGCCGACGCGCGGCACTCGGTGCCCATCGGGGTGAAGGCGTTCGCGGGGCAGGTGGCGGCCATGCCGTCGCATGACTCGGCGGTGTCGCAGACGCCCGTCGCTGCGCGGCAGACGACAGAGCTGCCCGACCGCACGTCGCTCGGGCAGACGCTGCTGCTCCCGGAGCAGAGCTCGGACGGGTCGCAGGTTCCCTGGGTCGCGCGACAGACGGTGGACGGCGGGGCGAAGTCATCGACGGGGCACGTCGCTCCGACGCCGCTGCAGCGCTCTTCGGTGTCGCAGGTGCTGACTGCGGCCCGGCACACCATCATCGACGATTGGAAGCCGTCGGCGGGGCAGTCGGCGGCAGCGCCGGTGCATGACTCGGCGCGGTCACACGATCCGGCCGATGCGCGGCACTCGGTGCCCATGGGCGTCAGCGCGTTGGGCGGGCAGGCAGGGCTCGCGCCGGTGCAGGTCTCGGCGACGTCGCAGACGCCAGTGGCAGGCGCGCAGGTGGTGCCGCTGTTGGCGAGCACGTCGGTGGGGCAGACCGCCGAGGCGCCGTTGCAGAGCTCCGCGACGTCACAGCTGCCGGCCGACACGCGACAGACGTTGCCGTTCTGGAACGCATCGAGGGGACAGGTGCCGCTGGTGCCCGTGCACGTCTCGGCGGTGTCGCACGCGCCGGCCGCGCCGCGGCAGACGGTGGTGGAGGGCAGGTTCGAGCAGGTGCCGACGAAGCCGGGCCGGTCGCATGCGTCGCACGCGCCGTCGCACGCCGTGTTGCAGCAGACGCCGTCGACACACGTGCCCGAGCCGCACATCGCGTTGCTGGTGCATGTGGCGCCGTTGGCGAGCTGGTTCGCGCACATCGAGCCAGCGCAGAACTGCCCGGCCATGCAGGCGCTGACGTCAGCGGGGCAGGTCTTCGCCGAGCCATCGCAGCTCTCGGCGGTGTCACACTGACCAAGGCTCGCGCGGCAGACGGAGGTGTTGGGCGACACGGCGTCGAGTGGGCAGACGCCGGTGGTGCCAGAGCAGGTCTCGGCGACGTCGCACGCGCCGGTGGCGGTACGGCAGGACGTCGCCGCGCTGACGAAGCCGTCGGTCGGGCAGGTGCTCGTCATGCCGTTGCACGTCTCGGCGACGTCGCACGAGCCGGCCTGCGCGCGACACACGGTGCCAGAGCCCGCGAAGCCGTCGGTGGGGCACGCGGCCGACATGCCGCTGCAGACCTCTCCGACGTCGCACAGGCCCATCGGCATGCGGCAGGTGACGGTGGAGCCGGCGAAAGTGTTGATGGGGCAGGTGGTGCTGCTTCCGGTGCAGGTCTCTTCGAGGTCGCAGGGGCCCGCGGAGGCGCGGCAGCTCTGGGTCGCCGGTGCGAGGACGTCAGCGGGGCACGCTGCGGAGCTGCCCGAGCAGCGCTCGGCGTTGTCGCAGGCGCCAGCGGAGGCGCGGCACTCCTGGGTCGCGGGGGCGAAGGCATCGGCGGGACACGCGGGCGCGGTGCCGTCGCAGGTCTCTTCGGCGTCACACGCTCCGGCGCTCGCACGGCAGCGCGTGCCTGAGCCAACGACGGCATCGGAGGGGCACTGGGCGCTGCCGCCGGAGCAGAAGTCGGCGACGTCGCACGTGCCGCCCACGGGCCGGCACTCGGTGGTGGTGCTGGCGAACGTGTCGGTCGGGCACGCGGCCGACGAGCCGGAGCACGTCTCGGCGAGGTCGCACGCTCCGGCCGAGGGACGGCACGAGAAGCCGTTGGGGTTCAGCACGTCACCGGGGCACACGCCGGCGGTGCAGACTTCCACGGCGTCGCAGGTGCCACCCGTGGCGCGGCAGGAAACGGCTTCACAGTCGGGGTCGGCGCAGTCGCTCACGCCGTCCATGTCGTTGTCGACGGTGTCGAAACAGCTGTCGGGGTTCGGCCCTTCGCCGCGCATGCCGCCATCGGTGCCTGCGTCGTCGGCGCCGGCGTCCGTGGTGCTGCCACCGTCAGACGGGGTGCCGCCATCGGGTGGCGTGCCGGTGCCCTTGAGCTCGCACACCTTCGCGGCGGTGCAGTACTGCGTGCGGGGACAGTTCTCGTCGGTCTCGCACGGAGCGCCGGTGAGGACGGGGAAGCAGTTGACCAGCAGCAACGCTCCGACGGCCACGACTGCTGCCAGAGCAAGGCTCTTGGTGCTTCGACCAGTTGCGCTCATCTTGACGACCCCGATGTTGGAAAGCGGCAGCTCCCCCGCCGCAGCGCGTGAGTGTGTCACGTTCAGCAGGGCACCTCACCCTCGAACGAGGTGTTTCACGGCCTCTCGCACCACTGGAAATGCCTCGGCGAGGGCGAAGGTCACCCACGGCGACTTCTTCGCGTACGACTTCCACTTGTTGCGGCTGCCGCGGCTCTGCCCCCACGAGGGGTCGTCGAGGAAGCCGTCGAGCACGGTGAGCGGTATGCGTTGGCTCGTGAAGGCCGCGTCGATGCACGCGCGCGAGGTGGTCGGCTCGAGGCGCACATGTCGGAGCAACAGATACAAGTCAGCCATCGTCTTGGCGTGCCATCGGCCACGCGGTCCATGCTCGACGAGGCTGTGCACCTTCCACCCGAACATCACCTCAGGCGTGACCGCGCGCCACGTGCGGCCGCGCACCAGCGTGTCGACGGGAGGAACTGCGAGCTGCTCGCCCCAGCCGAAGTCGATCTGCACCACCTCGAGGCCACGACGCACGGTGGCGCGCAGGCCGGGGTTGTCGGTCTCGGCCCAGATGACGGTGACGTCGCACGCGTCGGCTGGGAACGTGGAGAACGCGCGCTGCACGAGAGGAGTGAGCGACTGCGGCGTCCACGTGCCGTCGACGAGCAGGTCGATATCGTTGACGCCGCGGCCGGGCACCCAGAGCGAGGTGAGCAGGCTGCCTCGGAGCACGCTGAGCGTTCGCAGCTCGCCTTCATGCAGGTGCACGAGCGTCTCGTCGAAGAGCGAGCTCACCCCATCCACCCCGCGTCGATCTGCGGAGCTGAGTCGAACACGGCGTACTCACGCGCGCGGTTCTTGAGCGGAACGCCGAGCGCGCGGAGCTCGTCGAGGACCCGCTCGAAGCGCGCCTCGGCTGTCGAGAGCCCGACGCGATAGCTGCGAACGGTGATGAAGCGCTCGGTGTTGGCCTTGCGCAGGTTGCGCGAGACGTAGCCGCCGTGGTGGCGACACCGGGCGAGCAGCACCGCGTCGTCGACGCCGTCGGGCAACAGCACCGTCGCGTGGTGCTCGAAGTAGACGTCGTTCGGGAGCGCCTTCGCGTCGTCATCGGTCTGGGGAGCTCCGAACGCGCGGCCCGTCGCCTCGAGCTTCACGCGCGTCACCTCGAAACCGTCGCGCACGAGGGCCCGCGCGAGCTCGAGCACCTGTTCACGCGCCTGGCTCAACGTGCCCAGGTGGTAGCTGCCCGTCATGGGCTGCTCGGCCTGCGCGGTGCCGTCAGGCATCACGATGTGCAGACACTTCACCTGCAGCCGGGCGCACGTGCGGGCGAACGAGTCGATGTCGCATGGCTTCACGGTGACGTGGGCTTCGAAGTAGCCGGGCGTGCCGTCTCCACGCACGTGAGCGGCGAGCTCGAGGTACGGGCGCTGGCGCATGTTGACGAGGAAACGCGCGTCGCCGAGCTCGGCCACCGTCTGGGAATAGCCGTCGGGTTGCCAGAGCCGGTCCCAGCCGTAGCCGCCGGTGCCGCGCGGAGTGGGAACGATGAGGCCCTCGTTTCGGCCTGTGAAGAGGTGCACGTCGGTGGCCGAGGTCTTCAGCGCGACCGCGACGCGAGTGATGCCTGCGCGGTTCGCGAAGCGGGCGCAGAAGCCGTCGTCGCCGAGTTCGCGGTGGAGCTTCTTGAAGGTGGCGCCGGTGAAGGGCGGCTCGCCGTCGAGGCACAGCTCGGCGTTCTCGACGAAGCAGGGCCGTTGGAGCGCGCTCCACGCTGATTCGACGCGCGCGCGCACCACGTCGTCGAGGCTGGTCGCATCGGCGCGTGGCAGCGCGAGCCGCGAGAACTCGACGTCGAGGCCCGCGAGCAGGCGCTGCGCCTCGTCGGCGTTCCACGAGTTGGGGGTGACGAAGACCAGACGCATCAGTCGCTCCAGTTCCACACGGCTGGGAGCCCGGAGTTCTCGGGCAGGAACGCGCCGTCGACTTTGCCTGCGCGCACGAACTTGGTGCGGTGGAGCACCACGCCATCTCGCTCCACGCGCCACACCGCGCCTTCGACGGCATCGAGCGCTCCGTGAGCGCCATGGGCTCCGAGCTGCGCGTCGATGGCGCTGATGGAGATGGCGTCGCCGGTGTGCAGGCGTGATGGCCGCGCGAGACGATCGCCGAGCCGGGCGTCGAGTGGAGCGGTGGCGAGCGCGCCGGTGGCAGTGAAGAGATCGAAGACGACGAAGGGCTCGTGGGTGAGGCGGTAGCGCGTGCTGTGCGCGAGCGCGAGCCACTCACCGACGAGCCACTCGCCGGGCTGGAGCACGTCGGTGAAGCGCTGCGTGTTGGCCGCGACCCATCGCGCGAACATCTGCCGGCCCGGGTTCTCGGACTCGGTGGCGCGGAAGCCCTCCCGGCCGAGGGCGACGATGGTGTCGGCGAGCCTGGCGACCGCGACGCACGAGCCGTCGAGCTTCTCTTCCACGACGATGGTGTCTCCACGCTTCGACTGCTCGGTGCAGCGGCGAGACAGCTCGGGTGGGGCGGTGCGGTCCGAGGCGCCGGTGCGTGAGCCGGGCAGGTGGGGAATCTTCGGGAAGGCCTTCGTGCCGAGCGGCCGCTCCTTCTCGGGTTTCACGGGAGCCTGGCCCTGCTGCCGAGCGGACGGTGAGGCGGTCGGTCACCTCGGCGATGGGCAGTGCTTCGCGGGCCAGGACGTTCGCCTCGACGCGACCTTGCGGACTCACTCACGTGCGACCTCGTGACTTGCCGGTCGTGGTGCCTCCGGCGATGAGGTGCGCGAGACGCAACGGCTCGGGAATGATGCCGTGCTGCGTGGTGCGCTCCAGCATGCGCTCGGCTTCGGCGTGCGAGAGCCCCGCGCGCTGCACGTAGACGTCGCCACAGGCTTCGGGCTCGCCGGCCGCCTCCATCAACGCGCGTTTCGCCTGCCAGTCAGGCACCGCCATCACGGCTTTGAACACCAGCTCGAGGCGCGGCTTGCGACGCGTCACCACGAGCACCGGCATGTCGAGCTCGGTGGAGAGCCGGTGGATGTCGATGACGTTGAAGCCCGCGAAGGTGATGCCCTGGAGCATGACGCCGCGCACGTGCGAGAGGTCGACGTCGCTCGCGAGGCGCTTCATCACCGAGGTCGCGTCGTCGCCGTCCTTCTCGATGGTGTCGCGCAGCACGATGTCGAGGCGAGGGCCCGAGCAGACACAGCCGATGAGGCCGACGCGGCCCGCGCTCCCGCGAACGTGCGGAGCGTCGTCGAAGCCGATGACGTTCGAGAGGCGGCGGGCCCAGCGTTTCGGTGAAGTCATGAGGGACGGTCGATGGGCCAGCGCGTGGCTGACCGCATCGTGCCACATCGAGCGCTCGAGGCCGGGGCCTCTCCAAGGCATGTCAGCCCACCGACGCTGCGGGTCAGGCAACTGACGCCAGGTGACTGACCCAGACCGTTCGCAGACTGACATGGCTCGGGAGCGACCCTCGCCTCGCTGCCGAATTGTCTGTGGTCCGGTTCATCTGGGTCCTGGTCGGTGTCCGTCGCCAGTCTTCAGGTGCTCACTGGGCGCGATGGAAGCGCTCACCCTCGTGATGCATGCGCTTGCTGGGTGTGACCGAGGCGCTCACCCCTCGCGATGGCGCCGCCTACTGGTCGCGATGGAGCCGCTCACTGGTCGCGATGGAGCCGCTCACTGGTCGCGATGGAGCCGCTCACTGGTCGCGATGGAGCCGCTCACTGGTCGCGATGGGGCCGCTCAT
>JAUXRI010000006.1 GCA_030681895.1 Myxococcales bacterium | reverse complement strand
CACCAGGCCAACCTGCGCATGCTCGAGGCCGTCGCGCGGCGCTGCGAGGTGCCCGACTCGCGCCACCGCTACAACGTCGACGCGCGCGGCAACGTCGGCGCCTCTGGCGCGCCCTCGGTCTTCTCGGAGCACTGGGGCACCGACGCGCTCGGCAAGGCGATCGCCCTGTGCGTCGTCGGCTCTGGCCTCACCTGGGCCGGCGCGCTGTTCGAGCGCAGCTGAGTCAATGGTTTCAGGAGGTTCGGGCTGTCTCGTCCATTCGGGCGAAACCAGCTCCGCCCACCCGGCGTAAGCCTCGTGTCTCGAACGAACCCCATGGAGCCCGACACAATGAGCCGCCTCGTCTTCCTGTTGGTTGGAATCGCCCTCGCCGTCGCCGCCGTCGCGTGGGCGCAGTCGTCGAAGGGCCAGAAGACCGGGGCCAACGCCTCCACCACCACCGATCCGGAGCTACCCGTGAAGAGCTACCTCAAGCCCTCGAAGGACGAGCTGAAGAAGAAGCTCACCGCTGAGCAGTTCAAGGTGACGTGTGAGGCCGACACCGAGCCGCCGTTCCGCAACGCGTACTGGGACAACCACGAGGCTGGCATCTACGTCGACATCACCACCGGCGAGCCGCTCTTCAGCTCCACCGACAAGTTCGACTCGGGCTCTGGCTGGCCGAGCTTCACCAAGCCGATCCAGAAGCAGGTCGTCGTCGAGCACAAGGACGTGGCCTTCGGCATGACTCGCGTCGAGGTGCGCTCGAAGGGCGGCGACGCCCACCTCGGCCACGTCTTCGATGACGGCCCGTCGGACAAGGGCGGCCTGCGGTACTGCATCAACTCGGCGTCGCTGCGGTTCATCCCCGTCGCGAAGCTCGAGGCCGAGGGCTACGCCGAGTATCTGAAGCTGTTCCAGCCCGCGTCATCCACCGCGGCATCGAAAGAGAAGGGCGCCATGAAGACTGAGACCGCGTACCTCGCTGGTGGCTGCTTCTGGGGCATGGAGGACCTGCTCCGCAAGATCCCCGGCGTCGTGGAGACCGAGGTTGGCTACACCGGCGGGCACCTGGCCAACCCGAAGTACGACGACACGCACGACAGCAGGTCGGGCCACGCGGAGTCGGTGAAGGTGGTGTTCGACCCCGCGGTGCTCTCGTACGCGACGCTGCTCGAGAAGTGGTTCTTCAAGATGCACGACCCGACGACGCCCAACCGTCAGGGCAACGACGTCGGCACGCAGTACCGCTCGGCGCTCTTCGTGATGGACGACGCGCAGAAGAAGGCGGCTGAAGAGGTCATCGCGAAGGTGAACAAGGCCGGCACCTGGAAGAAGCCCATCGCGACCACCATCGAGCCGTTCAAGACGTGGTGGAAGGGCGAGGACTACCACCAGGACTATCTGGAGAAGAACCCGGGCGGGTACACGTGCCACTTCATGCGTGACTGAGCGTTACAACTCGGGGATTCGCCAGAGCACCGCGTTCGGGCCATCGTTGATGGCGAGGTAGACGAAGCCATTGCCGCCGCCTGCGAAGCCAACGGCCTGCTGATCGCCTGGCACGTCGAAAGGCAGCGCGCTGATATTGGCCGATGCGTCGATGCGGATGACGACGACGTTGCGTTGGTTGCCGGCCGTGAAGGGGAAGGTGCCGGCGAACGAGGACGACGACTGGTAGGTGGCCAGCACGAGCACTGCGGCGCCTGTAGGTGAACGTCTGAGGTCGACCAGCCGGAGCGTGCCCGTCGAGTTGAAGACCATGTCTCTGAGCCCGGTGACGGCGTCGCGTCGTTCGATCACCAGATCGTCATTGGTCGCCTGCCCTGCAAAGTAGACGAAGGTGTTGCCGTCGCTGACCGCCCTGACTCGTTCGTTCGCCGAGAAGAATGGCATCACGTTCAGGTTGAGCAGCGCGGCGTGCGTCGACGCCATGCCCAGGGCGTTCGCGGCGGGCGGGTAGAGCATCCACGCGAAGCGGGCGCCCAGGCCGGTCGTCGTCACGCCGCTGCCAGCGAAGGAGCACGCGCCCGGGCAGCGGACCGTCACCAGGAACCGCGAAGACGCAGACCCCGGGATTGGAGAGTCGATGAGGTCGTCTCCGAACGCGACCGCGCCCATCGTGCCGGGTTGGTAGTCCAGGGTGCTGAAGGAGCCCGTCGAGAGTCGATAGAGGCGAACGTTCGCCATCCCGCCCCCCTGTACGAACGCGAGCATGGGCGCAGTCGTGCCGACCGGGAGCATCGACAATCGCGAGATGCCTGCGTCGCTGGCGCCGAAGGACATCTCGAGGTTGGTGAAGCCGATGGTGCCGAAGTTCGAAGCGGGAAGGACCTCTTCGACGCTGACGGCGGTCGAGCTCCGCACGGCGATGGCGGTGTTGCTCGTGTTCGACGCAATGCCAGTGACCCGGTACGCAGTGCTCCAGGAGATCGTCCGGTTCTGCGCAGGCGTGGCGCTCCCGTTCGAAGTCCAGCCCTCGAGAATCGAGACGCCTCCGTCGTTCCGCTCGCGCACGGTCGCGACCGCAACACCGGAAGGAGGACCGCCGACGGCGACCTGAGCAATCCCGATGAACCGGCTGTTCGGAATGACCGCCATGACCGGGTACACGAAGCCGCCGCCTGCGCCGCCGGCCGTCATGCCGCCAGCGGAACCGCCCGCAGTCATGCCGCCACCCGCGCCGCCCGCGGTCATGCCGCCAGCGGATCCCCCGGCCCTCGAGCCGCCATCAGCACCGCCAGCGGATCCCCCGGCCCTCGCGCCGGCATCAGCACCTCCACCAGCCGTCGCGCCACCAGCGGAGCCGCCAGCAGTCGAGCCGCCAGCGGCACCACCAGCCGTCGCGCCACCAGCGGAGCCGCCAGCAGTCGAGCCGCCAGCGACACCACCAGCCATCGAGCCACCAGCGGAGCCGCCAGCCGTCGCGCCACCAGCAGAGCCGCCAGCCGTCGCGCCACCAGCGGAGCCGCCAGCCATCGCGCCACCAGCGGAACCGCCTGCCATCGCGCCACCGGAGCCGCCAGCCGTCGAGCCGCCGCCTACCGCGCCACCATCGAACGTGACGCAGTACTTCTCGCCGTCGATCGACTCGCAGCGCTGGTTCGACGCCGGGCAGGTCCCGTCAGGCTCGCACCTGAACAGCACGCCACCGGGCACGTTGGAACAACTCGCGACGAGCACGAGAAGGAGCAGCTGATGAAGTCTCGCCAGCGGCATCAGACCCGCACTCTCGCAACTGGGCCATGCGCCACGCAATGCCTGTTCTCGACGACGCTCAGACGGTCGGCGCGCGCTTCTTCACGAGCTCGCGCGGGGTCGGCGGCTTCACATCAACCGCGTCGAACGGCTCTTCGACGATCTCGAAGCGGCCGTTGTCGAACGGCTGCCCCGGCGCCGCCTCACGCAACACCAGGCGCTCGCGAACGCCCTTCTTCTGCTGCGCGCGTGCGCGGAAGTAGCAGTACGGGTTGTTCCCTGGCCGCCCAAGTACCGAGTGCGCGGTGAAGGTGCAGCCGCCCAGACACTCCTGCGCGAACGGGCACGTGCGGCAGAAGCCCCAGAGGTCGTCGACGGTGCGCGCGCGCGCGAACGCCAGCTGTGGCGCCTCGTCCCAGACCTGCTTCAACGACGAGTCCTTCAGCGAGCCGCCGATGTACGACGGCTGCAGCGAGGGGCAGCCCTTCACCGCGCCGTTCGCTTCGATGCCCATCACGAACTTGCCGGCGTTGCAGCCCTGCCACGCGTCTTCGGGGTGCTCGGGCAGCGAGCGGAGCACCGGCTCCTCGGGGTGGAAGTAGCCCAGGTTGTTCCCGGCCATCACGGCGATCCGCGACTCGGCCCACGCCTTCTTCTTCAGCGCGATGACGCGCGGCACGACGTTCAACAAATCCCACGGCTGGAGCAGCATCGCGGGCCGATCCGCAGCGCGCCCGAGCGGCGCGGTGATCTGCACCTGCCACGCGTGAATGCCCTGGGTCCGCAGGTGCTCGAAGAGGTCTTCGAGATCGCCCATGTTGAGACGGTTCACGTTGGTGTTCGCCGACACCACGATGCCGGCCTCGCGCATGAAGCCCATCGCCGCGGTGGCTGATTGAAAACTCCCGCGGGCGGCGCGCATCAGGTCGTGCGTCGGCTCGAGGCCGTCGATGGAGACGGAGGCCTGGTACAGCCCCGCGCCCGCCATCTTGAACGCGAGGGAGCGGTCGATGCCTCGGCCTCCCGTCGTCAGCACCGGGCGAATGCCCGCAGCCTTCAGCCCCGCGATGATCTCGAGGAACCCCGGGTGCAGGTACGCCTCGCCGCCGATGAGCACCACTTCACGGGTGCCCATCGCGGCGAGCTCCTGCACCACCGACAGCGCCTTCTGCGTCGACAGCTCGCCTTCACGCACCTCGCCGGCACGTGAACCGCAATGCGTGCACGGTTGGTCGCACGCCAGCGTGAGCTCCCACACGACGTAGGCCGGGTGGTGTGCTTGCGAGAGGTCTTGTCGACGCGTCACGGGCGGTGTCTCAGGGCCCGCCGTCAGCGCCGCCGTCGCGTGAGCCACCGTCCGAAGCACCAGCGTCGGTGGGCGCGCCGCTGTCTTCGGTGAAGATCGTCGTGCCGCCGTCGGGCTGGGTCACGATGTCTCCCGGGCAGCGGTAGTTGCTGGTCAGGCCACCGTCAGGGAGCGTCTCACTGACGGACCGGCAGCCCGTCGCCGGCGCGCCGTAGCAGGCCATCAGCGTCATCGAGGCGCCCAACCCTCCGAGCAGGCCCATCGCCAGCTTGCCGAGCGAGGACTTCGGTGTGAGCGGTCCCTCGCAATGCGGACACTCCGAGAGTGAAACGGGGACGACGCCTGAACACGCTGGGCACTTCGACAGAGACGACATGGTTTGGGGCTCCCTCCGGCCGGTGTGGCGGAACCCATGAGCAAATCTGCTGCCAGCGGAGCGGTCCAGATGATCCGCCTGCTTGGGTTGTCACCTCGAGCGTCTCGAGCCTTCGCTCGGGCGCGGGCGACATGGCACGGGCGTCAGAGTTGCACTGATGGCGTCTCGCCAGCGCTCGAGCTGGCCAACACCCCGGGAGACGGCCAATGGCAGGAGCGACGATGGTGTTCGGTGCCACGACGAGGCGATCCGAAAAGTGGCGAGTGTACCGGATTCGCACGGCGAACAGCACCTACGAGCTCGAGGTGCAGACCGAAGGGGCCGACCGTCGCTGCACCGTCCTGACGCGCACCGAGCCCGCCGGCGAACGCTACGAAGACTCCGCGCCGCAGCTCGATGGCCAGAGCCTCTACGCGCAATCAGCGTTGGACTGGATTGGGAAGCGGCTCTCGGTCGGCACTGCGTGCACGTCCGAGATTCAGTCGGTCGACTTCCTCACCACCGCGTCGCAGCGCTCGGTGCCGTCTTCGACGATGGTGTTCGGCGAGAAACCTCCACGCGCTGAGCCTGCGCGCGCGCAGCCACCGCCTCGCGTCGAGGAGCGCCGCCCCGACTGGGCGCCGTTTCCGCTCGGCTTCGTCGAGATGACGGAAGCCGCCGCCAGCGTCCTCAAGTCCGTCGCCCATCGGCACGACCTCGCTGCGGCCCTGCGTGACGACCCGCACCTGATGCGCCGCTATCAGCTCGCGCTCGCCGCGTGCGGACTCATGGTCGAGACGCTCACCAGGAGGGGCGACTGATGACGACTACCATTCTGCTGCGCGCGCGAACGCGGTACCCGGCGGTTTCGGTCGCTTCAGCCACCCATTGAGCAGCACGAGCGACAGCAGGCCCAGCGCTCCCGTGTAGAAGCGCCACGTCAGCTGCTCCTCGCCGGGGAACAAGACGTACGCGAGCACGAGCGAATAGACGGGCTCGAGCGTGACGGTGAGCGCGATGGTGTACGGCGACAACGTCTCGAGGATGCGCAGGCTCGCCAGCCACGGGAAGACCGTACACACCACGCCCAACAGCAGCAGCCAGCCCACGTCGGCGCCCGACAGCGCCCACGGCGGCACGAAGTCCCAGGCGAGGAAGGCGAGCGACGTCACCACCAGCCCCGACGACAGCTCGTGCAGCGTCACGCGTTCGGCCGGCTCGCCCTGACTCCAGCGCCCGTTGAGCGTGCCGAAGCCCGCAGAGAACAGCGCCGAACCCAGCCCCAGCGCCAGGCCCATCGGCGTCGCGTTCGTTTCGAAGCGCACCAGGAGTGACACGCCGCCGACCGCGGCAATCCCGATGAGCAGCTCGGCCACCACGATGCCGCGCTTGAAGACGAGCGGCTCGATGAGGGCGGTGAAGAAGGTGATGGTCGACAGGCACAACACCGCGACCGCCACGCCTGCGTACTTGATGCACCCGTAGAAGCAGAGCCAGTGCAGCGCGACGAGCACGCCGATGCCCCAGAAGGCGCGCATCGTCTTCGGCGCCGTGGCGAAGGGTTTGCCTTTCCACTTCAGCGCCAGCGCCATCACCGGCAGCACCACCACCAGCCGGTACCAGACGAGCGGCACGGCCGAGATGCTGATGAGCCGGCCGAGAATGGCGGTGAAGCCCCAGGTGAAGACCGTCACGTGGAGCAGCGCGTGCGCCGCGCGAGGCGAGAGCGGCTTCGACGGCGACATCACGTCACTCGGCCAGCGCGCGCAACGTCGACAGGCGCTCGAGCTCGTCCTCCGGCAGGTGCGTGCCCGAGGAGCCCGTGTAGCCGAAGTAGAGCCGGTCTGAGAGCTGCGTGAAGCACTGCCGCGCCAACGCCGTCTTCGGGTTCTCGCGGATGCAGGCCTCGAAGAAGAGCAGGTCGACGTCCCACAGCAGCGGAGACTTGAGCGCGCCCGTGCAGAGTCCGAGCAGGAACAGCGCCTCGCCACGCTGCGGGAGCGCCGGGTTCTTGTGCAGCGCCAGGTTCAGGTACGCGCTCGCGCGCAGGTAGGCGACGACGTAGGTCTCGTCTGGCAGGTAGCTGCGCGGGCCGCTCGCCTGCCGCACCAGCGCCTTGGCCTTCGCGAAGAGGTCCTTCGCCGACGCGCGCTGGGCATCGAAGCCTTCCTTCTTCCAGGCCAGCACGTCTTTGCGCCAGGCCGCGACGGGCCGCTTGAGGAACGGCGCCACGTCGTCGCGCTTCGCGAGCCCTTCGAGGAACGCGTCGGCGGCCTTCGGGTCGTCCTTCACGCGGACCAGCAGCGTCAGCAGGTCCTTGATGGCGCGGGCCTGCACCAGGAGCGAGCGCTCGTCCTTCGCCGGCTGCGCGATGATGGCGCCGTACGCGTCGATGGCCTTGTCGAACTGGCGCGTCGCCGCGAGGTACTGCGCCTTGTCGAACGGCGAGAGCTTCATCGCCTCGAGGTGTTTCTCCATGTCCTGGTAGTCGGCGGGCGCGCGCTCGCGGCTGTGGCAGGTGAAGCACAGGCTCATCAGCGTGCGCACGCGCGAGGGAACGGTCTCGCGGTCGCCAAAGGTGAAGCGCCGGCGCGTCTCGAGGGCGTACTGCGAGAAGAGGCCTGACAGCGCGGCGGTGGCAGGCTCCTGTGCCTTCTCGTCGGCGGGGAAGGCGTGCTTGAGGCCAGCGAGCGCGTCGAGGCGCCGCGTGATGTCCTCGGCCTGCAGCGGGTCTCGCAGCCGCTCCGGGGTGGCGACGAGGGGCTCGAGGCCGAACAGCGCATCCAGGGCGCTTCGCATGGCGGCCTGGGTCGGCGTCGAAACTCCGGCGTCAGGAGTCGCGACCGTCAAGACGGAGACGAACAGGAGCGGCGTCATGCCGCTCGTCTATCACGCGCCCGGAGCCGGGTCCGACAGGCGCTCAGCTGTTGGTGAGCTCGCGCAGCCTGCGTGCCGCCTCGGCGCTCAGCGCGAACGGCGTCACCACCAGCCGCTGGGTTCCGGGGCCGGCGGCGCCGACCGACGTCGTGACCGCGCACACCGGGAACGGCGGTTGCGCGTCGACCTCGAGGCTCGCCAGCACGTGCTCAGGCAGCGTGCCCTTGCCTTCGAGCACCAGGGCTCGGGGCGCGAACGAGACGACCTTGAAGCGGTCCTCGCGGCGACGACTGTTCACCACGAATACGTCCTTCATGGGCGCCGGGGCGGGCGCGGGTGGCTCGGCCGGGAGCACCCGGGACGGCGCGGCCTTCGACGAGGGCGCCTCTTCGAGCGAGGCGACGGCCTCGGCCAGCTGTGGCAGCCCCTTCACCAGGTGCGCGCGCTCGTCGGCCGTGAGCGTCGGCACGGCGGCGAGGGTCGCGTCGGTGACCTCGTCCACCTCGGCGACGACGCGGGCGATCTGCGCCGACGCCGAGACGAGGTCGATCATCGCTGGTGCCTCACAGCCCGAGCTCTCGGCGCCTGCCTGCGTGCTGATGACCTCACCCAACGTCCTCGGGAGGTGCCAGCGCTTCGCCGTCAGCGAGCCCAGCTCGGTGCGGAAGACCTCGAGCACGCGCAGCCAGAACGAGAGCGGCTGCGCCGCGAAGGTGGGGTGCTCCGAGAGGAAGACCTCGAGGCTCAGCGTGCCGACGATGGAGCCCAGCGGCTGGAGCAGGCCCGCGAGGAAGCTCTCGTCGGGCTGCAGCCCGCGCCTGGTGCCGAGCGAGCGGCTCACCATCGCCGTCGTCACGCTCCGATGCCACAGGTGCAGGCGCACGGGCGACAGGGGGCCGACTGTCGCCGTCGCGCCGCCGACGCCCGCTGCGATGGCGAGGCGGGCGACCTCTTTCATGCCCAGCCGCTTCACGGCCATGGGCAACGAGGTCACGGGTTGCCCTCGTGCATAGATCGGCGCGTTCACCAGGTGGAGCAGCTCGGCTGCCAGCGTCGCGTCGCTCGAGATGACCTTCGCGATCTGTTCGGGGGTGGCGTCGGCCGAGCGCGCGAGCTCAGCCACCTTGAAGGCCACGGCGGGGAACGGTGGCACGCGCACCGAGCCGCGCCCCAGAATCGCCATCATCGCGGCGCCCACGTCGAGCAGCCGCTGGTCGGGCGCCGAGGGCATGAAGGACTGCGGGGCCGAGGCCGAACGGGCCCTGGTGTTGACGGCCTCGACGAGCGCCTTGAGCACCTCGGCGTCGGAGCGGCCCGTCGACACGATGTCGCGGCGCACCGCTGCGTTGAAGGCCGCGTGCTTCGAGATGTCTTCGTACCGAATCGCCAGCGTGCTCCCGCACTCGCAGTTGGCGAAGCTCAACAACCCGATCGCGTCGTCCTCGTCGTCGTCAGGGTCGAGCTTCGGCGCGCCGATGGGCTTCGTCGACTCGAGGAAGCTCAGGAAGGTGGGGTGGGGCCGGCGGCACGCGGAGCACGCTCGCGGAAACTGGGCGCAACAGGCGGCAAAGACCGAGTCCTGGAACGGCGCCAGGGCCGAAGACGAATCCATTGGGGAAACCTACCAGTCAGCGTGGCGAAGTCTTGGTTCGCCAACGAGATGGGAGGCGTCAGGCCCGGTCAGCGACTACTTCATCGCCGCGACTTCGAGGCGCTTCTGCTCGCGTCGAATGAGGTCGCGCTGAGGCTCGGCCTTCGGGTCGGTCACCTCGAGGCCCTTGAGCTTCTCTTCGGCCTCGCTGATGCGCTTCTTCGCGGCGGCGGTGTCGATGTCCTTCGCGGGCTGCGCCGAGTCGGCCAGCACGCGAACGTTCTGGGCGCCGACCTCGACGAAGCCGCCAGCGACGAAGAACAGCTCGCTCTTGCCGCCGCTCTTCACGGTGAGCGGGCCAGGCATCAGCAGCGAGAGGAACGGCGCGTGGCCGGGACGAACGCCGAAGAGACCCTCGGCGCCTGGTGCGATGACCTCGTCGGCTTCCAGCTGCACCAGCCGGCGCTCAGGCGTGACGACTTCGACTTTGAGCTTCATGACATTCGCTCCGCTCAGCTCTGCGCGAGCTTCTTGGCCTTCGCGATGGCCTCGTCGATGGTGCCGACCATGTAGAACGCCTGCTCCGGCAGGTCGTCGTGCTTGCCGTCGACGATCTCCTTGAAGCCACGAACCGTCTCGCTGATGGGCAGTGTCTTGCCGTCGGCGCCCGTGAAGATCTTCGCGACGTGGAACGGCTGCGAGAGGAAGCGCTGCAGCTTGCGCGCTCGCGCGACGACCATCTTGTCCTCTTCCGAGAGCTCGTCCATGCCGAGAATCGCGATGATGTCCTGGAGCTCCTTGTACCGCTGGAGCGTCGACTGCACGCGGCGGGCAACGAGGTAGTGCTCCTCACCGACGACCTGCGGGTCGAGAATGCGCGAGGTCGAGTCGAGCGGGTCGACGGCCGGGTAGATGCCGATCTCGGTCAGCGCGCGCGAGAGCACGACGGTGCCGTCGAGGTGGGCGAACGTGGTGGCGGGCGCCGGGTCGGTCAAGTCGTCGGCGGGCACGTAGACGGCCTGCACCGAGGTGATCGAGCCCTTGATGGTCGAGGTGATGCGCTCCTGGAGCGCGCCCATCTCGGTCGACAGCGTGGGCTGGTAACCGACGGCCGACGGAATGCGGCCGAGGAGCGCCGACACTTCCGAGCC
>JAUXRI010000341.1 GCA_030681895.1 Myxococcales bacterium | reverse complement strand
GCGGTCGAGTGGTTCGCCTTCACGCTGACGCAGTTCGCCTACACCGAGCCGTGGGGCGATCGCCTGAACGACTCGCTGTTGGGGCTGGCGAAGCGCGCGTTCTTCGCGGTCATCGACGCGGTGCCATCGCTATCGGTCGCGCTGATCATCGGCTGGGGCACCTGGTGGCTGACGAAGCTGTCGGGCCTGCTCTTTCTCCAGGCAGAGACCGGCCGCTGGCGCACCACGTGGCTGACGCCCGAGACCGCGCACGTCACCCGCAAGCTGGTGTCGACGGTGCTGTGGCTGTTCGCCCTGGTGATGGCGTACCCGTACCTGCCGGGCAGCGAGACCGAGGCCTTCAAGGGCGTGACGGTCTTGATCGGTCTGCTGGTGACGGTCGGCGCCTCGAGCAGCTTCGGGCAGGCGGCAGGAGGCCTGATCCTCATCTACACGCGCGTGCTGAAGATCGGCGATCAGGTGCGAATCGGCGAACACGAGGGCCGGGTGCTGGCCATCGGCATCTTCAACACGCGCCTGCTCACGGCGGGGAACGACGAGGTGATGGTGCCCAACGCCAGCATCGTCGGCGGCGCGCTGAAGAACTACTCGCGCGGCGGCCCGGGCTACGCGATCGAGGCGACCGTGACGATCGGCTACGACACGCCGTGGCGGCAGGTCGAGGCGATGCTGCTCGAGGCGGCGCGCGCGACACCTGACGTCGCGACAGAACCCGCCCCGCGCGTGGTGATGAGCTCCCTCGACAACTTCTCGGTGGCCTATCGCCTGGTGGCCTTCACGACGGCTGATGGGCCCGCGGTGCGAGTGCTCGCCCTCAGCGCCCTGCATCGACGCGTGCTCGACACCTTCAACCGCTACGGCGTTCAGATCATGTCACCGCAGTACCTCGGCGACCCCGCCACCGCGAAGGTGGTGCCTCGTGAGGCGTGGGCCCCGGCGCCTGCACCTGCGCCTGCTGAAACGACGAAGGCCGACTCGCGCTGAGCCGGCCTCCGGGTGCTGCGTCATTCGGCAGACTTCAGCGAATCGACGCCTCGTAGATCTCCTTCACCAGCTTCGGGTCGACGAACGGGTTGCGATCGTTCTTCCCGGTGAACATCGCGTCGGTCTGCGGGCGCCAGAGGAAGTCGGGGTTCGGGCTCGTCGGATCCCAACCGCCGTTGACGAACTTGCCGTTCTTCTCTTCCATCCAGTACCGGTAGTTCTCGGAGCCGCCGCCACCGCCGAGCGAGACGGTGCGCTCGACCCACACGATTTTTCCGTCGCCAGCAGGCCCGTTGTAGCCCTTCTTCAGCAGCTCATCCGACGCCCACGAGGGCTTGAGACCGTCTTTGTAGAGCGTGTCTTCGGCCTTGTAGAAGTTGTAGTTCCACACGTGGTCGCCCGAGTCCTTGTCCATCACGGCGGGGCGGCCCGACTTGAGCCACGACTCGATCGTCTCGTGCATCAGGACGGGGTCGTCGCGCTTGTCTTCGCGTGCGACGAAGTTCAGCTCGCTCTTCTTGTAGGTCTTCTCGGTGCCGTCGAGCAGCCGCAGCTTCACTTCGTCAGGGAGCGCCGCGCTGTTGACCTGGAAGTCCTGCTGGCGCTTGGTGCCGAAGTCGAGCTCGGTGAGGATGGTGCCCTTGACCTGCTGGCCGTTCTTGAGCGCGACGATGTCGGAGTTCGCGTCGTAGCGGTTGCCCACGAAGTCCGAGCCGCCACCCTGGCTGTCGGCGAGCACGGTGAGCAGGCCCTTGATGTCCTGCGTGGTGAAGGTGACGCCGTTGACCACCACGTCCTTCTTGGGCTCCTCGAAGAGAATGCCGGCGCGCGCGACCTTGTCGCAGCTGCCCCACCAGCCAACGCTCATCGAGCTCTCGGTCTTGCCGTCCTTGCCGAACTGGCCCTTGGTGTCGATGAAGTCCCACTTCACGTCGGCGTCGATCGAGCCGTTGTTGTTGAAGTCGACGCCCGTCGTGCGCTCGGCGTCGGTCTCGGACAACGAGGAGTTCGGGATGTAGTGACCGGCTTCCTTGTTCACGAGCCAGTTGAGCGAGGGCTTGAGCTCGAAGTTGCGCGCGCCTTCCGTCATGCCGCGCGCCTTCAGCAGCGCGTCGAACTTGGCCATCGGGCCTTCCTTCGCCCAGAGGTTCGACGAGGCCGAGCCATCGGTGCCCGCACCGTGACCGGCCATCGGCCAGTAGGTCGTCGTCCACGGCATGCGGCTGGCTTCGTGCGTCACCTTCACCGGCTCATTCGTCGGCGCGGGAGGAGGAGGCGGCGGCGGCAGGATGTTGGTGCCACCGATGAGGCGCGTGAACTCGGCCTTCGCTGCGGCGGTGAACTTCGAGCCGTTCGTCTGAAGCACCTTCGCGAGCTCGGCCTTCTCGCCAGCGTCGATGGTGTTGCCATCACGCGCCGCCGTGAACAGCGAACGCACTTCATCGCGAGTGATGCGGTTGTTGCGAAGGGCGGTGTTCAGCGAGCTGCGAATGCCGTCGATGCTCATCGAGTTCTCTCCGTGAAAGGGGCGATGGGTGCGCCTTTGCCTACATTGTCTGACAGGACGGCCCGAAGTTTCGCATGACCTCGCGACGGTGGCGTTCTTTCTGTCAAACGACGTGATTCCGGGGTGTTCGGAGTACGATTTGGCGCGCCATGCCGCCCCCGAAAAAGCCGCTGAAGAAGTCCCAACTTCCAAACGAGGCCGACGAGGGCACCCGGCTCAATCGGAGCCGCGGCGCGCTGCTCGGCCTGGCCGTCGGCGAAGCGCTGGGCATTCCGAACGAGTTTCGGCAGTGCAACGCGCCCGACTTTCCGAACTTTGCGGAGTACCCGGTGATGGAGCCGATGGGCGGCGGCCGCTTCGAGCTCAAGCGCGGGCAGACGACGTGGGGCACCCAGATGGCCGTCGCGCTCTCGACGGTGCTCCGCACGCAGCGCACGTACGAGTTGAAAGAGACGTCAAAGGCCTACCTGCAATGGATGCCCTCGGCCTTCGACGTGCCCGAGACCTTCAAGCCCACCGCGGTGCAGATCGCCGACGGCCGCATGCTCGACACCATTGGCCTGCGGGTGTGGCTCGAGAGCGGGCAGGTGCCGAAAGACAACCTGGCCCTCGCGCGCACCGCCGTGTTGGCCGTCTTTTTTCAGAAGCCCAAACACCGCGACGCCCGGCTTCGCGCCACCATCGACGACACCGCGCTGACGAACTTCGCGCCGCTCTGTCAGATCGCCTCGGTCACCCTCAACGCGATCATCGCAGCAGCGATCATGGCGAAGGAGGAGCGCATCACGCCGAAGGAGATCATCAAGGTCGCCGAGGCCGAGCTCTCGTACGCCGCCGCGACGCTCGGGCGGGAGCAGTCGGACTGGGTGCAGAAGATCAAAGACGCGGCCGACCTGCTCCGCGAGGATCTCAAGATCGCCCAGGATCCCGATCCCCAGCTGTACGGGCCCGAGCTGTCTCTGTTCCTCAACCCGACGCAGGTGCGGCTCACCTTCCGGCTCGCGCTCTGGGAGCTCTTCCACGCGCCGTCGTACGAGGTCGGCGTGAAGGACGCGGCCAATCGGGGTGGAGACGCCGACACCAACGCGGCGGTGACGGGTGCACTGCTTGGCGCCGTGTTCGGCGAACGATCGATTCCGACGGAGTGGGCCGAGCGGGTGCTCGAGGCGCTGGGGCCGGTGAACGAGTCGACCTTGTGGACGGTCTACCACCCACGTTTTCTGCTCAACCTCGCCGGCTGTTCGCCCGACGACGCGCCGCCTCAGGACGAGTGACGGCCAGGCTCAGCGGACGATCAGCACGGGCTTCGCGCAGATGTGCATGAGGCGATCGGTCGTGCTGCCCAGCAGGACACGCGAGAGCGCGTTGTGCCCCTTCGCGCCGATCACCACACCCCAGACCCGCTCCGATTGCGCGAGATCGGCCAGCGACTCGGCGGGGGCTCCGTGAATCGTGATCAGATCGCACTGCGCGCCAGCGGCGACGACGATCGCCTTCGCCTTCTCGAGGGCCTCCTTCGCCATCGCGCCGTTCGCCTCTTCGAGCTTCTTGATCGTCTCGGCGTAGGTCGACGGTGGGAGCAGCACGGGCGGGATCACGTAGACGAGCTCGAGCTGTGCACCGACGCCACGCGCGAGCTCCAGCGCCGCTGTCACGCCTTTGAGCGAGGGTTCAGAACCATCGACGGCGACGAGAATGGTCTTCATCACGGCCTCCTTCAAAACACCCTACTCCCGGCCTCCGGTTTCGACGCGCACCAATTCTCCGGGCCTGATCGTTCCACCGGTCTCGACCCACGCCACGACGCCGCGGCGACGCCACGCGGCCTTGACGAACGACGACTGAACCGCAACGCCGGTCGAGGCTGCGATGACGTTGGCGACCTTGCGACACGGCTCGTTCTCGCCCTCGAGCTTCAACGTCACGCCGCCTTCGAACACGAGCCGATGGCCTGAAGGCAGCGAGGTCAGCGCCGGAATCCCTTCGAGCTCGACGTTCGCCGCCAGCCACGTGAAGTCCAGTGACGGGAGCGAGAGCGCGTGGGCGACGTGCGCCGACTCCTCTCGTGACACGAGCGACACCTGGCGCGTGTTGGGGAGCACGGTGCCGCGGGCCACGCCCTTCTGCCTCGGCCCCGAGATCAACGTCGGCCCGGCGTGTCGATCACCGACGATGCCATGAGCGGTCAGCGTGAGCTCCTGCACGGGCTGTGAGGCGACGACGCGTCCCGGTGCGCAGAGCGCGAGCCGCACCACCCTTCCGTTCATCGAATGACCAGCACCGGCTTCAGACACGTGTGGACCAGCCGATCGGCGACGCTGCCGACCAGCACCCGCGTCACCGCGCCTTTGCCCGTGCTGCCGACGACCACCATGTCGAAGTCCTCGGCCTGCGCGAGTTGGCTCAGGGTCTCTGCGATGGGGCCCAGCAGCACCTGCGTCGAGACGGTGAGCGTCGAGCGCTGCAGGGCGGCGAGGGTCTCGGTCAACACCCGCTCGGCCCGCTGGAGCTCGGCGCGGTTGATCTCATCCATCGGCGCCCACGGCGCATC
>JAUXRI010000223.1 GCA_030681895.1 Myxococcales bacterium | reverse complement strand
CGCGAGCAGGCCGACGCGCTGGTGAGCGCCGCGCACGGGTTGACGATCGCCGAGGCCGAGAACGCGTTCGCCAAAGCCATCGCCACCGACAACCGGCTCGACTCGAGCGACGTGAAGATGCTGCTCGACGAAAAGAGCCAGGTGGTGCGCAAGAGCGGGCTGCTCGAGTACCACGCGACCGATCAGTCCCTTTCAGACATCGGCGGGCTCACCTCGCTCAAGCGCTGGCTCAACCGGCGTCAGGGCGCGTTCTCGGAAGACGCGCGGGCGTTCGGGCTCCCCGAGCCCAAGGGGGTGCTGCTGCTCGGCGTGCAGGGCTGCGGGAAGTCGCTGACAGCCAAGTGCATCGCGTCGTCGTGGCGGCTGCCGCTGGTGCGGCTCGACATGGGCCGCATCTACTCGGGCATCATCGGCTCGTCGGAAGAGAACCTGCGGCGCGCGATTCGGGTCGTCGAGTCGCTGGCGCCCGTCGTGCTCTGGGTCGACGAGATCGAGAAGGGCCTCGCTGGCGCGGGTGGTGGCGGCAACGACACGGGGGTCTCGGCGCGCGTGTTCGGCACCCTGCTGACGTGGCTGCAGGAAAAGACGGCGCCGGTCTTCGTGGTGGCGACGGCGAACCGAATCGATTCCCTGCCGCCCGAGCTGCTGCGCAAGGGCCGCTTCGACGAGATCTTCTTCATCGATCTGCCGACGCCCGAGGAGCGCAAGGAGATCTTCTCGCTCCAGCTCGTGCGCCGCGGGCGCAACCCGGCCGAGTTCCCGCTCGACGAGCTCGCCACGTCGACCGAGCAGTTCAGCGGCGCCGAGATCGAGCAGGCCGTCGTCAGCGGCATGTACGAGGCGTTCGCCGATCGCGTGGCGCTCGAGCCGCGCCACCTCGACATCGCCATCAAGGACACGCTGCCGCTCGCGGTGACGATGGCCGAAGACATCGAACGGCTGCGGCACTGGGCCCGCCGCCGCACCCGCCCCGCATCCTGAGCCATGAGCCGCGACTCCCGCTTCGACAAGCTCGAGAGTGAACGCGCCGAGAAGCCTCGAGGCGAGACGCGTGTGGCGGAGGAGCGCTTCGCCGAGGCGCCCGAGCGACCGCCCGAGCCGGTCGTGCACGCGCCGGCGATGGAGCACGCCGTCGACGCGTCATCGGGCTCCTCGGCAGCGACGACGCCACACCTCAAGCGCTTCGAGACCGACGGCGCCAATCACCTCTCGCTCGACACCGATGAGCTGGTGCGGCTCCCGTTCCGCCGCTGCCCGGAGTGCCAGCGCGACTCGAGCAAGTTCGACCGCACGTGCATCTTCTGTCAGGCGCCGCTCGAGACGCCGGCGGCGCGTGAATACAACCTGCAGATCCTCGCAGGGTACGACGCGGAGAAGGAACGGCAGCAGGCCGAGCTGCGTCAGCGCCACGAAGACGGCATCAAGCAGATCGTCGAAGACGAGTTCAGGAAGCAGGTCGAGCTCGAGAAGGAACAGGCCGTGAAGGTGAGGTTCGGCCCGAAGGCCGGGCTCGCGGTGGCGTCGGTGCTCTGCTTCGCGATCGCCGTGTGGGCCCGCTCCTTCTGCGCGTCGGGCGGGCTCACCATTCTCGGCCTGGCGCTCCTGGTGCCGTTGCTTCCGCGAGGGGTCCTGGAGGCGCTCAACACGCCCATCAAGCGGCGGTGGCGCTTCTGAAGCTCAGCGCTCGAAGTCAGGCAGCCGGCCGTCGAGCACGAGCCGGCGCTCGAGCACGGCGTCAGTGGGCGCACGCCTGGCGATGATGTGCGC
>JAUXRI010000331.1 GCA_030681895.1 Myxococcales bacterium | reverse complement strand
AACCATCTCTTTTGGCAGTCCTCCGCAGCGTGAGTTGCGCTAATGGCACCCGCCGATTAGCTCTGCTCGTCACGCCACCCCCGGAGGAGCTCCATGCAGCTCGAGTCGCTGAAGATGTTCGTCGATGTCGTCGAGACGGGTTCGTTCTCGCGCGCGGCGCAGCTCAATCACGTCACCCAGAGCGCGGTGAGCCAGCAGATTCGAGCGCTCGAGACGCGTTACGAGCAGCGACTGTTGTCGCGCAGCGCCCGGCAGGTGACGCCGACGCCCGCCGGTGAGCGGCTCTTCCGCGGGTGCAAAGAAATCCTCGCGCGCTTCTCCGAGGTCGAAGGCGAGATTCGAGAACAGGCGACGGAGATCTCGGGCACCTGCAACGTGTCGGCGATCTACTCGGTCGGTCTGCACGAGCTCTCGAACGTTCAGCGTGAGCTGCTGCGCTCGCACCCGAAGGTGAACCTGCGCCTCAACTACCGCCGGTCCGACCAGGTCTATGACGACGTCATCCTCGGCGCGGCGGACCTCGGTCTCGTGGCCTACCCGCAGCAGCGCGCTGGCGTCGACATCATCCCCTTCCGGGAAGACAAGCTCGCGGTGGTGTTGCCGCCGAACCACGCGCTCGCGTCGAAGGCGAAGATCTCGATGAGCGCGGTGGCAGGTCTGCCCTTCATCTCGTTCGACCGTGAAGCGCCTTCGCGCAAGGGCATCGACAAGCTCTTCCGCGACAAGGGGCTCGAGCTGAACATCACGATGGAGCTCGACAACGTCGAGACGATCAAGCGCGCGGTCGAACTGGGCCTCGGCATCTCGGTGTTGCCGCAGCCCACGGTGTACCAGGAGGTGACGCAGGGCTCGGTCGTCGCCAAGCCGTTCGCCGAGGGCACGTTCACGCGGCCCATCGGCATTCTGGTTCGCAAGGGCAAGTACCTGTCGCGCGCGTCGCAGGCGGTGCTCGACACCTTCAAGAAGCTCACCCTCGAGGAGTGAGACGCGCATGCCGTTGGCCGTTCGCAGAGTGAAGGTGACCGATCTCCCCGTGCTCGAGACGCTGGAGCTCGAGACGACGAAGCGTTTCCCGGCGCGGAAGCGGTGGGTCGAGACGTTCCGGGCGTTGATCGAGACGACGCTCTCGGAGGAGCCCGAGGGGCTGCTCGTCGCCGACTATGACGGCCGTGCCATCGGCGTTGCCGTCGCGCGCGTGGCGGGGCCCCACCCGCTCACCGGGCAACCGCTCGGGCGAATTCTGGTGCTGTCGGTGGCGCCGGGCTGGCGGAATCAGGGCATCGCAGAGCGGCTGCTCAGAGAGGCCGAGGCGTACCTGAAGTCGCGGGGCTGTCAGGTGATCGCGTTCTCGCTCCCCAGCGACGCGGGCGCCGACGCCGACCTGTTCAAGCAGGCCGGCTTCAAGGTGTCGTCGTGGGAGCTCGAGAAGACCTGAGCTGCGGCGTCTACGGCGTCTCGGCAGCGGGTTTCTGCTTCGACTCCTGCATCAGCTCCTGAAGCGACTTCTCGCGAACGGGCGCAGACGGTGGCGGCGCGGCGGCTTCGGGACCGGCGTCGTTCGCGTTCTCCTTCGCCTCGCGCATCAGGTCCTGAAGCGACTTCTCGGGAGCGGGAGCGTCTTCGCCCTTCTTCTCCTTCGCTTCGCGCATCAGGTCCTGAAGCGACTTCTCGGGAGCCGCGCCCTCGCCGCCGTCGACGCCCTCTTTGTTGGCGCGCATCATCTCCGCGAGCGACTTTTCACCAGGCTCCGTCGGCCCGGGCTCGGTCGGCGTTTGCCCGGGCGTGGGCTCGGGAGCCTTCGCCTCGGTCCGCAGCGCCATCACCAGGCCGGTCGACAACGACGGCACGTACGACACGATGCCGAGCGCCACCAGCATGATGGCCAGCGTCGGCAACACCGCGCGCACGACGAACCCGATGCTCTCTTTGAAGAGCGTCGAGCTCACGAACAGGTTCAACCCGACGGGCGGCGTGAGGTACCCGATCTCGAGGTTGACGATGAAGATGATGCCCATGTGAATGGGGTCGACCCCGACCGCTGCGGCCATCGGAGCCAACATCGGCGCGATGATCAGAATCGCGCTCATGATGTCCATGAACATGCCGACGACGAGGAGCAGCAGGTTCACGAAGATGAGGAAGCCGGTGCGCGAGAGGTTCTGCTCCTTGAGCAGCGCCACCATCTTCTCGGGCACTTCTTGATCGACGAGCACGTAGTTGAGCGTGAGCGCCAGCGCGATGATGACGAGCAGCGAGCCCATCACCGTCATCGAGTTCTCGGCGACCGACAGCAGCTTCTTCCGGTCCATCTCTCCGTGAATGAAGACCTCGACGGCGAGCGCGTAGACGACCGACACGGCTGAGGCTTCGGTGGCGGTGAAGATGCCGGTGTAGATGCCGCCGAGGATGATGACGGGCAGCATCAGCGACCAGAAGCCTTCACGCGTCGCGTGCCAGAGCCCGGCGCGAGAGAACGGTTCGCGGGGAATCTTGAACCGCAGGCCCTGCGTCACGGCGTAAATGGCCAGCATCGCGCCGATCATCAAGCCGGGGCCGATGCCCGCGACGAAGAGCTCGGTGGGGTCGACCGGCGTCGAGCCCGACACCATGATCGAATAGATGATCATCGGGATCGACGGCGGAATCAGAATACCGAGCGAGCCTGCGGTGGTGAGCAGACCGATCGAGAAGTCCTTCGGGTACTGCGCCTTGAGCAGCGCCGGCACCATGATGCTGCCGATGGCCACGACGGTGACGGGCGACGAGCCCGAGATCGCCGCGAAGAAGACACAGCCCGCGACGGCAGAGACGGCGAGGCCGCCTGGAATCCACCCGAAGGCGGCGCGCATGAACTCGATGAGCCGGCGCGCCAGCGAGCCCTGCGTCATCAACTCGCCGGCGACGACGAAGAACGGAATCGCGAGCAGCACCTCTTTGCCCGCGAGCTCGAGCACCTTGCGGACCGCGACGGGCAGATCGTCGCTGGTCAACAGCGCGATGCACATCGTGCCGATGCCGCCCATCAAGACGAACAGCGGCAGGCCCAGGAGCAGCGAGGTCAGGATGATGGCGAAGACGAGGAAGCCGACCTTGCCGGTGAAGACGAACAGCCCGGTGAGCACGGCCAGCCAGATGATGAGGCCCGTCTTGCGTTGCCGGTAGGCCAGGACGGCGAGCGCGGCCACCGCCACGAAAGCGAGGATCTTCAGGAGCGAGAAGTCCATGACTCAGGCCCCTTCTTTCGCGCCGACGACCTGCTCTGCGTCTTTGGCGAGCTGCTCCATGTCGACGCCGTGCGCATCGACGCCGCCGGTGGGCGGGCCCCACACGAAGTCACGCACGCCGGCGCCGAGGAACCGCAGCGCCATGGTGCCGAACGTCACCGGGATCGCGAGCGTCACCACCCACTTCGGAATCGGCAGCGCATCGAAGACGCCGACCCCGTCACCGTCACGCCAGAGCGCGAACTCGTCGTGCAGCTGCGTCAGCGCCAGCACGGTGAACAACGAGCAGAAGCCGAACGTGACGAGGCCTCCGACGAGAGAGAAGAGCTTGCCCGTCTTCTCGTCGAGCGACTTCCTCACGGTGTCGAGCACGATGTGCCGACGTTGACGGGTCGCGATCGACGCGCCGAGCATGCCGCTCCACAACATGAGCCCGAGCGAGAACTTCTGAGCGCCCGGCAAGCTGGATGGGAAGACGGCGAGCAGCCCCTGAATGGCCGCTCCGAGCGCAACCCAGATGCCGAGCCCGATTCCAAGCGAGAGCCCCACGCCAGGCATCGCCGTCTTCAGTCGCTCGGCCTTGATCGATCTCGACGAGTGCACCGCCAGCATCACGAACACCAACGAGCCGAGCGTGAAGAGCCAGGGCCCGATCTTCTCGATGACCAGCGCGCGCGTCTCGGCCGACGGGTCGGACATGAACCCGAGGATCACCGACGCCGTCTTCGACACCGGCCGCGAGAACGTGCGCTGCACCACGTCGAGCGACACCAGCAGCGTCATCAACGACAGCGTGGCGAGCAGCAAGACGCGCTCGACGGCCAGGACGGCGTCATCGAGCTTGTCGACGGCGTTGCGAAACGAGTTCATGCGAACTCCAAGAGGGGACCAAACGAAGACGCCGACCGAGCAGTGACTCGGCCGGCGTGAGAACGTCACAAGACGCTGACTGTCACTTCTTCCCGGCGGCGAAGTCCTTCTTCGCGGCGAGGATCGCGTCGAGCAGCGCTTTGTTGCCGGGGCTCTTCTTCGCGTAGATGTCCCACACGGGGCGGGCCTTGTCCTGCCAGAGCTTCGTCTGCTCCGGGGTCAGCTTGCAGACGACCTTCTTGGCCGCGACGAAGTTCTCGAGGAGCGGCGCAGTGAGGGCTCGCACGCCCTCGATGCCTGAACGCTCGTCGGTGCGCACCAGCAGCATCGCCTTCAGATCGTCGGGTTGGGCGTCGAACACCTTCTTCGACATGACGACGATGCCCGGTTGGTAGATGTGGCGCGTATAGGTGTAGTGCGTGACGCCTTTGTACCAACTGGTGGCTTGCGACAGCAGCGGACCGTTCGAGTAGCCGTCGACGGTGCCCGTCTGGAGCGCGCCCAGCACCTCAGGCGTCGACATCTCGACGGGAGCGGCGCCGAACGCCTTGTACGTCTCCATGTGCACGTACGACTCCTGCGAGCGCATCTTGAGACCCTTCATGTCGTCGGGCTTCTCGACGCACTTTCCCTTGATGCCGTAGCCGTGCCACCCGTTCTCGCCCCACATCACCATCACGAAGCCCTTGGCCTCGAGCAGCTTGCTGACGTTCGGACGAATCTTGTCGAGCACGTAGTCGGCTTCGGCATCGGTCGCGTACAGGTACGGGAGCTCGATGCCAGCGAGCTCGGGAACGAAGCTGGCGAGCGCGCCGGCCGAGCCGCCGAACATGCCGATGTTCCCGTTGCGCGTCTCTTCGACCATCTCCTTCTCGCCGCCGAGCTTGCCGCCCAGGAACAGCTTGAGCTTCACCCGGTTGGTCGAGTCCTTCTCGAGGCGCGCCTTCACGCCGTCGAGCCAGTCGGACCACGGCGTGCCTTCCGGCGCGACGGAGCCAACCTTGATGATGAGCGGCTTGGGGTCTTCAGCGAGCGCGGGACTGGCGACGAGCAGCGCGCCGACGACGAGAGAGAACAGGTGCTTCACGGAAGACCTCCAGAGTGCGGGAGACAGACGAGTCCCGCGAGGGTGGTGGGTGAGTCGAAAGAACCGACGCGGCGCCCCGGGCGAACTTCAACCCGGAGCGCACAGCGGGTCAGGTCAGAACTTCTCGTCGATCTGCGAGAGCAGCTTCTTGGCCTTCTCCTGCTCGAGCAGGTTCTCGGCTTCGATGTCGGGCTCGGCGGTCGCGCTGGCGGCCAACACGTCCTTGAGGAGCTTCTCGAAGGTCGCCTTGTCCTGGCGCTTCACGCAGAGGTAGTCGGCCCAGAGAACCTTGGTGCCGAGGTAGTTCGGCGCGAGCTGAACGGCCTTCTTGAAGTTCTCTTCGCTCTTGTCGAGCGAGCCACCGGCGAGGCCAGCGGTCTGCGCCTCGTACCCGCCGAGGAACCGCCAGGGCGCGGCGTAGAAGAACATCTCGTCCATGGACTTGATGTGATCGATGGTGGCCTTGATGTCGTCCTTGTAGCGAAGGCGGGTCGCGAAGCCCTTGCTGGCCGCCCACTTCCCGAGCGCCGACGCGTACCAGTACATCGCGGGAATCGACTCTTTCGGAGCCTTCACGATCGACTCGGCGTGCGTCTTGCCCTCGGCCATCATCTTCGCGAACTCAGGCGCAGAGAGCTTCAGTGACTTGGTCGCCCAGTCGAGGCCCTTCTGGTACGCCTCATCGCGCTTGTCGTTCTTCTCTTCGAAGGCGTAGCGCTCCCCAGCGAGGTACCAGCCGCGCGCCAGCTTGGCGAACAGCTCGGCGTCGGCGGTGGTGGCGGCCAGCGCTTCCCACTTCGCGACGGCCTCCATGTGCTTGGCGGCGTCCTTGCGCGCGGCCCACAGGGCGTCGGCATCGCCGGCTGCGGTCGCGTCGACCGTGCCCGTCGCGGTCGTCACCTTCTCGTCCCACTTGGCCGAGTGCTGCGTCGCGCACCCCATCAGCGCAGAGCTGACCAGTACGGCAACCACCGTCAAAAGCTGCTTCATCGTTTGCTCCTTGGAGAGAGAACCCCGCGCGCCTTCCTAGCGGGTCGCTTCCGGGTGTCTAGCGCCGGATCTCAAGACATTTTGGAATGACGCGTTTCGTCACTCCTGGTGGCCGCGGCTCCCGGAGCGGAACTCGATCAACCGGAACAACCAGTCTTCCGGCCCGCGGACGCCGACCTTGCCGATGTTGGCCGCGTAGTAGTGCGTGTGTGGGGCGCTGCCGTCGAGGCCGGTCTCGAGCACGGCAAGGCAGTGCTCGACGTTGATGCCGTTGGGGAGATCGACCTGCGCATCGAGCGCGAGCACCTCGTACTGAGAGACGTCGCGGGTGCCTTTCTCGATCGACGCCGGCGCCTGCCACCTCGAGCCTCGTGTCATCACGGCTGGGAGCACGACGACTTCACCGTCGGCGCGGCTGCTCGAGCGCTCCAGCCACTGGCCTTCCTTCACTCGCCACGTGCCGCTGCCTGACTTCTTCCCGAGCGAGAACGAGAACGAGGCCTTCCACTCGACGAACGAGTTGATCGAGACCTTGCCCTTGCCACCCGACTGGAGCTGGTAGGTCCACGCGGCGCCGGCCTTCTGAATGAAGTACTCGGCCCCGAGGCGGGTCGCTTCCGTGGTGGCGGTCGCTGGCTGGCGCGCGGTGGGCGGCTCCGTCGCGACGGCGGCAGACGAGACCACGACGAGCACGACGACCAGAGAGCACTGATGCACGTGCGTCACTATGGCCGTCGCGCGCGCAGAACTGAAGACTTCAGTGAGCGGACGGGCGCACCAGCACCAGCACGCTCGAGGCGCCGTGCAAACGGGAGCGACCCAGCAGCGGCGCGAGCTCGCCGTTGGAGAACAGGCCAGCCATGGGCGTGCCCGGGAAGCGCGCCGCGACGAGGCCAGCGTCGTGATCGTCGACGCCAAACAAGGCGCGACCGCGGCTCGAGCACGAGAACAAAAGCACCGCGGCGGGCGTCAACTTCAGCGCGGCGAGGCTCGACGTGAGCGACGACTCGGCGGCCTCGGCGTCACGGAGCATGAACTGGATGAGCTGCAAGGGCTCCAGCACCGCGCCGATCGCGATGGCCTTCCGGTTGGCTTCGAGCCCGACGAGCTTCCGCACCACCACTGCCGACGCGTCCTGCTCGACGCGCCCGGTCTCGAGGCCGACGCCGACGAGGAGGCCGTGGCGAAGGCGCTCCTGCACGCCCGGGGTGGACGCAGCGTGGAGCTTCTGAAGCGCGTCGATGGGCGACTTCCCGTCGAGCTCGAGCACGAGGTGCCCGTCGACGGCGGTCGCGAACATGGGAGGCCCGACCGGACGACAGCCCTGCGCGACGACGGCTTCGACCTCGAGGTTGCCCGACAGCGCGACACAGACGGCGCCAGAGGTGTGGACCCGTTCGTCGAGGAAGAGCCGATGGCCGCCGGGCGAGCTACCGCCACTGGCGAGCGCCCCGGTCGTCACCACGCCGGGCGCCGACTCGTCGAGCCACGCGAGGAGCGGCTCAGGCTTGAAGGTGAAGGGATCGCCGAAGAGCAGCACGGCTTTCGGCCGCGTCGCGAACGTGGGGCGCTCGCCCATCCGAAGTGACTGCGCCTCGAGCCGCACGCCCGGGAGCGACGCTGCCATCAACGACAGCGCCGGCACGTCTTCGGCCTCTCGCCCTGCGCCAATGACGCCGCTCCCCGAGCTGCCGATGAGCGTGGCGGCCGGGAATCGTTCACGCAGCCGCGCGAGGACGATCGGCGCCTCTTTGAGCAGCCCGGTCGAGATGAAGACGAGCAACAGGTCGGGCGTGGCGTCGAGCTCACGATCGATGACCTCGAGTGCGCGAGTCACCGCGTCTTCGCCACTCGGGTCCCTGGCCAGCGCCGACGCCCACTTCATCGATCACTCCTCATGCGTTCCCTCCACGAAGCGTCTCACGCTGCGCGCGCTTCGTCTTCTTGACCCTCGAAGCGCGTTGAGGTCCCTTCAGGTCAATGATCGCGCACGTGCTCGCCGCGCTGGTGCTGTCGCAGGACGCGAGTGCTGGGCGACGACTCGAGCTCGAGCAACGCCTCGTTCAGCTCGAGACCCAATCGCGAACGTCGCGCACCTTTCGCACGCTGGGCATCGTCACGCTCGTGGGCACTGGTGTCGCGCGAGAACTCAAGGGCGTGTTCGCCGCCGTGCAGCGATGGCACGAGTATCAAGCGCTCAGATACGAGCCTTCGGGCGAACGCGGCTTCAGAGAGATGGAGGGCGCGCTCATCATCTCGTGGATCGTCACGGGCGCGCTGGCCGGGATGACGGCGATTCTCTTCGGCATCGGCTTCTCGTCGGATCCGGGCGACGAGGTGGCTCGCGTCAGAGATGAGCTGAAGACGACGCCCTGAGGTATTCCGAGCCGTTGGCCGGGCGCACAGATCTGGGTCATCAGCGCACGCCGCGGCCCGCCGACGGACTTTCACTTCGGCGTCTTCGGGCTCGGCGCCGGCATCGTGGGGATCGCGGCCGCCGTGATGCTGCGGAGCCAGCTGTTCATCTGGTTCATGCCCGGCGTGGCCGGCACCGTCGCCGTCGCCTTCGGCGCGACCAAGCTCATCACCTGGAAACGGAACGACGAGTTCCAGCGGCGCTGACGCGTCTCCTGCACCACGCGAGCGCGTCTCCCACCACACAGTCGCGCGCTGCTTTGCGGTCGCACGGACGCCCTTTCCGGAATGACTGGGCTGGCGTGAGCCTTGCTGTAGCGTGCCGGGCGCGCATGAGCCCGACACTCCTTCTTCCGTGGTTGGTCGTGCAGGCCGCGTCGCTGAGCCAGAGTTCGGTTCCAGCGACGGGTCGACACGAGACGATTCTCACCCTCGACACCCCGGCGGCTGTGCATCTGTCAGCACGCAGCGGGAGCGGCACCGCCTGCGAGGTCATCGATCGCGTCCGCGGGCCGTTCGCGCGAGCAGGTAGCGTCGGTCGCACCAACTGCGAGCTCGATCTGCTCCTCGACGCCGGCCAGTACAAAGTTCGGCTCGAGTCACCGCTGAAGGGCAAAGGCGCCGTCAGCATCGCGGTGACGCCGTTCGCCGAGCGCAACCCGGCTCCGGTGCAGCTCGCCAACGGCGCCGCGGTCGAGCTCACGCTCAAGCCGATGCAGCAGGCCTCGTTCTGGCTGCCGATGCCGACGCGCGGAGTGCCGTACGTGCGCATCTCAGGACGAAACGCAGGTGACGTTCGGTTGTGGCGAAACGGTGAGTGGCTCGAGCCCATCACGCTGCGTCGCGCGACCGTCACCAACACGCCCGGCTACCCGATGCACGAGTGGTGGCTCGACCAGGCGCTCGAAGCCGGCGACTACCAGCTCGTGGTGTACGGCCGCGATGCCGTCACCGTCACGGGCTCGACGCAAGACGACTCACTCACGCTCGAGCGTGGCTTTCGTCCCGGCCCGGCGGAGCGGTCGGCCTCGTTCACCCTGCCCGTCTCGGGTGTGTTGACGCTCGAGCTGCCGCGCACGCCGACGGCCGCGTACGTCTCTCTCGATGCAGCGCCGGAAGCGCAGGTGCAGTTGCAGGCCGCCGAGCTCGGCTCGGGTGCTCCGCTCTCGTTCGGGACGAGCTGCACCATCCCGAAAGGCGCCATCGTCCCCGAGTGCGCGACTCGCAGCTACGGAACGCCGGAGCGCCGGGTGGTGATGCTCCGCGGGCCACGGGGCACGAAGGGAACCATCGAGTGGGCGACCGCGGTCAGCAATGATCTCGGCTGGCTGACCTCGTGGAACGGCGGCTACTACGGCGCGCCGAGCACCAACTTCAGCTTCTCGACCCGCATGTCGGGCCGCGTGATGGTGGCGACGCACGATCTGCCCGTCGATGGCGACGCCGCGCCGCTCGGCTGCCAGCTCGAGACGATCGAGACGAACTCGCCCGCACGCATCATCGCGCGCTCGATGACGAAGCTCGGTGACGGCGAAGCCCTCGAGAAGGAGTTCAACTACGACGAAGGCGGCGCGCTGATCTGGTTCGAGCTGACGTCGGCGAACAAGTACCGGGTGCGGACCGATGGCGGCAGGAAGAACCGCTGCGAGGTCTACCGCTTCAAGCCTGACGGCACCCTGGAGCGCCTCACGCAGACGAAAGCGACAGAGACCCCCGGCTGCGATCAGGTGCTCGCGTTGGGACAGGGCCAGTACCAGGTGCAGCTGTTCGGCGGCGTCTCTGGCATCGAGAAGCTGATCGTCCGCGAAGACTCGAAGCGAGAGCTGAAGAAGGCCGCCACGAGGAGCACCTGCCAGTTGCCTCCGGCCGAGCTCAGCCCCGGCCGCTACCGGCTGATCCTCACGCGCACCGGCGCCATCACCGCCCGCGGCGTCACCCTCACCCAGCTGCCCGTCGACACCAGCATGCCGGTCCACGTGAGCCTCGACCCGAAGCAGACCCTCGCGTTGCCGCTCGCGCGCGGTAGTGCATTCGTGGTGCGTTCGTCGGGCGGCGCGAAGTTCGGCTGTCAGATTCCGGGAGCGCCGTCGGCCTCGACCGTCTCCGATTGTTCGGTTCCCGCTTCGTCGTCGGGCGACACGCTCACGCTCTCGAACCCCGGCGAGCTCCCGGTGCAGGTGACGATCTTCAAGCCGGTGCCGACCCCGAACGCGGGCGCCATCACCTCGTACAGCCCGGCGCTCAAGGCGTTGCCGAAGCTCGCTCCTGAACAGCCAGCCTGGTTCGACTTCGCCCGCGATCAGTCCAACGCGGCCATCTTCGAGGTCGAGACGCCGGGCCTCTACAACGTGACGACGCTGGGTCTGCTGAGCACCTCGTGCCGGCTGCGAACGCCGGTCGTCGATCTCGTCGCGCAGAACGAAGGCGGGGGCCGCGGGCGCAACTGCCTCATCCAGACCTACCTGCAGAAGGGTCGCTATCTGTTGAGCGCGACGACGCGAGGCCAGAGCACGGGCCGTGGCGCGCTGTTCCTGCTGCGAAAGCCGGCGAAGGTCTTCGCGGGTGTGTCGGGCGAAGGCGAGTCGTTCTTCCGCGTCGAGGCGAACGATCTCGTCCAGCAGAAGCTCGTCGTCACGAAGGCCGGCGACTACCAACTGGGCACGACGGCTCAGGGCGCGAGCCTGATGTGCCGCATCGACGACCCCGAGGGCTGGCCGGTCGAAGCAGTGCCGTCGCCGTGCGTCGGCACGCGCGCGCTCGGGGCGGGCACGTATCAATGGACCCAGATGCCCCTCACCGTGGAGTCGATGCGCCGCACGAAGCTCGAGCGCGTTCGTGAGCCCATCGTCCTCAGGGGCAACAGGCCACACGCGGTGCAGGCCTTCACCTGGTACGACGCCGAGCTCGGCAGCGACGGGAAAGACGAGTTCACCTTCACACTCGAAGGCGAGTCGACGCTCGACGTGGTGCTGACGCAGGGCATGCAGGGCCGGGTGTTCCTCCTCGAGAAGAACCAGGCGCCCAAAGCGGTCGAGGTGATCGCGCCGCAAGTGTCTGCGTACGATTCGTCAGGGCATGAAGAGTCCGAGGGCCAGGGCGAACAGGAGTACAGCGGCGAGGGTGACGGCGAGTACAGCCGTGATGGCGAATCAGAAGGCGACGGCGAATCGGACGGCAGCAGCGCTCCAGTCGTCGCAGCGGGGCCGACGGGTCCTGCGATGCGCGCCGCCCCACCGCCGCCCAGTGGAGGAAAGATCACCCTGCCCGCAGGCAGCTACAAAATCGTCACCGAGCACAGCAAGGGCGACGTCGGCATCACCTACAAGTTGCACTTCGGGAGCGCGGTGTTGTTGCCGGGCATGACGCGCACGCTCCCGGTGCCCACCACCCTTCCCCTGACGGTGCCAGGCGACGGCACGCTGCGGCTGCGCACCGAGGGAGAAGCCGACGTGCGGTGCCGGCTCTTCGACGAGAAGCGCAAGCTGGTGCTGGAAGGCAGCGAGAACGGCTCCGACTGGAACTGCGCGCTCGCCGAGCCCATCAGCAAGGGCCGCTACACGCTGGTCCTCGAGAGTGAGACGCAGCTCGCGGGCGAGACGAAGCTCACCGTCAGCCTGCCGCCCGTCGAGGACAAGGGCGTGTTCCCTGATGGACAGAAGCTGACGCTGGGCACCTCGGTCGTTCAGTACGCGGTGCCGGCCGGAGACGCCGTGCAGGAGCTGAGCGTCACCGCGGCCGGTAGGACTCCGTTCTCGTGTGCAGTCGTCGGGCCTGATGGTGTCGCGGCGAGGCGCTCGCGCGTCACCAACTGCTCGATGCTGGTGATCGCGAAGCAGGAGCCGTGGACGTTGCGGCTGTGGACGACCGATGGCTCCTCGCCGGTCGCGACGACGTTCAAGACGCGCACGTTCACCACGTCGGGCGCAGAGGTGGCGGCGGCGCAGGCGCTGTCGACGAGCGTGGCGAAGCCCGGCCGCTACAAGACGTCGCCACAGGCCTTCTGTCTGCGCGGAAAATCGACCGGCGTCTTCGAGTCGTGCGGCCCGGAGGTCTCACTCGAGGCAGGTCCGGTGGTGTTCGCGGGCTTCGGCGCGAAGTCGATTCCGGTGCCCCTCGACGAGGTGCGGTTCGCGGCATCGAACACCGGAGCGACGTTTGACTTGAGCCGCACGGTGCACGTTCAGACCGTGACTGCCTCGCAGCCATCGTTGTTCCTGCTCTCTGCGCTGTCGGGCTGGGCCGAGGCGGCGCCGCCAGTGTGCGCGTTCGACGGAGCCGGCGCGTTGCGCGAACGCCGAGACGCAGCGTGCTTCGCCGTCAGCCGTGTGGGCACCGAGGCGCTCGGGCGGGTGTGGGCTCCAACCGACGCCACCGTGCGTGCCTCGATCGTTCGTCGCGACGTCGCGATTCCGGCGAAGGCCGAGGCGCTCACGCCAGGCCGACGCCGCGTCAGCTTCTCGAACGTCGGAGCGTTCACGCTTCCCGCCTCGAGCCGGGCGCGCGTCGAAGCCACCCTGCCTCGCGACACGTGGGGCGTCCTGGTGGATGCGTCGGGCAACGCGCTCGAGCTCTGCGCGCCCACGAACGAGCTTCGCCGGTGTGTGGTGTCCGGCCAGGGCGGCACGCTGGTGCTGGTCGGCGCGAGCGACGGGCAGGCCGATCTCACGACGGTGCTCCTCGAAGCCGCGCCGATGTCGGTCGCCTTCACCGGGCTCTACGAAGATGCGCCGCGCGCTCCGGGCACGGTTCGCCTCACGGTGCCCGCTGCCGATGCCGACCGCACCGTCCTCGTCGAAGGCGCGCTGCGCTGCACGCTGGTGCTCGCCTCGGGAGAGCGCTTCACGAATTGCCGCACGAAGCTGCCCGCGAAGTCTGGCGCCGAGCTGATCATCGAGCACGACCTCACGGCGCTCCGGGCCATGGTGCACACGCAGGGCCGTGAGAAGTGGGCGCGCCTGGGCATCGAGCTCCCGGTCGTGGCCGGGCCGGCGCTGCAGCCCGCGGTCGCGATTCCGCTGCAGCAGGGCCGCGTCGATCGCACCATCGTCGTCGCGCAGAGCAGCGTGGTGCGCGTCGCCTCGGAGACGGGCGTCTGCGGCCTCTTCCGTGGAAACGATCTGCTCTCGGTCGACGGCAACGACACCGGCTGCGAGCTGGTGCGTGTGCTGAACCCGGGCACGTACCGCTTGCTCGTCAGGCCGTTCGCGAACCGCGCGTTGGCCGGTGGGAGCTTGCGCTGGCTCGCTGAGCCGGTGACGGCGCTGACCGAAGGCGTCGGCGCAGAGACCTGGTTGGCGCCGGGTGAGGTGCGGCTCTTCACGTTCGACACGAAGGGGAAAGGCCGCGTCGGCTTCGGCATGCAGGCCAACCGCGAAGACCTCGAGTGCTCCGTCTACAACGACGGCTACCAGGCCGTCGGCGAGGGCTGTCACCAGTACCTCAACCTCGACAAGGGCCGCTTCCTGTTGACGGTCCGCAACCCCAATCGACCCGGAGCGAGCCCGATCGCCGTGAAGCCCGTGCTGCTCGGGTTGTCCGGCGACTCGAACGAGGTGCCGCCCGAGTACCTGCAGGACTTCTTCGGCCGCGTGGGGATGACGCCATGATCCGACACCACGCCGCTCACCGGTTCTTCACCATGACTGCTCCACTTCGTTGCTTCGTCGTCGTCGCTGCCCTCGTCTCGACCCACGCGCTCGCGCAGTACACCGCTGGCGACGTCGGCCAACGCCCCGCCGCAGGTGGCACGAGCGTGTTGCCCGAGACGTTCCTGCGCGGGTTCGACCCGGTCACCGTGTACTTCGACGGCGATCAGGTCGGCTCGAAGGGCCCTGCCGATGACGGCCCGAAGTTCCTCTCGTTCGCGCCGCCGTGGCCTGGCGCGTACACGTGGGTCGACAAGCGCACGTTGCAGTTCCGGCCCGCAGAGCCCTGGCCGGCCCTGGCCCGCTTCGCCATCGACGCGCGCGGCACCAAGCGGGTGCTGACGACGATGATGTCGCCGCCGTCTGCGATGGCGCCCGCGGCTGGCAGTGAAGGCCTGCGTCCGTTCCGGGTCGTCACGCTCACCTTCCCCCAGGCGCTGCCGCCCGCGTCGCTCAAGAAGATGCTGTCGCTCGAGATTCGTGATCTGCCCGGCCTCGCCGACAGCCCTCGCAAGAAGGTGCAGTCGTTCTCGCTCGCGCCGCTGCCGCGCGCCTCACAAAGAGATCCGGCGAGCTGGGCACTCACCCTCGATGAAGACGTGCCTGAAGGGAAACAGCTGGTCGTCTCGGTCAGCCTGGCGCTCGGCACCGAAGGCACCACGCTGTGGACGGGCCGGCTCTCGACGCGCACGCCGTTCACCCTGCAGAGCGTGCAGTGCGGCAACGCGACGTTCCCGCTCGTGGGTGGCGCCTCGACGCCGAAGGATCTCGCGCTCGGCTGCGGCAACCGTGGAGACATGCCGCAACTTGTCTTCTCGGCCCAGGTGTCGGACCTGACGCTCACCAGCCTGCACAAGCTCGTGCACCTCGAGCCGTCGGTGCCCGACCTTCGGTTCACGCCGTATGGCGAGCGCGTGCAGCTGCAGGGCAAATTCGTTCCCGACACGCTCTACAAGCTGACGCTGGGCTCGGCGCCGATTCGTGACGACGCGGGGCGCGCGCTGCGCGACGTGAAGCCGGCCGACGTCTACTTCCACCTCGGATGGAAGGCCTCGTTCCTGCGCTTCACGCAGTCGACGGCGATCGTCGAGGCGCGTGGCCCTCGCATGTTGCCACTCCAGGGGTACGGAGAGCCGAAGGCCGACGTGCGCGTCTATCGCGTCGATCCCCTCCACGCAGGTCTCTGGCCGTTCCCCTCGTCGCCCATCGTGGTGGACGAGCAGAGCGCTCCGCCGTTCCCCGGCGAGGAGCCGACGACCCCGGACATTCCCGGTGCCATCGACTCGCAGTCGCTCCAGAAGCACCTGCGTCTGCTCGGGAGCCCGCTCGTTTCGCGGCTCGTCGACCTGCCGCTCGCGGACAAAGCGAACACCACGACGTTCGGGCTCGATCTGAAGCCGCTCGTCGATCAACGCCCCGGTACGTACCTCGTCGGCCTGCGCCGGCTGACGGGCCGCTCCGAGCGCGCGTACGTGCGCGTGCAGATCACCAACCTCACCATGACGAGCGTCGAAGAGACCGACAAGGCGGTGCTGTACGTCCGAACGCTCGACACGGGAGACGCCGTTCGTGGTGCGACGGTGCGTCTGGAGGGCTCGTACTCGACGTCATCCGGACCTGCGGCGCAGGAGTTCACCACCGATGGAGATGGCCGCGTCGTGCTGACGCCCCGGAACGCGTGGAGCTCGATCACCCGCGTCTCGGTGCGCTCGGGCGATGACGTGCTGGTGCTCGACCCGCGCGAGTCGCTGCCCTCGTTCGCGAACAACCACTGGTCGAGCTACGGCAGCTGGCTCGGCTGGCTGCTCGGGAACATTCCCCGGCCGCCCAACGACGCGACGCTCGGCTTCGTCTTCAGCGAGCGGCCCATCTACAAGCCGGGCGAGCCGGTGTTCCTGAAGGCCTATGTCCGCCGCAAGGAGAACGGTGGGCTGCAGGTTCCCACGGGGCTCTCCGACTACAAGCTGCGCGTTCGCGGCCCTGACGGCACCGAGTACCCGGTCACCAGCACCTCGACGGCGCTGGGTGCGTTCGCGGCGACGTTCAAGGAAGACGGGATTCCGACTGGCGACTTCTCTGCCGAGCTCGTGCACGCGCCCGTTCGGTCCGGCGAGACCGTCATCGCGCGGCGCTCCTTCAAGATCGAGGCGTACCGGGTGCCCACCTTCGAGGTGCAGCTCACTGGCGCCCCTCGCGTCCGCAACGACGCCGCGTTCAAGGTGAAGGCCGTCGCGCGCTACTACGCCGGCGGCAACGTCGCGAACCAGCCCATCGCATGGAGCGTGACGCAGCGCCCGTACTCGTGGACGCCCAAAGGCCTGCCCGGCTTTCTCTTCGCGTCGTCGGCGCAGTTCGCCCGGCCGCAGAGCCAGCGCACGCCAGGCGTCACCGCGCAGCAGGGAGAGCTCGACGACAGCGGCGCAGGTGACATCACCACCAATCCGCAGCTCGATCTCGACGGCTCGGGGCGCGTCTACCGCTTCGAGGCCACCGTCACCGGCCCCGACGATCAGCCCGTCACCAGCGCGACCGAGGTGAAGGCGCTGCCGCCCTTCGTGCTGGGCCTCAAGGTGCCCCGCTATCTCGAGAAGGCGACCGAGCTGAAAGCCGAGCTGATCGCCGTCGGCATCGACGACAAGCCGCTGCAAGACCAGGAGATCCGCGTTCGGCTGCTGCGCCGCGTGTGGCACTCGACGCTGCGCGAGACGAGCTTCGCGACGGGCAAGGCGAAGTACCAGACGGAGCAGGAAGATCTGCAGGTCGCCGAGAAGACGCTCAAGACGCTCACCACGCCGCTGGCGCAGGTGTTCCCCATCGTCGACTCGGGCGTCTACGTCGTCGAGCTGTTCGCGCGCGACAAGCTGGGCCGCGTGCAGACGCTCTCTGCCGATCTCTACGTCGGCGGCTCCACGCCGCAGTCCTGGCAGAAGTCTCGCGACGGCGTCTTCGAGGTGAAGCCCGACAAGAAGTCGTACCTGCCCGGCGACCTTGCGCACCTGATCGTCCAGAGCCCGTACGCCACGGCCCGCGCGCTCGCGATCATCGAAGACCCGACCGGCAACCGCTACCTCTGGAAGGACGTCTCGGGCTCACGCGTGGTGATCGACGTGCCCATCACCGATCGTCACGCGCCGAACCTGCCGGTCCACGTGGTGCTGATGCGCGGCCGCATCGGCGAAGGGAAGACCGACGACTCCCGGTACAAGCCGGCGACGGCGGCCAGCACGATCGATCTCGAGATCGAGCCCGTGAAGAACCAGGTGACGGTGAACGTGACGCACCCCGAGGTCGCCAGGCCCGGCACGAAGCACGACTTCACCATCACGCTCTCCGACGAGGCGAAGCGGCCGATCGGTGGAGAGGTGACGCTCTGGCTCGTCGACGAGGCAGTGTTGTCGCTCGCGAAGGAAGCGACGCTCGACCCACTGTCCGAGATGATTCGCCGCAACGCGCGCACCGTGAGCGTGCGTGACTCCCGCAACCTCGTCGTGGGCCGCATCACCGAGTTGGAAGAGGACCCGGGTGGTGACGGTGGCGACGACGAGAGCCAGGGCAGCAAGCGCCTGGTGCGCAAGGAGTTCAAGACGGTGCCGTACTACGCGGCGACGTTGACGGTGCCGGCGAGCGGCAAGCTGGTGGTGCCGATTCAGCTCTCGGACGATCTGACGAACTTCCGCGTGCGCGCAGTGGCGATCTCTGGCGCGACCCGCTTCGGCCTCAAGCAGTCCACCCTTCGGGTGCGTCTGCCGGTGCTGGTGACGCCGCAGCTCCCGCGGCTGGTTCGGGTCAGCGACTCGTTCTGGCCTGGCGCGGTCGCCCGCGTCGTCGAGGGGCCTGACGGTCCCGCGAGCGTCGACATCTCCATCACCGGTTCGATCGAAGGCAAGGGCAAGCTCGCCGAGCGCATCGAGCTCAAGTCGACGAAGGCCCAGTCGGTGCTGACGCCGGTGACAGTGAAGGCGGCGCCGATGGGCAAGGAGTCGGTCGTCACGGTGCGCGTCGACGTGACGCGGCTGTCGGACAAGGCGGGCGATGCGTTCGAGGTGAAGTTGCCGCTGCTGCCCGATCGCAGCATCGAGCGGTCGGCCAGCCTGGTGACGTTGCAGACCGGCGCGAACACGCTCAAGCCCTTCCCCGAGCCTCCGCGGCCCGGCACGGCGAGCCAGAGCTACGTGTTCACGAACCAGCCCGGCGTGCTCGAGCTGGCCTCGAGCCTCGAGTACCTGTCGGCGTATCCACACGGGTGCCTCGAGCAGCGCATGAGTCAGGTGTACCCGGACCTCGTGCTGGGCTCGCTGCTCAAGAAGCTCGAGCTCGACACGCGCTTCACGCCGCAGGTGCAGGCCAACACGCGCAAGCTGCTCGAGGAGCTGGCTCAGCATCAGGACTCGTCGGGCTTCCTCGGGTACTGGCCCGGCTCGACTGGCAACGTGCAGCTCACCGCCGCTGGCGTCGAGTTCATGACGATGGCGAAAAAGGCCGGCGTGACGGTCGACGAGAAGGTGCGCACCCGCGCCATCGACGGCCTCAAGCGCGTGCTCCGGAAGGACTTCAACGGGCTGTGGAGCGAGTACCGATACAACCAGCAGACCGCCGCGCTCCGGGCGCTCGCGCGCACGGGCGACCTCGACGACAACTACGCCGTGGAGCTCTTCTACGGCCGCGCCGCGATGGACTCGTCGTCCCTCGCGGATCTCACCTCGGCGATGTCGGAGCGGCCCAACGTCTTCGCGTCGAACCTCGGCACCCTCAAAGGCGAGCTCTGGGACGAGCTGGTGTTCAAGCTCGTCAAGGGCAACCAGGTGTTCGATCGCATGCGTCGAGATCGTGCAGGCTGGTCAGGGTTGTACCTGGGCAGCTCGGCGAGCGCGGTCGCGACGGTGTGGGAAGCGCTGCTCCGCGTCGACCCGTCGAACCAGAGGCACACGCTGATTCGTGATGCGCTGCTGGCGAAGGCGACGGCGAACCAGGGCTTCGGGAGCACGTACGACAACCGCCGCGCGATCTCGGCGTTCGCGCTCTACCTCGAGAAGGGCACGACGAACGCGGGCAAGAGCACGATCACCCTCAGCGGACTGCCCGACGTCGTCCTCGACGACGCGAAGAAGGCGGGCCGCCGCATGCTCGACTCGGAGCAGGTCCCCACCGTCAGCGTCGCGGGCGGGCCCGTCGGTGCACGCCTGCAGGTGAAGTACCTGCCGCTCCAGCCGGGCGATCAGGCCGAGGCGAAGAAGCAGGGCCTCATCGTCAGCCGCAGCCTCACCCGCTACCCCGCCGATGGGAGCGCGCCGGTGAACGTCGAAGACAAGGCAGGGCAGACGCTCAAGGTGCCGCTCGGTGAGGTGATCGAGCTGCATGCCCAGCTGACGACCGACGAGGCCCGCCAGCACGTGGCCTTCGTGGTGCCGTTCGCCGCGGGGCTCGAGCCAATGAACCCCAACCTCGAGAACGCCGGGAGCGACGCGAAGCCGTCACAGGCCGACTCGTTGACGCCCACGTACGTGCAGCGGCTCGATGGAGAGGTGCGCTACTTCTTCACCGAGCTCCCACGCGGCACGCACACCTTCCACTTCCGCGTACGCGCCTCGAGTGAAGGCAGCTTCGTGCACCCGCCGCCCTTCAGCGAGCTGATGTACCGCGAAGAGGTGCGTGGCCGTGGCGTCGGAGCGCGCATCGTCGTCACCGGCACGCGGCAGCAGTGAGGCCGTGATGGAGAAGCCGACCCTGAGATCCCGAGCGTGGCGCCATCGCCGGGTGGCCCTCGGGGTGCTGTGCCTCCTCACCATCGGGAGCGCCGTGCGGTTCTGGCGTTCCCTCGACGACTCGCTCGCGACCCGTTCTCCTTCCCAGGTGTTGCTCGATCGCCGGGGCCGCTTCCTGGGTGAGGTGTTCGGCGCGAAGGAGTCGTACGGCTTCTGGCCGCTCCCGCCCTCGTTGCCGATGAAGGTGGTGGTGACGACCCTCGAGACCGAAGACCGGGGTTTTTACGAGCACGGGGGCGTCGCGTGGCGCTCGGTGCTGCGCGCGGCCTGGCAGAACGTGTCGAACCGGCGCGTCATCTCGGGCGCGAGCACCATCGCCATGCAGGTCGCCCGCCTGCAGCACCCGCGCGCACGCACCGTGTCCGCGAAGCTCCACGAAGGGGCGGAAGGGGTGCTCCTCGTTCGCAGGCATGGGCACGACGCGGTGCTGCGCCAGTACCTCACCATCGCGCCCTACGGGAACCGCACGCACGGCATCGTCCGCGCGGCGAACCTCTACTTCGACAAGCCCATCGACGATCTCTCGTGGCTCCAGGCCGCGTTTCTGGCGGCGCTCCCACAGCAGCCCAGCCGCATGTCTCCGTGGACGAAGGACGGCCACGCGCGCGCGATGGCGAGGGCCCGCCGAATTCTCACGCAGCTCCACCAGCGCGGCGTCATCGGTGATGAAGATCTCCACGTCGCCCTCACGTCTGATCTCGCGCTCTCGAAGCACCCGGCGCGGCCGAGAGAGACGATGCACGCGGTGCTCGCCTGGAGCCGACGGCTGCCGAAGGGCCAGGTCATTCATCACACGACCCTCGATCTCGACGTGCAGCGCGCGGCCTTCAAGGCGCTGACCGACAACCTCGAGACCTTGCGGAGCGCGGGCGCCGGCAACACTGCAGGCCTCGTCGTCGATCTGCCGACCGGCGAGGTGCTCGCGTACGTGGGGAGCGCCGACTACTTCGACGCGATCGCCCGCGGGAGCATCGACTACCTCGCGACGCGGCGCTCACCTGGGTCGGCGCTCAAGCCGTTCATCTACGCGATGGCGCTCGAGAACGGCACGCACACGCCCGCGACCGAGCTGCCAGACACGCCGGTGGAGTTCGCGACGGCCAACGGTGGCCTCTACGTGCCTGAGAACATCACCCACACCTTCCTCGGGCCCATGCTGCTGCGTCAGGCGCTCGGCAACTCGCGCAACATCCCCGCGCTGCGTGTGCTGGCCGAGGTCGGCGTCGATCGTGTGGTGCAACGGCTCGAGCGCGGTGGCGTGAAGCAGGTGAAGTACGACCCCTCGGCCTACGGGCTCACCCTCGCGATGGGCTCGCTCCACGTGACGCCGCTCGAGCTCGCGCAGCTGTACACCGCGCTGGGCAACAAGGGCGTCACGGTGCCGCTCAAGCGCTTCGTCGACGAGGTGCCGGCCGCGGGTGTTCGGCTGTTGAGTGAAGACGCGGCGATGCTGACCGCGCACATGCTCGCCGACCCCGAGGCGCGGCGCCCTGCGTTCCCGCCTGGCGGCTCACTCGACTACGACGTCGCGGTCGCGGTGAAGACGGGCACCAGCCAGGGCTACCGCGACGCGTGGGCCGCTGCGTTCTCCGATCGGCTCCTGGTGGTCAGCTGGGTCGGCAACCACGACTGGCGCCGCATGAACCTCGTCTCAGGCGCGACGGCAGCAGCGCCTGCGGTGCACACGGTGCTCGAGAAGGGCAGCCCCGACATCAGGCCGTGGCTGCCGCCGATGCTGGCGTTCCCACTGCCGGGTGGATCGATCGCCGTCGACGTCTGCGGCCTGTCAGGGCGACTGCCGGGCCCCAGCTGCCCACACGTGAAGACCGAACACTTCGTGCGCGGCACCGAGCCGAGCCAGCCGTGCCCGTTTCACGCCGACGTGAGGCTCGATCGACGCACCGGCCTGCTCGCGGGGCCTGCGTGCCCCGCGGCGGTGATCGACACCCGGCCCATGCTCGCGCTGCCCGAGGTCTACGCGTCGTGGGCGAGGCGGCAGCGCCTGTCGATCGCGCCCACCGTCGAGTCGCCACTGTGCCCGACGACCGACCCCTCGATTCGCACCGTGCGCATTCGCGAGCCGGCGCCCGCGTCTCGATATCTCTTCGATCCCGACACGCCCCGCGAGCTGTCGACCGTGAAGCTCTCGGCAGCGGTGCAGCCAGCGACCGAAGAAGTGGTGTGGCTTGTCGACGGGACACCGATCGCGCGCGTGGGCTACCCGCACGAGGCGCGGTGGCCGATCGCGCCCGGCGCCCACGTCATTCGTGCGGTGTTGGCAGGAGGGCGCGAAGCGAGCGCGCCAGTTCGAATCACCGTCGACGACTGACCGGGGGACTGCGACTCAGAGCGCGATGACGGCGGGCGGCGTGGCGCGGGGGCTGCTCATGGCGAGCGACGCCTCGGCGGCCAACCGGCGCGCGCGCGAATCGACGAGCGGCGCCCAGTCGGTGAGGTTCAGCATCTCGTCACGGAGCATGATCTTCGGGTCGCTCCCGTCGCCGAGGCGACAGACGATCGCCCCGACGCCCGCGTTCGACACCGCGCGCGCGGCGTCGTGAAGCATCAGCTCCGGCCTGGTCTCGACGACACCCAGCGTGGGCAGCAACCCCACGCGCAGATCAGAGAGCCGCTCGCCATGACGAAGGACGGCGTCGCGCATCACCAGCCCGCGCGGAGCCCCGACCTGGTCGAGCACCAGCACCGCTCGGCACTCACCATGCTCCAGGGCCGCGACCACCGCCTTGAGAGGCGCTGATTCCAGTGCGATCACCACATCGACGAGGGGCAAGTCACGAACCTGGAATTGGTCGAGCATGCCCTCTTCGAGAGCAAGGCGAATGCCCGCCGAGAACCGAGACAGTTCAAGCTGTTGGTCGTGCGCCATCTTTCATCGCTGCACGGTTCATTTCAGGACTGCAATGCAGCCATGACATGAGGCAAGGCGGGTCGATCGCCACCTCGGGACAGGGTCAGCGGAACGCCACCAGCCTGACGTCGTCAGCCGACGCGCGGTCCTTGCGGAGCAGCCCGACTGGCGCATGGCGCGCGAGCACCCGACGGGCCGCGCGGAGGTCGGCGTCGCTGCCATGGCCGAGTGACTTCGCGCACGCCGTCGTCACCAGCCACAGCAGCGCGGCGCGATCGGTCCAGTCACGGAAGGCGTGCTCGGCCTTCGGGTCCTGGCTCAGCTCCACGAGGGCCTGCTTCGCCTCGTCGAGCAACGCACCGACCCGCGACTGCACGTCAGCGGGCGCCTCGGCGGCGAAGCGCTCGACCTCGGCGAACAACACCTCGTGGCCGCCCTCTTTGCGCAGCGCGCGGAAGGCATCGAGCACGAGGATGTTGGTGGTCCCTTCCCAGATGGGCAGCACCTGCGCGTCTCGCAGCACGCGCGCCATCGGCCAGTCTTCGATGTAGCCGTTGCCGGCGAGCACCTCGACGCCTTCGCTCGCGACACGCACGGCCCACTTGCCCAGGACGTACTTCAGGAGCGGCGTCAGCATGCGAAGGGTGCGGCGCTCGGTCTCGCTGCTGGTGCCGTTGTCGACCGTGTCCATCAACTGCACGCCGCGAAACGCCCAGAGCAACGCGAGCCGCTGTTCGCTCGCCATGTCGAGCAGGACCTCGGCGAGCAGCGGGTGGTCGATGATCTTCTTGCCGAAGGCCACGCGCTGCTCGGCCCAGTCGAACGCCTCGACGACCGATCGGCGCATCACCGCGACCGAGGCGATGGCGTTGTACAGGCGCGACAGGTTCAGCATCTCGGTCATCTGGAGAAAGCCCTGCCCCGGGCCACCGAGCAGGAAGGCCTCGGCGCCTTCGAGCGTCACTTCACCCGTTGGGAAGCTGCGCTCGCCGAGCTTGTCCTTGATGCGATCGATGCGAAACGCGTTGCGCTTTCCGTTCTCGAGCGTTCGCGGCAGCACGTACAGGCCCAGGCCCCGCGTGCCCGGCCCTGCACCCTCGGGCCTCGCGAGGATCATGATCACGTCGGCGTCGACGTTGGAGCAGAACCACTTGTCGCCCCACAACGTGACGCGCTCTCCGGGCACGCCGGCGCCGCCCTTCGCCACGGTCGCGATCTGCCCGACATCGCTGCCGCCAGCCTTCTCGGTGAGGAACATCGCGCCGGTGAACAGGGTCGAGAGCTCGGTCGACGAGAGCCGGGGCACGAAGCGCCGCTGGAGCTCGGGCGTGCCGTGCTTCACCAGCAGCCGCGCAGCGCCGTCCGTCATGCAGACGGGGCAGAACATGCCGGCCTCGGCCTGACCGAAGAGGTACCCGAGCCCGAAGGTGAGCGCCTTGCCGGCCTGGCCACGCTCGGCCGCGAGCTCGGGGTTGTACGTCGCCGCGACGATGCCGCCGCCGTAGCCGAGGCGCTGAAGCTCGCGGTAGCTGTGGTGGTAGTCGATCTCGTCGATGCGCGCGCCGGTGTGATCGTGCGTCACCAGCGTCGGGCCGTGATGATCGGCCTCGTGGCCCCAGCGCGCGCCCTCGTTGGCGACGGCGTCACCCATGCGGGTGAGGCGCGGCTTCGCCTTCTCGAACGACGGGCCCAGCTGCCGGGCCATCACTCGCTGCAGCGCCACGTCGGTCTCGAACCAGCCTGGCTTTCGCGTCGTCATCACCGTTCTCCTCGTCCGTTCAACAGCGAGTCCCACACCTCGGTGACCTCGGCCTCGCGCGCGAGCACCAGCGTCACCGCGTCGTCTCCGAACTTCGCGCGCTCGGCGTCGAGCGAGGCGCCCTGCTGTGCGCGGGCCTTCACGTCGCCGAACGCCTCTTCCACCTTCTGACGCTGCTCCGGCTTGAGCGTCAGCGTCACCTTGTCGAAGCCGCGCAGCGCCTCGGCGCCGGTCAGCTTGCCGATGGTGCGTTGGGTGACGACGGCGCCGATGAGCTCTTCGAGCCGGTCGACGTCGGCCTCGGTCAAGCCGGCCTCGGCGCGAATCGCCCGCTCGCGGAGCGCCTTGCCCTTCGCGTCCAGCCCTCCGTCGACGCCCGACGCGGCGCTGAGCGCGCGGTGGTACCGCAGCCAGCCGTCGAGCTTCTCGGCCGAGATCGGCGCGACGGCCTCGGCCGCAGCGACCAGAGACGGGCCTCCCGCATCGACGGCGGAGGACGACACCGCACGCCGCTCGGGACACCCGAGGAGGACCAGCGTCAGGATGGTCATGCGGCTCGACATCGCGGGCACCATACCGTCTGCATTCGACGCCACTGCTGTCTGACAAAAGAGACGACGCGGCGAGCCGTACAGGGCCACCAAAGCCCTTTGACCACACTGGAGTGGGTGACCTATTCCCGACTGCTCCGATGCGAGTCTTTCTGGTCCGACACGGCGACGCCGATGCAGAGATCCCCGACGGCCTCGATGACGAGGCCCGGGCGTTGACCGCGCGAGCCCGGCTGGCACTCCCGGGGCACTTCCAGAACGCGAGCGCTTTGATCGGCACGCCCGACGTGATGGTGATGAGCCCGCTGGTGAGGGCGGTGCAGACGGCGACGATCCTCGCGCAGGTGGTCGGCTACGAGGGGCCGCTGCGGTCGACGCGCATGCTGTTCCCCGATGGTCCGGTCGGCGCTCTCGAGGCGCTCCTGGCGGAACACGACGGCAAAGCCGTGGCGCTGATTGGCCACCAGCCGTCGATGGGCGCAGCGGCGGCCCACTTCCTCGGCATGTCGTCGTTCCCCAAGCCCGTCACGCCGGGCACCGTCATCGGCATCGAGCGGCCAGAAGGTGGCGGCGTCGGGACGCTGTTTCTCTACGCGGCGCCTGGCCAGCCCATCGTGCAGGCGCTCGAGATCGAAGCGCCCTGAGTCGCAGCGCCCGCGCCGTGGCGAGGCTATGAGGCCCCCATGGAAGACGCCGCCTTCGCCGCAGCCGTCGCGCAGACCTTCAAGAAGCTGATCAAAGCCATCGACGCCGCCGACCCTGACGTCGTCGAGTGCGACTCGACCGGCGACATGGTGACGATCACCGCGTCGAAGACCGGCGAAAAGGTGGTGGTGAACACCCAGCGTGCCGTGCACCAGATCTGGGTCGCCGGCAAAGGCGTCGGCGTGCACTTCTCATGGAGCGCGGATGGCCGCTGGCTCGACGACAAGCAGAAGGGGCTCGAGCTCAACGCGTGGATCTCGGAGTGCGTCGAGTCGGCCTCTGGTCATCGTCTTTCACTTTGAGCTGAATCAGAGCCGTGGGCGCTCTTTAGTGGCGTGGACCCTTTTCCGGAGACCTCCTCATGATGCCACTGCTGCTCGCGACCGCGCTGTTGGCCCAGGCTCCCAAATCCGAGTGCATCACCGTGACCGGCGGTCGCGTCTGCGGCTACCAGTGCAAGACGGCGAACGGCATCAACGGCAAGTGCGCCGAGTCGCCCAACGGCATCTGCCTTCAGAACGTGGGCACCATCCTCTGCTTCGACCCGCCGCCCTGGCTCCAGGTCGCGTACGGCGGAGCGGCCCCCGCGCCGAAGTGCCTCACGGACGGCTCGGCGGCGGCGTGTGGCTACAACTGCAAGAACGCCGCAGGGGTCGTGGCGTGCGCACAGACACCCGCCGGGGCCTGCGCCGCGGGGCCGAACAACAAGGTCGTCTGCGCCGATCCTCCCCCTGAGGTGTACGGCGTCTTCGGCAGCAAGACGCCCCCGATGGCGTGCAAGGAGCACCTGCAGACCGTCGCGTGCGGCTACGGCTGCGTGCTGTCGGGCGGCGTGTTGGCGTGCACGAAGACGCCGTTTGGAATCTGCGACACGCGTGAGGGTGTGCCCGTCTGCTTCGACCCCGACAAGCACGTCATCTGCGCCGGGGGCACGCAGACGAAGAAGCCGGCCTGTACCCAGCACGCCGGCAAGCTCGCCTGTGGCTACACGTGCGCGACCGTCGGCTCCGCCATCGCGTGCGCCAAGACGCCGCAAGGCACGTGTGACAGTCAGGGAACGAGCGAACCGGTCTGCTTCGATCCTCCGGTTCGTGGAGGCGCCTCGAACTGCCTCAAGGTGATCGGCGCCGAGTAGCCGGCACAGAGCTCACCCGAGCGAGATGCGGTTCTTCTTCGGCTTGGGAGGCGCTTCGGGCATCGCCGGCGCGTCGACCTTGTTGCCGCCTGACTCCTGCGCGCGTTTGAGGGCGACCGAGGCCTCGCGCACCAGGGCTCCGAAGCTCACGGTGGCCTTGGGGTCGAGCGCCGGGTCGAAGCTCGCCAGGCCGACCGACGCCGTGCCTCGAGGAAACGCCGCGATCGTCGCCAGCTGCTTCACCACGCGCTCGGCGACGATCAACGCGCCAGGCCTCGGGGTGTGCGGCAGGAACACGAGGTACTTGTCTTCGGCGAACGGCATCGCCACGTCGATGTCGCGAACGAGCTCGCTGATCGCCGTCATCGCCTCGCTGCGAATCGCCGCGCGCTGGAACTCGGGGCTCGACTCTTTCGAGAGGTGCTCGGTGAGCTTGTCGAGGCCGACGAGCAACAGCGCAACCGGGTAGGCGTAGCGCTTGGAGCGCTTCACCTCGAGCAGCATGTACTTCTTGAAGAACGTCTCGTCGGCGGTGTTGACGCCCGGGCCGCGCGGCTTGGGTGCAGGCGACGGCTTCGGCTCGGCCTTGAGCTTCTCGACCTGGCCAGCGAGCTCCACGATGCGCAGGCGCAGCTCGCGCAGCTTCAACACCGCGCGCACCGCGTTGAGCACTGCGTTCTTCTTCAGTGGGCCGTTCAGGAAACAGTCGGCATTGACGGACGTCGCGCGCTCGAAGGCCTTCTCCTCTTCGGGCGGGTACACCAGGATCAGACAGAGATCGGGCGCGAGCTTGCGCAGCTGAACGGCCAGCACTTCACCGTCGAACGAGCCCGACACCGACGCGATGACGACGTCGGGAGGCTTCGCGCGGACCAGCTGCACCGCCTCGTCGAGGTAGTGCACGGCCTGCACGTCGGCGCGGCCGTCGAGGAACTTCCGCAGCGCGTTGCAGATGGGCGCCGAGGGCTCGGCGACGAGGACGCGAGGAGGGGGCACGGGCGGAGCGCTCAGACCTCGAGCACTTCCTTCTCCTTCTTGGCGACCACGTCATCGACCGCCGCGATGCCGGCGTCGGTCTCTTTCTGCACCTTCTCCTGGGCGCGCTTGTTGTCGTCCTCGGTGATCTTCTTGTCCTTCAGCAGCGTCTTGAGCTTCTCGTTGGCCTCACGGCGCTCGTTGCGAATGGCGACCTTGTGCTCCTCGCCCTTCGCCTTCACGTCCTTGGCGATGTCCTTGCGGCGCTGCTCGGTGAGCGGAGGGATCGGCAGGCGAATGATCTCGCCATCGTTCTGCGGCGTGAGGCCCAGGTTCGCCTCGTGAATCGCCTTCTCGATGTTCTTCAAGATCGTCTTGTCCCACGGCTTGACGGTGATGAGCCGCGCCTCGGGCACCGCGATGGCGGCGCACTGGGCGAGCGGCGTGGGCGTGCCGTAGAAGTCGACGCGCACCGAGTCGACCATCGCAGCGCTCGCGCGGCCAGTTCGAATCTTCGTCATATGACCCTTGAGGGCGTCGACGGCCTTCTTGATCTGCTCGGTGAGGCCCTTCACCACGTCGTCATGCGCAGCCATGTGTCACTCCTTGTTCAGAAGCCGTTCGTGAAGCATTTCGTCAAACGAGGGCCGTCTCGGCGTGGCCGACGATGGTGCCGATCTCGCCGGGGCGCAGGACGGCGCGCTCGATGTTGCCCGTCGCCATCATGTCGAACACGACGATGGGCAGCTTGTTGTCCATGCACAGCGAGATGGCGGTCGAGTCCATCACGTTGAGGTTCTTCTGCAGCACGTCCATGTACGTGAGCGTGCGGTAGCGCCGGGCCGTGGGCACCTTCTTCGGGTCGGCCTCGTAGACGCCGTCGACCTTGGTGGCCTTGAGGATGACGTCGGCGTTGATCTCCATCGCGCGCAGCGAGGCGGCGGTGTCGGTCGTGAAGTACGGGTTGCCGGTGCCGGCGGCGAAGATGACGACGCGCTCCTTCTCGAGGTGGCGCACGGCGCGGCGGCGAATGTACGGCTCGGCGATCTGCTCCATCTTGATGGCCGAGAGCACCCGCGTCTGGCCGCCGAGCTGCTCGAGCGCGTCCTGCATGGCGAGAGAGTTGATGCAGGTGGCGAGCATGCCCATGTAGTCGGCGCTCGCTCGGTCCATTCCGCGCGTCGCGCCCTGCACCCCGCGGAAGATGTTGCCGCCGCCGATGACGAGCGCGACCTGCACACCAGCCTTCTGGAGGTTCAGCACCTGCTGCGCGATGCCGGTGAGCACCTCGGGGTTGATGCCGTACTTGTCATCGCCCATCAGCGCTTCGCCGGACAACTTCAGCAGGACACGTTTGTATCCGCCGGTGCTGCTCTTGGTGGCGCTCATGGCGGAGAAGGGCTTGTAGTCCCCCGGCGTGCGCTTGGGGAGCGAGAAACGCGTGGCGTCGTCTGAGCGAGCCCGAGGTCATCGACGAGCCGCTCCAATGCCTCGAGCACCGCCATCACGCGCGGCACGTGTCGAAGGGCCTGGTGGGTGATGACGAGGAACGGCGCTGGAGGCACCGAGGGGAACGCCACAGGCACGGCGACGAGGCCGCGCAGCTTCGCCTGAACGCTGGTGATGGCGATGGCGCCGACGCCGGCCTGCGCCGCCGCGCACATGGTGAGGAACTCGTTGGTCACCATCACGCGCGGGCACGGCAACGCCGCCAGCGCCCGCTGAAGTGAAGGCACCTCGTCAGACCAGTCGATGAGGGGCACGTGCTCGAGCTTTGGCTTCGGAGGGAGCCGCCGCACCACGGCAGGTGAGGCGTAGAGCCCAATGGGTACGTCGCAGAGCTTGCGAACGAGCAGCGGCCCGCCCGCGGGCATGGAGGAGCGAATGGCGATGTCGGCCTCGTGCGTCGCCAGATCGCGCACCCGCACGTCCGCCAGCACCTCGACCACCAGCTTCGGGTACTTCACGCGCAGGCGCTGGAGCACCGGCGGCAAGAAGTCGACGGCGACGCCTGGCGGGCACGTCAGGCGCACCCGGCCCTCGGGCGCCGCTTCGAGCCCGGCCAGCGCCGCGCCGGCGTCGCGCATCGAGGCGCCCATCGCCTCGGCCCACGGCCGCAGCTGGAGCGCAGCGTGCGTCGGCGTCAGGCCGCCACGACTGCGATCGAAGAGCGGGTGCCCGACCTCGGCCTCCAGCGCGGCGATGCGGCGCGACATCGTCGCCTGCCCGATGCGGAGCGCCTTCGCGGCAAGGGTGAAGCTCTCGTGCTCGAGCGCCGCGAGGAACAGCCGGACGTCGTCCCACGATGCATTCGAAAATGGATGGCTGGTCTTCATCATTGGTCAGTTGTGTCCTTTTCTGAATGCGTACTGTGCGCCCATGACCAACGCAAACCGACTCCTCACGTTCCTCGCCGTCGCCCTCTCGGCCTGCACCTTCACCACCCACCCCACCCGCGCCGAGACCGTCGTGTCTCCGCGCCAGCCCACCTCGTGGAGCGACGCTCTGAGCGGCCCCGCCCGCGTCGAGTGGGAGCCAGTGCTGTCAGCGAAGTGGAAGGTCGAACGAAAGGGCCTCATCAACCTCGAACGGCCGGAAGCGAAGGACCTGCCGAAGGATGAAGTCGACATCGTCTTGCCGGTGCACGTCATTCGTCACCCGACGCGCGGCACGTTCATCATCGACACCGGCATCTCGAAGGGCCTGAAAGACGGCACGGGCGGCGGCATCGGCTGGCCGGTGTCTTCGTTCCTCGGCGCGATGAAGCCTGAAGAGCCACTGGCCTCGATTCTCGCGCGGCAGCCGGCGCCGCTGGCGGGCGTGTTCTTCACCCACCTGCATCTCGATCACGTGCTCGGTCTGCCTGATGTGCCGAAAGGCACGCCGCTCTACACGGGGCCGAATGAGACGACGCCGTCGTCGTTCCAGAACGCGTTCTTGCGCGGCACGTACTCCAACCTCTTCGCTGGCCAGAACCCGACGACCGAGCTCGACGTGACGAAGGGCGTGGCGATCGGCGAGGTGAAGCAGGCCATCGACTTCTTCGGCGACGGCTCGTTCTGGGTGCTCTCGTCACCGGGCCACACGCCGGGCAGCCTGGCCTTCGTCGCGAACACCGAGAAGGGTCCGGTGCTCTTCACGGGTGACACCTGCCACACGCGCTGGGGCTGGGAGAACCAGGTCGAGCCGGGCGAGTTCACCGGCGATCACCCCGCGAACCAGGCATCGCTCGCGCAGCTCGCGTCGATCGTGAAGGCGCTGCCGGGAACGACGGTGATGACGGGCCACGAGTGGGACGCGGCCGGTCCGCTCGTCGCGAAGTGATCAGGTCCCCGCATCGAACGTGAGCAGATCCACCCTCGGGCACGTGCGGATGGCCTCACTCAGGGCGGCCTCGAAGTCGCTCTCACTCGCGTACGACTCATCCACCATCGGCGAGACAAACCTCTCGGGGTCAGTGCTCGTCAGCACGCCATCCACGTCCATGAACAACTGGGCGTCGATGAACGAGGCGAAAAGCCAGCCGACACGGCCATTGCCGATCCCAGTGGGCTGTCGCGTGGCGAGGGTCCGCGCGTTCGCCACCGGCGCGCCGACGAGCAGCGAGTGTCGGCCCGCTGCCAGGCCACCACGAAGGTCCCGCTCGAGGTCGACGACGACCGGCGTGTACCAAGCCCGCGAGGAAGGCCACGGCGAGAGGGTGAGCTCGCGCGCGGGCCCAGCTGACACGACCGTCGCTCTCGCCATCACGTCATACGCCTGGGCGCGCTCGCAGAGCGTGTCGTTTCGGAACCGGTCACCCTGGACGGGCCAGAAGGTGTTGCAGCTCGAGAGACCGACAAGGCACATCGCGACGACGACGGGAGCGCGCACCGGGACACCATACGGCGAGTGCACCTCTGAAACGACTCGGGGCCCCGTGATCACTCACGGAGCCCCGGGTCTCATCGTTCAGCTGACCTCAGTACCTCAGGCCTGGCCGATCGTCTTGGCGACCTCAGCAGCGAGATCTTCCTTCTTCTTCTCGATGCCTTCGCCGACCTCGAACCGAACGACGCGGCCGACGCTCAACGTCGCGCCGACAGCCTTGCCGGTCTCGGCAACGAGCTCCTTCACGCGCTTCTTGTCTTCCTTGATCGAGAACTGATCGACCAGGCAGACGTTCTCGAAGAACTTGCCGAGCTTGCCTTCGATGATCATCGGCCAGCGCTCTTCAGGCGGCGGCTTCTTGTTCGGGTTGCGGATCTCACCGGGCGCGGGCGGCGGCGGGTTGCGAATCTCTTCGCGGTAGATCTCGCGCTCCTTCTCGAGCACCTCGGCCGGCACCTGCTCGCGGCTGACGTACTTCGGGTTCATCGCTGCGACCTGCATGGCGAGCTCCTTCGCCAGTGCCGCGACCTCGGGCTTGTCGCTGCCCACCACCTCGACCATGGCGGCGATGCGGCCGTTGGCGTGGAGGTAGGTGCCAAGGCTGCCGCCGTCGACGACGAAGCGCTCGAAGCGGCGCACCGAGATGTTCTCGCCGATGGTGGCGATCTGCTCGGTGATGGCGTCCTTCACCTTCTTGCCATCGGTCCACGCCTGCTCGAGGAGGTTGTCCATCGAGGTCGGCGCGTGACGCGCGACGTGCGCGACGAGGCCGTTGAGCAGCTTCACGAACGCATCGTTGCGCGCGACGAAGTCGGTCTCGCTGTTGAGCTCGACCATCACGCCGAGCTTGCCGCCGTTGGAGGCTTCGAGGGCCACGAGGCCCTCAGCCACCACGCGCGCGCCCTTGCTCGCCGCCTTCGAGATGCCCTTCTTGCGGAGCCACTCTTCGGCCTTCACGAAGTCGCCAGCGGTCTCCGTGAGGGCCTTCTTGCAGTCCATCATGCCCGCGCCGGTCTTCTCGCGGAGCTCTCTCACCATCTGTGCACTGATGTCAGCCATGTCGTGATTCCTTGTCGAATGAACGAGTCGAACTCACTCGGCGGCGGGAGCAGGAACGACGGGCGTGACCGGAGCGGCAGCAGCCTCACCAGCGCCCTCGGCCGGAGCAGCTTCACCCTCGGCGGTGGCAGGGCCACCCTTCATCTCGACCACGGGGCCACGGCCTTCACGGCGCGGCGCGCGGCGGCGCTCGCCACCACGATCGTCGTCACGGCCACCACGGCCTTCCGAACGGCGGCGGCTCTCTTCGGCGTCACGCTCAGCGGCGCCCGAGGCACGGTAGCGGGCCGCGCCTTCGATGCAGGCGTCGGCGATCTTGCCCGTGAAGAGCTTGATGGAGCGGATCGCGTCGTCGTTGCCGGGGATGACGTAGTCGATGCCCTCGGGATCACAGTTGGTGTCGACGAGGCCGATCACCGGAATGCCGAGGCGGTTGGCCTCGTGCACGGCGATGTCTTCCTTCTTGGGGTCGATGACGAACAGCGCGCCCGGCAGACGCGACAGCTGCTTCACGCCGCCCAGGTTCTTCTCGAGCTTCTCGCGCTCACGCTCGAGGCCCGCGACTTCCTTCTTGGGGAGGCGGTCGAACGTGCCGTCTTCCTTCATCGTCTCGAGCGCCTTGAGGCGGTCGATGCCCTGCTTGATGGTCTTGAAGTTGGTGAGCGTGCCACCCAGCCAGCGGTTGGTGACGAAGTACTGGTTGGCGCGAGCGCCCTCTTCACGAACGACGTCCTGGGCCTGCTTCTTGGTGCCGACGAAGAGCACCGCGCCACCGCGGGCCGTGAGGTCCGACACGAAGCGAAGGGCCGCGCGCGCGAGGCCGACCGTCTTCTGGAGGTCGATGATGTAGATGCCGTTGCGAGCGCCGAAGATGTACGGCTTCATCTTGGGGTTCCAGCGCTTGGTCTGGTGACCGAAGTGAACTCCGGCCTCGAGCATCTGGCGCATCGTGATGCCGGTCGCGCCGGGCATGCCCTGCGTCTCGGGAACTGCCTGCTGCTGCGTCTCTTCGCTCATCGGTTCGTCTCTTTTCGTGGTGCGCTGGTCGCGACACCGGTTGGGTTGATCCGCCACGCGTGCTGGGTACCGATGTCGATGTCCTTCTCCGGCCTCCCGGAGCACCCGGACTTCGACAGCAAGCGTGTGTGTATTGGGCTCATGCCTCACGAAACCGTTTCGTGCGGCGAGGTTGCCCTAGCACCGGGAAAACCACTGGGCAAGCGCGCGGAACTACCGCTCGAACACGAGGGGGAGGGTCACCGTGGAGCTGGTTTTTCGGCTGGGGAAGCGCAGCTGGCCGATGGTTCGGGTGATCAGGCGGATCAGCGACTTGCGGTGGGCCTCCTCGGAGGCCACCACGCGGGTCGTGTCTGACAACAGGCGCACGCGGCGCACGGCTCCGGCGGCGGTCACCTCGAAGCCGACACTCAAGAGCCCGGCGATCGACAGGCCGGCCTCCAGGGTCGGTGCGATCGCGTCCGTCACCAGGCCGATGCCTTCAGCAAGGTCCGAGGTCTTCAGCGGCCCCTCGACGAACGGCCGGGGCTGCACGAACCAGCCGTGGATCACGAGGCGACCTTCCCGTGGATCCATGGAGCCGTCGACGCGCCGAACACCGTGCGGCAGGCGTGGATCGAACACGGTCAGTCGATTGAACCGCGGCTCGATGGCCTCGACGATCTCGGCTTCTTCCTGCGCGCGCACCGACTGAAACGAGCTCCAGAAGTCGAGTGTGTCGTCTCGCAACAGCAGCGTCTCTCCACCGCGAAACGTGCGCCGTTCCCACGGCGTCAGCGAGTACACGAAGGCCCACTGGCCGTGCGGCAAGTCACCATGCAGACGTTGCTCGCAGCCGTTGACGTAACAGCTCATCCACGGCGGCGAGACGTCGTGACAACCGAGCACCCGGCGGCCCCACCACACGAGGCGCTGGTGAAACGCGTCGTACGCCTTCTTCGGAAAGTACAGATATGCCGGCGTGCGGAGCGCCGTGTACTGCCCCGGCACGTGCCACAGGTCCCACACGAAACGATCGTCGCGAGTCTCTCTCGGGTTCTCGAACCGCTCATCGAAGTGCGCGCGCAAGGCCTTCGCCTCGGGAGCAAATCGATCGATCACGACGGCACGTCTCGCGGGACCCGGTCTCATGAGCAGGCGCTTCTAGCCCTCACGTCATCGCCCTGCTATGCGCTGCTCCACGCCCGGTACGGCCCAGGGCGCGCAACACTTACGAAGGGCCAGGTAAAGGTGACGACGCATGCTCCCCGGACGAACGAAGCGCCAGAAGGAACAAGAGCGCGCCGAGTACCAGCGCAAGAAGAAGGAAGCCAAGGAGCGCACCAAGGCCGAGAAGGCCGGTCGCCCCGACCGCGCCCCGGGCGAGCCTGACCCGGACATCGCCGACATCGTGCCGGGCCCCCAGGCGCCGCTGTTCTGAGTCGCGAGGGACCCAAACGGTACGAACACCCCTGACCCCGATCATGCAACCCGGCGCTTTGTGCCGGTGATCGGCGTGGTCTGCCTGTTGCTCCCATGAAGCCAGCAGTCCTCTCCCTCCCCAGGGTGCTTCATGCGGAACCCAACGATCCTCGTCTCAGATGATGAACCGCTGCTCGTCAATGCGCTGAAACGCGAGGCGCGGCGGTTTGGCATCGACGTCATCATCGACACGAAGTCGAACGTGGTTGAGCTGGCGCAAGCCCAGCGGCCCGATCTCATCGTGCTCGACATTCACCAGAGCCTCGATGGGCGCGACCTGCTCGCGGCGCTCAAGAAGAACCCCGAGACGCGCGATGTGCCGGTGATCATGCTGTCGGCCAACGAGGACCAGTTCATTCGCCACTGCTGCTTCGAGCTCGGAGCCTGTGACTATGAGGTGAAGCCGTTCGACCCGTCGTTCCTGCGGAAGGTCGCACGAATGGTGGGGTACCACGACGAGGGCCCTGCGCCGCTTCACTGAGCCGAAGCTGCACATTGATTCGCGAGTCAATTTCGATTGACTCGGCGCCGCAGACTCCGAAGCTTCGACGCCATGCGCGTCAACGAGCAGCAATACCCGGTGCTGCGATCGCACCTCGATCTCCGCAGCGACGCCGCGAAGAAGAACCGCGACGAGAACCTCACCCTGATGGAGCCCGTCTCGGCGGCGCTCGCGAAGTCGCTCGAGGGCGGCGGAGCCCGGTACAACGAGCGGCACCTCTCGCGCGGCAAGCTGCTCCCTCGTGAACGCGTCGAGCTGCTGCTCGATCGCGACTCGCACTTCCTCGAGCTGTGCCCCCTCGCTGGCCACGGCGTCGAGAACCACACCACGGGAGCATCGGTCATCGGCGGCGTCGGCCGCGTCTCGGGCGTCGAGTGTCTCATCGTCGCCAACGACTCGACCATCAAGGGCGGCGCGATGAGCGAGCTGTCGGTGGTGAAGTCACGCCGCCTCGCCGAGGTCGCGCAGTCGAACCGGCTGCCCTCCATCAACCTCACCGAGTCGGCCGGGGCAGACCTGCCAAATCAAGACAAGATCTTCGTCCCCGGCGGCGCGGGCTTTCGAGATCTCACCCGCTCCAGCGCGCTGAAGCGCCCCAGCATCACCGTGGTGTTCGGCTCGTCGACGGCCGGCGGCGCGTACGTGCCGGGCATGAGCGACTACGCCATCTTCGTGAAGAACCAGGCGCAGGTGTACCTGGGCGGGCCGCCGCTGGTGAAGATGGCGACCGGCGAAGTCGTCGACGACGAGACGCTCGGCGGAGCGTTGATGCACAGCCAGACTTCAGGCGTGTCTGACTTTCTCGCCGAGAACGAGCGCGATGCACTGCGATTGGCCCGCGAGGTCATCGCCCACCTCGACTGGAAGAAGGACGCAACGCCCGCTCCCCGGAACATCGAGGCCCCACGCTTCGACGCCGACGAGCTGCTGTCGATCGTCTCGCCCGACCCGCGCGTGCCATTCGATCCACGTGAGGTGATCGCGCGCATCGTCGACGGCTCCCGCTTCTCGGAGTTCAAGCCGCGCTACGGCAATACCCTCGTCTGCGGCTGGGCCCACCTGCACGGCTTCCCCATCGGCATCCTCGCCAACCACGGCATCCTCTTCTCCGAGTCGGCCAACAAAGGCGCGCAGTTCATTCAGCTGTGCAACCAGGCGAACGTGCCGCTGCTGTTCTTGCAGAACATCACGGGCTTCATGGTGGGCAGCTCGTACGAGCAGGGCGGCATCATCAAGAACGGCGCGAAGCTGATCAACGCGGTGTCGAACTCCACCGTGCCGGCGATCACCGTGATGATGGGAGCGAGCTACGGCGCCGGCAACTACGCCATGTCCGGCCGCGCTTATGAGCCTCGCTTTCTCTACACGTACCCGAATCACAAGATCGCCGTGATGGGCGGCAAGCAAATGGCCGGGGTGTTGGACATCATTCAGCGCAACGCCGCGGCGAAACGCGGTGAGACCGTCGACGAAGAGACGCTGACGGGCATGAAGCAGCTCATCGAGTACCAGATCGATCAACAGTCAGGAGCGCTCTACGCCACCGCGCGCCTGTGGGACGACGGCGTCATCGACATGCGCGACACGCGCGCCACTCTCGCCCTCTCGTTCTCGGCCGCGTATTCGCGCCGCGTCGAGGGCACCACCAGCTTTGGCGTCTTCCGCCACTGAGACTCCTGCCAATGCCAATCATCGAACGAGTCCTCGTCGCCAACCGTGGAGAGATCGCCCTGCGCATCATGCGCACCGTGCGACGCATGGGCCTGTCGTCCGTCGCGGTGTTCTCAGATGCCGACGCCTCGGCGCCTGCGGTGCGGTTCGCAGACACCGCCGTGCGCATCGGGCCGAACGCCGCGAAGGACTCGTATCTGCGCGTCGACGCGATCCTCTCGGCCGCGAAGAAGACCGGCGCCGACGCGATTCACCCGGGCTTCGGTTTCCTCTCCGAGAACCCCGACTTCGCGCAGGCGGTTGTCGACGCGGGGCTGGTGTTCATCGGGCCGACAGCAAGAGCCATTCGCGCGATGGGGCTGAAGCGTGAGGCGAAGGCGCTGGTGGGGAAACGCGGCGTGCCGTTGCTCCCCGGGTTCGATGGCGGCGACCAGTCGACCGCGCTGCTCAAAGCGAAGGCGCTGGAGATCGGCCTGCCCGTCATCTTCAAGCCGAGCGCCGGTGGTGGCGGCAAAGGCATGAAGATCGCGCGCGTCGCTGACGAGCTCGACGCGTGCATCGAGTCAGGCCGGAGAGAAGCCCAGAGCGCGTTCGGCGACCCGACGCTCATCATCGAGAAGTACCTCGAGCGGCCGCGTCACCTCGAGGTGCAGCTGCTCGGCGATACGCACGGCAATCTCGTGCACCTCTTCGAGCGGGAGTGTTCGCTCCAGCGCCGTCACCAGAAGGTCGTCGAAGAGACGCCCTCCCCTGCCCTGACGCCTGCGCTGCGCGAGCAGCTCTGCCAGGCCGCGCTCGAGGTGGGCCGCGCCGTCGACTACACGAACGCCGGCACCGTCGAGTTCATCATGGACGAGGCGGGCCGCTTCTCGTTCTCCGAGATGAACACGCGCCTGCAGGTCGAGCACCGCGTGACGGAGCAGGTGACCGGCCTCGATCTCGTCGAGCAGCAGATCCGCGTCGCACGCGGCGAGCGGCTCGCGTTCTCGCAGGCCGACGTGAAGCAACGCGGCCACGCCGTGCAGGTGCGCCTGTACGCGGAGGATCCCGCCAACCAATTCCTCCCCAGCATCGGCCCGGTGCTCGACTTCTGGACGCCGCCGTTCGGAGGCCTCACCGTCGACTCAGGCATCGAGTCGGGCGGCGAAGTGTCGCCTCACTACGATCCGATGATCGCGAAGTTGATCGTCCACGCCGAGACGCGTGAGCAATCGTTCGCCACGCTCGCTCGTTCGCTCGATCACTCCAGCGTGCTCGGCCTCACCACCAACAAGGGCTTCCTCGCCCGGCTGCTCCGTCACCCTGCGGTGGTGAGCGGCGCGTTGTCGACGAGCCTCATCGCCGAGCAGATGGAACGCCTCGTCGAGCCGGTGGATGTCGAGCGCGATCGCCTCGCCGCCGTCGCCGCAACACTCTTCTCGTTTGCCGCCCGCCGGGAGCACGACGACTTCCTCCCCAACGTCACCACTGGCTTCCGCAACAACCGCTTCCGCGATCAACGCCACGAGTGGAAGCGCGGCGCCGATGAGCTCGCAGTGAGCTACCGCGACCTCGGGAGTGACTCGTTCTTCGTCACGGTCGGCGAGTCGAAAGGCCAGTGGAGGATCGCGTCACGCTGCGCTCCGTGCCTCGACCTCGAAGACCCGAACGGTGTCGTGCACCGGCTGCGCGTCGTCATCGATGGCGACACGGCGCACGTGCACACACCGCGTGGCGACGTCGTGCTCCGCGAGGTGCCGTCGTTCCCGTCGGCTGGCGACGAGGCGATCAAAGGCGGCTTCATCGCGCCGATGCCCGGCAAGGTCGTGAAGGTGAACGTGAAAGACGGAGACGCCGTCAAGCGCGGCCAGGCGCTCCTCGTGCTCGAGGCGATGAAGATGGAGCAGACCACCACGAGCCCCGACGACGGCGTGGTGAAGCAGGTGCTGGTGTGCGAGGGCGATCAGGTGACCGCGGGCCAGGTGTTGATCGTGATGGAGGCGTGATGCGTCGAGTCGTGTTGATGCCGTTGCTGTTGGTGGCGTGCCGCTACATGGCTCCGGCGCAGAACACGTGGACGCCAGCGAGGCCGTACACCGCGGGCACGGGCGTGACGACCAACCAGGGCGACGCTCCCCTCAAAGCCAACCGCTGCGGCATCGACTGCGCGACCGGCTTCCACTGCGATGAGAAGAGCGCGCGCTGTGTCGCTGACGTGGTGACTCCCGCCGACGGCCGAGACGCCGGCGCGCCCTGGTTGCCGTAGCCGTCTCCACCCGAGGCCATGCACCTCGGCGCCAGCCAAAGGTCGATTCGCTCCAACAGCTCAGGACCGACACGAGAGCCGCGGGAGGCAGGGCCGCGTCGAGCGAAGCGGCAAGGAGCCCTCGCGGCCAACCCTGCGGCCATATCGCGCCCACGCGCCGGCCTCGGCCAGGTGGAGTCACGCAATCACCTTGCGGCAGGGAAGCAGGTGCGCGAGCCGAACACGTCGAGAGGCGCGCGCGCCGTCACCCCGGAACGCGTCGCTTCGCGTCAGCCGATGGAACCACTCCACCGAGGCAGAACGAACAGCTCGGCCTCCTTCTGCGCGCGCTCACGATCGTGGGCAAGGCACGAGCAGTGCCAGTCGCATCGACCTGGACCGTCTGTCTCGCGGGCAGGCCGAGGGACCGTCGCACCTGTGACGTTGACTCGCGAGCCCGCACCCCGTTTGCTGCGACCTCGTGGCCGGTCGTCGGAGGTACACCGTGAAGACCCCTTTTGCGCTGCTCGTCGGCCTCTCACTCGGAGCCGCGCTCAGCTTCACCCAGTGCAGTCCAGCCTCGACGTGCTCCCCCGCGAACTGCCTCGGCTGTTGTGACGGCAACGGGCGCTGCGCGGCTGGCACGACCAACACCGGCTGCGGGAAAGACGGCGTCGTTTGCGTCGCGTGCGCGATGGGCCAGACCTGCATGTCGAACGTCTGCTCCGTGGTCATCAACAACACGGGCGGCGGGACCGCTGGAGGAACGAGCGGCACCGGTGGCGGCACCAGCGGGACAGGCGGAGGTACCAGCGGCACCGGCGGCGGCACCAGCGGGACAGGCGGAGGCACGAGCGGCGGAACCAGCGGCACCGGTGGCGGAACGAGCGGGGGCACCAGCGGCACCGGCGGTGGCGGGAGCAGCGGCGGCTGCCGCGTGTACCAGTTGCTCGAGTCGACCGCCGGGCGCGGCCGCTACGAGCCGACCTCCTCGGGCGCGCAGATGGGCTGGGGTGCAGGTGACGTGCTCGGCACTGCGGGCTCCGGCAACATCTTCACGCTCGTCGAAGTGCAGCTGTACCACACGCCTGGACAGCCCCCCTCGTTCCCCCTCAGCGGGCAGGTCACGCCAGGTCCATTCAGGACGTGCGACCAGTGTTTCCGGATCTCGATCGCGTGCGACAGCATGGGCCTCAACTGCGCCGGCGACTACATCGCGCGATCGGGCCAATACACGTTCCAGTCGGGCACCACGAACCAGTCGGCAGGCACCTTCTCGGGCGAAGCCACGAACCTGCGCTTCCTGGCGTGGAATCTGCTCACCGACCAGCCCGTCTCGGGCCAGCCCTGCCTCGACGTTTCACGGCTGACCTGGCGCGCGACCTGGCCCTGATCACTGGGGCATCGTCCAGCTGACGAAGGCGATCAGCACGTACGCAGCGACGAGCATCAAGGGCACTGCCGCAGCGACGAGCTTCCACGAGAGTTCCTCACTGCGAGGCGTCGGCCAGTCGGCGCGGGAGAAGGCGAACGTGAGGCGGCCCGAGCGCAGCTCGAGGTTCATCAGCAGACCTGCGCAGGCGTAGATGATCGGAGAGAGCTGAAGGTTGCCGAGCCAGCGGTGCGTGTACGCGCCGTCTCTCCACAGCAGATAGCCGTCGTAGAACCAGCTGCTGGAGAAGAGCCCGAGCGCCAGGGCAACGATGGCGTGGCTGAAGCCGACGTCGCGCCGGAGCACGCGAGCGAGGGTACCGACGCTCCAGCCTGAGGTGACGACGGTGAGCACCGACATGCCGCCACCGCACACCACGTCCCACGTCTCGTCGTTCGTGTAGCGGCCCGCGACGGTGACGAAGACGATCGCTGGCAGGAAGACCGCCACGCGCCAGGGAACGAACAACACCTTCAGCTGCCCGCGCCAGTCGACCTTCACGTCCCTCACGAAGAGCACGAGGGCGAGGGTGCAGAAGGCGACCCACGAGACGAGATAGCGGAGCAGGAACGTGTCCATGCCTGAAGGCTGCGCCCTCGTGGGCAGACGTGTGGCCGGGCTCGGTGAACGGTCGAAGCGGAGACCCGAGCGGTCGCCCCGCGTGCGTCGCGGCAGGGTCGAAAACCGCCCCATTCGTGACACTCGTTTCGGCGTACCGCGTTCGGCAGCAGCTGAAGCCGTACGTCACGACAGGGGCGGAAACCGCACCATTCGTGACACTCGTTGCGCGGGCCTCAGGGGCTCGGCGCGCACTCGAGCGCCGCTTCGACGAGCGGGTTCATCGCGCGCGCCCGCCGCCACACCGCGTAGATCGGGAACCGCGCCAGCGGCCGCTCGAGCTTCTGGGCGATGAGCCCCGGCGCCTTCGGTCCCGTTGGCGTCAACGACGGCACCAGCGAGAACCCGAGCCCCGCCGCCACGAACCCGAGAATCGTGTCTGACGAGTCCGCGCCGAACGCCTCCTTCGGCGTGATGCCATGCGCCTCGAGCGCCGAGAGCTGCAGCGCGCGGAGCTGACGGTCCGCGTGGTACCCGATGAACGGCACCTGCGCGAGCGCTGCCAGTGACAGCCTGCCCTTCTGCGCGTGTGGGCCGTGCGTCGGCGCGACAATCCACGCTTCCGTGCGCGCGACCTCACGCACCTCGACGTCGGCCGGCACCTCGGGCAACCAGTCGACGATCAGATCAGCCTCGGCCCGCCGCAGCAGCCCGAGATCTGCGTGCGGAAGCTCACTGAGCGCCACCGTGATGTCGGGCCGCCGGGACTGCAGCCGTCGCAGCCACTCCGGCATCAGGTGCCGCAGGAAATGGCCGGCAGCGAACAGCTTGAGCGTGCCGCCAACCACCCCTCCCTTCACGCGCGCCTCGAGCGAGGTGAGCTGCTCGTAGAACGGCGCGAAGCCGTCGAACAACAGCTGGCCGCGCGGCGTCAGCACCACCTTGTCCTTCCCCACGCGCTCGAAGAGCTTCACGCCGAGCTCGTCCTCCAGCCGTCGCACCTGCTGGTGCACGCCAGGCTGGGTGATCGGATACGGAAACGCCCTCGCCGCGCGCGCGTACCCTTGATGCCGCGCCACCCAATAGAAGCCCTCGAGCCGTTGCAGGTTCATTGATACCCAATGGTAATCGATGAGCTCAATTCTTGTCCTGCACCTGATTGACGATTCTGGCGTTGAATCATCACCAACGGGCGCGACGACGCCCACACACGGAGCAACGACATGAAGGCGATGAAGAACCTGGTGCACCTCGGCATTCTCGGCGTCTGGGTGGTGGCGGGCCTGCTGTTCACCATCAAGGCGGTGTTCGTGCTCTCGGGCTTCGCAACGGTGGCGCTCTTCTGGGGTTGGTTCGCGGCCTTCGCGGCAGTGACGAGCTTCGTGGTGGCGAAGTTCGACCACCCGCTGGGGGCGCTGGCGACCCATGGCGGCGCGGTGCTGGTGATGCAGGCCCTGCCGATGACGCTCCCCTTCGCGTTGGCTCGCCTCGGCCTCGACTTGCTCTCGGGCAAGGGGCTGCCGTTCTGAGTGCGCCAACCGTGGCTGATGGCCACGCGTGATGGGCCAGAAGATTCCTTTGTGACGTGGGCGGTGGTCGGCGATGGTGCGCGCCGTGTCATCGATCATTGGAGTGCCGAAGGAATCGCTCCCCAGCGAGCAACGCGTGGGAGCGACGCCGGAATCGGTGAAGAAGCTGTCGACCCGCGGTCTCGTCGTTCACGTCCAGCGCGGCGCAGGCCTGGCCGCTGGCTACTCGGACCAGTCGTACGTCGACGCAGGCGCGACGATCGTCGACTCGGTCTGGAGCTACGACACCATCTACAAAGTGCGGCCGCCGACGCTGGCCGAGGTCGCCTCACTGAAGGAGGGCGCCTTCATCGTCTCGTTGATGCAGCCCGAGCGGAACCCGGGGCTCGTCGACGCGCTCAAGGCGAAGAAGGCCACGGCGCTGGCGCTCGAGCGCATTCCCCGCGTCACCCGCGCCCAGAAGATGGACGTGCTGTCGTCGCAGGCCAACCTCGCCGGCTATCGCGCCGTCGTCGAAGCCGCCTCGCACCTCCAGGGCTTCATGGGCCCGCAGGTCACCGCGGCTGGCTCGACGCCTCCTGCGAAGGTGTTGATCATCGGCGCTGGCGTGGCCGGGCTCGCGGCGGTCGGGGCGGCCCGTGCCCTCGGCGCGCAGGTTCGCGCCTTCGACACCCGCGCCGCAGCGCGTGAGCAGGTCGAGTCGCTCGGCGCCCAGTTCCTCGAAGTGAAGGTGAAGGAGAGCGGTGAGGGCTCCGGCGGCTACGCGAAGGTGATGAGCCCCGAGTTCATCGCCGCCGAGATGGCGTTGTTCAAGGCACAGGCGAAAGAGGTCGACGTCATCATCACGACCGCGCTGGTGCCTGGCACGAAGGCGCCGACGCTGGTGCCGCGAGACGTCGTCGAGGCGCTCAAGCCCGGCTCCGTCATCGTCGACATGGCCTCGGAGCAAGGCGGCAACTGCGAGCTCACGAAGCCCGGCGAAGTCGTGGTGCACAACGGCGTGAAGATTCTCGGCTTCATCGATCTCGCCAGCCGCATGGCGGCGACCTCGAGCCGCTTCTTCGCGATGAACCTGGTGCACCTCACCGGCGAGCTCGGCACGGGCGACACGCTGTCGATTCCGCTCGAGAACGACGTGGTGCGGCCAGCGCTGCTCCTCCATCAGGGCGAGGTGCTGCCGCCGCTCCCTGCGAAGGAGCCCAGCCCGGCGCCTGTGGTCGCGCACGTGCCGCCGCCCGACGCGAAGCCGGCGCAGACCAACGTCAACGCGCCCAACCGCAACGCCTGGGGCAGCACCGTGGCGGGGCTGGTGTTGATCGGCGGCCTCTTCGGCCTCGGCCGCTTCGCGCCGTCCGACTTCCTCCAGCACTCCACCGTCTTCGTGCTCGCCTGCTTCATCGGCTGGCAGGTCGTCTGGTCGGTGACGCCCGCGCTCCACACGCCTCTCATGAGCGTGACGAACGCCATCTCGGGCATCATCATCGTCGGCGGTCTGCTGCAGGTGGGCGACGGCATCGACCTCGCCTCGGTCCTGGGCGTCCTGGCGGTCTTCTTCGCGACCATCAACATCTCGGGCGGCTTCCTCGTCACCGAGCGCATGTTGAAGATGTTCCAGCGTGGTGACTCCCCGCCGTCGTCGTCGTCAGGAGGTCACCGATGAACGGCGTCCTGGTGGTCGCCTACCTGTCGGCGGGCGTGCTCTTCATTCGTTCGCTCGCGGGGCTCTCGCGACAAGACACGGCGGCGCAAGGCAACGAGCTGGGCATGGTGGGCATGGCGGTCGCCGTCGCCGTCGCCATGGTCACGTGGATTCTGGGCGCGCACGATCCTGCCGCCTCGGAGCTGCACCTGCGCGGCGTGGGCCTGGCGATGCTGGCAGGCGCCATCGGCGTCGGCTTCTTCATCGGAGCGGGACTCGCCAGACGCGTCGAGATGACGGGCATGCCCGAGCTCGTCGCGGTGCTGCACAGCTTCGTGGGCCTCGCGGCGGTGCTGGTCGGCTTCTCGAGCTACCTGCACCCGCACGGCGTCTCCACCGACGAGGTGGCGAAGGTCGTCCACGAGGTCGAGGTGTGGGTCGGCGTCGCGGTCGGCGCGATCACCTTCACCGGCTCGATCATCGCCTGGGGCAAGCTCAAGGGCACCATCTCGGGCAAGCCGCTGCTGCTCCCCGGCCGTCACGCGCTCAACTTCCTCGTCGCGGCCGCCATCATCGGTGGGGCCGTGCCTTTTGTGCAGGGCGGCGCTCCCAACGGCGTCTGGTTGCTGGTGGGCATGACCGTGCTCGCGTCGCTGATCGGCATTCACCTGGTGATGGCCATCGGCGGCGCGGACATGCCGGTCGTGGTGTCGCTCTTGAACAGCTACTCGGGCTGGGCTGCCGCGGCTGCCGGCTTCATGCTGTCGAACGATCTGCTCATCGTCACCGGCGCGCTCGTCGGCAGCTCGGGCACGATTCTGTCGATCATCATGTGTCGCGCGATGAACCGCTCCATCTTGAGCGTGGTGTTCGGTGGCTTCGGCACCGGCGACGCGAAGCCCTCGACGGCCAGCGCGGCGATCACCGGCGAAGTGCGTGAGATGAAGGCCGACGAGGTGGCCGAGGCGCTGATGCAGGCGCGGCAGGTCATCATCATTCCCGGCTACGGCATGGCCGTCTCACGGGCCCAGAGCGCGGTGAACGAGCTGACCCGCAGCCTCAAGGAGCGCGGCGTCACCGTGCGCTTCGCGATTCACCCCGTCGCCGGCCGGCTCCCGGGCCACATGAACGTGCTGCTCGCCGAAGCGGGCGTTCACTACGACATCGTGCTCGAGATGGAGCACATCAACGCCGACTTCCCGCAGACCGACGTGGTGCTCGTCATCGGCGCCAACGACATCGTGAACCCGGGCGCCCTGACTGATCCCAGCTCCAGCATCTACGGCATGCCGGTGCTCGAGTGCTGGAAGGCGAAGCTCACCGTGGTGCTCAAGCGCGGCATGGCGGCAGGTTACGCCGGCGTCGAGAACCCGCTCTTCACGCTCGAAGGCACGCGCATGCTCTTCGGTGACGCGAAGAAGAGCATCGACGCGCTGGTCGCCGCAGTCAGGAAGTAGACGACGTCAGACGGTGACCATCCAGCCGTGGGCGTCCTTCAAGGCGCCCCGCTGGATGCCGGTGATCGTCTCGTACAACTTGAGGCCGATCGCCCCGGGCGCGCCGTCGTTGATTCGCAGGGTCTCACCGGCGAAGGCAAGCTCTCCGACGGGGCTGACGACGGCGGCGGTGCCCGTGCCGAAGACCTCACGGAGCTCGCCTTTCGCGTGCGCCGCGCGGAGTTCCTTCACCGACAACGCGCGCTGCTCGACGCCCAGGCCCAGGTCCTTCGCGAGGGTGATGACCGAGTCACGCGTCACGCCGGCGAGGATGGAGTCGGACAACGGCGGCGTGATGAGCGTGTTCCCGAGGAGCGCGAAGAGGTTCATCGTGCCGACCTCCTCCACCAGCTCGTGCGTCTGGCCATCGAGCCACAGCACCTGGTCGAAGCCGGCCTTCTTGGCCTTCACCGCGGCGTGCAGGCTGGCGGCGTAGTTGGCGCCGGCCTTCGCCGCCCCGAGCCCACCACGCGGGGCGCGGACATCGACGGTCTCGACCCAGATGCGCACGGGCTTGAGGCCACTGCCGCCGTAGTAGCTGCCGACGGGCGACGCGATGATGAAGTACCGGTACTCGTTGGCGGGCCGCACGCCGAGGAAACCCTCGGTCGCGATCAACGTGGGCCGCAGGTACAGCGAGGTGCCCGAGGCCTTCGGCACCCAGTCGGCGTCGACGCGCACCAGCGCCTTGCACGCCTCGACCATCTGCTCGGCCGAGGGGGTCGGCATGCACAGGCGCGGGGCTCCAGCCATCATGCGCTCGGCGTGGGCCGTCGGGCGGAACAGGCGCAGCACGCCGTCGTCGCCGCAGAAGGCCTTCGAGCCTTCGAACATCGCCTGGCCGTAGTGGAAGACGCCGGCAGCCGGGTCGACCTGGAACGGGCCGTAGGGCTGGATTCGGGGGTCGTGCCAGCCCTTCTCGGCGGTGAAATCCATCGCGAAGAGGTGGTCGCTGAAGAAGCGCCCGAACCCCAGCTCGGCCTCGGGAGGCCTCGACTTCGGCGTGGTGGTCTTCGAAATCTGGATATCCATCGAAACTCCTCGCCTGCGCTCGAACGTCCGAGGCGGCCCATACACCTCTTGCCCGTCTGTCAAAAGCCTCCGCGGGGGTGCCCGTGCTGGCGGTCGCAGGCCAGCTGACGCAACCGGCCGTGGTGGGGATTTTCGGGACGACCGGACTGATCACCGTCACCAGGCGCCGAGGCCGAAAACTGGCGAGGCGACAGGCCCGTGGCACCGTGTCGCACATGATGCGTGAACGCCGAAATCGCGATCGCCGTGGAGACCGCACGGTGCAGTTCGAGACCCGCCGCAACGAAGAGCGCCGCGACTACCCGCGCTTCGAAATCGCCCTTGATGTTCGGGAGCCGAGCGGCCGCTCGCGTTCGTGCTTCGGCGACCTCTCGCCCGAAGGAGCAGCGTTCGTCACCACGGCGCCGCCGCTGGGAGACTCGGTGCTGGTGCGTTTTCACCTGCCGAACGTCGACGGCCCCATCGTCGCAGCGGGCCGCGTGCTCGGCCGCACGGGCGCCACGGCTGGAACGCAGGTCAGCGTGCTCTTCACCGACATTCACATCGAGGCGCAGCTGGCGATCGCCGAGTGGGCGCAGGACAGAGTCGTTCAGCGGAACGCCCGTCAGGTGACGCGGGCGCGGGGCGCGAAGCCGATTCCGCTGACCCAGATCGCGGGCCGAGGGTGGTCTCGGTACAAGCCGGCCAGCGCACTCGCCGCGGTGCCGTGAGGCTGATTCGGGCGCGCAGTTGCACCCGCGTCCGTGGAGTCAGTAAGGGCCCGCCTCGTGCGGGCGTTCCTGATCAGCGCAGTGGTGGTGGTCGCCGGTTGCGGTGGCGTCGTGCCTCTTTTCCCTGATGCTGGACCGACCTTCGATGGCGGCGCTGTCGTCGACGCAGGCTCCGTTCGCGCCGATGCCGGAAGCGTGGATGCCGGGCCGCTCGACGCTGGAGCGGCCGTGGACTCCGGCACCACCGAGCCTGACGCGGGCACCGAGCTGGACGCCGGGCTGGCACCTGATTCCGGGCTCGCCGACTCGGGCACCGTCGACGCTGGCGTGGTCGATGCGGGACCGATCGACTCGGGCGTGCTCGACGCGGGATCGATCGACTCCGGCACCGCCGACTCCGGCATGCTCGACGCGGGGCTCATCGACGCCGGTCCACCAGGCCTCTTCCCCATCGAGGGCTTCGGCGCAGCGACGCGCGGTGGCTGGCAACCGGGTCATGACGAAGTGCTCGTCACTTCAACCGCGAACTCGGGCCCTGGCACGTTGCGCGAGGCGCTCGACACCGCGACCGTGCCCCGCGTCATCCGCTTCGATCTGAACGGCGTCATCACGCTCACTGCCCCACTCCTCGTCCCTTCGAACATCTCCATCGACGGGCGCGGCTATCAGGTGACGGTGACCGGCAAGGGCTTCATCCTCGCGGGCAGCGACGACGTCATCATCACCAACCTGGCGATCGAAGACGTGGGGCCCAACAGCGAAGACGGGTTGCGCATCGGAGACCCCAACGGCCCCAGCGAGCGCGTCGTCATCGATCACGTCACCTTCCGCGCCACCACGCAGAGCCGTGGCGACAGCGCCAACGTCGACGAGGCGATCTCGATCGTCTTCGGCAGCCGCGACATCACGCTCTCGTGGCTGAAGATCGAAGGGTGGGAGAAGTTCGTGCTCATCGGTAACGGCGACGCGCCACAGGCGGTCGACTCGACCATCACGGTGTCGATGCATCACATCCTGACGACCGCGACGGGCCGGCGGCATCCACAAGCGCGGTACGGCGTCATCGATCTGTGGAACTGCTTCTTCGACGACTGGCGAATGTTCGACTGGGCGTTCCTCGCGCCGTACCGGGAATCGTTCGGCGTGCAGGCGCAAGACGGCGCGCGCCTTCGGTTCGAGAACAGCTTCGTGCGACGGGTGCCGCACTCGAAGGACGTGGGCTCGCAGGCCGATCACGCGACGCGCTGCGAGTCGGGCGGCCGCATCGACGCCATCAACGTGCAGGTCGCGCCGGGGAGCACGTCACCACTTCAGTTCGGCGTCGGCTGCAACGGCACGACGGGCTGGGTGCGCCCGTACGCGATCACGCTCGACCCGGCCGACGCGACGCTGCGAACCAGGCTTGCGGCGCAGGCCGGCAACACGCTCTGACGGCGGTGACGTCATTCGCCTTCGCCGTGCGCGAGTCGCCGCCGTGCCTTCTCGGCCGCGAACGCGAGCGCCGAGGTATTCGCGACCCAATCGCCCGCCGTCTTCTTCCAGGTCTCCCACCCCTCGGGCAGGCGCTTCTCGACGAACATCGCCTTCAGATCGTCGACTGCGAACGCGGGCTCTCCACCGACCTGCTTCGTCTTCGGGCTGTTCATCAGGAACGTGGCCAACAAGCCGAACTCACCAGCCGAGCCGATCAGGTTGTCATCACCCAGCACCTTGGTGAGCTTCTCGAGCACGCGCCGGTCCTGCTCGGGGTTCGTCTGGCCATGGGCGCGATCGGCGACGCTCTGGCCGACCTCACCGACGAGCTTCGCGAAGTCCTTCGCCAGCACCAGGCCGGTCTTCACGCCTGGCGCCTTCGCGTTCGGGTCTGCGTGCACGTTCTCGGCGATGAAGCGGCCGATGTCGGAGCGTGTCACCACGCCGTTCTTCGCGAACCGGGTGAGGCGCGCGAAGTCCTTCTCGCTCAGACGGCCTGAGTTCAGCGCCGTTGGATCACCCTGGAGAATGCCGCTGTGGCCGGCGTGTGAGCCCTGCGAACCGGGGAAGTCGAGGCTGAAGGTGCCCAGCGGCGCGGGCGTGTCGAGCCTGCCAGACGATCCCTCCATGAAGGCGTGGTTGCCCTGCGCGAAGAGCCGGAGCACCTCGCCCAGGTTGCTGCCCGGCCCCGTGTTCCCCAGCGCGGCCACGTCGTCGATGCTGGCCAGCGGCTTGTTCGCATCGTTGCGCACCTTCAGGTCGCCGCCCTTCACCGCCGCGCCGATGAAGGGGCACGTCGCCTTCTTCTCGACCACCGCTGCACGCTCGGTGTCGCTCAGGGTCGCCACGCTGGTGGTGACGCTCGTGGCCGCGGCGCGGCGCTCTTCGAGGCTGGTTGCGCGGGTGCTGCCCCAGGCGCCTCCGGTCGGCGGGTTGGCCTTCGCGCTCGTCGGGGCCGGCGTCGGCGCGTGAGGGCTGGTTGATGACGGGCGAAGCGGCGGGGTTCCACTGGTAACCTTGGGCATGGTGGTTCTTTCTCCGTAATCGGATTACGTAATCGGTTTACGACATGGCGAACACGAAGATCAAGGGCCGGGGCGAGACCGCGCGTGAGGCGCTGCTGGCCGAGGCTCGCAAGGCGTTCGCGCGAGGCGGTCAGGCAGCGGTCGAGGTGGTGCCGATCTGCGAGGCCGCGGGTCTGACGACGGGGGCGCTGTACCATCACTTCGTCAACCGCCAGGGCCTGCTCCGCGCCGTGATCGAGGCCGTGGCCGACTCGGTGGCCCAGAAGGCAGCGAAGGCGATGGAGGGCGTGGAGGACGACTGGGAGCAGCTGCTCTGCGGCGTGCACCGCGTGCTCGACTGTTGCCTCGAAGACGAGGTGCGCATCACCTACAACGAGGCGCCCGGCATCGTGGGGCTCGAAGAGTGGCGCCGCATCGAAGAGTCGAAGACCGGCGTGCTCCTCGTCACCACGCTGGCGCGACTGCAGGGCGCTGGCCTGCTCAAGCCGTTGTCGATCGAGCTGCTGGCGTCGATGGTGAAGGGCGCGATCGTCGAAGGCGCGATGTCGATCAGCCGGTCACCGAAGCCGAAACGAACCCGCAAAGAGGCCGGCCTGCTGCTCGACGCGTTGCTGCAGTCGGTGCGCGCCGGGTGACCCTCAGCACTCGATGATGTTCACGGCGAGGCCACCACGGGCGGTCTCTTTGTACTTCGACGACATGTCGGCGCCGGTCTGCCACATCGTGGCGATGACCTTGTCGAGCGAGACCTTGTGTTTCCCGTCTCCCGACAACGAGAGGCGCGCGGCGTTGATGGCTTTGACGCTGCCCATCGCGTTGCGCTCGATGCAGGGCACTTGCACGAGGCCTCCGATGGGGTCGCAGGTGAGGCCGAGGTTGTGCTCCATGCCGATCTCCGCCGCGTTCTCGACCTGCTCCGGCGTGCCGCCCATCACCTCGACGAGCGCACCTGCGGCCATCGAGCACGCGACGCCCACTTCGCCCTGACACCCGACCTCGGCGCCCGAGATGCTGGCGTTCTTCTTGTAGAGCGCTCCGATGGCCGCGGCCGTGAGGAGGAAGCGCACCGCGCCGTCGTCGTCGGCGTTCGGCACGTGGCGCCGGTAGTACGTGAGCACCGCGGGGATGATGCCGGCGGCGCCGTTGGTCGGCGCAGTCACCACGCGACCTCCCGCGGCGTTCTCTTCGTTCACCGCCAGCGCCCAGAGGTTCACCCAATCCATCACGATGAGCGGATCGGTCCCGGCGCGTGGGTCGGAGCGCAGCCGACGATGCAACGCCGCCGCGCGACGCTTCACCTTCAGACCGCCTGGGAGCACGCCTTCGCGCTCACACCCGCGCTTCACGCACGCCTCCATCGCCGTGACGAGTTCCAGCACGCTGGCGCGCACCTCGGCCTCGGAGCGCGACGCCTTCTCGTTCTCGAGCATGAGCGTCGAGATGCTCAGGCCGTACTTCTCGGAGAGCACCAACAGATCGTCGCCCGTCGAGAAGGGATACGGGATCGTCGTGGTTCCCGTGGCAAGGCCGGTGTCGGCGTGCCCTTCCTGATCGACGACGAAGCCGCCGCCCACCGAATACGAGACGCGCTCCGCGAGGACGGCGCCATCGGTCGCGAACGCGGTGTAGCGCATGCCGTTGGGGTGCAGCGGGAGCTTCTCGCGACGATGAAACGTGATCGCGTCGGCGCCGAACTTCACCGTGTGCTGGCCGAGGAGCCTCAACGTCTGCGCCGCACCGATCGCCGCCACGCGCGTCGGAACCGCGTCGACGTCGACCGTCTTGGGATCCTCTCCTTCGAGGCCGAGCATGACCGCGACGTCGCTGCCGTGGCCTTTGCCGGTGAAGCCGAGCGAGCCGAACAGCTCGACCTTCACCCGCGCGACGCGCTCGAGTCCTCCTTCGTCACGCAGCCGCTCGGCGAAACGACGGGCCGCCCGCATGGGACCGACGGTGTGCGAGCTCGAGGGCCCGATGCCGATCTTGAAGATGTCGAAGACGCTGATGTGCTCCATGAGCGGGGCACCATAGCGACGAGCGGGATGATCCCCACGCCGAAGGGGTAGCGCGGTGCATCAGGGCGCGCGTACCCAGCCCTCGTCCTTCGCCACCTCGGAGACGAGCTGCTCGACGACTGGCGGAATGAGATCGACCAGCGAACCGCCTCCACCGCCGGCGCGATACTCGGCCTTGAGCACGTGGCCCGGGTACGTGGAGAGGATCATCGACGCATCGAGCGCCTCGCCCTTCCCCGTCTTGAGGGTCAACGAGAGCTCGAGGCCGACGGCCTTCTTCGCCTCGAGCGACTTCTTCGCCGCCGCCTCGCTCTCTCCTGGTGGCGCGAGCGTCACCTTCCACTTCAGAAGCGCAGCGTTCAGCGCGGCCACGCCTGCGTCCTTGCCTCCCGGTGTGTTGGACGTGTCGACGACGCTCGCGAGCGAGACCGTGACGGGCTTCGAAGGCGGGGGTCTCGGCGGCGCCTTCTTCTTGGGCGCAGCCTCGGCCATGACACTCACGGCGAGCAGCATGAGGGCGAGGCGCTTCACGACGCCGACAGCTCCGTCAGGACCTCGGCGAGCTGACGCGTCATTCGCACCCCACGCGACGCGGGGAACTTCGCGAGCCCCTCGGCGCGCAGCTTCGGCGCCCACTTCGTCTCGTACTCGATGAACGCAGCCATCGAAGGGAACCGGTAGCGGGACTCGAAGCGCAGCGGGTGGCGGTCGGTCGGGTCGACGCGCACGATCATCGCGTGCGTCGCGCCGCCCTGGAGCACCTCGGCGAGGTGGCCGTTCTGCAGCCAGTGCACCCACTCGCTCGCCACCGCGAGGTCGTCGAACTCGGCCATGACTGTGTAGACGATTCCCATACGCACGAGGCGTAGCACTCCAATCAAGCCGAGAGGCAGACGCGAATCGTCGATAGAGTGCGCCGCCATGAGAACTGCCCTCCTCCTCTCGCTCTGCGCTTCCGCCGTCGTCGCTGCGCCTGCCAGGCCCGTCATCGCGGTGATGCCGCCGTCGGCCGCCGATGACGATCTGCGCGGCTTCGGAATGATGCTCGAGGCGCGGGCTGGCGAGCTGATCGAGCAGTCGGGCAAGTTCTCGGAGCTCCACGTCAAGCAGGTGCTGGCGATGGCCGACGCCGAAGGCCTGGCCGCGACGCAGCTCTCGGACGAAGCGACGGCGAAGCAGGCCCGCACCATCCTCGGGGCCGACCGCGTCGTCACGTTGAAGCTCGCCACCGACGCGAAGGGCATGACGCTGACGGGCGCGATCATCGACGCGAAGAAGACGACGCCGTTCACCGCGAAGCTGCCGATCACCTGGCCCGAGGCGCTCACCCAGGGCAGCGAGGCGGTTGCGAAGGCGGTGCTGGCGACCGAGAAGGCGACGCTCCCGAAGAAGCCGTCGGCGCAGCCCGAGTCGAAGTCACCCGAGGCGTTGCGGGCCCTCGCCCAGTGCTACGCGATCGTGATTCGCCAGCCGCTCGGCATCGACAACCCGGCCGTGCTGAACGGGGACGAGCTCGATGGCGCCTCGGCGCTCTGCGAGAAGGCGCTCGTCAACGACCCTTCCCTGCGCTTCGCGAATGCCGTGCTCGCCCTCTCGCGCGCCATCATCGGTGACGCGGCCGGCGCGACGAAGGCGCTCAATGGGCTCGCCGACACCGACGACATGGTCGAGCCGTACACCCTCGCCCGCTTCTGGATGGTGACGCGCTTTCAGTCGAACGAAGACGGCCTCGCGAGCTTGAAGGTCGTGCTGCAGAAGCACCCGGGCGAGCTCATCGTTCGCAGCTACCTCGCCGACACCCAGAGCGTGCTCAACGATCACGCCGGTTCGCAGGCGTCGTGGGCCGAGTATCTCACCGTCAACCCCTCCTCAGCGTTCGCGCATGGACGCCTCAGCAAAGAGCTCGCGCGCCAGAACAAACACGACGAGGCGATTGCCGCAGCGAAGAAGGGCCTCGAGCTCGCGCCCACCAGCCGTGCCGCGCGGCTCGAGCTCGGCAGCCGCTACATCGACGCCAACAAGCTCGACGACGCCATCGCCACGCTGACGGAGCTCAAAGACGCGAAGGGCGAAGCGCTGGCCCGGCTGGGCTGGGCGCACTGGCTCAAGGGCAACGTCGACGCCGCCGCGCCGCTCTTCCAGAAGGCGCTCGAGACCGCGACGGCTCCCGGCGAATGGCGCACCCGCGGCCGCGTTCACTACAACCTCGCGCTGGTCGAGGCGAAGCGCGGGAAGCTCGACGCAGCGAAGGCGTCGCTGATGGCTTCGATGCAGACCGGGTACAAGGTGCGCTCCGTCGACGCGTCGCTCTCGAAGGTGGCGAAAGAGGTCGAGCGCGCCGAGTTCCAGAAGGCTGGCGCCGACGCTGGCTCCGGAACTCGTCTCAGCCTGGTGCCGAAGGAGTCGAGCCTGGTGCCGTTCGACCCCGCCGGCGAGCCCGACCTGCTGCGCAAGAAGGACACCGCGCCCCAGGGCTTCGTCATCTACAAGTTCTAGCCACCATGCCGTTGCCCACCGCCTTCAGCGCTGCGCTGTCTTCCGGCTTCCCCGCCGACTTCGGCTCCACCGATCCCGCCGACCTCGCCACCTACGGGAAGGACTGGACGAAGGTCTTCACGCCGGCGCCGTCGCTGCTCGTGCGCCCGCGAACCACCGACGAGGTCAGCCGGTTCCTGAAGCTCGCGAACGCGCACGGCGTCGCAGTCGTCCCCAGCGGTGGCCGCACCGGGCTCTCGGGAGGCGCCGTCGCCGCGAACGGTGAAGTGGTGCTCTCGCTCGAGCGCATGCGCACGCTCCACGCCGTCGACACGCTCGCCATGACGGTGCGCGTGCAGGCCGGCGCCATCACCGAGTCGGTGCACCAACACTGCGCGAAAGACGGGCTCTTCTGGCCGGTCGACTTCGCGTCGAAGGGCTCGAGCCAGGTGGGCGGCAACATCGCCACCAACGCCGGCGGCGTGCGCGTCATCCGCTACGGGCTCACGCGCAACTGGGTGCTCGGGCTGCAGGTGGTGACGCCGAACGGCGACGTGCTCGAGCTCAACGGGGCGCTGGAGAAGAACAACACCGGCGTCGACCTGCGACAGCTCTTCATCGGCAGCGAGGGCATTCTCGGCGTCATCACCGAGGCGACGCTGAAGCTCACGCGCCTGCCCGAGAAGGTCGACGTCTTCCTCTTCGCGGTGAACGATCTGCAGGCCGTGCTGACGCTCTTCGACGAGGCGCGCAGAGGCCCGTTCACGGTGATGGCGTACGAGTTCTTCACCGACAAGTGCAGCCGTCGCCTCGAGTCCCACCGGAAGATCCGCCCGCCGTTCGAAGCGCCGACGACCCATGCAGTGCTGCTCGAGGTCGAGAACTCGAAGCCGGGCGCGCTCGATGGGTGGCTCGCGTCGTTGTTCGAGCGTGGGCTGGTGAATGACGGCACGCTCGCGGCGGACTCGGACCAGGCGAAGTTCCTGTGGAGCCTGCGCGAAGGCATCTCGGAGTCGCTCTCGGCGACGGGCATGCCGCACAAGAACGACATCTCGCTGCCGGTGTCGGGGCTGAAGGCGTTCTGTGACGAGCTCGAGACGCTGCTCGCGAAGGACTACGCCGGCTGGGAGCTCTGCCTCTTCGGCCACATCGGTGACGGCAACCTGCACGTGAACATCATGAAGCCCGAGGCGATGGAGAAGGCCGCGTTCCTCGAGCGCACCCACGCGTGTGACGACGACATCTTCGAGCTGGTGAAGGCGCACCACGGGAGCATCAGCGCCGAGCACGGCATCGGGCTGCTCAAGCGCGACTTCCTCGACTACTCGCGCAGCGCGATCGAGATCGCCTTGATGCGAGAGCTCAAGCGCACGTTCGACCCCAAGGGCCTGCTCAACCCCGGCAAGGTGCTCTGACACGTCACGGGTACGTGAACGTGAAGATCGGCCGACCCGAGCCTGCTGCCCCACCGTTGCGCCAGTCAGCGTCCGTCGACTTGAAGACGCCGCACAGGCCCATCGTCGTCGTGCCCTTGCGCACCTCGACCTGAAACGGCACCCAGACGATCGAGCTGCAGTTCGCGAAGTGATCGACGCGCACCGCGTAGGTCCCGGCTGGCGGCCGGCCGCCGTCATTCGGGTAGATGATGTTCTCGATCAGCACGAGGTCCATCGTGCAGCCGGCCTGCGAGTCGAGGTCGAGCGCGCCTGACGCACACGCCGGAGACCTGTCGCCGTACCAGAGCTCGCACACGCCACCGTCGGGGAGCGGCTCGTCGAGGTGCAGATCGAGATCCTCCGTCGAGTCCCAGCGCAAGGTCACCTGCAGATCGGCGCCGCGCCCGTTCAAGATGCACTCGTTGCCTGAGCACGAGAAGCCCTGCGGGCACTCCATCGTGCACGGCGTGATGCCGCCATCACGTGGGCCGGGGCACAGCGGGCCACCACCATCAGGGTAGAAGATGCCCGCGTCGACCGGCGGCACGATGCCCGCGTCGTAGAGCAGGCCGCCATCAGGCCCAGCGAGGAAACACGTCTCGCTCGCGAAGTTGCACACGCCGCTCGGGCAATCGGCGTGGCGAAGGCACCCGACGCAGCGGCTGCGAACCGGGTCGCAGATGGGGGTCGCGCCACCACACCCGCCACCGTCGGCGACGCACACGTCGCACTTGCCCAGCCCTCCCTGAAACGAGAGGTCGCACGTCGGCGTGTCGCCGAAGCAACCGATCGTCGACGTACACCGGACGCAACGACGGTTCGCCTCGTCACAGACCGGCGTCGAGAGCGCGCACGTGCCGCAGACCGAGACGCCTGCGTCGGTGGCCACACCCGCATCGATGACGACACCCGCGTCGACCAACACCACGCCAGCGTCGCGCCCACGGCCCGCGTCGACCACCGCCTCGACGCAGACGAGCGCTTGTGGATCACACACCGAGCCGGGCGCACACGACGTCGGCGTGCACATGCTCCGGGTCCCGCAACCCGAGAGCAGGAACAGACCGAGGGTGACTGCGAAGACGCGCATCAGGCTCCCCACTCTGCTCCAGAGGAGCCCCGCTCGTCAGCTCAGCGCGCGCGCCTTGATGGTCGTCGGCAGCTTGCGCAGCTGCTCGGTCACCTGACCCGTCACGCCGTTGTCGAGGTCCATCACGAGGTAGCCGATGTCGGGGTTGGTCGAGAGCAGCTGCGCGTGAATGTTCGCCTCGGTGTCGCCGATGAGCCGGTTCACGTCGCGCAACACGCCCGGCACGTTCTGGTGCACGTGCATGAGGCGGAAGGTGCCTTCAGACGGCGCCAGCTCGACCTGCGGGAAGTTCACCGAGCCAGCCGACGCGCCGAGCGAGACGTACTTCACCAGGCTGGTGGCGACCTCGCGGCCAATAGACTCCTGCGCCTCGAGCGTCGAGCCACCGATGTGCGGCGTGAGGATGACGTTCGGCACGCCCTGGAGCGGCGTCACGAAGCCCTTCGACTCGTTGCCTTCCGGCTCGTCCGGGTACACGTCGACGGCAGCGCCTCCGAGGTGGCCCGACTTGATCAGCTCGGCCAGCGCCTCGAGATCGACCACCGTGCCGCGGCTCGCGTTGATGAGGCAGGCCTCTTTCTTCATCATCTGCAGCTGCGCGCGGCCGATGAGCCCCTTCGTCTGCGGCGTCTCGGGCACGTGCAGCGTCACGAAGTCAGACACCTTGAGCACCTCGTCGAGGGTGCGGCAGGGCGAGTTGTTCGAGAGCGGCAGCTTGGTCGCCACGTCGAAGTACACCACGCGCATGCCGAAGAACTCCGAGAGCACGCCGACCTGACTGCCGATGTGCCCGTAGCCGACGATGCCGATCGTCTTGCCGCGAACCTCGTGCGCGCCGGTCGCGAGCTTCTTCCAGACGCCCTGGTGCATCTCCATGCTGCGATCGCCGAGCTGCCGCGACAGCATGACGATCTCCGACAGCACCAGCTCGGCGACGCTGCGGGTGTTCGAGAACGGCGCGTTGAAGACACAGACGCCCTGCCTCATCGCGTCGGCGAGGGCGATCTGGTTGGTGCCGATGCAGAACGCGCCGATGGCCATCAGGTCTTTCGCCTGAGGCGACTCGAGGACCTTCTTCGTCACGTTCGTCTTCGAACGAATGCCCAGCACGTTCACGCCCGCGAGCTCCTTGATGAGCTCGTCTTCCTTCAGCGCGGCGTTGACGCGGCGAACGGTGAAGCCCGACTCTTTGAGCTGTGCCTCGGCGACTTCGTGGATCTTCTCGAGCAGCAGAACGGTGAAGGACATGGGGCTCCTGTTAGCGCGACGCGTCAGGGAGTCAACGGACGGCGCGGAGGATTCAATTCAACAGCTCAGGCACCCGACGGGTCGCGGCTTCACGCGCGTCGAACAGCTCGATGCCCTGACGGGTCAAGATGAAGCGCACCATTCCCGCGCCACGCTCGGTGTCCAGCTCCGCCTCGAAGACCGGCCCACCGACCGTTCCCAGGAGCGCTTCTTTCTTCAGATTCTTCACCTGCCCATGCGCCAGCTGGTGATCGACGTGGCCCACGCCGGTGCCCGTCTTGAACAGATCGAGCGCGACCCGATGGAGCGCCAGCGCCAGGCCCTGGTCGAGCGGCACCGTCGAGGTGAGCACGCTCACCAGCACCCAATACGGCACGTCGTCGTTGGGCGGAGCCATCTGCGGGTCGAGTAGCCGCCACCCCAGTGGGATGCAAGCCGACACGCACCGATGGACCCCTGAATTCCTTGGTGAAATCGGGTGGACTTTCGAGCACGAAATGAACAGAACGGCTCGGCCTTCGCCCCCCCCAAGGAGCCTTTCACCGTGAACGCCTTCACCCGTTCGTTGCGGCTCGCCATCGTGTTGTCGACGTTGGCCGCCACCGGCTCTCTCGCCCAGGAGAAGGGCAACTTCCCTGGCGATCGGTTCCGCATGTCGTTGAGCCGCTCCGGTCTCATCGACGTCGAGTGGGGCAGCCCGGCGCCGCACCTCAACTGGGACGCGGGGCTGTTTCTCAATTACTCGGCGAACAACCTGGTCCTGTACCGCATCTCCGACAACCAGCGCGTTGGCTCGCTGATTGGCTCGCGCCTCGGCGGCTCGCTCTTCGGCACGCTGGGAATTCTCGGCTGGCTCGAGGTCGGGCTCGAGCTTCCCCTCGTGCTCACGCAGTCACGCGAAGCCACCATCATGGGCGGCACCGTGACGTCGCTCTCGGCGCTGCAGGGCGGGCTCGGCGACCTTCGCCTGCAGCCCAAGCTGCGCCTCTTCAGCCAGGAGGACATGGGCTTCGATCTCGCGCTCATGCCGTCGCTCACCTTCCCCACCGGTGGCGCGTCGAACTACCGCGGAGAGCCCACCGTCACCTTCCAGCCCGAGGTCGTCGCCTCGCGGGCCTTCGGGCAGTTCCGTGCGGCCGTGAACGTCGGCGGCGTGGTGCGTGGCCAGGTCTCGTTCATCGACGACATCGTCGGCAGCGATCTCACCGCGCGCCTCGGCGCCGGCTACCGCTTCCAGGACGACAAGGGCAACGGTCTGCCCCTCGAGCTCGACGCCTCGCTCTTCATGTTCACCGGCGTCACCGCGACGACCTACACGCCGAACCAGCGCGGCATGGAGCTGCGCCTGATGGCCGCGTACACGTTCGCCGAGCGCTTCCAGGTGTTCCTCGGCGGTGGCGTCGGCCTGCTCTCGGGCTGGTCCACGCCTGACGGGCGCGTCTTCGCCGGCCTGCGCTACGGCCAGTGGGACGACCGCAAGGGCCCGAAAGACACCGACAAAGACGGCGTCATCGACGAGCAGGACTCATGCCTCGAGGTCGCCGGCATCGCCGAGAACAAGGGCTGCCCCGACAAGGACACCGACAACGACACCTTCGTCGACCGCCTCGACAAGTGCCCCTCCGAGAAGGGCCTCAAGGCCCTCGACGGCTGCCCCGACCGCGACGCCGATGAAGACGGCATCGTCGACCGCCTCGACAAGTGCCCGAAGCAGAAGGGCGTGAAGCTGCTCGAGGGCTGCCCCGATCTCGACGGCGATGGCGACGGCATCGTCGACCGCCTCGACAAGTGCCCCACCGAGAAAGAGGACTTCGACTCGTTCAAGGACGACGACGGCTGCGTCGACGCCGACAACGACGACGACGGCGTCACCGACGCGGCCGACAGGTGCCCGCTCGAGAAGGGCGTCGTCGAGAACCGCGGCTGCCCCGACAAGGACAGCGACGAAGACACCGTCGTCGATCGCCTCGACAACTGCCCCACCGAGAAGGGCGACCCGAAGTTCCAGGGCTGCAAGGCAAAGCAGCTGGTCGTCATCACCAAGGACAAGCTCGAGATCCTCGACGCGGTGTTCTTCAAGGTCGGCAGCGACGTCATCGAGACGCGCAGCTTCCTGCTCCTCGACAACGTCAGCCGCGTGCTCAACGCCCACCCCGAGGTCGAGAAGGTGCGCGTCGAAGGCCACACCGACAACCAGGGTGACCCGAACAAGAACCTCGAGCTCTCGGATCGCCGCGCCGCGAGCGTGAAGAAGTACCTCGTCGAGAAGGGCCAGGTGGCCGAGGGCCGCCTCGTCTCGAAGGGCTATGGCGACACGAAGCCCGTCGACGACAACAAGACCAAAGCCGGCCGCGACAAGAATCGCCGCGTCGTCTTCAGCCTCAACGGGAACGAGTGAGAAGGATGACTGCCATGATGAAGAACTCCAACGTCCTCGCCACGCTGCTTTCGGCCACCGTCGCCCTCTTCCCCATCGTCGCTGCGGCCCAACCGACCGCGACCTGCGCGATGAGCGGCACGGCCTCGGTCGTCCGCGGCCAACCCTTCACCGTCGACGTCGACGTCACCAACGGCGGCACCGCGGCGGGCTACGCGCCGGCCGTCGAGGTCTTCCTGCCGGCGAGCCTGTCGTACGTCTCGGCCTCGTCGCTCGGCCAGGCGCTCACCACCCTCGCCAACAGCACGACGCTGCCCTTCGTGAACCCGCTCACCGGTGAGACGGTGCAGGGCCCGGCCGGCTCGCGGTACGTCGTGCTGCGGCTGCCCCTCAACCAGATCGGCGCTGGAGCTCCCGCGCGGCGCGTGACGCTCACCCTCAACAGCGCGACGACGGCGACGCTCGATACGCCGGTGGTAGTGAACGCCAGCTGCCTGTTTGCGTACGGAGCGACCCCGCTCAACGACGCGCAGACCGACGCGCCCGTGCGCAGCGACCTCATCCTCAACGCGAACGACCAGACCGCCTTCCAGGTGACGCCGGTCGGCGCGCTCATCATCGGCCGCTTCGAGCGCGTCAGCCCTGCTGGCGTCGTGACTGACGCCGTCACCGGCCCGCGCACGCTCGTCGAGGCCGTCTACGACATCGACGCGATGGTCGGCACGTCCATCACCACCGCCAGCGCGGTCATCACCCTGCCCGACGCGTTCCAGCTCGTCTCGGCGACCGCCACTGGCGGCACCGTCACCAGCGTCCCGACCGCGCCAGCGTCGGCCCCGGGCGGCAGCGTGACGGTGACGTACGCCACCATCGCGGGCGCGGCTGGCGTCGATCGCACCATTCGGGTGCGCGGCTTCATCTCGCAGAACCGCACCGGTGGAGCCCCCGCCATCAACCCGACGACGTTGACGCCCATCACCGTGGCGCCGCAGTTGACGCTCTCGGGAACCGGGCTCACCACGCCGGTGACGGGACAGGCCGTGCTCCGCGGCCACGCCGTGCTGGTACGCGAGACGATGAGCACCATCGCTCCGCTTCCGGGTGCGACGATCATCGTCACGCAAGTCATCGAGCAGTCCGACTTCTTCGGCACCACCGCCAACGACGTCACCACCACGCTCGCGCCGGGCCTGTCCTACGTCGCCGCTTCGTCGACCCCGCTGACGCCCGTGGTGGCCGGCAACGTGCTGACCTTCCCCGTGGGCGCCCTGGCCCAGGTCGTCATGGCTGACACGCTCCCCGCGAGCAGCACCAACACCTTCTCGGTGACGGTCGACCAGACGTACCCGAGCGCCGCCCCGCTCTTCGGTGGCGACCGGCTGCCCACCGTTCACTCGCTCGTCTCGACGACGACGGCTCCCGCGAGCCGCACGCAGACGGAAGCCGCGAGCGGCACCGACGCCACGCCCATCGTCGCCCAGGCCACCCTCGGCACCGCCACGCTCATCAGCGGCACTCCGACGACGACGGTGAAGGCTGGAGACGTCGTCACCTTCCGCGTCACCTCGACGCTGGCGTCGGGCGACCACGACGGTGAGGCGATGACGCTCGTCTTTCCCGCGCCGCTCTTCGACGCCAGCGCCCTCGCCAGCGCGACCTTCGGCGGCGCCCTCGTCCGCTATGGCCCCAACGCGACCACCGGCCTGCCCACCGGCGTCACCATCAGCGCCAATGCGGCGGCCAACTCGGTGACGCTGACCTTCCCCCGCATCTCGGGAGGCACGCCGCCCATCACGGTCGAGGTCGACCTCGACGTCACCGCGACCGCCAACCCCATCGATGACGCCTTCGTCGTCGTCACGCCGGTGACCTCGACCCACACCGGCACGATGCAGACGTACCTGCGTTCGGCGAACCCGGCGCTCACCGTGCAGTCACCGAGCCTGCGGACCCTCGTGTCGGCCTTCGCGTCGAGCACCACCGACGCGGTGTTCGCGCCCGCGGCCACGGTGACGCTGCCCAACCCGCTCACCTCCACCAACCTCAGCACGGTCAACAACTCGAACGTCTCTTCGATTCACGCGCAGGGAACGGTCGACGTGCGCCTCATCGTCGAGAACCGCGGCTCGCTCGCTGCGCGCGACGTTCGGGTGAAGCTCGCCCTGCCTGCCGGCCTCACCGGCGCGCTCGTCTCGGCCGCCGATGGTGTCGGCACCGCCACGCCCACCTCGGGCGATCTCTTCGGCGCCGGCCTCGACTTCACCGACCCCATCGACGCCTCGAGCCCCACCACGGGCCTCAACCTTCGCGTCGTCGTGGCCCGGCTCACCGTGGGCGTGAACCTCGCGCCCCGGTTCGATCTCGTCGCGACCAGCCAGGTGGAGCGCTTCGCCGCGGCCGCTGCGGGCCCCAACTTCGTCGGCAACGCCGCCGCGACGGCCGAGGGCGTCACCATCTCGACCCGCGCGGCGTCTGCGGCGGTCGTCCTGACGGTGCCCGACACTGCCGCCACCATCGGCGAGAGCTTCACCTACGTCGTCAGCGGCGTCGTCCCCAACGGCTCGACGGTCGCCTCGTTGCCCGTGACGTTGTCGCTGCCGTCTCAGCTCGCGTTCGTCTCGGCCTCGGGGCTCTCTGCGGCTGCCGGCATCACCTGCGGCGGCGCCGCGTGCACGTTGCCCACGCCGATGGTGACCAACGACGGCCGCGACGTCACCTTCGTCTTCACCGCCGTCTCGAACGCCGACACCGACATCGGCACGCCCGAGCTGCTCTCGTTCAACACCACGGTGGTGGTGAACAACGTCGCCAGCGCCACGGGTGGCACGTCGAACCTGAACCTCAGCACGAGCTTCGCCGGCGCCACGTCGACGACCGACGCGGGCTCGCGAGTCCGCCTGCTCGAGCCCACGATGACGTTCGCCGGTGTGGGGACCGATGGCGGCGGCTTCGCGGACGGCGGGAGCGAGATCGACTCGAACGATCTCGTCCTCATCTCCGTGCCCCTGCGCGTCGCGGGCGGCGCGAACAACTCGGCGCCGCACGAGGTCTCGCTGTCGGTCGCGCTCCCGGTGCAGCTGACGGCCGAGCCGGGCAGCGTCGCCTTCGACTCGAACTGCCCTGCGCCGACGAGCCAGAACCTGGTCGACGCTGGCCTGTCGGTCGGCTTCTCCACCCTGTCGCTCGGCGACGCCGGGGCCTGCGGCCTCACGTTCGCGGCCCGCGTCGGACCGAACATCACCTACAACCAGCAGCTCGCGCCGCTGGCGACGATGACGTGGACGAGCCGCATGGGCACCGTCAACATGCCCGTGAGCACCTTCTCGACGACGTCGGTCGAGCGCACCGGCAACGGCGCCGACCCTGGCGGAACGCTGAACAACTACCGCGTCTCGGCCTCGGGCCCCGTGCGCATGGCGACCTCCGCGCCCGGCACGTGGGCGCTGGTGAGCAGCACCAACCCCGCGACCGCCGACAACCTGCTGGCCGTCTCGGAAGACCTCGTGCTGCGTTTCCGCATCGCGCTCGCCGAGGGCAACCACCCGAGCCTCACCTTCCGCTTCACGCCGCCGGCGATGCTCGGCGTGCGCCGCGTCGAGCTCGACACCATGACGCCGGGCTTCACGGGCGTCATCGCGAACCCGGCGGCGCTGACGCCAGCTGGAACCGCGGGCGCGGCCGTCGTCGCCTCCTTCGGAGCCGTCTCGGTGCCCGGCGACAACAACACCTCGAACAACACGCTCGACCTGCTCGTCACCGTGCGCAACGTGGCGCTCAACAACGCGAGCGCCGCCGCGGTCCAGGCGGTCGCCCTGAGCGCCGGAGTGCAGCTCGCGACGCCCTCGACCTTCGGCGTGCTGCTCGCGGCGCCCCGCCCACGCCTGACGGCTGCGATCGACAACCCGGCGCCGGGCCCCGACGCGGGCGTCGTGCTGACCGCGACGCTCTCGAACGTCTCGGTCAACTCCCAGGCTGACGGCGGCGGCCTCGAGCAGACGTCGGTGGCCTGCAACGTGCCCGTGACGGTCGCCACGCCCGGCGGCTTCTTCGCCCAGGACCCCACCACCGACGGCCTCGACAACGACGGCAACGGCAACACCGACGAGCTGGCCGAAGCGAGCGTGCTGTCTGGCTCGACGTTCATCTTCAACGCGGGCCGCTGCCTCACCGCCGCAGAGCAGCTGCAGTTCCGCGCTGCCTTCCGCTCGAGCAGCACCATTCAGGGCGTGCCGGTGAACTTCGATCCCACCATGGGCACCTATTTGACGGCCGCCATGATGGGCACCTCGCTCTCGCCGCAGAGCGACAGGTTCGACAACAACGGCAACACGACGGTCGACGAGTCGACCCCGGTGCCCGACGGCGTCGCGCGGGTGCTGGTGACGCCGAACGTGCCGCGCCTCGACTTCACGCTCATCGGCCGCAACACGACCGACGCAGGCACCTCGGTGGTGGCCGGCAACGACGTACGGTGGACGGTGCGCCTGGTGAACACGGGCGCGGGCGATCTCACCAACGTTCGCCTCGAGGTGCCCTTCGCGCCGCTGACGACCTACCTCCCGGACTCCGGCACGGCCACGCAGGGCGCGCTCGCGGAGACGATGACGGCGCTGACGCTCGACGTCGGCACGGTCGCTGGCTGCCCGCCGCTCCCCGACGGTGGCGCGGGCACCGCCTGCTCCAGCGTGGTGATGACGCTGGCCGCGCGCACCTCGCTGCGTATTCCCAACGACGGCGGCGTGGTGACGCAGGCGCGCCTCACGGCCGACCCGCCGTTCGCGCTCCTCTTGACCGACGACCCGTCGACCACCGCGCCCATCGACGCCACGCGCGTTCGCGTGCTCAACACGCTCGACGTCGACGGTGACGGCGTGGCGAACGGTGCCGACCGCAACGCCAACAGCGCGGCCTCGTGCAGCGACGTCGACGGCGACGGCTGTGACGACTGCGCCATCGCCTTCAACCAGCAGCCCGGCAACGACGGCCCCGACGACGACTCGGACGGCATGTGCAACTCGGGCGACCCCTCGCCGGCTGACGTCGACGCTGACGACGACGGCCTCACCGACGGCAACGAGCGCGACCCGCTCTCCGACACCGACGGCGATGGCCTGGTCAACGTGCTCGACGCCGACTCCGACGACGACGGCCTGCTCGACGGCACCGAGGCGGGCGTCGCCACCGCGAGCGCCGGCACCGACGTCTCGAAGCGGCTCTTCATCGCCGACGCCGACCCGCTCACGACGACCGACGTGCTCCGCGCAGACACCGATCGCGCGGGCCGCATCGACGGCACGGAGGACCTCGACAAGAACGGCCGCGTCGACATGGGCGACGGCGACCCGAACGCCGCTGGCGACGACGCCACCCAGACCGACACCGACGGCGACGGCCTCTCCGACGCCGACGAGCTCGCGCGTGGCCTGCCCACCGGCGACGCCGACGCCGACGACGACGGCGTGGTCGACGGCAAAGAAGCCAACCCCACCACCAACACCGACGGCGACGGGCTCCTCACCAACAGTCTCGACCCCGACTCCGACAACGACGGCCTCTTCGACGGCACTGAAGCAGGCGTCACCACCGCGTCATCCGGCACCGCGCTCTCGCGCCGTCGCTTCATCATCGACGCCGACCCCTCGACGCGGACGGCCGTGCTGCGCGCCGACACCGATCGCGGCGGCGTGATGGACGGCCTCGAGGACCTCAACCTCAACGGTCGCACCGACCAGGGCGAGCGCAACCCGGGTGACGCACCAGACGATCTCGTCGCCGCCCTCGACACCGACGGCGATCGTATGGCCGACACGCTCGAGGCCTTCCTCGGCACCAACCCGCGCGACCGCGACAGCGACGACGACGGCGTGGTCGACGGCGACGAGCAGCAGTTCTCGGACGACACCGACGGCGACGGCCTCATCAACACGCTCGACGCCGACAGCGACGACGACGGCCTCTTCGACGGAACCGAAGCTGGCGTCACCATGCCCAGCATCGACACCAACGAGAACAAGAAGGCCTTCGCGCCCGACGCTGACACGGCCACGCGCACCAGCCCGCTCTCGGCCGACAGCGATCGCGGCGGCAAGAAGGACGGCTTCGAAGACGTCAACCTCAACGGCCGCCTGGACTCGGGAGAGACCAACCCGCTCCTGGACACCGACGACATGGGCGCCATCGCTGACGGCGACAACGATGGCCTGCCTGACGCCATCGAGACGCGCATTCAGTCGAGCCCGACCGACGCCGACTCCGATGACGACGGCCTGCTCGACGGCCTCGAGTCGAACTACGCACTCGACGCCGACAACGATGGCGTGCCCAACATCAACGATCCTGATAGCGACGGCGACCGGCTGTTCGACGGCACCGAGGCAGGCGTCGCGACCGCTCCCGCGGCGACCGACACCACGAAGAACTTCTTCATCGCCGACGCCAACCCGGCCACGCGCACGCTCGTGCTGGTGGCCGACACCGACCAGGGCGGCATGGGTGACGGCGCCGAAGATGCCAACCGCAACGGCCGCGTCGACACCGGCGAGACCGACCCGCTCATCAAGGCCGACGACCGCCCGCTCCAGGACAGCGACAGCGACACCATTCGTGACGTGGAAGACGGCTTCCAGGACACCGATGGTGACGGCACCGCCAACTACCTCGACACCGACTCCGACGGAGACGGCTTGAGCGACGCCGTCGAAGCAGGCGACGCGAGCCCCGCCACGACGCCGATCGACACGGACCGTGACACCACGCCCGACTTCCTCGACCTCGACTCCGACGGCGACACGGTGCGTGACGCGAACGAAGCGGGCACGGGCATGACGCCGCTCGACACCGATCGCGACGGCGTGGCCGACTTCCGCGACACCGACGCCGATGGAGACACGGTGCTCGACGCCGAAGAGGCCGGCGACGCAGACCCCGCGACGGCGCCCATCGACACCGACGCGGACGGCACGCCCGACCTTCGCGACAGCGACTCTGACGGTGATGGATTCTCCGACGCGCTCGAGGCCGGCCGGCTCGACCCGACGATGCGCCCGGTCGACACCGACATGGACGGCAGCCCCGACCTTCGCGACATCGACAGCGACGCCGACACCGTCACCGACCGCGCCGACAACTGCCGCCTGGTGGGCAACACCGACCAGCGCGACACCGACGGCGACGGCGTGGGTGACACCTGCAGCGCCGACGTCGACGGCGACGGCGTGCGCAACGCTGACGACAACTGCGCGACGGTCGCCAACTTCGACCAGAAGGACACGGACGGAGACAGCGTCGGAGACACCTGCGACACCGACATCAACGGCGACGGCTTCGTCGATGGTGTCAGCGTGAAGGGTGGCGGGTGCTCCACGACGGGGCTGTCGCTGGTGCCGCTGGCGCTGGCGATGCTGGCGCTCCGTCGCCGGCGCTCGCTGCCGTGAGACGCACCCCAGTGCTGGTGGGCGCCGTGCTCCTCGTGCTCGGGGCTGGCGGCGCCTTTCTGTACACGTCGAGCCGCGAGGCTGCCGAGACGAAGCGACGGGAAGACCTCGAGTACGCCGCGCGGTGGGACCTCGATCACGGCCAGGCGGCGCAGGCGCTCGAAAAGGTGAAGGCGCTCGAGCAGGCCGACCCGAGCCGCAAGGGGTTGCTGGGCCGCGCGCTGGTGTCGACGGGCGCTTCGGCTGAAGGCGTGGCGAAGCTCGATCAGGCTGTCGCGGCGAACCCGGCCGATGCAGAGGCGTACGAATATCTCGGCGTGGCCCGCGCGCAGCTGGGTGCCGCGGCCGAGGCGAAGGTGGCGTTCACGAAGGCGCTCGAGCTCGAGCCGCGCAGAGTGTCGGCGTGGAGGCGGCTCGCGCAGGTCTGTTTGACGACGGGTGACGTCAGAGCGGCCACCACTGCGTGGAACCAGGCGCTGGGAGGCGCGGACCCCGCAGACCGCGAGACGATTCGCACCGAGGCGCGCACCATGCTCGAGCTCGCCGGGAAGGCGGACGAGGCGCGCGCGTTCTCGACCGAGGCGCCGCGATGACGGTCGCCCAGTGGAGCCACACCGAGAGACGCATGACGAACGAGGAGCACCGATGACGACCGTGGTCGCGACCCTGCCCGACGAGCTGGCCGAACACTGGCGCAACGTGTTGTCCGACGCAGGCATCACCTGCGAGCTGCGGCCTGCAGGCGCCGACGTCGAGGTGATGGTGGCTGATGCAGACGCCGAGGCAGCGCGCGCCCTCTTCGACTCTCCGTTCGACGACGACGGCAGCGCTCCCGAAGAGGTCGTCGGCGAAGGACCTGCGCTTGGAGTCGACGAGCGCACCGAGACGCTGGTCGTGACCGAGCACGCCGTCATCGCCGATCGGCTGAGCCGAACGCTCCACCAGGCCGGCCTGTTCGCGGCCGTGCGCAGCGGCATGACCTCGAGCGTCTTCGGTACCGAGGGCACGCCGCAGTTCACCGTCACCGTGTCCGAGGCGACGCGCGCAGAGGCCGTCACGGTGCTCGAGGCGTGGGCCCAGACGCACGCGAACGACTTCGTGAGCGAGGCGGGCTTGAGCCGTGAAGAGCTCTTCGACGTGCTCCGGCATTTCCTGCGCAGTCCCTGAGCGACGAAATCCGCGCCAGCTGTACGCAGGCAGGGCATACGGACCCTCGTGGCGAACCTGCTCACCTTCCGCCGTGACGTCAGCCTCGCGGTCCTCACTCGCGCGAAGACGGCGGCGGACCATCACGAAGATCTCGGCTGCTCGATTCTGGGCCCAGCGTCTCGGGCCGTGCGTGATGCGCATGGTTGGCTCAAGCGCGAGGTGCAGCGCCTGGGCGAAGAAGAGGCGTCACGTCGCGCACGATCACTCGTGAGACAACTCGAGGCGACGCCGGCGTACGAGCGCCTCACCACAGGAAAGCGGAAGAACGGGCGCCTCGCCCTGCGCGATGACGTGCGTTTCCCCGACCCGGCGCGTTTCCCTCCCCGCGTGCTGCACGTGCGGCGTGGCGAGCTGGGGTTCGACCTCGAGGTCAGCGCCACCGAGTGGCCCGCGATCGCCGACTGCTGCGCGGCCCTGGGACGTGGGCTCTCATCGGCGGAGCGCCGGCTCTTCTCACGCGTCGCGGTCTGCCGAACGCTGCTCGACGAACTCTCGGCGGCTGGCTGGCTCGAACGTCATGACGGCGCCTCCTCCCTGCCGTCGAGCGGCTTCACCTTCATCGGGCACAACACCACCCTCGTTCGTGATGGCGGCGCGTCGGTGCTCATCGACCCGTACTTCCGGCCGATGTCGCAGTTCGATCTGCCGAGCTACCCGGCGATGCAGGCGCGCGATCTCGGAACCGTCGACGCGGTGTGCATCACGCACTCGCACGGCGATCACTTCCACCTCGGCTCGCTCCTGACGCTGCCGCGCGACACCGCCATCTTCGTGCCGCCCGTCGAGAAGGAGAGCCTGTTCTCCACCGACTGCGTGGCCAGGCTCGAGCAACTCGGCTTCACCAACGTTCACGCACCGGGTTGGTACTCGAGCCGGAAGGTCGGCGCGCTCTCGGTGCACGCAATGCCCTTCTACGGAGAGCAGCCAACCGACGGCGACGGCGTCTACGACGACCTCTTCAACCTCGGCACGACGTGGGCCGTGCGCGGACCCACCATTTCGGCGGCGTTCTTCGCGGACTCGGGCGACGACGTGCGCGGGCGAATGAGCGACGTGTGCGACCTCGCGACGCGTGGAGGGCCGATCGACGTGCTCTTCTGCGGCGTGCGCGGCTTCCGGCTCAAGCCCATCTTCTTCGGCTTCACCACGCTCGATGCCTACCTGGTGAACGTGCCGCTCGACGCGTTGACGACGCCGCAGCAGTTGATGGCCGGCCCGACCGAAGCGCTGGCGTACGCGAAACGACTGGGCGCAAAGACGCTGGTGCCCTGCGCTGACGGCGGCGCGCCCTGGTACTGGAGAGAAGGCATGGGCCCGAAGTACCCCGGCTACCCGGGCGTTCCAGTCGAGGGCGCGTCGTCACACGAAGAGAACCCCGACGCCGATCCGTACCCTGAGCGCGCGGTCGCGGCACGGAAGCGCGGCGACGCAGCAGTGACGGTGCTCAGGCCAGGTGAAGCGCTGGCCGGCGGCCTCGTCACGCCACTCGCCGGTTTCAGCTGGCCCTTCGAGCCGCTCGCCAGCTGACGACTCACCCCACGCTGGCGATGACGCTCGACGCCTTCAGCTGCGGCGCGTGCGCCTGGAACGTCAGCTCGGGGTGTTTGTCCTGCGCGTGCTGCAGCGCCCACTCGTCGCGGAACAGCACGAGCGGCAGCCCATCACGATCGGTCACCGTCTGCCGGTTGCCTTCCCAATCGAACGCCTTCGCGTCGAACTTCTCGGCCACCACCCAGCGGGCGATCGAATACCCGAGCTTGTCGACGAGAATGTCCGCTCCGTACTCGTGCTGAATGCGGAACTGGAGCACCTCGAACTGCAGCTGACCGACGACCCCGACGATCGGGTCCTTCATGCCCATCTGCAGCTGCTGGAAGATCTGAATCGTCCCCTCTTCGGCGAGCTGCTCGAGGCCCTTCTCCATCTGCTTGCGGCGAAGCGGGTCCTTCGAGCGGATGATCGCGAAGTGCTCGGGCGAGAACCGGGGCACGCACTCGAAGTCGAACTTGTCCTTCTCGAGCAGCGTGTCGCCGATGCGGAAGATGCCGGGATCGAAGAGGCCGATGACGTCACCGGGCCAAGCGTCTTCGATGCTGGTGCGCTCCGAGGCCATGAACTGTGACGGCTTCGCGAGGCGAATCTCTTTCTCGAGCCGCGTGTGGAACGCGTTCATGCCCTTGACGTAGTGCCCCGAGACGACGCGGAGGAAGGCGATGCGATCGCGGTGCGCCGGGTCCATGTTCGCTTGAATCTTGAAGATGAAGCCCGAGAACTTCTCCTTCGTGGGCTCGATGAAGCCCGTGCTCGCCTGACGGCCACTCGGTGCCGGCGCCATCTCGAGGAACGCGTCGAGGAACGGCCGCACCCCGAAGTTCGTCATCGCCGAGCCGAAGAACATCGGCGACAGCTGCCCCGAGAGCACCTTGTCGAGCGAGAACTCGTCGCCGCCGATGTCGAGCAGCTCGATGTCTTCGTTCAGCTTCTCGAGCTCTGACTCGGAGAGGATCGCTTTGATCTCGTCGCTCGCGAGCGGAACGATCCGTTCGCCGACCTCGCTCTCACCGTGTTTTCCCTCGGTGGTGAAGACGTGCACGTTCTTCGTGCGCCGATCGTACACGCCGCGGAACTCGGGCCCGGAGCCGATGGGCCAGTTCATCGGGTACGCACGAATACCGAGCACCTTCTCCAACTGATCCATCAGCTCGAGCGGCGAGAGGCCGTAACGATCGAGCTTGTTGGCGAACGTGAAGATGGGAATGCCACGCAGGCGGCACACCTTGAAGAGCTTGATGGTCTGCGGCTCGACGCCCTTGGCGGCGTCGATGAGCATCACGGCGGCGTCGGCGGCCGCGAGCGTGCGGTAGGTGTCTTCCGAGAAGTCCTGGTGGCCGGGCGTGTCGAGCAGGTTGACGGCGTGGTCGCGATAGAAGAACTGCAGCACCGACGAGGTGACCGAGATGCCGCGCTCCTTCTCGATCGCCATCCAGTCGGACGTCGCGTAACGCTTCGCGCGGCGGGCCTTCACGCTGCCGGCGAGATGAATGGCGCCGCCGTACAGCAGCAGCTTCTCGGTGAGCGTCGTCTTGCCCGCGTCGGGGTGCGAGATGATCGCGAAGGTGCGGCGGCGGGCGATTTCTGTGTCCTGCTCGGTGCTCATGACTGGCCTGCCTGTACCACGAAGGGAGCACCCGTCGACGGGCCCGGGGGAGCGAACTGACGCGAGGCGCGTGCAGACTGGCAACTCCCCGGCCGGGCGCCGCACCGCTCGACGACCCGGCACCGGACACGGTAGGTGAGGTGTCAGTGAGCGGCGTGCAGTTCGACAGACTCGCGATTCGACGCGGCGTGACGGCGGCGGTGTGGGCGGTCGTGCTGCTGGGCGTCGCGGCGTTCCCCTCGCGGTTGGCTGGCGCGTTGAAGGGGTGGGGCTCGTGGTCGACCCGGGCGGAGCGCGTGATCGCCGGCACCTGGCTCGATCTCGCCGCGGGCCTGCTGGTGCTCTCGCCGTTCATGGTGTTGCTGGGCCTCGCCATTCCCCTCATTCTTCGCCCGCTGCGAAGGGCCGGCTGGCAGCGATGGGGTGGGCTGGTCGCGACACTGCCGCTCGGCTTCGCGCTCTGGGTCTTCACCGTCACCGCCCAGGAAGTAAAGAGCGAGCGAGGCGCGTTCCCGACGGTGTTCGATCTCTCCGAAGGCGGCACGAACGCGTCGTTCATCGAGGGCATGGTGGGTTTCCTCGGGTACGACCGCATTCGCACGCCGGCCATCGTCGGCGCGACGCTCGCAGTGGTGGTGCTGATCGCAGCGCTGCGCCGAAGGCCGACTGACGCGGTGCCGTGGCGCGCGTGGAGCGCTGGGTATGCCCTCGGCCTCATCGCCACTGCTGCAGTCGTCGTGATCGGTCAGAGCGCGCTCGCGCAGGTCAACCGCTTCAGCCCCGCGGCGCTCGGCGATCCGCTCACCGGGCTCATCGAGAGCTCGGTCGATCTCATGCAACACCGGGGACCGTCATCGGCGCGAGATCTCATCCTCGACGCGGAGCTGCCAGTCGACGCCGCGGCGAAGGGCGCCACGCTCGCCGGGTGGCCCGCGATGGACGGCGGCTGCGCTCCGATGCCGTTCGCCAGGCCGCTCGATCGCGACCGCGAGCCCGCGACCCGCAACCCGCGCGGCACCGCGCTGGTGAACTCGTTCGAGGCCGTCTCCCGCGCCCTCTTCACCGAGGGTGACCAGAAGATCGCCGTGTTCTTCCTCTCGCTCGAGGGCTTCCGGGCCGACGACGTTCACGCGCTCAACCCGCAGGCGCCGCGCGCACTCGCGCCGTTCACGACGGCGCTCTACGAGCGCTCGGCGAAGCGCGGCGAAGGGGTGCTGACCAGCCGCACGATGATTCAGGCCGGCGTACGCACGGCGCACAACCTCGGCGCGATGACGTGCGGGCTCGGCACCCTGCCCTACAACCTCGCCTTCATCCGCGACCTGCAGCCGTTCCCGATGCGGTGCACGTCAGACGTGCTCTCCGACGCCGGCTTTCGGCACTCGTTCTTCTACGGCAGCGACGCGACCTTCGACGAGATGCACCACTTCTTCGGCAAGCACCGCTACGTCGAGCAGGTCTCGCAGGTCGAGCTGCCGAAGGATCTCCCGAAGGGCACGTGGGACGGCATCACCGACTTCGCGGTCTTCGACTTCGGCGTGAAGCGCGTGGCCGAGGAGCTGAAGACGACCAACGCGCCGCAGTTCTCGCTGTTGATGTCGCTGTCGAACCACTCGCCGTTCACGACGCCTCAGGATCTGCCTGCTGAGATCCCCATTCGCATCGACGCGGCGCTGAAGACCACGCCGCATCACGCCGACGCCGACGATCGAAAGCGCCTGATCGCGTTCTCGTACACCGACGCGGCCGTGGAGCGGCTCCTCTCGCAGCTCGACGCGGTGGGCATCGCGGAGCGGTCGATCGTCATTCTCATGGCCGACCACTCGACGGGCCATGCGTACGTGTGGGGCGCCGAAGCAACCGAGACCGACGCGCAGAAGTCGCAGGTGCCGTTCGCGGTGATCGTCCCGCCGGCGTTCCGGGCGCGGCTGACGAACCCTGAAGCGTTCGATGCGGCGATCGCCGACGCTCAACGGCAGCTCGACTCGGGGCCGGTGTCGCTCAACGACGTCCCGACGCTCCTGCTCGCGCTGCTGTCGGCGCAGCCGAACCTGAAGGCGCTCCCGGCGGACCTGCGGTGGCACACACTCGGAGGGCAGCTGACCAGCCCGTGGTTCGATGCCGGTGGTGGCGCGTCGCTCATCTCGATCAACGGCGTGAGCGAGCTCTTCGCGGTCGACGAACGCGGCGAGCGCCTCGGAGGCTACGAAGACTCGGTGTTCCTGAAGACGCGCGCCGATCGCTACCGGGTGACGCCGCGACTGATTCCCATCACCGCGACCCTGCAGCAGGTGATGCGATGTGCAGACGGCGTCGCGGCACAGCGCAGCGCTCAGTGACTCACGGGCGGCTTGTCGGCGCGCCAGCGAAGCCTTCGTCGAAGACGACGTCCTTCTCTCGAGTGTCGGGTCGTCGTGACGCCCAGCGCGTGCCCGCTCGGACGTAGGTCTCGGTGAAGAACACCTCGTCTCCTCGCGCGAAGCTGGCCAGCCAGTCCTTCTCGAGCGGGCCGTCGAGCTGTGAGCGATAGCGGCCAATCAACGACAGCTTGCTCCTGGCATCGATGGCGACGCGCTCATCGGGAACCGGGCCGTTGGGGAGCGGCGGAATCGGTTCGTCTGGCTGAAGGGGCCGCTCACAATCGACGGCAGGCCAACACCCCGGTGCATGGATGACGCTCCGGTGCACGCGGCGGGGCGCGACGTCGAGGCGGTCGAGCGCGCGACGGAAGAAGACGTACGTCATCGCGTGATCGTGATGCAGGTCGAGGCCGTGCGTGACGTAGACCTCTCGTGGACGCAGCTCGGCGAGCACTGAGGTGAGATCGTCGGTGAGCGAGGTCGAGGTCAGCAGCGGCGCAGCACCGGTGCGCGGCTTGCCTCGCGTGGCCCAGGTCGTCGTCGCTCGACCGCAGCGACCATCGGGCCCGAGGCGCTCGACTTCGAGGGGCGTCTTCGAGAGCTCGGCGAGGTGGCCGTCGGGGTAGCCCAGGAAGCGCACGTTCTCTTCGCTCACCCCGAGGGCCGCGAGCGCGTCGATCGTCTCGGCCTGGCGCACGCGGCCGTCACGCTGACACGACAGGTCTCCGTTGGTCAGCAACACGACCGCCACGCGTTCGCCGCGGCGCACCGCCTGCGCCATCACGCCGCCCGCCATCAGCACCTCGTCATCGGGGTGTGGAGCGATCACCAGCACGTCGATATCGCCGCCACGCGCGCGGGATCGGGCTCCGCACGAGAGGGCCAACACCGTGACGATCAACGACCAACGCACCCTCCGAGGCGTAACGCGTCCCCCGGCTTCGCGCACTGGTCTTCCCCTGCTACAGCGCAGGCGTGGCCGACGAGTCCCCACATTTCACCCTGTCGACGCATGAGTCGATCGTGATTGATGGCGCGAACAGTGTCGGCGGAGCGCCCCGGCAGCACTTCCCCGACGCGGCGTTGTCTCTTGCACTGGGAGCGGTCGTCTTCCTCGCCTCGCTCGTCGTGCTGCGGACGAAGCGATTCCGGCCCGCGCTGCTCGCCGCGCTCCTGGTCGCGTCGGTTCCCGGAGGCATCGCGTTCTTCGTGTTGCGCGCAGATGCTCCAGTGCAGCGCCGCGCGTTGACTGACGCCGTCACCGCGAGCCTGGCCGACGTGCAGCGCGTCGCGCCGTGGCCCCAGCAGCAGGCGCAGGTCGTGCTCGATGACGGTGATGTGCTCTTCCCACTCGGTCGGTACGCCTGGCCCAACCGGCCGGACGCGGGCGTCGAGGTCGAGCTCCGCGGCAGTGTGCTGCGGTCGAACTGTGCGCGCGACGACACTTCGGGGCACGTCGTCTGCGGAGCGCGGCCGTGAACGCAGACACACCAGCGACGCTCGGAATTCGTCTCGCCACCGATTCCGGACAGCTCGCGGCTGACGCAGACCAGCGCTCTCGACGAAGCGTCGGGACACGTCGGCTGGGGAGCGCGGCCGAGGGGAGCAACGCTCTCGGAATTCGTCTCGCCACCGACTCCAGGCAGTTCGCGGCTGACGCAGACCAGCGCTCTCGACGAAGCGTCGGGACACAACGTCTGAGAAGCGCGGCCGTGAGCAGAGCGAGGCGGGCGACCTTCGGAACACGTCTCGCCGCGGACTCCAGAGCGCTCGTGGTTGACGTGAAAAAGCGTCAACCTCGACGCGCCCCGAGTCCCGCGGTTGACGCCTCGAAAATCGCGTCCCCGCGCGAGGGCCACCCGCGATGATCGCCTTCGTCGGCCTCGCCCTGCTTCACGTCCTCGGGAGCGTGCTCCGCGCGGTGGTGTCGAAAGAGCCGGTGCTCGACTGTCTGCGCTCCCCCACCTCATGGGCGCTCGCGTTGGGCCTGCTCTTCACGAGCGCGCTCGGCTTCCCCGGGATGATCACCGGCGCCGTGCTCCTGCTGTTCGTTCGCCAGCTGCCCCGCCCACTGTCGATGGCGTCGGCGCACTTCCCCTGGACGCTCCTCGGCGTGGTGGCGCTCGTCGTCCTCGCGCGGCCGTGGGTGCCGACGCAGTGGGACGAGTTCGTCTGGTTGGCGAAGGCGCGCTTCGAGTCACTCGGCTTCGCGACCGGCGTGCGCATGGCCCTGGATTCGACACAGCACGTGGTTCCGCCTGGCTACCCGCCGCTCTGGCCGCTCGCGATCGGCTGGGTCTCGCTCGGCGTCGATCAGCTCGAGGTGCAGGTCGTCGCCGCCAGTCTGATCGGCCTCGCCTGCTTCGCGACCGCGCTCGAGGCGTGGTGGCCGCTCCTCTCTGCGCACGGAGCCCGAAAGATGTTCGGCCTGGCGCTGGTGGTCGGCGTCCCATTCCTCTGGGTGCACGCGCGCTCGCTCTACATCGATCTCCCGGTCGGGCTCCTCGGACTGGCGGTGCTCGGCTTCATGGTGACCGACAGGCTCCCGCTCGCGTGCGCGGTGTCGGTGGTGATCGCCGGCGTGAAAGACGAAGGGCTCCCGCACGTCGTCGCGGCCACGCTCGGAGCGCTCGCCCTCAACCGTGCCCGCCCGCTGTGGCCGAAGCTGATGCCTGCGCTGCTGGCAGTCGCGGTCGTCGCGACGTGGCGGTGGCAGCTGCGTCAGCACGGCGTCGAGGTCTTCGACCACGCGATCAACGCGCCGGCCCTCGAGTGGCTCCCGACGCTCGGCTCCCTGCTGGCGCGGCACGGGACCGACGTCATGACGTGGGGCGTGTTCTGGCCGATCGCGCTGGCGGTGCTCCTCACCCGAACCCGGCACGGCACCTCGCCCGCATTGCGCGCGACCCTGCTCGCTGGCTTCGTCTTCATCGCCCTGGTGCTCATCCTCGGCCCCGAGCGCGTGCGGGTGTTCGCCGAGAACGGCACGCTCATCAACAGGCTGCTGCTGCAGTGGTGGCCGACGGCGGCGCTGCTGGTCTGGTTCGAGCTCTCTACGCCGGCGACGACCGCCTGACCGTCAGCGCGTGCCCCAACGCTCATCCCGCACCGTCACCAGCGCCCACGGCAGAATCCACTGCAGGGCCACCAGCGAGAACACCGCGTACAGCACGCCGTACACCCACCGGAAGCTGCGCTCGAACCGCAGGTAGTACGCCGCCGAGAAGATCGTCCCGATGAGGAGCGCGACGATGCTGCGCCCGACCGCCGTGACGTTGGTGTCGAACAACTTCGGCGCCTCCATGATGGCCACCGCCACCAGCACGAAGCGCAGGTTCGAGACGAAGAACGTCACGATCGGCAGCAGGCGGTTGTTCTTCCGGTACCGCGTGAACATGAAGCGCGCGAACGAGAAGCCCTCGACGATGTAGCTGCGGTCCCACCTCAGGAACATGCGCGAGAGCTGGCTGTACGTCGTCGGCACCAGCGTGTTCACCACCGCAGGCCGTTGGTAGACGGTGTCGTAGCCCTGACGCAGCACGATGTTGGTGAGCGCCTGATCTTCGCCGTGGTTCACCGGGCGCCCGAGGAAGCGCTGGTTCTCCCACTCGTCGAGGAACGGCAGAATGATGCTCTTCCTGAACGACGAGAGCGCGCCGGGGCAACACGCGACGGTGCGGTAGACGGACTGCGCGGCGCGGCCGTAGTCGAACGCGAGGGTGAACTGCACCTCGAGCATTCGGCTGATGGGGCTGTCGCGGTTGAGGACGGCGACGCGGCCAGCCACGCCACCGACCTGCGGGTCCGCGAGGAACGGCGTCACCATCTCGTGCACCGTGCGCGGGTCGATCTCACTGTCGGAGTCGATGGTGACGATGAAGTCGCCGGTTGCCGCACGAATGCCCGCCACCAGCGCCGAGCGTTTGCCGCGGTTGCCAGAGAAGCGCACCAGCTTCACCAGATCGGGGAACTCCCGTCGCAAGAACTGCATGTGGAAGAACGTGTCGTCACGCGAGCCGTCGTCGACGACGATCACCTCGAGCTTGTCCTTCGGGTACGCGCAGGCCGCGACGCTGCGAATGCTCCGGCCCACCATCGGCCCCTCGTTGTACGCGGGGATGATGACCGACACCTTCGGCCACTCGACGCCCTCGGGTGCCTTGAACGGTCGGTAGCGCATCCACAGCAGCCCGAGGAGCGCCGTGTAGAACGTCTGAATGAGCGCGATCGCGCCGATGGGATGACGCGCCATCGCGAGGAAGACCGACGTCGGTTCGGCGTCGACAGACCAGCCGAGCCATGCGAGCGAGATGAAGGCCCCGACGAGCGGCGCGGCGCCTGCCAGCATGCCTCCGAACTTCTTCCAGCGAAAACTCATGGCTCGAGCACCGATCTACCGCGTTCGGCGCTCACGCGCTCTTCGCCTCGGCACGCCGCGAGTCCTGCAGAATGCGGCGCAACACGCCATCGGGCAGCGAGTACGCCTCGGGCGAGGTGTGATCGCCGTGCGCGACGAGCAGCTTCGACTCGGCCAGCAGCCGAACCATCACGCTTGCGGCCTCTTGCGCGCGACGGCGCAGCTCCACCGGCGCGAGGTGCTCGCTGATGCCGGTGGCGCCAAAGCGCTCCATCACCTGGGCCTCGACGAGCTGCTCGAGCGCCGTCACGCTGACCCGCTCGGCGCCGGCGAGCGCGCGCAGCAGCACTCCCGCGGACGTGTCGGCCTGGGCGATCTCACTCTCGACCCACACGCGCAGCGGCGACCCACCCTTCTGTTCCCGCTTGATGGCTTCGCGCGCGCCCTCCACGCCGATGCGCATCGCGCCGAGCGCACCCTGCCTCGCGCGATCCGCGTCGTAGAGCTCGAGCACTGAAGTCCCCAACCGGCGCAGGAGCAGCGGCACGCCATGGGACGCCACCACCAACTCCGTGAGCGCGTCGTCATCGAAGCGGATGCCCTGACGTGAGCCGAGGCCACGCATCATCGCGTGCGCGGCTTCATCGTCGAGCGCCGGCACGCAGAGACTGGGGAAGGCGCCCATCAAGCTCTGCCCACCCAGCGTCGAGAGCGGCGCCCAGAGGAGCGGATGCAACGCGGCGCACAACACCACGCTGACCGAGCTGCCGGTGTTGGGTGACGACGGCTCGGCCAGCGCGCTCCGCAACCGACCCAGGAGCGTCGCCATCACGTCGAGCGCACGGCCCAGCTTCTCGGGCGGCGCGGTCAACAACTGCTCGACCTCGTCCACGACCAGCAGCAGCGGCGGCGGCGCAGTGCCACTCGACTGGCCACACGCGGCGGTGAGCGAACGTAGCCACGCCGCGAGCGCCGGAGCATCGAGGGCCACGGTGGGGAGCGGAGGAACGACGGCCGCGGGATATCGCGCCGACGCCGACTCGGAGAGCCGCGCAACGAGGGTGCGCAAGATCGCCTCGACCGCCACGGCAGGCGTCTCGCCGTACGACACCTCGTGATGAAACCCCGCGAGATCGACGTACGCCGACGGGCCCGTCATGCGCCGCGCGACCTCGAGGGCCAGCGACGACTTGCCGAAGCGACGCAGGCCGGTGACGACGGTCCAGTTTCCCTTGCGGGCTTCGGTCAGCAGCCCCGCGACGAGGCGCTCACGATTCCAGAACTGGCTCGAGCTGCGCACCGGGCCTCGCACCTCGAAGGGGTTGCCGCGCAGGGTGGCCGCCTCGACGAGGTCGAGCAGATCTTCATCGCGCGTGGCCCACGCGAGGCGAGACAGCGCGAGCGGGAGCACCGTGACGGCACGGGTCCCTCCACGCGCGGCCCAGTCGAGCGTCGCGCGCACGGCGCCCAGGTCGGGCACCGCCGTGTCGGCGTGCAGCAGGAACACCACGTGAACTTCTTCGCGGAGCGCGACCGACGCGGCGTGGTTGACGTCGGCCTCTCGCAGCGCCGTGGTGCCGGTCGACAGGATCGCGCAGGCGTCGGTGCCCCAGCGGTCCCACGCCGGGGTGCGAGGCAGGTCGAGCAACAGCGTGTCGTGCCGCGACGGGAAGAGGAGCCGCCAACTGTCGGGCTCTGCGTTCAACCCGAGGGCACCAAGGCTCTCGCGCACGGTGCGCATCGACGAGGCGAAGGTGGTGCGAGCCCGCTTCAGCCGGGACAGCCAGGTCAGCACGACGATGAGCACCACCAGCCCACCCGCGCTCGCGAACGTCACCCGCCGGTACCGTGACCACGTCTGATCGAGCGACGCGATGAGCTCGCAGTCGTAGTGACTGCCTCTGGGGTGCTCGCGGCAATCATCAGCGCGCACGCGAGAGAGTTCGAGGGCCTCGTACGCGCTCGTCTGGTTCAACAGGTGCTGGAGCCAGCCACCGTACGACTCGGCCTCTTCGAACTGCGCCATCTCGTGCGGCCGGGTGCCCGTGCTGTCGAGGCGCCAGGGAGACGCGCTCGAGGGCTCTCCCAGGTCCTTCCCGATGGCGTGCAACGCGAGCAGCCCCTGCTCGAACACCGGGCCCACGCCCTGGCGCTCATCACAGGCCTGCCGAAGCGCGCCGATCGGTGAGCTGCCTTCGTTGTCGACCTTCACCTCTTCGCCGGGCGAGGCGGGAATTTCGACGGCGGCGCCGCTCCACAACAGCGAGGCGACCTTCTGGCAGAGCTGCGCGTCGTCGGACGACTGGGCGGGCAGCGGCTGGTGCGACCAGGCAGACAACGTGGTGAGCGCCTCGGGGCGATCGATGGAGCAGCCCTTCGGCTCCAGGCGCTGCAGCGCGCGCACGGCCCGGCCACAGCGGTCGAGCGCATCGCCTTCCTTCACGTGCTGCGCGAAGGCCTCGAGCGGCATGGCGTTGCGGTTGTCACCGACTGGTGCCCGGGCAGGCAGCCGCGGCGTCACCCACGCGCGGTACGACGGGTCGCCCTCGACGTCAGAGAGGTAACAGAGGAACAACTTGCTGGTGGCCGCCTTCGTCAGCTCGGCGAGCGCGGCCTCTTTGTCTTTTCGATTGCTCGCGGGGAAGTCCTGCAGCCAGGCGCGCAGCGTGTCGGACGAGAGCGCGTCACACGGAGTGGCCCACATGTCCTCCACGCGGCGGCGAACGATGAGCGGGCCGGCGTCGTCGAGCAGCTCGAGCAATTGGCGCGCGCGCCCACATTCGCGCGACTCGGAGCGGTCCTCGCAATCGGCGACCTCGAGATACGAGAGCACCACACGCAGCGCGGCCGTCAGCGGTGGCCCGGCGGGCCCGACCGGCCCTTCGTGTTCGCCGTTCGCCTCTTCGATGAAGCCAGCCGGGAGCGGCCCACGCGAATCGAAGAAGGCGTCGATCGCGACGGTGCCCTGGCGCTTCAGCCGCGTCCACGTATCAGGCGCGGTGAGGCGGAACGCGGCGATGAGAAGGCGCCGGTTCCACGCGGGGCTGCCCTGCTTGACGCCGATGATCCTCGAGAGCCGTCGCTCGGGCTCGCTGACGCCCACCACGCGTGGCAACACGTCGCTCGCGCCGCTCAGGTAGTCGTCGAGCTGCGCGAGGTTCTTCGAGGTCGCGGCCCAGGCCGTCACCAGCGACTGGAGCTGCTGCCGGGTCCCCGACGGCACGCACGAGCCGACGTCGCGCGCGGTGCCCTGGAGGAGCGAGGCCGCGAAGATGGCGGTCTCCTGGCAGAGTTCCGTCTGCTCCTGCACGCAGCTGTCGACGCGCGCCTGGGTCGACTGAAGGCGATCGGTGGACTCATCGAGCCCTGCTTCGCACTTCTCCCGGGCGGCGTTGGCGGAGCGCGCACCTTCGAAGCACGTGCTCAAGGTCCGCTGGGCCGACGCGAGGCGCTGCTCGAGTTCGACGCACGAGGCGACGCCGGCGTCGGGCGCCGCGAGGGCCGATGACGCCAGCACCAACACGCTGAACGGGACAACCCACTTCATGGAGGACACCGGTTCAATGCCCGCCCTCTGACTCATTGGGAAGCAGGAAACGACGGAGGCGGCGGAGTCTCGGGCCAGACGCCTGCCCACTCGGCGGCGAGGGTGTCGTCGAAGAAGAGAATCCAGGCGCGACGCGGGAGCTTTCCGTCGCGAAGAACCGGCACGATCCGCTCCAGCGCGCGGGCGGGATCGCTGACGACCAGGTCGACGTACGAGTACCGGGTGCCAGTGCCCGCGCCGATGGCCCGGCCCAGGTGTCCTTCAGCCAGCGCTTTGTCGAGCGCCTCTTCGATCGCCAGGGTGTTCGAGAAGCCGTCGTCGCCGAAGCCGTCGGTCTTCACGTAGAGAAACGTCTCGCCGAAACGAGAGAACCGGGACGACGCGAACGGAGCGCCGGAGCGGGTGGCCATGAAGAACTCGACGTTCGCGGTGCGCGCGCTCTGCAGATCCTTCTGGGCTGGAAAGTCGTTCGCGGGCTGGGGCTCGAGGCGAACGAGGCTCCAATTGGCGTCTCGGCCCACGCGCGAGGAGACGAGCAGCGGCTGATCGGCCTGGCGATCGAGCCACGAGCGCTTGAGCGCCTCCACCCGGCCGGAGAGCGAGGTCGCCGAGAGCGCTGACGGTCTGCCCGCGCCGAGCAGCTTCGAGAAGATCGATGGTGGTGCGTCGACGGTCACGCCCGCGACCCAGTCGGGCAACGTCTTCTCGCCGAGCAACGTCTGCGTCATCACGAACGCCGCGTGCCGGGCCTTCTCGTCGGTTCGCGACGATCGCCAGCACAGCTCCAGCATTCCGTACGGCTGCTCCGAGAGTTCCACCGTCCACCCTGCCCCGTCGACGCCTGTCTGGCCTCGGGCCTTGAAGAGCGCTGCTTGGAGCGGCTCCGCGGGGCGATGATCGAAGAGCTCGAGGCCGAGCTCGGCCGGTGCGCGGCTCACGACGCGCCGAACGAGCGGTTGCAGGTGACGTTCGGCCTCGCAGCTGATCACCAGTCTGGGCTTTGCGCCTGGCGCGAGCTCCCAGCAGAGCTCCGAGTCGATGGCGCTCAGCTGCTCCGAGATGAACGACGGCACATCGAACCGGCTGTCGCCACGGAGGAAGGCGGCGAGCTCAGCGCGTCGTGCAGTCAGCGCCGCCCACCACGCGTCGATGCGCGAGTCGACGGCGGCTCTCGCGTCCTGCTCCGACGAATCGGGAAATGCCCAGCGCAACGTCATGCGCGCGCAGCAGACCACGCACGCACCCGCCTCGCACGTGGCCGATTGTCCGCACCCAGCAGAGATCTGTCGGCCCACGCACGGTTACGGGCTGGCACGACGCTCGCTTTGTCTCTTCCTCGGGAAGCACGTCACCCCCTCCCACCAAGGACCGAAAGAGCCCGTATGAAGAACCAGATCGTCGCCGCCGTTGCCGCCGCCCTCGCGTTCGCCGCCTGCGAGGGTTCCACCCGAACCACCACCGTCACGCCAAAGCCCACGCCCGTCATCGTCTCGAAGGTGATGCCGGTGCTCTCGATGCCTGACTCCGGGCTGCCGTTCGCGAAGGTCGAAGAGCCCGTGCAGCCGGTCGACGCGCTGGCGCTCAAGCACGACGCGCGCTCGGTCGATCACGTCGCCCGCGCCCGTCAGTTGATGGAGTCGCAGGATCCGAAAGGCGCGCTCACTGAAGCCCGCCGCGCGCTCTTCACCAGCCCGTCGGACGCCGAGACGCTCGAGCTCATCGCGAAGCTGGGGCGCATGGCCGGTCAGCCCTCGCTGTCTGCCGAAGCCTGGGGGCGGCTCGCGCAGCAGCGCC
>JAUXRI010000316.1 GCA_030681895.1 Myxococcales bacterium | reverse complement strand
ATGGGCGGTCTCACCGACCACTTCGGGCAGAACGCGGCCGTCGACGTCGCGACGAAGCAGACGCTCGAGGCGTGGCTCGTGAAGAATGCCGGACCTGCGCTGCCGAAGCCGACGCTGCGCATCACCACCACCGGCTGGTGGGTGCGGGAACACGACGAGGTGCGCCCATCGGTCTACGCCCGCAAGGCCATCACCAGCGCCGCCAACTGCGCCGCCTGTCACCCGCGGGCGAATGAGGGTGCATTCGGTGAGCACGAGGTGAGAATTCCCACCGATGCGCCTGCTCCTCGCTGAAGACACCGTGGCCCTCGCGAAGAGCGTCGCGCAGGGCCTCACCGAAGAGGGCTTCACCGTCGACGTCGTCGGCGATGGAGAGTCCGCGCTCCACCTCGCCACCGAGGTGGCCTTCGACGTCATCGTGCTCGACCGAATGATGCCGGCCGGTGACGGCCTGTCGGTGCTGAAGGCGCTGCGGAAGAAGAACATCTCGACGCCGGTGCTGTTGCTCACGGCGCTCGGCGAGGTGCACGACCGCGTCGACGGGCTCGAGGCCGGCGCCGACGACTACCTCGTGAAGCCGTTCGCGTTCGCCGAGCTGCTCGCCCGGGTGCGCGCGCTGGTGCGTCGCTCCAAAGGCACCTCGTCGAACGTCGTCAGCTTCGGAGCCCTCTCCCTCGACCTCGGCTCGAGGCTGGCCTCGGTGCGCGGCGTGGGCCTCGAGCTGACGTCATCGGAGTACTCCCTGCTCGAGCTCCTCGTGCTGCAGCCCAACACCACCTGGTCGCGCACGCGGCTCGTCGAGCACCTGTACAACGAGGAGAGCGACCGCGACTCGAACGTCATCGACGTCTTCGTGGCGCGACTGCGCAAGAAGCTCGACGCGGCCGGGCTGCGCGGCGCCGAGTGCATCACCACCCAACGCGGCGCTGGCTACCGCTTCGACCCTGCCGCGGTGCCCGCATGACGCTGATGGTGTTCGTCGCGATGCTGCTCGCGCACGTGATGTTGGACGATGGGCGATCCCTCTTCGACCCTGCCGCGGTGCCCGCATGACGCTGCGCCTGAAGCTGATGGTGTTCGTCGCGACGCTGCTCGCGCTCGTGGTGTCGGGCGTTGGGCTCCTCGTCTCCACCGGGCTGCAGCGGTGGACGCTCGAGGTCGTCGACGCGGAGCTCTCTCGCCGCGCGCTGTCCCTCGCCGGCTCGATGCACCAGGAGCACGGCGAGCTCGAGCGCGCTGGAGACGACGACGACGGCCCCACGGTGACGGCGCACGGTTGGCCGTTCCGCGTCGAGGGGCCGAGCGGCGACGTGGTGCTGCAAGAAGGGCGGTGGCACGTCGAAGCAGCCCTCCCACCGAGCGGCGCGAACACGGTCTCGACGAGCAAGGGCCTCCTGCGGGTGTGGTCGATGACCTTCACGCCGCGCGTCGAGCACGAGAGCGAAGCGCAGTCGTACGTGCTCCGGGTCGCGGCGCCGCTGGCCGCGTTCTCAGGCCTCGCGGACCGGGTGTGGCTGGGCCTGCTGCTCGCCCTCGGGGTCGCCATCGTGCTCGGCGTCGCGGGCGCGGCGCTGCTGGCGCGGGTGTTCCTCGCTCCCTTGAATCGACTGACCGCCGCCGCGCGGAGCCTCGACACGAACTCGACGACCGCGCGCCTGGACGTGAGCGGACTGGACCCCGACTCGAAGGGCCTCGCCGACGCCTTCAACGGTGCGCTCGGGCGGCTCGCCACAGCGACCGAAGCCCAACGCCACTTCATCGCGCGCGCCAGTCATGCGCTGCGCACGCCACTCGCTGCAGTCCTCTCTCAGGCCGAGGTCGCGCTGCGCAAGGAGCGCACGGTGCCTGACTACAAGGCGATGCTCGACGACATCGCGGCCTCGGCGCGCGACTCCGCGAAGCTGGTCGATGGCTTGCTCTCGCTCTCGCGGGCCGACGCGACGACGCCCACGGAGCGCACGTCAGTCGACATGAACGAGCTGCTCTTCGAAACGAAGCGGCTCTTCGACGCCCGGGCCCACGCGAAATCCATCGACCTCGCCGTGAGCGCACCCGACGGCGCCACCGTCGTCGCCTCGAGGACACGACTGCGCGAGCTGCTCGACGCGCTGCTCGACAACGCGCTCACCTACACGCCCGAGGGCGGCGTGGTGCGCGTCGAGGTGAAGGGCTCGGTGCTCGAGGTGCGCGACAGCGGCCCGGGCATTCCCGCCTCGGAGCGGGAGCAGGTCTTCGAGCGCTTCTTCCGCGGCAGCAGCGCGAAGGGCACTCCGGGCAGTGGACTGGGCTTGTCGGTGGTGAGGGCCATCGCCGAGGCGGAAGGCGCGAGCGTCAGCATCGACTCCGCGCCAGAAGGTGGCGCCTGCCTTCGCGTTCGTTTCGCCAACTGACTACGCGTCGGCCTTGAACGACCGCAGCGCGTGGTGCAACGACTGCATCGCCGTGCGGGTGCGCGTCTTCACCGTGCCGAGGGGAACGCCGGTGCGCGCGGCGATCTCCCGATGCGAGAGCCCCTCGTTCCACGACAGGTCCAGGAGCAGCCGCTGCTCGACGGGCAACGAGTTCAGCTCACGGTGCACCGCGACGCGTGCGCGCACGAAGTCGACGACGACGTCGGGGCCCGGGCGCTGGGCTGGCAGGCCCCTTCCTTCCAGCTCGGCGGTGCGGTGAGTGGTGCCGTTCGCGCGCAGGCGGTCGATGGCGCGGCTTCGCCCGATGGTGATGAGCCACGCGGCCACGTTGGCGCGCTCCGGCTGGTACTGCTCGGCGCGACGCCACGCCTCGAGGAAGGCCTCCTGCAACACCTCGTCGGCTTCGGCCCGGTCGCGCGCCACCTTCACGATGGCCGCGTACACCGCCGAGCCATAGCGCTGGTAGAGCAGCCCCATCGCCTCCCGGTCTCCCTGGGCGAGGCGGTCAGAGAGCTCGCGGTCAGACGCGTCGGAGGCGGGTGAACGAGCGCCCGTCAATCGTCCTCCGGGAAACGGCTGACGGACGCGCAGACACACGCCATGCCCTCGAGCGCGGTGAGGCTGTGCGAGGTGCCGCTGGCGCGAACGTCGAGCGCGCCGCGCCAGAACTCCTCACCGGTGGGGTCGTCGCGATAGCCACCCTCGAGGAGCAGCACCTGCTCCTCGGCGCCGTGCGTGTGGGTCGGCAGCTGGGAGCCCGGCTCGAGCCGCAACAACGTCGTGAGGTAGCCGCTCCACTTCTGGCCTGCGGCGACGGGCATCAACCACACGCCCTGCCCGGGGCCCTCCATCCACTCCGAGGGGATGTCGACGCGCTCCATCAGCGCCGCAGCGGCGTCAGGGGTGATGTCGAAGAGGGTCGCGAGCCGGGGCACGAGGTGACTGAAGCGCCGCCCGCCCTCGAGGCTCTCGGCGACGGTCTTCCAGGGCGCCCGGGGCGCGTCCAATCCCATGACCACGGCCTCCAGCGAGTCGTCGACCTCGGCCAGCAGCTGCGCGAGCGCCGGCTCCTGAACCATGGCCTGTTTCACGCGGGAACGCTCGGTCTCCGGAGCCGTGCCAAGCGCATACGAGAGCACCAGCGCTTCGAGGTCTTCAGCTTCGTCGACTGCCATGCGCTTCACCGCCCTGAGTCATGGGTACGGGCGCGTCACCTCGCTGGATTTCGAGGGAGCGCCCGGCGGGAAGGCGGATCAGCTTCGACGCGACACGCTCAGCCCGGCGGCGGCATGCCACCAGGCCAACGAACGCGAACGGTTACTGCATCACCCACGACGGGTCGCACACCGCGCGCGGGCAGGCGTTGGTGCCACCGTTCCACGACATCGCGGTGTAGTCGGCGTCGCAGTACGGGCGAATCTGCGGGCACGTGACGGTGCGGACGCAGGCGGCGGGGAGCAGGCACCGGTTCTCGTTGCGCACCCACGAGAGCGTGAAGCCAGCCGCGCACGACGGCAGCGCGATGCGCGGGCACGACTGCGAGGGCTCGGGCAGGCGCATGAACACCTGCGCGGCGTCGAGCGTGGTGGAGCGGTTGCGCGTGACGAAGGCTGCCGCGACGAGCGCGTCCCTGTCGGTGATGCGTGAGGTCATCCACCGGGCGTCGACGTTCGTCTTCGAGGCGCGCGCGACCGACACCTGGTGGAACAGCGTCTGCTGCGTGGTGTGCAGCTTGATGGCGCGAAGGCTCGGGCAGGGCGCGACGATGCAGCGGATGTTGTCGGCGCGCTCGACCCGGTAGAACGAGTCCGTCGCCGCGGCGCGAACGCCCGGCATGCCGCGGAACGCCTCGAGGACGAGGAAGGTGCGCGTGTTGAAGCGCGACTCGGTGGGCCCGAGCTTGCCGCGCAGAATGACTTCACCTTCGGCACCCTCGAGCGCCTTCGCCTGCGTCTCCTCCGTCAGGCCCGAGCCCGAGAAGTCGAAGCCGCTCACGTACTCTTCGCGCAGCACCTTGCGGTTGACGTCGCTGACCCAGTAGCCCCCGCACAGCGGCGAGATGCAGCGACGGGTGTCGTGGCGGAACACGACGTACGAGTTGGTGCGCGTCGACAGCTCGCCCGTCTCTTCAGCCGTCGCGTCTGCGGCCGACGTGTCGTCGACTTCGACTTCGGAGACGCCACAACCAACTGAAATCACTGCCAGCGACAGGAGAAAGGAGCGCATGTATTGCGCTGTACTCCTCTCTCCCACCTCACGTCTAGCCCCGCTGGCCGACCAATTGAAGAAGGTGTCTGCGGTCAAAGCCGTCGAGGCGGTGAATGGTCATCGGCTCGGCATGCTTTGCGTTTTCACGGGAGCGTCACGATGAAGATGCGTCTGCTGTTGGTGGTGGCGGTGTCGGTGATGGGTCTGGCGCTGACGGGCTGTGGAACGGTGTGCTCCGGGACGAACTGTTCGTGTGCGAGCGACCAGTCGTGCGGCTTCGACACGTGCAGCGCGTCGACGAGCAGCTGCAACTTCGCGTGTGCGTCTGGCGCGACGTGCACCGGAACCTGTGGAGCCAGCTGCAGCATCTCGTGCGCGGGAAAGGCCTGCACGCACACGGCCGGGGCGGGCTCGAACATCACCTGCACTGCGGGCACGTGCGCCATCACCTGCGAGGGAGCGTGCAGTGTCGCCACGGCCGGCGGCACGATGAGCCTGACGTGCAAGGGAGGCACGACGCAGAGCGTGGCCGGCTGCACCTGACGTCACTCCTGTGGGAGCGGGTCGTCGAAGAAGATTTCAGCGGTCTCTCCGCGCACCACGTCGGCGAGCTTCGAGGCCTTCTGGCCATTGGCGAAGACACAGTCGACGCGGTGCCGGCCTTCCCACAGCAGAATCGCGCGCTGGGTGACCTTGAGGCCCTCGACGGTCACCTTCGCGTTCTGCGGCCGGTCGACCGACAGCCAGCCCTTCGCGAACTCGAACCGCAAGAACGTCTTCTCGGTGTCGGCGGCGGTGATGGTGAACGTCTTCTTCAAGTTGAGCTCTTTGTTCTCGACGGTGATGACGTTCGGGCCGACGGGCATGGTGATGAGGGCGGGCTGCCAGCCGAAGTCCTCCCCGTTCCACGAGATGGAGGACGTGGGCTCGGTCTCGATGCGCACGATGCTGGCCGGCACGGTCTTCTGCTGGGGCGGCAGGCCGGCGCCGGCGTCGAGCGCCACCTCCATGCTGAGCGGCGGTCGCGGGGGCTCTTTCGGCGCGGCGATGATGGGCGTCACGTCGAGGCGCTTCGGCGGTGGCGGCGGCGGCTCTTTCGGAATCGCGATGGGCAGCTTCGAGATGGGGACGGGACGCGACGGGTCCTTCACGACGTCGGCGCGGCCGAACAGCCAGAGCATCAACACCAGCGACAACGAGCCGAGCGCGGCGAGCACGAGGTTGAGGCGCTTCGGGAGCTTCCCGCGCCGCGGCACCTCGGTGGGGCGCGTGACGACCTTGCGAACGTCGACCTCGGACGCAGCGACGGGCTGAAGCACGGCTCGGGTCGGAAGGTCGGCCTTCGGGTGCGCGGTGAGCGGCCGCGTCCTCGACGAGGACTCATCGTCCCAGGCGGGCGTGGGCTCGGTGACGAGGCCCGTGGCCTTCGGCGGCGGAGCGTTCTCCTCCCACACGGGCGTGGGCTGGGTCGTCGGCAGCGTGCTGGCACCGCTCTCGCTCCACGCCGGCACGGGCTGCGTCGTCACCGGGGCGCCATCGGCCGGCCACGCGGGCATGGCAGCGGTCTTCTGGCTCGGCGACTCGAGCTGATCATCGACGATGACGGTGCTGGGCGAGTCGTCGGCGCGAGCGGGTGTCTCCGGGCGCGGGTCCTCCACGGTGTCGGCGATCTTCGGCGGGTCGTTCTTCGGCCGGCTCACGGGAACGCGGAGCGTACCGCAAAGTGCGCAGGCGAGCCGCGTGTCAGAAGCGCCAGCCGGCCGCGAGCCGAACATCGCGCTCAGGCTCAGGTGCTCTCGAATCGCGAAGCCCACGCCGAGCTCGAAGTACACGCCGAGCTCGAGCCCGGCACCGACAGCGGGTTGAACGATGGAGGTTTGGCGGAACTGCGCGCGGGAGGAACGGCGACGTCAGTCGTACGCCTCGAGATGCACCTGCTTGCGGTCGACGCCGAGCTCCACGCGGAGCACCTCTCTCGACGCGGTGAGCATCTTCTTCACCCCGCAGATGTACGCGTGCGCGCCGGGGTGTGCGGAGGTCAGCTCGCTCCACAGCGCCTTCACGTGCGTCTGCACGTAGCCGCCGCGCCCGGTCCATCCGTCGGGAGGCCGGGAGAGCGACGGCTCGAAACGGAAACACGGGTTGGCCTTCGAGAGCGCGGTGAGCTCGTCGCCGTAGAGCAGCTCGTCGGGAGAGCGCACGCCGAACAGCAACCACAGCGGCTCGGTGCGGCCCTTCGAGAGCGCGTCGTGAATCATGCCGCGGAACGGAGCGACGCCAGTGCCCGTGGCGATGAAGAGCGACGGCGCCGCCGTCTCGAGCGCACGGGTGAAGGTGCCCGCAGGGCCTTTCACGTCGAGCGTCAGGCCCACCGGCGCGTCGTGCAGGAAGCTGGAGCCGGGGCCGTCATCGACCTTCGTCACGGCGAGCTCGAAGCGAGGCGTCCCCAGCGGCGGCGACGCAATCGAATACGAGCGACGCACCGCGCGGCCCTTGTCATCGGTGAGCGGGAAGATGAGCTGCACCCACTGGCCGGCCTCGAAGACGAACGGGGCTCCGTCGGCGCGCTCGAAGGCGAGGTGACGAACGCGTGGGCCCATCATGCGCGCCTCGACGAGGCGGGCCGAGAACGTCTCGGGAACGAGCGGGCGGGTCGGCGACGCAGACGACATGGGCCTGTCATGTCGGCCGGCGCGCCCGAAGTCCACCGGGCGTCGTACTCAGTCGGAGAGGTCGTTCACGTCGTTGTGCGGCTGGCCCGGTGGAATGGCCTCACCCTTCGCGCCGACCCGGCTGACCGACGAGATGCTCCAGACGTCAGGTGTCGAATCACCGTCGAGGTTGCCGAGGCACGCGAAGGTGAAGGTGTTCTCGCCAGCGCCCGGCCCCAGCGTCACGCCGCCCGCGAAGACCTCGGGGAGGACTCCGACGGCGCCGTCGAGCGGCGCTTCCGCCTCGAAGCCCGTCGCGCCCGCAGGTGCCGGTGCGCCGGGAGGAGCGAGCGGGCCTTCGCTCAAGAAGTACCGGTAGCGGCTCAGCGGCGGCGGCGTCGAGCCCAGCTCGCTGACCAGGAAGGTGGGCTTCCCGTTCGCTGCGACGAAGTCGACCTCGGCGCGGTACAGCGTGAGCAACTGGGTGCGGCACTCGGTCTGCTTTGCGCGCATCTTGAAGCGGATGAAGTTCGGAATCGCGATGGCCGCGACGATGCCGATGAAGGCGACGACGAGCGGTACGGCGAGCAGCGCGGCGACGACCGTCAAGACGACGCTGTTGCCTCCACCCCCTGTGACGGGCGCGGGCCGGAGCACGCGGCTGAACTGTTTGCCGCACGTCTGACACGTCAGCATTCCAGGCGAGGCTTCGGCGACGTCTTGCGCAGCGCCGCAGTGGACACAGAAGACCTTCATGCCGTGCCGATACCATGGCCACCTTCAGGGGCGCAGGTGGAGACGGTGCGCCGCAATTGGTTGACCGCTCTGGGCGGAGTCACTAGCCGAGCGCGGGTGTCGTCTTCCCCCGGTCCAGGCGTGAACGCGCACCGCGTATGGGCTCAGGGGCTGCGGCTTCGCCTCGGGCTCGAGGGCACTCGCACACCGGTCGACTCGCTCGACCTCGCCTCGCTCCGGCGCGCGCTGGTGGTGGTCGCGCACACCGATGACGAGATCAACACCGTCGGTCTGCTGTCGCGGCTGCGCGCCGCGGGCGTCGTCGTCGACCTGCTCGTGCTGACCGACGGCGCGGCCAACCCGTGGACCGATGCGAAGGTCGTCGGCGCGCGCTCGCACTTCGAGTGCCGGCGGGACGAGCTCCAGGCGGCGATGAAGGAGCTCTCCATCGCCGACGCGGTGTTGCCCGCCTTGCCCGACGGGAAACTCGGAGCGCACCTCGACGAGGCCACCGCCATCGTGCGCAACGAGCTGGAGCGACGCGCGCCCGGACTCGTCATCACCTTCGACCCACGTGGCATCAACGGCCACCCGGACCACGTGGCGGCGAACGTGGCGGTGCGGCGCGCGCTCGCCTCAGTGGGCGTACACCAGTCACCGAACACTCCGGCGCTCGCGATGATCACCCCGCCCCCACCCTTTTCCTGGGCGCTGGGCACCGGTTTCCGCTCCGTCACGCCGCCCACCATCGCGACGCTCACGCTCACGGCCGAGGAGCGCGAGCGCAAGGCCCGCGTGTTCGACGGCTATCGCTCGCAGTGGAAAACGCTCCGGCTGCTCACAGGAGGTCTCCCGCCTCGCGTCTTCTTCACACTCTTCCCCGCCGAGTGGTTCGTGTGGCTGAGCGCCGACGCCGCGCGTGAGTGGGTGCGCGCATGACGCTCCGGCACCTCGCGCTGTCCTTCGCGATTGCAACAAGCGCAGCCGCGCAGCAGGCCGAGCCTCAACCGTACCAGGAGCGTCGAAGCGTCAGCCCCACCGACCGGCTCGTCGTCGACGGCACCGCGCTCGACCACCTGCCTGCCACCGGCTCCATCAGCAACGTGATGTCGCGCGTCTTCCTGTCGCCGCTGTTCTCACTCGAAGAGAGCATGGGCTTCTCGGACATCGAGCACGAGCGCATGACCATCGTGGGTGACTCGGCGCTGTGGACCCAGTGGCGGCTCGAGGGGCTCAACATCACCGACCCGTTCTTCGACGGCGCCGCGGCCTTCAAGGTGCCGTTCATCTTCTTGAGCGAGATCGAGCTCGTGACCGCCGAGTCGCCGCGTCACCCGTTCGGCGCAGGTGTGTTGTTCGGCGTCGCGCCGTCACCCACTCGTCCAACACGCGCGGCGAAGGTCTCGTTCGGCATCGGCGGCGTCGGCGGCACCATTCCCGGCGCCGAACGAATCTCCGACTTCATCACCACCGCGCACGCTCGCAGCCGCGCCACGCAGCCCGAAGAAGACCGGCGACGGCTCCTCGGCCGCTTGCAGGCCAGCCTGCTCGACACCGAGACCTTCGGCCGACACACGCTCCGGTACGCCGTCGAGGTCGATGGCAACGCGCGGCACCACAACGACTTTCCCACCGCCGAGCGCGCGCAAGACGGAGTGCCGTACACCGAGCGCACCTTGCGGGTCTCTGGCATCGCGGAGCTCGCGCCGAAGGACCGCGCGTGGCGTGCGTACGCGCTGAGCGAATACCGGCACCGCGACAACCTCTTCACCGAGCGCCGCTACGCTCGCGCAGAGACGCACGGCCTCGACAGCGGAGGCCTGATGCTCGGCTTCGTCACCGACGCGCTGCGCGCAGGGCTCACGTACAAACACGACCGGCTCACGCCAGTGGACCCGGCGTTCACGCGCGAGCTGCTCGACCTCGATGGCGAAGGCCCGTTCCCCTACGTCCCCGGCGGGGCGATGAACTCGGTGCGCCTCGACCTCTCGTACCGGAAGTTCGACTTCTACGTCGCGAGCGACACGCGGCTCCTCGCCTGGTCCGGGAGTCCGTCGCGCGTCCACCAGCTCACCTTCGAAGGAGCGCCGGTCGGCTCGATGACGGTCGACTCCCGCGCGACCACCACCGTCGTCGGCTCGCACCGCATCGGCTACTCGCGCGCGTGGACCTTCAATCGGTTCGAGCTCGCGGTCGACGGGTACGCGCTGGTGAACCACGCCAACGCGGTTGGCACGTCCGACGCGCTCGTCTTCCCCGACGTCGGCGCCGAGGTGCAGGGCGTGTGGCACCTGCGGCCGTGGTTTCAGCCGTTCCTCACCGTCGGAAAGACGCCCATCGCGATTTCTTCCCAGAACGCGCTCGCGGTGACGCCGGGCCACCTCACCGCCACGCAGCGCCTCGAGAACGGCCGCCTGGTGCAGACACTCGGCGCTGACTTCACGCGCCTCACGCCGGGCCTCGCCGCTCCGAACATCTACTCGGTGGTGTTCGGCATCTCGAGCCAGCTGGGAGAGATGTGGAAGGTGACGCTCCAGGGCATCGCCAAGGCGTGGCACTCGTTGTCGCGCATGACGTTCGACGGCGCGCCGCAGCAGTACGGCCACTTCACCAACGACGTCTTCTTCTTCGACGGCGCGCCGACCCGCTACAGGCTGGTGAACGACCCGTTCGGTGAGACGCCGTACGGCGGCATGGTGCAGCTGCAGATTGCCCGCCGGCAGAACGAAAATGGGTTCTTCGATGCCAGCTTCTCGGCCGCCAACTTCTTCGGCCACCCGCCCATCGGCAACGGCGCGTTCGGCAATGACATCGGCCTCATCGACTGGCTCGGCGCCAACCCGAACGCACGCCATCGCGCCTTGTCGAACACCGACGCCGACCGCGCGTTCATCTTGAAGGTGGGCGGCGGCCTGCGGCTGTGGCGCACGCTGTGGGGCAGCATCGCCATCTTCTTCAAAGACGGGCAGCCGTTCGGCTTCTCGGATTCCTTCGTCGAGAACGGGCAGGTCGTCTTCCGGCACAACTCGAACCGCGGCTCGGCGATGAAGATCGACTCGCCGCTCATCGGGTGGCGCGAGGACTACCAGATCGAGGTCGACTTGCGGTTCAGCTACGACGTCGCGGTAAGCCCGGGCTGGAACCTGCGCGCCGCCGTCATCATCGCCAACGTGCTCGACCTCGGAAACGAAGTGTCGGAGCGGCACGGCCCTCCGTTCGACCGCTCGACGCTCGAGATGCAGCTGCCGCGGAGCATGAACTTCAGCGTCGAGCTCATCGACGTGCCGCGCCGGTGACAAACGAAGGGAATCGCCGGTGCCGAAGCCGAAAAGGCCGGGCGGTTGATCAGGGACGGCGAAGCTCAGCGGTTGATGGCTCCGGGCGTGCGGGCCGTGAGGCGCTGGAACGCGCCGGTCCCATCAGGGAGCCGGCCCCACGACTCGCCCGCGTTGTGACCATCGGGTGGAAATGTCACCTGGTCGACGACGCCACCATCGACGCCGAGCAGAAAGACCGTGTCACCGCTGCCGTTGGAGATGTTGAACGAGAACGTCAGCGCGCCAGCGTCGGGTGACGCGCTCGAGACGAGGTATTGGCCAGGGGCGATGATGACGCCGGAGAGCGGCGCGGCATCCGAGCGCTCCGGTCCACCATCGGGGCCACGGTGCGCAAGCGTGGAGCCAGAGAGATCGACGGCGCGCGCGGAGCGGTTGATCAGCTCGATGAAGTCACCATCGAGCGACGAGAGTTCGTTGATCACGACCGCTGGCAGCGTCGCGCCGGCGTCCGAAAGGCCGCCGTCCATCACGGTCGGCCCGGCATCTGGCGGCGTGCAGGTGGCGCACGTCTGTGGAGGCGAACCACACGCGGCGAGCAGGCTGAGCAGCAGCAGGCGGTGGACCATCGCTGCTGCAAATCAGAAACACCTCGCAGATGCACTTGCCCGACGAGTCATCGCGTCAGGTGGGCCAGCCACAGCGTTGCCGCTGGAATGAGCAGCGCTGAGGGGCCGACGGGCCGACTCTTCGCGTCCCGCTCCTGCTCCAGGCTCTCGTCGTCGAGCGCGAGTCGTTCGCGAAGCGACTGGTTGTACATCATGAACGCGCTGGCCCGGTCCTGCTGGTTCCCGCGCTCGGCGGCGAACGCGAGGAAGGGCCAGATGTTGAGCCCGATGTAGCCAAGGCCGGCGCCCGCCGCGACCACCACGGCCCCGAGGCCAGCGTTCGGGGCGTAACAGTTCTCGTAGCCTGACGAGCCCCGTGTTCCCGGCACGTAGCTGCACGACCGCCCGAGCAGCAGCGGCAGTCCGATGCCGAGGCCCACGCCGATGAGCGCGACGCTGGTGAGGGCGAGAATCGTCGAGGCCTTCTTCGCGCTGGCCATGTCGGCCTCGAGCTTGGTGATGAAGCGCCCCGTCGCCGAATCGGACTCCACCGCAGGCGCGAGGTCGCGAGGGTCCTCCACCCGGGTGCCGTCACCAAGCAAGACGAAGTCGAGGTGCGTGTTCTGCGGCACGCCATTGCGCAGGTACGTCGTCTGCTGACCGTTCTGAATCGCGTACTTCTTGAACGCCTTCACGCGAACAGGAAGGGGGGCGTCCTGGGACGGGAGCGGACCGAGGGCAACCCGGTTGTAGGCGCAGCCGGAAGCCGCGAGGAGCAGCGTGAGGAGTGGGGCGAGGGTGCGGTTCATGCCCCTTGAGTGGGAACACCCAGCTCATTTTTGAACGTGGTCGTCTTTTCTTCAGGGCCTGCGGGAACGTCAGCTCCCACAGATGGACCTGATTGATGACACAGGCGTCGCAGAGCACCCGATAACCGGCTGACTTCACTAACCTGTCTGGCCCTGAATAGCCCTCACCCACCTGACGTCGATGTCATGCCCGGCGCGACACTCCTTGCCGGTGGGAGGATGACGACGATGCAACGGAGCCTGATCACCATCGCCCTGATGCTGACGACGTCGGCGCTGGCCGTCACGCCGAAGCAGGTGCCGTTCGGGCCGGGCGAGCAGTCGCTCTACGAGGTCAGCTTTCTCGGCGTGCCTGCGGGCATCGCGCAGGTGACGGTCGGGCTGCGCACGGAGCAATACGGCGCGAAGGTGCTGCCGCTGGTGTGCGTCGGGCAGACCACCGCAGCGCTCTCCGACGTCTTTCAAATCAAAGACCGCTTCGTGAGCTACTTCGACCCGCAGGCGATGAAGCCGGTGGGCGCCGACTATTTCATCGATGAGAACCGCACCCGGCGCCGCGAGAAGTTCCGCTTCAACCAGGAGCCGCTCAAGGCCCACGCGAACAAGAAGAAGGAAGGCCAGGGCGCGTACGACGTGTCCTACGACGTGCCGGAAGGCACGATGGACCTCGCGGCCGCGGCGTTCTGGCTGCGAGGCCAGCCGCTCATCGTCGGAGAGAAACGCGAGGTGCCCATCTTCACCGGCGCGAAGTGGTACCCGATGCACGTCGTCGTCGAGGGCAGAGAGACGCTGACGACGAAGCTGGGAGAAGTTCCCGTCTTCCGCGTGAGCATCACGACGGACTTCCAGGGCAACGCGGCGACGAAGGGCAACATCGTCGTCTACTACTCGGCCGACGAGCGCCAGCTGCCGGTGCGCGTACGCGCAGACTTCGTGGTGGGCTCGGCCATCGCGGAGCTCGTGCAGTACCTGCCGGGCAGCACGTCGTTGTAGGTCACGTCCATCTCGCGGTGACGTCGGTGGATGGGCGCGTGACGCGAACCCCGCGGCCACGTCTGCGCGCCGTCGCCCTTCCTGAAGATGACGCGCTGACTCGAGGTGAACGAACGCGCGCAGACCGTTGACCGCGGCTGGTAGAACGAGGCGATGGCTCACGCGGCGCTGGAACGTGCAGCGAAGGCGAAGGATGCGAAGACGCAGCTGGCCGAACTGCTCATCGCGTGGCGGGCGCTGCGGCACCCTCGCGTGGCCGACCTCATCGACCGGCTCGACGCGAAGCTGCTCGCGACGGCTGGCCGAATCACGGCGCGCTCCGTTCCTGCTCGCGCTGAAGCGTTGATCAGCGCAGCGAAGACGAAGAACCCACTCGACGTGGGGCGCGTGCTGGCGAGTGAGTGGCCGAAGGCGTGGCAGGCCGAGCTGCCGGTGCTGCAGGCCGTGTGCGAGGCGCCCGACGACCCCCGCGTCGCGAAGAAGCTGGCCGCGCTGGTCGACCTCGCGGCGCATCAATCACGAGGCGCGAGCGGCTTCTGGTACGTGACGTTCCATCGGCTGAACGATCTCGGAGACGTGCGGCAACTCCCGATTCTCGAAGCGCAGCTCGGTCGCTCGAAGAGCCGCTACTACCGGGAAGGCTCCCAGGAGCGCGAAGAGAAGTGCGTCGAGGTGCATCGCGCGCTGAAGATTGCTGCGCTCAGCAGCGCCGACGCGGCCTTGCTCCAGGAGCTCGAAGCGCCGTTCGCCGTCACCTCGAGCAGCGAGAAGACGCGAAAGCGCTCGGGCAAGGAGCTGCTCGAGTTGGTGTGGGCCAACCCGACCGACCCTGGCGTGCGAGCTGTGTACGGAGACTGGCTCGTCGAACATGCAGACCCGCGTGGCGAGCTCATCGCGCTTCAGCTCGCTGCGCCGACGGAGAAGTCACGGCGGCGAATCGAGCTGCTCGTCGAGAAGCACTGGAAGACGTGGCTCGGTCCACTCGCTGACTGGTTCAGGGTGGCTCCGCGCTTCGAGCTCGGCTTTCCCGTCACGGGCATCGTCGCGCAGCCCTCGTATGACGATGGCCGCGAGCGCCTCGTGCCGCTGCTCGAGCACGGGGAGTGGTCGACGTTTCGGGAGCTGGCGATGCCGTGGAAGGTGGTGACGCCTGCCGAACTCGTCACCCTGCCCCGCTTCAAGGCACTCACGGGTCTTCACCAGCTCGAGCCCGACCTCGTGCCAGCGCTCGCCGACACGAAGCCGGCGCTGAGCACGCTGGCGTTCTGGTTCGGGAGGACAGGCGCCGTGCTCGCGGAGAACACGTGGGATCAGTTCGAGCGGCTCGAGCGGATCACCTGTTCGCCGCAGACGCTCGGAGCCGTGCTGTCTGGTTTCGGGAGTCGAACGCTGAAGACGCTCGAGCTCGACCTGAGCGGCGGGTGGCTGCAGACGCCGTTCGATGACTGGTGGCCGCAGCTCGACCGTTCGCCGGTCGAGGCCGTCGAGCTCCGGTACTCTGAGACCACGGTGAAGGTGACGCGTGCGCGCTCCGCAGAGGGGTTCACGCGAGCGCACGTCATCAAGCCCACGAGCCTGCAGCGACTGGTGCTCGGCTTCCCTCCCGCGATGACGCACCTGACGTGCGAGCCGGGCCCGCTCCTCGAGGCTGAGAAGACGGAGCTCGAACACTTCGAGAAGCAGCTCGCCCGCTACACGAAGCTCGAGGTGCGCGAGGTGCCGTTCACGCTCGAGGCGCCGCACGTCGGGGTGAGCATCGAAGGCGCTGCGTATTCGGACGAGGCCATCGTGAAGGTGTGGGAGCTGTCGCGGGATCACCTCGGCGTGACCTTCGACCGGGTGCAGGTTGGCTCCAGCAGCAACGTGCGCCCGCTCGGCGACGACCCGAAGGCGATGCTCGCGAAGACGGCGCGGAGCCGGCGCGACAGCTGGCTGTATCTCGAGAAGCAGCACGCCGACGCGAGGGTGGGGATGTCGAGACAGTCGATGCAGGCGACGGTGCCGGTGACTCGCGCCGAGTCGGTGTTCGAGTGGATTCTCGCCGTCCTCGAGTTTGGTGGGGCCGAGGTGAACATCGGGCTGGAGCGGTACGACCGCATCGCGTTCAAGGCTGCGACGCTGAAGGAGAACAAGGCGCAGGTGTTGAAGGCGCTCTCGACGTGATCAGCACGCACTGAAAGGGGAGCGACCGGCCCGAGTGCGCCGACGCGTCTCGCGCGCGACTCCAGAGCGTTCGCGGTTGACGTGAAATCGCGTCAACTTCGATGCGCCCCGAGTCCCCGAGGTGACGGGTTCGCCGCATCGCGCCCGGCCTCGACCCCGCCCCACATGCTCGGCGTCACCAACTGACCGCGGAGCTCGGAGCGAGCTCGGATCTCGACTGTTCCTCGCGACCGACGGGACTCGAGGCGTGAGGCGACGCTTCGCGACCTATTCCCAGGGAGCCGCTGGGCACGGACACCGGACCGCGTACGAGTCTCGACTGTCCCTCGCGACCGGCACTCGAAGCGTGGCCGGTGCGCGCGAGGGCGTCACCCCGACATCGGCTCACTTCGTCTGCCGCTGCCACCCTCCGCCCAGCGCCTTGTACAGCGAGACCGTCACCACCCGCTGGCGGCGCCACGTCTCGATGAGCTCCAGCTCGACACGCATCGCGTTCTGCTCGGCGAGCAGCACCTCGAGCGAGGTCGCCTTCCCCGCTCGGTAGAGCAGGTCTGCGGTGCTGATCATCTCGGTCACCGCGACCTGCTGCTCCTTCTTCAGCGTCAGCATGCGCTCGGCGCTCACGTGGTTCGCCAGGGTCGTCACCACCTCGACGTACGCCTCCAGCACCGTGCGTTGGTACCCGTACATCGCCTCGCGCTGCATCGCCTTCGCGCCCTCGAGCTGGGCGTCGAGAGCCGAGCGGTTCAGCAGCGGCGCTACCAGGCCGCCGAGCAAACCCATGATGAGTGACTCGGGCAGCCGGGCGAGGAACGTCGGGTCGAACGCCTGGAGCCCGATGCCCGCGCTCAGGTTGATGGTGGGAAAGAAGCCAGCCTGCGCCGACTTCACGTCGAACTTCATCGCCTCGAGCCGGTGCTCGGCTTCACGCACGTCGGGCCGGTGCCGCAGCAGCTCCGCCGGCACGCCCACGCTCGACCGGCCTGCCGCTTCGAACTGCTCCAGCTTCGGTCGCGCGATGGGCTTCGGGAAACGGCCGAGCAGTGCGTTGAGGCGGTTCTCGGTAGCCAGCGCCCGCTGCGCGACGTCGACCTGCAGCGCACGCGTCTCGAGCACCTGCACCTCGAACTGCTTCACGGCGAGCTCCGTCGCGCGCCCGACGCTGCGTTGGGTCTGCAGCACCTCGAGCGCTTCTTTCTGGCGAGTCTCGGTGCGCGCCAACACCTCGCGTGTGCGATCGAGGGCCTGCAACTCGAACCACGCCGTCGCCACCTCGGCGACCAGCGACGTCGCCACGAAGTTCACGCCCTCGACGCTCGCGAGCAGCTGCGCTCCAGCCGCGTTCCGTTGATTGCGAAGCCGGCCCCACACATCGGCTTCCCACGTCGTCTGCAGGCTGAGCACGAAGTCGCCCAGGAGCACCGGCACGCGCTGGTTCGGAAGGATGTCGGTCGTCGCGTTGCCCGCCCCGTCCATCGTGAAGAGCCCGTACTTGCGCACGCCCGCCCCGACGCCGACGTCGAGCCGGGGAAAGAGCGCGCCCGTCGTTCGCGTCACGCCCGAGCGCGCAAGCTCGACGCGCTCGACGGCCATCGCGAGTGACTGGTTGTGCTCGAGCGCTTCGTCCACCAGCGCGGTGAGCTGCGCGTCGGCGAACCACGCATTCCAATCGAGCCGCACGCCCGCGTCGGCGGGGTTGGCCGGAGCCTCGAGCCCCGCGTAGACGTCAGGCAACTTCTCCTGCTCCCGGATGACGACCGGGTCGAACGCCGCACACCCCGATGCCGCGAGGAGCACCACCCACCTCGCCGTCACGTCGTCACCTCGGGTTCAGGCGTGGGCTCGGGCGGCGCTTCGGGCTTCGGCGCCGGAGCGTTTCGCCAGCCCGCGCGCACCAGCACGTAGAGCCCGGGAACCAACAGCGCACCGAACACCGTCCCCAGGAGCATGCCACCCACCGCCGCTGTGCCGATGGTGCGGTTGCCGACGGCGCCGGCGCCGTCGGCAATGGCGAGCGGTATGAGCCCAGCCACGAAGGCCAACGACGTCATGAAGATGGGCCGCAGCCGCAGGCGGGTCGCCTCGAGCACCGCTTCGAGTGGCGGTCGCCCCTGCTTGCGACGCAGCTCGGCGAACTCGATGACCAGAATCGCATTCTTGCCCAGCAGTCCGATGAGCATGATGAGCGCGACGTGGGTGTAGATGTTGTTCTCGAGCCCGGCGACCTTGAGGAGCGCGAGCGCGCCGAGCACTCCCGGCGGGAGCGACAGCACCACCACCAGCGGCAACGCGAAGCTCTCGTACTGCGCCGAGAGCACGAGGAAGACGAAGACGAGGCAGATGAGGAAGACATACAGGCCCTCGTTGCCCGCGGAGATCTGGTCTCGTGCGATGCCTGCCCAGTCGATGGCGAAGCCGCGTGGCAGCTTCGTGGCAGCGACCTCCTGCACCACCTTGATGACCGCGCCCGAGCTCACGCCGGGGCGTGCGTCGCCGGTGACCTCGGCCGACGGGTACATGTTGTAGCGGGTCGTCTTGTCGACGCCGTGGGTCTTGCTGAGCGTGATGAAGGACGAGAGCGGCACGAGCTCGCCGCGGTCGTTCTTCACCTGAATGCGGAGCAGGTCTTGCGGCTTCGCGCGGTAGCTCGGCAGCGCCTGCACCATGACGCGGTACATCTGGCCGAACCGGATGAAGTTGGTGACGTACTCGCTCCCGATGAGCGTCTGCAGGGCCGACATCGACGCGTCGATGGTGACGCCCTTCTGCGCCGCCATGTCGATGTCGACGTTCAAGAGGTACTGCGGGTAGTTGGCCTGAAAAATGGTGAAGGCGGCGGCAACTTCAGGGCGGGCGCGCAGCGCGGCAAGGAACTCCTCGACGACGCGGCTCATCTCGGTGAAGTCGCCGCGGCCCGTCTTGTCGAGAATGACCAGCTCGAAGCCACCGGCGTTGCCGTAGCCGGGCACCGGCGGCGGCGCGAAGAACTCCACCTGCGCGTCGCTCAGGCCCTTCGCACGAACCTTGAACTCTTCGATGAGCTCGTTGACCGAGCGCGTGCGCTGGTCCCACGGCTTGAGGTTGACCAGCACCGTGCCGTATGACGGGCCGGTGCCGTCGGTGAGAATGTTGCTGCCTGCGAGCGTCGCGATGCTCTCGACACCGTCGATGTGCAGGCCGATGGCGCCGAGCTCGTCGACGACGGCCTTGGTGCGCTCGAGCGTCGCGCCCGGCGGCGTGGTGATGGCCGCGTAGAAGGTCCCCTGGTCCTCGATGGGGATGAAGCCCGACGAGAGGCTGGCGCCAGCGAGCCCCGTTCCTGCCGTGAAGCCCAGCAGGGACACCACCGTCACCACCCGGCGCGCCGCCGTGCCCGTCACCACCCCCACCACGCCCTGCTCCACCTTCCGGTAGCGCGCCTCGAACCACGCGAGCGGACCCCGCCTCGCCTTGTGCGTGTGCCTGAGGAGCAACACACACAGCGCAGGCGTCAGGGTGAGCGCGACGACGCCTGACAAGATGATGGCGACGGCCATCGTCACCGAGAACTGGCGATAGAAGACGCCGGCCGGGCCGCTGATGAAGGCGACGGGCACGAAGATGGCCGACATCACCAGGGTGATGGCCACGATGGCGCCGCCGATCTCACCCATCGCCGCCTCGGTGGCGTCTCGCACGTTCACCTGCAGGTCGACCCCGAGGTTCTCCTCGAGCGACTCGACGACGGGGTTGGCACCGAGCTTCGCGTGCACCGCCTCGACCACGACGATGGCGTTGTCGACGACGATGCCGATGGCCAGCACCAGCGCGAAGAGGGTGATGAGGTTCAGCGAGAACCCGAGCGGCAGAATGATGGCAAAGGTGCCCACCAGCGACACCGGCACCGCGATGAGCGGAATCAGCGTCGAGCGCCAGTCCTGCAGGAAGAGGAACACCACGAAGGCCACCAACAAGAACGCCTCGAAGAACGTCTTCACGACCTCCTGCACCGACGCGTCGAGGAAGCGGCTGACGTCGAAGCTGAACTCGTACTCCATGCCCGGCAGGAACACGTCCTTCTTCATCTCCTGGAGCCGTGCCTTCACCTGCGTGATGACCTCTCGCGCGTTGGAGTGCGGGAGCTGCTTGAGCACCAGTGCCGCCGAGGGTCTGCCGTTGAAGCGCGACTCGACGTCGTAGAAGGCGGTGTCGAACTCGACCTGCGCGACGTCGCTGACGCGGAGGATCTCACCGTCGGCGTTCGCGCGAATCGGAATGCGGCCGTAGGCCTCGGCGGTGATGAACTTGCCCGTGTACTTCACGGCGTATTCGAGCGGCGAGCTGCCCTTGTCGCTGTTCTCGCCGATCTTCCCCGGCGCCGCCTCGACGTTCGCCGCGCGCAGGGCCGCGACGACCTCTTCGGGCGAGACGCCGTAGGCGATCATCTGGTCGGGTTTGAGCCAGACGCGCACCGCGTACTCGCGCGCGCCCAGAATCTCGGCGAACCCCACGCCGGGAATGCGGCGCAGCTCGGCGAGCACGTTGATGTCGACGAAGTTGTAGAGGAACTTCTCGTCGAGGCCCGGGTCGCTGCTCTGGATGTTGAGGAACATCAGCATCGCCTTCTCGTCTTTCGCGATGCGCACGCCGGCCTTCACCACCTCGGGCGGCAGCTCATCCATCACCTGGTTGACGCGGTTCTGGACGTTGATGGACGCGACGTCGGGGTCAGTGCCCACCTCGAAGATGACGCTGACCAGGCCAACCCCGTCGTTGCTCGCGTTGCTGCTCATGTACTTCATGCCCGGCACGCCGTTGACGGCGCGCTCGATGGGCACGATGACCGCCTTCGTCACCACCTCGGCGTTGGCGCCCGTGTAGTCGACCGAGACCACGACCTCGGGCGGCGCGATGTCGGGGAACAGCGTGATGGGCATGGCGCGCAGCGACAGCAGCCCGAGCAGGCTGATGACGATGGACACCACGAGCGCGAACACCGGGCGACGCGTGAAGAAGGTCGTCAGCATGGCGCGCTCACAACGACGACGTCTTCGCAGGCGCCTGGCGAACCGTGACGCGGTCGCCTTCCTTCACCTTGTGCACGCCCTCGAGCAGCACGCGGTCGCTCTGGTTGAGCCCTGACTCCACGACGAAGGCCTCGTCGAGCCGCGCGCGTGTGGTGATGCGTCTGGCGCGCACCCGGTCGTCCTGGTCGAGCGTGTAGACGTAGAGCAGCTCCTGAATCTCGAACGTCGCCGCTTGCGGCACCACCATCGTGCGGCCCAGCTCGGTGCGCACCACCACCTTCCCGGTCGAGCCGTGCTTCAGCACCCCCGTCGGGTTGGGGAAGCGCGCGCGGAAGGCGAGGCTGCCGGACTCCTCGTCGAACTCCGTCTCGACCGCGTCGATGACGCCCTGCTCGGGGTAGGCGCTCCCGTTGGCCAGCTTGAACGACACCGCGCGGGGGTGCTCGGCGTCGCCAGTGGAGGTGTCGAGGTACTCCTGCTCCGAGAGCTGGAAGTAGATGAAGACCTCCCGGGTGTCGGTGAGCGAGGTGAGCAGCGCGTCTTCGTCCACCATCGCGCCCAGCTTGCGGGGAATGCGGTTCACCACGCCGCCGAACGGCGCCTTCACCTGCGCGTGCGACAGCCGAATCGCAGCCTGGCCCTCGTGCGCCTCGGCCTCGGCCAGCTTCGCGCTCAGCTGCGCCACCCGCGCGTTCGCCAACTCGACCTCGGCCTGCGAGACGATCTTCCGCTCCGAGAGCACCTTCGTGTTCGACTGCTCGACCTTCGCGGCCTGAAGCTCGGCAGCAGCGCTCTCGACCGACGCCTTCGCCTTCTTCACTTCCTGAGCGAGCTCGCGCGCGCTGATGGTGAAGAGCAGCTGGCCCTGCTTCACCGCCTGCCCTTCGTCGACGCCGACCTGCTCGATGAAGCCCTTGAGCCGCGAACGGAACTCGACGTACCGAACGGCCGCGACCCGCCCGACGTACTCCTTGTCGAGCCATGAGCTCTGCACCTGCGGCGCCCCGACCGGGAACTCCATGGGCGCGTCGACCACCACCGCCTCGCGGCACCCGGCCAGCGCCACCACCACCACCCACACCTGTCTGAACGTCATGGCGCGGGGCTTGAGCAATACCCGGTCCGGAATCAGGGCTAATGTGATTTCAGCCGGTTGAGTCGTGAGTCAGTCAAGTAGAAGTCTCTTTTTACGACCTGAGGTGACAGTTTGCGACTCGCGACCCGAATGACCATCGCCATCGCTGGAGCGGCCGTTCTGATGTTCGGCGGCGAAGGCCTGGTGGCGCTCGGGGAAGAAGAGAGCGACCTCAAGGTGGTGGCGTCACGTGAGACGCAGCTGCTCGCGCGGAGCCTGCAGAAGGCGTTTCGCAACGCGCTGCGAGACCGCCAGCTCGAAGAGGTCGCGGACACGTTGGCAGCGCTCGCGGCGGTGGAGCCGACTGTCGCCATCTTCGTGTACGACGAAGAGGGGCAGGTGGTGGCGACGTCGAAGGGCGCGCAGCCGAGCCGGGTGACCGAGAGCCTCGCCGCGCGGGGCAGCTCGAGCCAGACGCCCATCGTCGAGTTCGACCCCGAAGACGCGCCCACGCGGCTGCGGCTGGCGATTCGCCTGCGCTCCGAGAAAGAGGGGCGCTCGTCGGCCATCGTGCTGGAGCGGCCCCTCAACGAGCTGCACCGAGACCTCGCCGCCTCGCGCCGCTACATCGTCACCACCACCGCCATCTTCGTGCTGGCCGTGGCGGGCCTCGCCTGGCTCCTCATGCAGCGCTACGTGAGCCGGCCGCTCGAGGCGCTGGTGGCCGACATGCACCGGCTGTCGGGCGCGCCGCCACAGCCGCCCACGGGAGCGCTCGACGAAGTGGGCGAGACTCGCGCCGAGTTCGACCGCCTCGTGGTGACGCTCGACGCCGCGCGCGGCCGCATGGCGGAAGAAATCGAAGCGCGTCGCGGGCTCGAGCGCGGCCTGGAGCGCGCCGACAAGCTCATCACCCTGGGCCAGCTCTCGGCGGTGATGGCGCACGAGATTGGCTCTCCGCTGCAGATCCTCGAGGGGCGCGCGCGCTCGCTGCACAAGAGCGCGGCCGACCCCGACGCCACGCGACGCGTCGCCGACATGCTCGTCGAACAGACCGAGCGCATCACCCGCATCGTCGGGCAGATGTTGTCCATCACGCGGCGGCGCGCGCCGGTGCGAACGGTGCTCGACGCCGCGGCAGTGGTGAAGCGGGTGCTCTCGTTGCTCGAGCTGGAAGCCGAGCGACGCGGCGTGCGACTGGCGCTCGTGGCCAACGGCGCAGGCCTGGTGCGCGCCGACTCCGACCAGGTGCAGCAGGTGGTGCTCAACCTGGTGCGCAACGCCCTCGAGGCCTCGCCGCGCGGCGCGAAGGTGACCGTCACGCTGGAGGGTGACGAGCGGCGCCTCACGCTCACCGTCGCCGACCTCGGCCCGGGTGTGCCGCCCGAGGTGCGCGAGCAGCTCTTCGAGCCCTTCTTCACCACCAAACCCGACGGCATCGGCCTGGGGCTGTCGGTGGTGCGCTCGCTGGTGCGCGAACACCAGGGAGAGGTGACGCTCGTCGAGGTTCCAGAGGGGTGCACCATCGCGGTGACGCTCCCGCGCGCGGTCGAAGGAGAGCCCACGTGAGCCGCCCATCGCTGCTCATCGTCGACGACGACCCCGGCATCGTGTCGTGGCTCGCCGAGGCCTTGCCCGAAGAGGGCTTCGCGGTGCGAGGGGAGACCAACGCCCGTCGCGCGCTCGAGCTGCTCGCCACCACGCCGTTCGACCTCGTGGTGAGCGACGTCGAGATGCCCGGCCTGCGCGGCATCGACCTGCTCCGCGAGATTCACAAGTCGCGGCCGGAGCAGATGGTGCTGCTGGTGACGGCGTTCGGCTCCATCGACCTCGCGGTGTCGGCGGTGCGCAGCGGCGCCGTCGACTTCCTCGCCAAGCCCTTCAAGCTCGAGGTGCTGGTGCTCGCGATTCAGCGGGCGCTGCGCGAGACGAGCTTGAAGCGCGAGGTGGTGCGGCTGCGCGAAGAGGTGGCGAAGGAGCAGCCCCACGGCATCGCGGCGAAGAGCCCCGCCATGCAGCGCGCGCTCGAGCTGGTGCGCCGCGCAGCGCCCAGCCGACTGCCGGTGCTCATCACGGGCGAGAGCGGCGTCGGCAAAGGCGCGCTGGCGCGGGTGCTCCACGAGGTGAGCGACCGGCGCGAGGGCACGTTCGTGCAGCTCAACTGCGCCGCGCTCCCGAGCGGGCTGGCCGAGGCCGAGCTGTTCGGCGTGCGGCGCGGCGCCTTCACCGACGCCAAAGAGAGCCGCGCCGGCGTCTTCGAGCAGGCGACCGGCGGCACGTTGTTCCTCGACGAGCTCGGTGAGCTGCCGCTCGACCTGCAGCCCAAGCTCCTCCACGCGCTGGAATCGAATGACGTGCGGCCGGTCGGCTCGTCCGAGCCGGTGCGCGTCGACGTGCGCGTGGTGGCGGCGACGAACCGGCCGCTGGAAGAGGCGCTGCGAGAGCGGCGGTTTCGCGCCGACCTCTACCATCGGCTCAACGTGGTGCGCATCGAGGTGCCGCCACTGCGCGAGCGCCGCGACGACATCGAGGCCATCGTCGACCAGACGCTCGCCGGCATCGCGCGCCGTGGCGGCAGATCGCTCGCCGTGTCGACGAGCGCATTGACGTGGCTGCGCGCCCAGCCGTGGCCGGGCAACGTGCGCGAGCTGGTCAACGCGCTCGAGCGCGCGGCCACCATGGTGGAGCATGAGGTGCTGACGCCCGACGACCTGCGCGGGTGGCAGGTCGCCGAGCCGGCCTCGCTCCTCGACGACGCGGTCGGCCGGGAGCTGTCATTGAAGGAGCTCGAGCGCCTCTACATTCAACGCGTGCTGGAGAAGACGGGCGGGCACAAGGCGCGCGCCGCGCAGATTCTCGGGCTCGACCGCCGCACGCTCTACCGAAAGGTGGCGGAGCTCGACGGCGAGCCGCCGACCGACGAGTGACGGACGCAGCGTGCGCCTGAGCGAGGACGCCGAGCGCGACCTGGTGGGCCTGCGCCTCACCGATGCTCAGCCGCCGAGCTGCACGGCCTTGCCGAGGAACGCGGTCGAGGTGCACGAGTCGACGAGGAAGTCGGCGACGTCGGCGCGCGAGATGGCTGAGGGCACCTTCACCAGCTCGGCGGTCTTCGTGAACTGGCCCTTCCCGGGGCCATCGGTCAGGCGCGTCGGCCGGGCGATGACGAACTCGAGGCCGCTCTCGCGCGTCAGGCGCTCCTGCACGTCGTGGTCGCGGAAGGCGAGCTTCAGGATGCCGCCGATGACGAAGGTCTTCAGGAACCAGTTGGCCGTCACCACGCTGTCGCCGGCGCCCTGCGCGCTGAGAATCACCAGGCGCTTCACGCCGTGCGCCTTCATCGCGTCGATGCAGAACGCCGTGCCGGCCGAGAAGTAGTCAGGCTTCGCCTTGAAGTCCGACAAGGCGGCGACCGACACGCAGATGATGACCGCGTCATGCCCCACTACCGCCGCACGCACCGACGCTGCGTCGTGGAAGTTGCCGGCCACCTTCTCGAGCTTCGGGTGCTCGAGCTCGAGCTTCGCCGGGCTTCGCGCGAACGCGGTGACGGAGTGCCCCTTCGCGAGCGCCGACTTCACACACAGCGCGCCCGTTCCTTTCGAGGCGCCGAGGACGAGGATCTTCATGGCGCGACCATCGCACAACGCCGCGCGGGAGCAGCGCTCAGCCGGGCCGGCACATGCCGTTGACGCAGACCTCTCCGACGGCGCAGGTACTCTGGCCAGACCCGACACACGGCCCGCGCGGAACCTGCGTGCTCCACTGGCCGATGTGGTTGCCGCTGCTGAGGCTCTGAAACGGTAGCCAGAACGCCGGGAAGCTCGGGTCCTGTCCGGCCATCGCCTTCGCCGGGTCGAACGCCACCATCCACAGCTGCGTGCGCTCCTGGTCGTTCAGGCGCAGGCCGTACGCGCGGCCTGTCGAGAACGTGAGCCACATCACCGTGCCACCTGCGTAGCGATGCAGCACCGGCGCCCACTTCGGCCACGAGGTGCCACCAGGCGCCGAGGCGTTGATGAGGTGCACTGGCGCACCGCCGCTCGAGGGGACCGCCCAGAGCTGGCCGTCAGGAACGCCCGCGTCCGAGGTGGCCGCGTTGTCCATCGAGTTGCGGTTCGACGGGGAGCGGTTGAAGAGTACGAAGCGGCCGTCGGGCGAATACGCCGGGTAGTAGTTGTTCTGCCCGTTGAACGGCACGAGCGTCGTCGGCGGGTCGAAGCCGGTGCCATTGAAGCGCATCGTCTGAAGGTTCGCCGAGTCGATGCCGGGTGCAGGGAACGCGAACGGCGGCGGCTGCGCCGAGCGCGCGAACACCATCGAGGCTCCGCTCGGAGACCAGTCAGGCATCGAGCCCGAGTTGGTGACCGCGCGAACCGTGCCGCTGCGCAGGTCGCGCCACTGAATCAGCGCGCCGTTGCTCTGGAGCAGGTGCTGCTCGTCTGGCGCGAAGGAGAAGAAGTTCGCGCTTCCCGTCAGCGGGCCCGAGGTCGAGGTGGCGACCTGCTTCGTCTGCACGCGAAGCGTCGAGTACGTGGAGGGTGCGGGGATGTCTTTGCCGACGGCGATGAGGTTTCCCTGCCGCGAGATGACGTGGCAGCCGACGCAGGTGAGGGCTCCGACGTTCGCGCCGGTGAGGTACGTCTGCGGCGGCGCGTTCGGGAAGCCGTAGTCGAAGCGCATCACCGTGCCCGCGGTGTTCCAGTAGTAGAGGCCGCCGATCAGGTCCTGCTCGGTGAACGAGAGCCGCTGCGTCATCGACACGCCGACTGCGCCCGGTGTCGTGCCGTTGACGCCCGCGACGTCCCACACGACTGGCGCCGTGCCACGCGCGAAGGGCACCAGGTCGGTGTACGCCGCGCCGTCGAGCGAGAACACGCAGCCGCCGCGCACGACCGTGCAGCCGGTGAAGATCGTCACGGTGCGTGAGGGAGCGCGGAAGGTGAAGCGGAACAACGTCTGTCCCGACGCGGGCAAGAAGTGGAACTCGATGCGGTTGGTGTTGGGCGGAAGGATGACGCCGTCGGCCGGGTAGACGACCGTCGGCCCCGAGGCCGTCAACGCGCCACCGAACTTCGTCGACGAGGTCGCGTCGGCGCCCGGCCCGATGTGCGTCGTGGCGCTGTTGCCACCGTCGAGCGCAGGGTTGGGCGGCGGCACCTGAATCTGCCAGCCACCGTCGAAGTCGACGAAGAAGCCGCCGGCTGCGCCGCCTCCGCTCGCGCCGCCACCACTCGCCACACCGCCACCACTCGCGACGCCACCTCCGCTCGCGACGCCGCCTCCGCTCGCGACACCGCCGCCACTCGCGACGCCACCACCGGACACCGTTCCGCCAGCATCACCACCAGCCGTTACGCTCCCGCCCGCTGCACCACCTGCAGTAGCCGCTCCGCCTGCGCTCGCGCCGCCCGCCGAACCTCCACCACCGCCACCCGCGACTGCGGAGCCACCGCTCTGCCCGCCGTCCATGCCGCGCCGGGAATCGACGGTGATCTTCTCGGGTTGGCACTGACACGCAGCGACGACGAGCGGCATCAGCACGAGGACACTTCGGGAGGCGAGCCGGTTCATGAAGGCGCGCACCGTGTCACGCCGGGAGAACGGCGTTCAACTGCCGAGGTGTCTCGGATGAGAGACGAGGGTGGCGCACCTCGTCGACGTGCCCTGGCGGATGCTACGGCTTCGGTTCGTCGCAGCAGGTTGGGTTGGTGAGGCCCGCGGCCGGAATATCGACCAGTGCTGCAAGCCCTCGGAGGACTGACTCTCCGAGCGGCGCCTCACGCCGGCCGCCGCAGCAGCCAGGCGAGGAACGGCAGCGGGTACACCAACAAGAACCCGTTCGGGAGCCACCAGGCGAGGTCGAAATCACGCCTCAGCACCCAGAACGACAACGCCATCAACCCCGAGGCGCTCGTGAGGGTGAGCGAGATGGTGACGAGCGGGCGCACCGCGTGGTGGCCCCGTCGCGCGAGCCCCAGCGCGCAGAGCCCTGTCAGCGACACCAGCAAATCGAGGCTCAGGAAAGACCAGTTCCAGTCGACCATCAGCGGGTTCGTCGAGTCGCGGTACAGCCACTCCGCCGGGAGCAGGTGAAGGCCCGTCACCACCCAGTAGACGACGAAGCCGACGTCGGTGAGCGCCATCAGCGGAGTCAGGAAACGCGGCAGCGGGGTCTTCATCGAGCTCGAAGATACGCAACAGAGGTGATCAGCGGCAAAGCCTCGACTTCAGACGTCGACGACGCCCCAGGCGGCAGGGAACACCGCGCGTCGCGGCTTCAGGCGTCGCAGGTCGTTCCGGAGCGCGTCGAGTTCGCTCTCGCCAGGCAGCGCACCGCCTGACTGATGCAGCGTGAAGCTCGCGCGCGGCACGTCGAACGCGCGAACGAAGTCGAAGACATGCGAGGCGATGGCACCGCCGCGAATCACGACCTCAGGCCCAGCGTCACCGGGGACGAGCCGGCCCGACAGATGCGGGTGCTCCACGCTGACGACGGCGTGTGGCGCGAACCGGCTCAACGCCGTCAGCGTGTACCCGAGCGCGCCCGAGTCGTTGTTCATCGTCTCGACGTGGAGCGCGTCGAAGCGCTCGTGGAGTTGGTACTTCGTCAGTCCCTTCAGCAGCTCCGCCACCGCGCTTCGCCCGAACCGTTCCAACGAGAGCGAGAGGCGTTTCAATCGGACGAACGCCTGGCCCGTCGCGAGGATGACCGCCGACGAGACCAGAGCCTTCGCGGTGCCTCGAACGCCGAAGGACGTGAACGGCCACGGCGTCTCTCGGGTCGCGAGCGCCTGGAGTGCCCTGCCCGACAGGAGCCGGGGGCCGAGCAGGTGCTGGAGCGACGGGCGCTCGAGCAGGCGGATCAGCTCGGCCGCGTCGAGGTCGGGGACGCCGAGTTCACGCATTTCTCGCAGCGCGGGCGCCTTGTTCCACGTCTCGATGACGCTCGGAGCGCACGCGCCTTCGACGAGCCGGCACTCACGCAGGAAGCCCTTCTCGAAGACGACGCTGTCGGGTTCGACGACCTCGGCCAGCGGACCCAACCACCGATCCCAGTGCTTCGACAGCAACGCCGCCACGCGGGTGCGGTCCTCCTTCTCTGCCTCGCCACGCCAGTCCTTGAACTGGAGCGCGATGAACTCGCCGCGCGGATCCTTCGCCTCGAGAAGCACGTCAGCGGCCACCAACTTCGCGGCGTCGTCGTCGGGTGCGAGGTGGACCTTCGCCAGCGCGTCGTCGACGTTCACGGCGTGGCACGAATGAAGTCGATGACGGTCTTCGCGAGCGCCTCGCCGACGTCTTCCTGCAGAAAGTGTCCGCCACCGTCGAGCGTGACGTGCGGCTGCCCCTGCGCGCCGGGAACGATGCCCTGCATGATCAGCTCTCCGCCGCGGGTGATGGGGTCTTGATCAGAAAACGCCGTGAGGAACGGCTTCTTCCATTCTCCCAGCACCTCCCACGCCCGCCGGTTGCCCACGGTCTGCGGATCATCAGGCGTCGCGGGCACCAGCATCGGGAACTGCCGCGCGCCGGCCTTGTACGAGTCGTCGGGGAACGGCGCGTCGTAGGCCGCCACCACCTCGGGCGGCATCGGCTTCGCGCACCCCTTCGCGACGATGGAGCCCACGTCGAACGTCGGTGTCGTCTGCGAGAACTCGCGCCAGCGGAAGAACGCCTTCGGCATGGGCTGGTCTCCCGTCGGCAGGAACGTGTTCGCCGCGACGATGCGTGAAAACCGCTCGGTCAGCTCGGTCGCGAGCCGAAGGCCCAGCAGCCCGCCCCAGTCCTGACAGACCAGCGTCATGCCCGTCAGTTGTTGCGACTCGATGAACGCGCGCAGCCAGTCGAGGTGCGCCTGGTACGTGTAGTCCTCCCGCCGCGTCGGCTTGTCGGAGCGCCCGAAGCCGATGAGGTCTGGCGCCACCGCGCGCAGGCCGGCGTTCGCGAAGAGGGGCAACAGCTTGCGATAGAGGAAGCTCCAGCTCGGCTCACCGTGAAGGCAGAGCACCACCGGGCCGTCAGCCGGGCCCGCCTCGACCCACGCCATGCGCGGGCCGCCGACGTCGACGTACCGAGGGGAGAAGGCGAAGTCGGGCAACCCAGTGAAGCGGTCGTCTGGCGTGCGGAGGTATTCCATGACGGCACCGTGCCCAAGCGTGAGGAGCCGCTCAAGGCCGTCGTTGCCTTCCGCGAAATGAAATGGCTATCACCGACACTCCACGGCACTGCGAAGCGAGGACTCCATGAACTCCGAGAATCAGCCGTTGCTCGAAGAGGTCCAACGCCTTCGCCTTCGGGTGGAGCAGCTCGAGTCACAGCGCCGCCGTCGCGTTCGTTCGACCGTGGTCTTCCTCGCCGTCGCGCTCGTCTCTGTCACCGCGTGGGGCCAGCTCGTGACCTTCAATCCCGACGAGCCCGCGCGGGCGGATCAGGTGAACAGCAACTTCGCGCAGCTGCGGAATTGGCTGGAGCAGAAGGTCGGCCCGGTCGGCACGTCCACCATCACGCTCGGCACGCCGCTCGCTGGCAGCCAGGTCGCCGACAACACCGTCTCGGGCACCAAGGTTCAGGACAACACGATTGCCAGCGCAGACCTGACCGACAACACCGTCGCGTCGGTCGACATCGCCGACGGCACCATCGGCAACGCCGACCTCGACCCTGACTTGAGCTGCCCGACGAACGCGCGGCAGACGCTGGGCCAGTGCATCTTCTTCCGGCCGGCGACGGGCAACGCGTACATCTACACCTACCGCAACGCCGCAGCCACCTGCCGGGCGGAGCGCGCGCGGTTGTGCACGGTCGGGGAGCTTTCTGCGGCCCACGCATCAGGCTTCGACAACTGCGCACGTGGCTGGCTCGGCGACCGCGTCAACAGCGGCACCGCGTACAACGGCTACCCGATTCAGGTCGGTGGGCCGGGCTGCGGAGAGGGCATCAATCTGGGGACGGACGCCGTCGGCGCGGCCTGGGGCGCGTACTGCTGCAAGTAGGGTTCAGCGCTCCTCGCGCAGCCGGTCGAGCGCGAGCGTCTCTTCGATGTCGCCCAGCACCTCGGCCACGGGCACTTGAATCGTCGCGTCGGGGTCGACCTTCGCCACCGCACGTCGCGCCGCCTTCGGTGCCCGTCGCTTCTTCGGAGCGGCCTGCTTCGTCTTCTTCTTCGTCGCCGCGCGCGCTGGCTTCTTCTTCGTCACCTTCCGCTTGCGGGCCGCCACGTCAGCCCTCGAGCTTCTCGACGATGATCTCGATGAACTCGCGCGGCCTCAGCTGCGTGTATTTGTATTCGTCCTCGAACCACGCGACCACCGGGTCGGCCTGGCCTTCCTTCATCATCTTCGAGACGACCGGGTGTTTGTCGACGACGGCGACCAACCGGCCGATGACGGCGTCGGCGTTCGGGTCGTCGGCGTAGCGCCGGCGCAGGTACGTGAAGATGAGGTAGATGAGCGTCGGGTCGGCGTCCTCCACCAGCGCGAATGAATCGGCCGCGCTCATGGTGCCCTCCTCGATGCCCTCGAGAATTCGCAACGCCTGGGCCTGCTGTCGCTCGAAGCTCATGGGCGCATCGTACAGGCAAGAACGGCGGCCGGAAGCGCTACGTGCAGCGGCTCGTCACTCCTTCGCCCACAGCCGCCACGGCCCCGCCTCGCGGATCAGCCTCCACCTCGGGCCGGCCACCTCGGACGCCGGAGGAAACGACACGCCTGACCCTCGCGTGAGCACGAAGTCGTGGTGCGGCCCCTCGCGTGCGTTGTCGTACTCCAGCGGCGAGAACTCCCACGGCCAGGGCCGCGTCCACGGCGCCTTGCCGTCGCGGTAACGCAGCACCGACTGCGGCAGGTCGACGAAGGACGGCTCGTTCGCGCCGTGATTCCACACGCGATGCCAGGCCGAGGCGTGACTCACCGTCGAGTCTTCGAGGACTGACGAGGTGTCGTCGAAGGTGAGCTGCAGCAGCCGGCCCGGCGGGAGGCCGTGGAGAATCGAGACGCCCTGGAGCTCCGCCTGCGCGGCCGCGACGTGTCGCTCGACGTCCCACGCGCTGATCAGCCCCACCACGACGAAGCACACCACGACGAGGTGACGCACGACGCCGCGCCGGAATGAAAACGCGAGCGGCGCCAGCATCACCGTCAGCGGCAGAAACCGGGTGCTCAGGCCCCAGAGCCAGCCTCGCTCGAAGGGCAACACGAGGGTGAGTGACGCGGTCGCCACCCACAACGCGAGGGCCGCCCGACGCCCCGGTGCAGGCTCACGCACGCCAAGCGGGACCAGGAGCGCGACGACGGCGACGAGCAGCACGATGAGCAACCAGACATCGAGCTCGCCCTTCCATCGGTCCATCAGCCACGTCGGCGCGTCTCGCAGCAGGTGGAGCGGCGACCACCACTGCCCCTTCATCGATACGGCGAAGCGTGACGCGTCGACGTTGGTGACGCTGCTGAAGGCGAGCCACGCACCGAGCAGCGGCAAGAGCACCAGCACGCCGCTGAGGCGCATGACGACGGGCCGCAGCGACGTGCGCCAGGTCGACGGCGTGACCTCTCGCGCGGCGCTCATCGCGACGGCCGCGCCGAGCAACCACACGACCGACGCGAGGTTGAGGAAGAACGTCGCGACCGAGAGCAGCCCGATGAGCCCGAGGCGGCGCGGTGGGGGGCGCTCCACCGCAGCGACCTCGGCGAGGGCGAGCACCACGAGCGGCGCGGCCATGACGAAGGGCACGAAGCCCAGGGTGAACGGGCGCGACCACAGCAGCGGCACCGCGACCAGCACCAGACGTTCGTCGAGCCCGAGGTTTCTCGCGAGCCGAAGCAGCGACGCGACGAGCCCGACCGACGCGCTGATCAGCAGCAGCTTGAGCGCGGTGGACGCGCCTCCCACCACGGGAGCCAACAGCGCGCCGAGCACGGCCATCAACCAGTACTGCGTGTGCACGAAGTCCGTCTGGTACCAGCCCTCGAGTGGCCCGTGGCGCCACAGGTCCTCGAGCGTCGCGATGGTGGCCGCGTGCTCGGCGAAGTCGGTGATGGGCGGGAACTCGTGGCGCAGCGGCAGCATCGCCACGGCGGCGAGGCTGAGCGCGAGGAGCCTCCACGGCCAGGGGGTGTGCGCTGCCACGGCGCGGAGCCATAGCATCAGGGCTCACGCGCTCCCTGACCGAAGGAGGGAATCGTCGGTTGCGGCAGCCTGCGGCGCACGGTACTCCCGCCGACCATGCTGCCCGTCCTCTACAAGTTCCGCTTCGACACCGATGGCTCACGCGTGCTGCTGTTCATCATCGCGCTCGGCCTCGTCGTGTACTCCGCGTGGTCTGGCTGGCGAAACGCAGGAGGCGTCGACGAGAACGGCAAGGAGCTCCCTGCGACGCCGAACCAACGGCGTGACCGCGCGCTCATGTACGGCGTCATCGGCGTGGTGCTCGCCGCGTTCGGCATCTTCTACGCGACCGACCTCGTGGTGCCGATGCTGGGCAAGGGCAAGAACGAGGGCGTGCCGCTCCACACCTACGGCATCATGCTCGGCGCTGGCTTCCTCTCGGCCGTGACCGTCGCTTCGTACCTGGCCCGTCGCGAGTGGCCCGGTGAGGTCGGCGTGAAGCGGCGAGATCAGATCATGGACCTCGCGTTCTCGGTCTTCGTCGGCGGCATCGTCGGCAGCCGTGAACTCTTCGTGCTGGTGAACTGGAAGGACTACATCTCGCGCAAGCCGGCCGAGGCGTACGCGACGGTGCTCGACCTCATCGTGCTGGCCGTGCTCGTGCTCGCCATCGCGTTTCGCAGCAGGCTGACGAAGGACCTCGCCACGAAGGTCGTCGAGAACGCCGGCCAGTGGTTCGTCTACGTGATGGTGGGCGGCCGCATCGGGCTCTCGTTGCTGATGGGCGGCGGCTTCACGGGCGTGACCGACATGCTCGGCGGTGGCCTCGTCTTCTACGGCGGCCTCATCGGCGCCTCGCTCGCGTCGGTCTGGTACTGCGTTCGCAACGACATCGAGTTCATGCGTCTGGCCGACCTCGCGATTCCCACGGTGTCGCTGGGTCAGGCGTTCGGGCGTCTCGGCTGCTTCTCGGCCGGCTGCTGCTGGGGCAAGGTGGCGCACCCCGACGCTCCGTTCCAGGTGCACTTCCCGGGAGCGCATTCGACGCAGACGCTGGTCGGCACCACCGGCGACACGGCCAGCCTCGCGTGGAGCTCGATGGCCGACGACGGCCGCTACGTGCTCGAGAAGACCGGCGAGGTGTTTCAGCAGATGGTGCCCGACGCGGTGCAGATCAGCTCGTGGGTGCGCGACCACGACCACACGCTGGGCCTTCACCCGACGCAGCTGTACGAGTCGTTCGGCCAGATGGTGATGTTCGCCGCGTTGCTGACGGTGCGCCGCTGGCGCCGCTTCCACGGGCAGATCTTCGGCATGTGGCTGATGGGCTACGCGATTCTCCGCACGTCGGTGGAGCTCTTCCGCGGCGACCGCGAGCGCGGCACGCTCAACGGCCTGCTGAAGTCGAACGGCCTCGACGCGCTGGCCAGCGTGGTGCCCGACACCGCCTGGTACAACATCTCGATCAGCCAGTTCATCTCGCTGGTCATGTTCTCGCTGGGCGCCTTCATCGTCGTGCACGGGCTTCGTCGCCGCGCCGCCGAGCCGAAGGCCGACCTGGCCCTGCTGACCGCCGCCTGACCGAATCGTCAGAGACCTGACGCCCATGGAGCCGTTGATCTCGCCTTCGGGCTCACGGCTTGAGCTAGGCTGCGCCTCGTGCCGTCAGCCTTGAACAACACCGGTGGGCGCACCTCGGGATCGAAGATCGGAGACGCCGAGGGCGCCGCGAAGGAGTGCGCCGGCGTCGAGGTCGACCTGATGGAGCTCGCGGCAGCCTACGAGCAGTACTTTCTAGGCATGGAGCGGCGCCCGCCGACCATCAAGCACAACGACCTCAAGAAGCGCGTGGCGGCGCTCCGCAACACCTTCATCAACTCGACGCCCGTGAAGTTCCGCATTCAGAACCTGCAGCAACGGGTGACGACCTTCGAGCGGCTCTGGGAGCGCACGCTCATGGAGATCGAGAACGGCACCTACAAGCGCGACCTCTTCAAGGCACGCCGCCACAACGAGCAGAAGAAGCAGCGGAGCAACGGCGCGAAGAAGAGCGACGGGCTCGACGACCTGCACATCGACGAAGACCTCGACCTGAGCGACCTCGACTCCGATGACGGCGACCTGGCCGGAGCGATGGCGGCGGCGAGCGCTGCGGTCGAGAAGCCCAAAGCGCCTCCGGGGATTGCGCCACTGATTCCGAACGTCGCGCCGCTCGTGCCGACCGTGTCGCCTGCCGTTGGCGGGCGCACCACCGGCTCGCTCCCGGCCATCACGTCGCCGCTCGGTACTGGCGCACGGCCTGCGGTGACGGGCGCGAACGCGGCGTTCAAGCCCGCGGTGACCGGCGCGAACCCCGCGCTCAAGCCTGCTGGAGCGCCATCGCGGCCGCCCGCGCCCGTCGGCTCCGAGGGCGGGCTGAACGAGCAGAAGATCAAGGCCATCTACGACGCGTACGTGATGGCGAAGAAGCGCTGCGGAGAAGACACCTCGAAGCTGTCGCTGTCGTCGGTTGCCACAACGCTGCGCTCGCAGGTGCCGACGCTGATGAAGCAGCACAACGCGAAAAGCGTGGAGTTCAAGGTCGTCATCAAGGACGGCAAGGCTGTGCTGCGTGCGTTGCCGAAGGAGTAACGCGGCATCTCAGCGAACGACGACGATCGCTGATTGATCGGGCGCAGAAGCAAAGGGCAGCACTTCGCGAAACGGCCTCTGGGGATCTGGCGGTCCGGAGAAGATCGCCGACACCTCGAAGGCGTAGCGCTCCCCTGGAATCAAGATGCCGGGTGGGACGCGTACTTGAGTGTTGAAGGTATGAAGTCGTGCGACCGGGTCTGGGTAGTTGATTGGCCGAACGAGACGCTGAATGACGACCTCGTATCGACGAGGCGTTCGGTTCAATGGAGCGGTCCAGGAAATCCACGGACTCCCCGAAACGACGCCCGGAGAAGGACTCCCATCGATCTGGATTGCTCGCGGCACATCGGGCGACGGGACACTCACGAGACCACCGTCCAGACTGAGATGGTCGACGGCCGTGATCCACACGAACAGACCCGCTTGGGCCACGCCGCCGTCAGCGATGCGCTCCGCACCGCCATCGGAGAGAGGAAGAGGAGAGAGGAGGCTTCGAGCGCAACCCACGCTCGAGGCGAGCCTCGCCCCTGGCGGGTACGGAATGTTCACGTCGATTGAGAGGCTCGCTGGCGACCAGAACCCGGTCGCAATGAATGGCGCGTTCGCAGTCCGGACCCCAGCGGTCTCTTCGTGCACTTGAAGCGCGCAGCGAGAAGCGGGCGTGGATGGTGCTGACTGGAAGAGTCCAGCATCAAGCTGAATTCTGGCGTCCGTCGTGACGGAAAGCGGAAGGAGCGTCGTGGTGAGAACATCGCCTGGAATCAAGAAGCTGGTCACCGCAGCACTCCCGGTGATTGTGAAGAATTCACCAGGACCCGGAAGTGTGGCCGTCACTGCGAATTGTGAGATGCGCAGCTCATCGGTTGACCGAATAGGTCCGCCAACGGCGCCAGTGGGTTGCAGTGATCCGCTGAGATACGTCGTTCCGGTTGTTGCGTTGAAGAAGAAGTCGAATCTGCTCCCTGCGCTCTGGGAGGTCACCTGAACGAAGCCTGCTGGGTCCCACGGCTGGACCATGAGGGAAAAGGCGAAGGTCGCGTTCGCCGGAAGCCTGGCTCCGGCCCGACCCCGCATGACGACTGTCGATAGATCGGAGCGATCGCCAGTGACCTCGAAATAGGTGTCGATTGAGCCTGGGACAGCCAACTTGGCCATCCACGGACCGCTCGGAGCATGCTCCGCCACGAACTCTCCTCCTCCGTCGCTGGCCATCGAGAGTTGACTCAGGCCTCCGTCGCTGAGAGCGAAGAGCGCGCTGACGACCTCTCCGTCGCGGGCGACACCAGTAACGACGCCGTTCGTCTGGAGATGGAGCTGCTGTTCGACCACCACGAGGAGGCGACCTGCGTCGAGTCCTCCGTCAGCTGGGATCCCACCGCCTGAGCCGCCACCCGCTGAGCCGCCACCAACCGAGCCGCCACCAACAGAGCCGCCACCAACAGAGCCGCCGCCAACCGAGCCGCCGCCAACTGAGCCGCCACCCGACGAGCCGCCACCAGTCGAGCCGCCACCAGACGAGCCGCCGCCAGACGAGCCGCCACCAACTGAACTCCCACCAGCCGAGCCTCCAGAAGTACTCGCGGGACGGCACCTACCAGACACACACATGTCCGTGCCGGGGCATGGAGGAAGGGCGTCACCGCACCGATCACCAATGGGTTCCGGGCATGCCACGAAGAGGAGGGCTCCGAGGAACGCAGAAGTTCGCATCGCGATCACCTAACACGCCATGCACGCCCGCCCGGCACCTCAGTACACGAACTGAGTGCCCTGCGCTCCGGCCTGGCCGGGGTTGCCTGGCGAGGTGCCGCCCACGCCTGCAGTGCCCGTTGTGATGAGTGAGGAGCCAGACGAAGTCCACGACGACGCCATGTTGCGAACGAGGCCGTACGACGCGCCTCCGGAACCACCACCTCCGTGGCCTCCGGAACCACCCGTGCCGCCTGCTCCGCCGACGCCGCCAACGCAGCCCGAGCCCTGGCCCTTGCCGCCGTTGAGTGGGTCGTTGCCGCCGTACGGAGAGGGGCCACCCGGTCCCGCAGTGCCGCCAGGGCCGCCCGCGCCACCATTGCCACCACGCCCGCCAGTGGCCGCCGCGACGACGACGTTGCGGGCCGTGACCTGCGAGTTCGAGAGGAACACCCCAATGCTTGCTCCTCCACCGAGCCCACCTCGGCCACCGGGAGCACCACAGCCACCACCCCCCCCGCCACCACCTCCGCTTCCGAAGCTCTCACAGCCCGACACGGACTCGAAGCCACCGCAGCCGCCGCCCCCGCCGCCACCACCTCGCGCGTTGGTCCCAGCCGTCCCGGGAAGGCCCGGGTTCACGAGGTAGCCCGATGTGGCGAACGTGCCTTGCGCGCCGCCCGCACCAGAGGAGCCTGGCGTGCCATCGGGCCCTTGCTGGCCGTTGTGCGCGTTGGGCGCCGGGCCCCGCCCAATCTGCCCACCGACACCGACCCCACCCGCGCCGCCGTTCGTCGCCATGCTGCCGCCTGCTCCTGCGCCGCTGCTGGCGCCGAAGACAGGCGTGCCACCGTTCGCGCCAGGACCGCCGCACGCGCTCGTGCCGCCCGTGCCTGCTGCGGGAGAGGTGCAACTACCCCAGACGATGCACGATCCAGGGTTGCTGCCCACGAGGCCACCACAGCCGCTCCGGCCTGCGCCGCCCGCGCCACCAGGCGTGCCGGGGTCGCCGACAAGCCCATCCTGGCCTGGAGCGCCGTTGCCCGCGCGAAGCTCGAGCGCCTGAAGCTGCACGTTTGCCGAGTCCTTGATGAAGGCTCCGTACGCCGACGGGTTGCCCACCCCGCCCTCGAAACGAATCGACTGCACCAGCACGTCATTGGCGAAGTCGAGCTCGAGCGCCTTCGCTCCGCCCTGCACGATGACCTGATTCGTCGTTGCACGCTGCCAGGTGGTGGGGTGGTACGCGCCCGCCACGTTGAGGCCCGAGACCCCTGCCAGCGTGAGCGAGCCCGAGTAGGTGCCAGCCGCGATGTAGAGGTCACGCTTCCCTCCCGTGACGACGGCCGTCACCGCCGCCGCGAGCGTTCGTTTCGGAGCCGCGCGCGAGCCGACCGCCGTGTCGACGCCGCTGGCAGAGACGAAGATGCCGTTGTTCAACTCTCCATCGATGCCGTCACAGTTCGCGTCGACGAAGCTCAAGTCAGGCAGGTCGGTCGCCGAGGTGAACGTACACGCGTACTCGCAGCCGTCCGTCGGGTCGTTGTTCAAGTCGTAGAACCCGGCCGCGCAGACGAAGCTGCACATGCCGTTGGCGCAGGTGCCGACCGAGTTCGCCCGTGTGCACGAGTTGCCGCAGCCGCCGCAGTTCATCGCGTTGCTGGCCGTCTCGACTTCACAGCCATTCGGGTCGAGCCCGTCGCAGTTCGCGAAGCCGGCATTGCAGGTCTGCACGCGGCAGGTCCGGTTCGAGCACGTCGGCGTCGCGTTCGGCAGGTTGCACACCACGCCGCAGCCGCCACAGTTGTTCACGTCGTTGTCGATGGGGAAGCCGTTGTCGACGTTGCCATCACAGTCGTCGTCGACGTTGTTGCAGAGCTCGGTGATGGGGGCTCCCGGCGCGCACATGGTGATGCCGCCATCGGTGCAGGTGTTGACGGTGCGCCGACAGGCGCCGACGCCGCAGGTCACCACCGACGCGCCTTCGTCCACCTGGCCGTCGCAGTTGTCATCTTTGCCGTTGCACGCCTCGGGCAGCGGCACCGGCGCGTTGCACGAGATGCCGTTGTTCACGAGGTCGCACGTCTTGACGCCGATGCAGACGCCCGCGTCGGTCGCGTTCGAGCACGGCTGCATCAGGTCTCCACGCGCCAGACACGCGCAGCTCGCCACCATCGGAGAACACTGCTGCACCTTCGACATGCCGTCGGAGCCACGCCCGTTCACGCACACGTAGCCAGTGGGACACGACTGGTCGAACGCACAGTCGCGGCCACACACGCGCTCGCTGTTCACCACGATGCACTTGTCAGCCGGGTACGGGCAGTCGCTGTCGATGAGGCACGCCTGGCAGAGCTTGCGTTGGTCGGGCTGGCAGCTGAAGCGGCCGGGCGTCAGCTGCGTGCAGACCTCTTCGGTCTTGCAGGTGCTCGAACACTTGCGCACGCACAACGCCTGCACGACGCCGTCACACAGGCCCGTCTCGCAATTGTCGTCGCTGGAGCAGACCTCGCCCTCTTTCTTGAGCGTGTCGTTGATGGGCTTGCGGGGGCCGCACGTACACGCGGCGGTGATCAGCGCGAAGAACAGCGCGAGGTGAAGGCTGGTGCGGGGGAGCATCGTGTCCTTCATGGCCGAAAACCCAACGGGAGGGAATGTTCCACGGTGAGACCCGGGAGGAGGTCGATCTGTGCAGGAGGCCGCGCGCGATGCAAATCCGCGCACCTTCGACGGCCTACGAATCGGCGTCACCCGGCGAGCGAACGGAATAAGTCGAGGCATGGCGAGACCTTCGTTGGCGCGGGTGCAGCTCGACGCAGACCTGGCGAGGTTGGGCAGCAAGCCGGCGTTGCTGGAGCGGAAGTGGATGCGCATGGCCCGCTCCCCGTTCGCGTTCCTTCGGGGCGCGTCACCGTTGTGGGCCGAGGCGATGAGCCGGCATCCCGTGCTCCTTCGAGGGCTCCCCGGCCGCGCGTCATTGGTGGGCGACGTGCACCTCGAGAATGTCGGCGTGTTCCGCTGGGCGCGCGGGGTGACGTTTCACGTGAACGACTTCGACGAGACGTTCGAGGGGCCGTGCGCGTTCGACGTGCTGCGCTTGTTGACCTCGACGCTGCTGGCGCGTGACGAGCTGCACGTCTCGGGCGTGAAGGTGCTCGGACTGGCGCACGCGATGATGGATGGGTACGAGGTGGGCGTGCGTGGTGGAGCGGTGCGTGCGCCGGCGTTCGTGCAACAGCTGGTATCGCAGGTAAACGCGCTGCCGCCTGAGGCGGTGCTGAAGAAGAAGGTCGACGACGTCGGCAAGCTGATGCGCAACCCCGAGAAGACGCCGACGGCTCCGGCTGAGGTGGTGAAGCGCGTGCCGGCGGCGCTGGCGATGTGGAGCGCGACGCTCCCGGCGAAGGTTGATGCGGCGGCGCTCGAGGTGCTCGACGTCACGCGTCGCATCGCAGGCACGGGCTCGCTCGGCGTGGAGCGGCTGCTCGTGTTGACGCGCGGCGACGGCGCGCCGTGGTTGCTCGAGGTGAAAGAGGTGCGCGGCGCGGCGTCAGTGGGCGCTCCAGCGTCAGCGCAGCGGCTGGTCGACGTGATGCGACGCGCGTTGCCGAAGCCGCCAGCGTGTTTCGGAGCGTCGCTGCTGGGAAAGCTGCCGGTCGTCGTCACCAGGCTCGGCGCGAAGGAAGACAAGCTCGGCGTCGACGAGATTCCGCCCGAGGCGCTCGAGCCGTACGTGCGGTACTTGGGCTCATTGGTGGGCGAGGTGCATCGACGCGGCGGAGCTCCCTCGACGTGGAGCAGCGCTCAGCAGGCGCGCGTGCTCGACGGGGCGCAGCAGCTCGCCGGGTTGCACGAGACGGCGTTCCTGCAGTTCTGTGACGTGGTGTTCGACCGTTTCGGAGACGCCTGACGCATGCGACTCATCGCGCCAGTCGTCTGTCTGGTGTCGGCGACCGCGTTCGCCCACGACCAGTGGATTGAGGTGCAGACCTCGGCCACGGGTGTGACGGGACGGCTCTTTCTCAGCGACGGCACGAGCGTCGAAGAGCTGCCTCGGAACCCAGAGCGCCTCGCGCGCTTCGAGCTGATCACCGGTGATGACCTCGCGACGTTTGCCGCTGATGCCGGTGCGAAGCCCTCCGGAGTCGCGCCACCCGCGCCGTTCCTCGCCGCCATCTACGAGTCGAAGCCCGCGACGCTGGAGCAGACGCCGTCAAAGTTCGCCGCGTACCTGAAGGAAGACTCGGTCGTCGCGCCGCCTGGACTCTCGCTGAAAGGACGAACGAAGCCCGTCACCGAGAGGTACTCGCGCTGCCTCGTCGCGGTCCCGAGGGAGTCCGGTCCCGTGGGCTGTGAGTTCGAGCTCGAGCTGCGTTCCCTCGACCCACTGCTCGTGGTCGCGCACAAGTCGGGGCGACCGGTGAAGGGCCAGGTGGTCTGGCTGAAGGACCGCGCGGGCAAGGCCCTGGCGAAGGCGACGACGGCAGCGGACGGCACCGCGAGCTTTGGCCACGCACGCGGCCATCGCGTCACGGCGATTCTGATGACGAAGGGCGAGGACACCGACGTGCGCAGCTTCTGGGCGGCGACGACCTTGCCGTGAGGCGCATTGGCATCTCGTTCGAAGCTTGAGTACCTGCGGAACCGCCCAATGGATGCGACGCAGGCCGAACCATGACGAAGATGGAGTCCAGCGCAGAACTGGTCGTGTTCGCGTTCCTTGCCCTGGGATGCAGCCCCGCGGTCCCCCGGTGTCCCCTTGGATCCCCGGTCTTGCGGTCCGTGCCTGAGTCAATTCTCGCAGTCGCCGGCGTGCGACAGGAACTCGTCTTCACCTTCCCGGGACCTCTTGGCTGTGAGCTTCCCGCAGGAACGCTCGAGGCAAGAGCCAGCCTCCGCAGCCTCGATGGAACCGCGAATGAGCTCGCGATTGAGCAGCCCCAGCACGATCTCGTCACTGGGAAGGTGACCGTCAGCCTTGCCTTTACATCGACCGAGGTCACCTCCGGCTCGTCAGTCGAACTGTCAGTAGAGCCCAACCTCGGCATCGCACGAATTCCGCTCTTCATCGCTCACGATGGCCGCGAACTGCCTTCAGTCGAAGACATCAGCCGCTGCCCGTCCCCTGCTCGAACGCGAAGCGGACTGGTTGTCTGTGAGCACAGGGGCGCGGACGGTGGAGTGACGGTCTGGAACAAAGGAACTCTCGTTGCGACGCTTCATCTCGCTCAGAACGTCGCTGTCGAAGGCGACGTGGTCTGGCTCGAGCAGTCGCAGGACGCAGGACGAGTTCTCCGCCGGTTTGACACGAGTGACGGAGGGCTCGTGATGACCGCCAGCGTGCCGGTGACGACGCAAGGAGTCGAACTCACCTACGCCGACGAGGTTCGCTACTACCGCGGCGACCTGTTCGCCTACGTCGTCGACGGCGGAGGGATTGAGACCTTCGTGACGATTCCTGCACCAGCAACGCACGCACGCCTCGCCGACGGCCTCGTTGGTTGGCAATTCGCATTCGGGACACGGTGTCGTGAGGATGGCGGCTGCGACCAACTGCCCCATCGAGCCTCGGTGGTGGGCATCGATGCCGACACGGTGCTGTTTCGGCGGGGCAGGGATTTGTGGGCGTACGCTCGGCCGTACGCTGACGACCGCCTCCTCGGCTCTTTCCAGCCGCCCATTTACAACGAGCCAAAGGCAACGAACCGCGGCGCGCCGCTCGCCGTCTTTCCGGAGAAGCGCGGAAACTTCCTCGTTCAGTGGAATCGCGACGCGGGTGTGCCGGTCCTGACGTGGCTGCCCTTCGGCAGCGCCGTCTGGGCCTCAGGACAGTTTGTTACCTTCGAGGTCGACGCAGGGCTGGTGCGCTTCGTCGACTACCGTCGCTGACGTCGCGACCTGAACTCGGAGACCCACTCAGTCGCCGTAGACGAACGCGGTCGCGCTGACGACCCAGCTGCCGCCCGTCGCAATGCGGTCGATGTCGACGTCGAACGTGTGCGGCCCGGCGTTCGCCCACGACGCGGCGGTGAAGACGAGCGGCGGCGTCACGCTCCCGGGGCACCAGTTGGCGCGATTGGCGCGCACCGAGCTGACTGCGCCGCACGGGTTCTCCGCGCACGCCATGATGGTGCCTCCAGCAGACGAGGCGAACGCCGTCACCGTGCACAGCTGAGCGCAGTTGGTGCGCAAGAGCGTCTTCGAGTCGAGCTGCATGCCGTCGCCGCGCCACGTATGCCGCCTCGTGCAGAACTCATCGGCCGGGCCGAAGCAGCCCATGTCGTTGTTCGTCGGTCCACCGTGGCCCGTCGCGCGGTACTCGACCGTGACGTGCGTCGCTCCAGCAGGCGTCGTGAAGGGCAGTGACTGCGTGCGGTCGGCGGTGCCGAGTGAGCGATACAGCAGCGGCGTGACCGCCAGCACCTTCCGCGGCGGAGCGCCCTTCGTCACCACCAGCTTGCCCGTCACGAACCAGCCACCGTTGCTCCCGCTGACGATGCCCGCGCCATCTGAGTACGTCGGAATGTTCACCTCGATGACGCGCGGCCCGGTCGTCGCGTTGAAGACGTCAGTCACGTCGACCGGCACCTCGAGCGGTCCACCGAACGGCGTGATGGCGCGCAGCAGCTCGATGGCCGGAGCGCCACCATCGAGGGCCGGGTCGATGAGCTTCCACTCGTAGTTACGGTCGAAGGCGTCACAGTCGGCGGGCCAGTTGTGGCCGGCTGGTGGACGGTTGGTCGCCCACGACGTGAAGGGGAAGCAGGTGGTGTCGAGCTGCGTGACGAGCGTGACGTTCGAGAACGAGCCGCCATCGAGCGCAGGCACCGTGACGCGCACCTTGTGGAAGTTCGGCGCGCTGCCCTGGCTCGAGATGCGCGCGCGGTCGAAGAGCGCCACCTCGTATTGCTCGGGCCCCGCGTCGACGCCTGCATCGACCACCGCGGCGTCGGGGCTCTGCCGCTCGATGATGATGCTGGTCGCGGGAGGCGCCGCGCAGGCGACGATGACGAAGAAGAACGGAACACAGCGCATGCGGGGAACTTTCAGTGAGACGACAGGAGAGACCGTCAGAACCTGCCGGCGGCGGCGACCGCGGCGCCGCCTTCGGGAAGCACCGTCACTGCCAGCGATTGCACGAAGTCTGAGTTCGAAATCGGCCGCTCGAAGCGCCCGAGGTCGGGGGCCAACAAGACCGAGACGACGCCACCCGCGATGGCCACGAGCGACGTCGCAAAGCCGACGTACCCAATCGTCCGCGCCTGGCCCAGCTCGACCAGCTTCTGCTTCGAGAGCGTGATGTTCTGCTGACACGTCGGCACGGTCGGGTCGGTCACCTGCGCGCAGCCCTTCCCCGTCTGCAGCTGGCCCTCGAAGTCCTTCACCTGCTTGTTCCAGTACGCCTCGTCGACGCTCGCGAGACCGAAGGCGTAGATGCCGCTCGCGATGGCTCCAGCGGCGCCGATGCCGATGGCCGTGAAGCCAGCGATTCGCCGTACCGAACGCGACGACACGAGCTCGGCGCGCAGCTCAGGCGTGGGCTCGAAGACGAGCTCGAACGTCTGAACGCGTCCGCCGGCCAGCCAGACCTCGCGGCGAATGGGCAGGAAGCCGCCACGCTCGAAGGCGAGGCGATGGCGGCCGGGAATCAGGCGCGTGGTGGAGCCTTCCTCGAGCAGCCCGCCCTGAAGGCCATCGACCGTGAGGGTGACGCTGCCCTCCGTCGAGCGCACCGCCACCTGCGCCGTCTCTTCGGCCGGAATCGCGGTCGGCTCGAGCGGCACGTCGACCTCGGCGCCGTCCGCGACCTTCACCACGAGCTCTGCGCTCGAGTAGTGCTCGCGGGTCACCGAGACCGTCTTCGTCCCCGGCATCACGGGCACCTTCGTCACGTCGGGGGTGACGCCGACCTGCTGGCCGTCGACGAGGACGGTGGTGTCGGGCGTCGAGGTGCGGATCACCGCCGACCCCGGAGTCGCGGTCGTGGCGACGAGCTCCACCGTCACCTCGAGCGTTCCACCGGCGAGCACCGTCAGCTCACGAAAGAGCGGCTCGTAGCCCTTCGCGGTGGCCGTGAGCATCACCGTGCCGGACCGCGACAGCAGGGGCTTCTGCAACGGCGTCTGGCCGACGAGCTTCCCGGCCAGGCGCAGCTCCACGCCGTCGACGGGCGACGTCACCATCACGTCTCCCAGCTTCTGGCGCTGCTCGTCGCGAATCGCTCGCACACGGGTCAGGCGCGCAGGGTCGAGGGTGGTGGGCTTCGAGAGCAGCCGGTCGGCGACCGCGACGCTCGCCTCGGGCCGGCCCAGCTCGGCGTTCACGCTGACGAGGTTCACCAACACCGAAGGCAGCTCGGTCGTCTTCGCCAGCCGCTCCAGCTCGTCGAGCGCCTCGAGCGTGTTGCCTTGCGAGTACAGCCGCGTGGCGAGTTCGAAGCGCAGCTTGACGTCGTCCTCAGCCGCAGGCGCAGCACCGGCTCGGGCCGACACGACGACCACCACCACCGCGACGAACCACCGATTCATCGACCCTCGCTCACTTCCACCAGTTCGGCGGCGCAGAGCCCTCGCCCAGCGGCAACCACTTCGCGCCCTTCGACACGCGGCTGAGCGCCTGGCCGAAGTCGCCGTCCCTCGAAGGCAGGTCGATGGAGTTCACCTCGCCGAGGTTCTTGAGGCTGCCGGTGCGCTTGTCCTGGAGCACGAGGTGCATCTGCGGCTCGTCGTCGCTCGTCAGCACCACCAGGAGTTGGTTCTTCGCGGGGTCGAGCTTCGCGGCCTGAATGCCTGCGGCTCCGGGAAGCGTGGCCTTCGCATCGGCGAGCAGCGCCTTCGCCTGAGCCTGCGACGGCACGAAGGCCGAGACGCCGAGGTTGCCCGAGTCGAGCGGCGGGAACTTCTTGCCCCAGCCTTCACCCGAGTTCGTCTTGATCCACGAAGTGGCCTTCTTCGCGAGCGCGGCGTCGGCAGCAGTCGTGGCGGGAGCAGCGACAGCTTGAGTGGCCGTGGTGCGCGTGGTGGCGACGCGGTTCTGAATGGCAGGCATGAAGGCTCCTGTGAGAGAGGCGCGAACCACAGCACCCCGACGCCTCGGGGCCAAGCCCTTCCCGTCGCACCAGCGTGCGACAATCGACGCGAGGTGGTGACGAACTCCAGGGGGTGGCCACAATGAGAGTGGTGATGGCCGCGCACCGCACCTCGAGGCGTTCGTGACAGGGCTCGAGTCGCTCTATCGGGAGCACCTCGGGTACGTGCTGCAGTCGCTGCGGCGGTTGGGCGCTCCGGCCCATCGCGTCGAGGACCTCGCGCACGACGTCTTCGTCACCGTGCATCGCAGACTCGCCGACTTCGACACCTCGCGGCCCGTGCGGCCGTGGCTGTTCGGCATCGCGCATGGGCTGGTGGCCAACGAGCGTGCGCTCGCGAGCACGAAGCGGGCCGAGACACGTTCGCCTTCGGAGCAGGTCGACGACGCACCGGGACCCGAGGAGCACTCGGAGCGGGCCGCAGCGCAGCGGTTGATCCGCCGCGCGCTTCAAGAACTCGATGACGAGAAGCGCGCCATCTTCATCATGCACGAGCTCGACCAGGTGCCAGTGAGTGAGGCGGCCGCCGTGCTCGGGCTGCTGACCGATACCGCGTGGTCGAGGCTCAAGGCCGCGCGAAAGCAGTTCAAGGACGCGATGACCCGGCGGCTGGGCTCGATGGAAGGAGGCCTCCATGCTCGAACGCGACCCTGAGCTCGACGCGATGCTGGCGCCGGAACGGCAGGCGCCACCGCCACCACCTGCGGCGCTGAACGAGCGGCTGTGGAAGCGCATCAGCGACAGCGTGCGGTCTGGAGCGAGCCCGGCGCGTGGCCCCATCGGACCGGCGCTGCTGATCATCACCGGCCTGCTCGGCGTTGCGGTCGGCGGCTGGGCCGTCTCGTCGCTCGGTGTGCCGGAGCCGACGCCGAGGGTGGAACCAACGCCCGTCGCGGCACCGGCAACAGCAGTGGAGCCCGCGCCGATCGCGACGGTCGAAGTGCCGCGCGTGGAAGCTCCGACGGTCGAAGCTCGAGCAGAGGCAAGCGCGCCCGTGCCGACGCGAGAACCCGACGCCATCGTCCAGGCGCGTCCACTGAGCCGTGATGGTTCGAGGCGTGCGGTGCGCGCCGCCCTCGAACACAACCGGCTGCTCGAGGCGGCGGCTGCCCTGACGAAGCACGAGGCCAACTTTCCCCAGGACGACGTGCGTGAGGAGCGCGATGCCCTGCTCGTCTTGACTGCCGCGTTCTCGCAGAGCCCCGAGCTGGCGAGCGTCGCGACGGCGTTTCGCACCAGGTACCCGAGGAGCTCTCTGCTCATCGCGATGCCGCGACCCACGGCGAAGGCTTCCAACGAGGTGGAAGAGGTGAAGCCCTCAGCACAGGGCTGCTCACTCTCGGGCAGGGTCACCTTCTCGTCGAGAGACCCGAAGGTGAAAGCCAGCGACCTCGTCGTGTATCTCAAGACCCGCGCGCGCTCCGTGAAGCTCAGCGAGCCTCGCCGCCACGAGATCGCTCAGAAGGATCTGCAATTCACCCCGCGCATGCTGATCATCCAGAAGAACGACTCGGTGTCGTTCCCGAACCGGGACAACAAAGAGCACTCCGTCTTCACGAGCGATCGCACCACCGTGCGGATCAGCCCGACGAAGAAGGCCGAGCCAGAGCCGGTTGCGTTCTTGAAGGAGGGTGGGTTCCGCCTTCAGTGTGACATCCACGCCAACATGCGGGCATGGGTCGTCGTGGTGCCGGTGCTCGAGCTCGCCACCACAGTGGCAGATGACGGCACCTGGCGAATCGACCACGTGCCGAAGGGAGCGCAGGTGCTCAAGGTGCTCGAGCCCAACGGAAACAGCATCGAGGTGCCCGTGACTGCGTGTGCCGGCGACAGCGCGCTCGAGGTGTCACTCGAGGGCCACGAGGCCCCCTTGCTCAGGCGCTTCAACGGGTCGCCCTACGGCGAGTACCAGCAGTAGGCGCGCGCGCGCACCTTCCCGCTTCAGGCTGGACTCGTCATGACCCGGCCCCACCATTGGTTTCACGAGGGGCACGGAAAGCCCCTATTCGTGCGCCTCATCGCAACTGAGGGTGGCGCGAGGGGCCCGGGCGCGGCAAATGCCATCGTGCATGTGGATCGTTCGCCTCGCGCTTCGGAGACCCTACACCTTCGTCGTCCTCTCGCTCGCGCTGCTCCTCGCCGGCTGGCAGGTGCTGCGGCGAACGCCGACCGACGTGCTGCCCTCGGTCGACCTGCCCGTCATCAGCGTGGTGTGGACGTACTCGGGCCTGCCGGCGCAGCAGATGGAAGCGCAGGTGACGCAGTTCTCCGAGTTCTCCATCGCGGGCAACACCGCCGACGTGTCTCGACTGCAGAGCGACACCTACGACGGCGTGAGCGTCATTCGCGTGTACCTGCAGCCCGGCGCTGACGTCAGCGCGGCCATGGCGCAGATCACCGCCGCGTCGCAGACCATCGTGCGCCGCATGCCGCCGGGAATGATTCCGCCCATCATCCTCCGGTACACGGCCTCGAGCGTGCCGGTGCTCCAGCTCGCCTTCACCAACGACACGCTGTCCGAGGCCGAGCTGTTCGACCACGTGAACAACCGCGTGCGCACCGCCCTCTCCATCATTCGCGGCACGCGCTTCCCGCTGCCTCAGGGCGGCAAGTTCCGCCAGGTGAGCGTCGACCTCGACCTCGACGCGCTCGAGGCGCAGGGGCTGTCACCGCAAGACGTCGCGCTCGCCGTGTCGGCGCAGAACCTGACGCTGCCGACGGGCTCGCTCAAGATTGCCGAGCGCGAGTACCGCGTGGCGCTCAACAGCTCGCCCGAGACCATCGCGGCGCTCAACGAGCTGCCGATTCGCCGGGCTGATGGCCGCGTCTTGCAGGTGCGCGACGTGGCCTTCGTGCACGACGGCTTTCAGGTGCAGACGAACATCGCGCGCGCCGACGGGCGCCGGAGCGTGGTGCTGACGGTGATGAAGAATGGCGACGCCTCGACGCTCGAGGTGGCCAGCCGCGTGAAGGCGATGCTCCCGGCCATCAGGGCCGCCGCGCCCGAGGGCACCCGTGTCGACGTGCTGGCTGACGCGTCGGGATTCGTCGAGCACGCCATCGAAGGGCTGCTCACCGAAGCGACGCTCGCCGCCGCGCTCACCGCGCTGATGATTCTGCTCTTCCTCGGCTCGTGGCGCTCGACGCTCATCGTCGCCACCTCGATTCCGTTGTCTGTCGTCGTAGCCGTGCTTGGCCTTCGCGCACTCGGCTACACCATCAACGCGATGACGCTCGGGGGCCTCGCGCTCGCGGTCGGCATTCTCGTCGACGACGCCACGGTGGAGATCGAGAACATTCACCGCAACCTCGCCATGGGGAAGCCGCTGACCCGCGCGATTCTCGACGGCGCGCAGCAGATCGCCGTGCCGGCCTTCGTGGCCAGCTTGTCCATCAGCGTGGTGTTCATCAGCGTGTTGTTCCTCGAGGGCCCCGCGCGGTTCCTCTTCATGCCGATGGGCCTGGCCGTCTCGTTCTCGGTGATGGCGTCGTACCTGCTGTCGCGCACCATCGTGCCGACGATGGTGCAGTACCTGCTGCCCGCCGAGGTGGAGCGCGGCCACGCCCCGGGCACCGGCTTCTTCGGGCGCCTGCACGCCGCCTTCGAGCGCACCTTCGAGGCCCTGCGCACGAGCTACCTCGGCATCCTCGCGTGGGCGCTCTCGCACCGCGCGCTGGTGATGGCCACCTTCGCGGCGTCGGTGGCGCTGGCGGTCGGCCTCTCGACGCTGGTGGGCCGCGACTTCTTCCCGAAGATCGACGCCGGCGTGTTGCGCCTGCACGTGGTGGCGCCGCCAGGCACCCGGCTGGAAGAGACCGAGGCGCTCTTCGGAGAGGTGGAGAACGCGATTCGTGAGCTCATTCCTGCGAACGAGCGCAAAGGCCTGCTCGACTTCATCGGCCCCTCGAGCGGCTACAACCTCGCCATCACCGACAGCGTGAACGTGAGCACCGCCGATGGAGAGATTCTCATCGAGCTGACGCCCGCGCGCACGAAGAGCGTCATCGAGTACGAGGCGATGCTCCGCGAGGCCCTGGCCCGGCGCTTCCCTCAGGCGCGGTTCTTCTTTCAGCCCGGCGACATCGTCACGCAGATCCTCAACTTCGGCTTGCCCTCGGCCATCGACGTTCAGGTGTCGGGCCAGAAGCGCGACGTGACGCTCGCCGCCGCACGCAGAATCGAGAAGCGCCTGCGCGCGGTGCCCGGAGCCGTCGACGTGCGGCTCCATCAAATCGTCGACGCGCCCCGCCTGCAGGTCGACGTCGACCGCCTGCGCGCCGCCGACGTGGCCCTCACGCAGCGTGACGTCGCGAACAACGTGCTGCTCGCCATCTCGTCGTCGAGCCAGGTCGCTCCCACGTTCTGGACGGACCCTCGCACCGGCTTCGGCTACGGCGTCGCGGTGCAGGTGCCTCAAGGCGTCGTGGCCTCGGTGGAAGCGCTCGAGACGTTCTCGCTGCAGACACCACGCGGCGCCCAGCTGCTCGGAGACCTCTCCACGCTCAGGCGACAACAGACGCCCGTCTTCACCTCGCGCGTCGACGTGCAACCCACCTACCAGGTGCGCGCCGACGTGCAGTTCATCGACCTCGGCACCGTCGCCGATGCGCTCGATGGCATCGTGGCCGAGGTGCGCGCGACGTTGCCGCCGGGCACGTCGGTGCAGGTGCGTGGCCAGGTGGAGTCGATGCGCAGCGCCTTCGCGGCCCTCGCGCTCGGCCTGCTCGCCGCGGCGCTCCTCGTCTACGCGGTGATGGTCATCAACTTCCAGTCGTGGACCGACCCGCTCATCATCATCTCGGCGCTCCCCGGCGCAGGCATCGGCATCGTGCTGGCGCACTTCTCGACGCAGACGACCTTCAGCGTGCCCTCGTTGATGGGCGCGGTGCTGAGCGTCGGCGTGGCCACCGCGAACTCGATTCTGGTGGTGACGTTCGCGAACGAACAACGCGCGCGGGGCATGTCGGCCATCGACGCGGCGCTCGAGGCCGGGCGGGTGCGGCTGCGGCCGGTGTTGATGACGGCGCTCGCGATGGCCATCGGCATGCTCCCCATGTCGCTGGGCCAGTCGGAGGGTGGCGAGCAGAACGCCGCGCTCGGACGCTCGATGTTGGGCGGCATCATCGGCGCCACCTTCGCCACCTTGTTCCTCGTCCCCGTCATCTATTCCCGCCTGCGCGCGAAGTGGGCACCGCGCGCGCTCGACGAGGCGCTCAAAGAGCCGGGTGACGATGAAGGAGTCAGCGCATGAGTGACATCAAACCCAGGTTGCCGAAGGCCGTGCCGGTGCTCGGCGTGTTGACGTTGCTCGGGCTCGTCGCCGCCGGGTGGATCCCCAGAGCGCGCCGCGCCGAGGCCGTCGAGCGGCAACGAGCGTTCTCCACCGCGCCTCGTCGCGTCGTGACGGGCGTCGTGCAACGCGCGCCGGCGAAGGCCACCTTCTCGTTGTCAGGCACCGCGGCGCCGATGCGGGCTGCGGTGGTGACGGCACGAGGCACAGGCTTCGTGCAGAGCACCCTCGTCGACCTCGGCGACACGGTGAAGGCCGGACAGGTGCTGGCGGTGCTCGAGTCACCGGAAGTCGACGAAGACGTGAAGCGCGCGAAGGCCAGGCTCACCGAAGCAGAAGCGAACGTGACGCTCGCGCGCTCGGCGGCCGAACGCTCCAGCCGCTTGTCGGAGCAGGGCGTCGCCTCGAAGCAGCAGGCTGAAGAAGCGCAGAGCCGGCTCACCACCGCCATCGCGTCCGTCGAGACGACCCGCGCTGACACGCTGCGGCTGTCGGCGCTCAAGGGCTTCACGCGTGTGGTGGCGCCGTTCGCGGGCGTGGTGACCCGCCGCTTCATCGAGCAGGGCGCCCTCGTCTCGTCCGACCGCGCGCCGCTCTTCGAGGTGGCGCAGACCGACACGCTCAAGGTGACGGTCGACGTCCCGCAGTGGCTCGCAGCAGACGTGAGGCCGGGGCTGGCCGTCTCCATCGCTCCGGCGCAACGCCCGGCCCTCGCCGTCGAGGCGCGCGTCACCCGCTCGGCCTTCGCGCTCGACCCCGTCACCCGCACGCTGCGCGTCGAGGCCCTCGTCGAGAAGCCGGGCGCGCTGCTGGCGAACGCCTTCGTGCAGGTGACGTTCACCGTCGAGCGCGCCGACCCTCCCCTCCTCGTGCCCGCGAGCGCCGTGGTGCCTCGCGCCGATGGGGTGCGCCTGCACGTGGTGAACGACGGCGTCGTCGCCACCACGCTCGTCACCATCGCCAGAGACCAGGGCCGCACCGTCGAGGTCCTCACCGGCGTCGCGGCAGGCGCCAAGGTGGTGCTCAACCCGCCTGACGACCTCGAGAACGGAGAGCGGGTCGAGGTGATGCAGCCCGTGCAGCCCGACGGCGGAGTCGCTCGATGAGGACGTTCAAGGCTGCGCAACCGGCCTCACGACCTCGAGTACAGAGCACTGCTGCTCACTCGATGCGCGCGCTCGAGGTGCTGCTCTTCCCGCCTGAAGACCTCGAGAACGGAGCGCGGGTCGACGTGCTGCAGCCCGATGCCGGGGTCGCCCGATGAGCGCGTTGCTGCTCGTGGTGGTGTTGTCGGCCGCGCCGGGAGATGCCGACGTCCTGCCTCAGCCGGTGTCGAGCGTGACGCTGCCCGAGGCCATCGACCGAGCGTTGGAGCGATCTCCTCGGGTCGCGTCGGTGCGCGCCGCGGTGCTGCGGGCCGAGGCGCTGGTGGTGCAGTCGCGCGCGACGTGGCTCCCGACGCTCTCGCTCAACGGCACCTTCACCCAACTGGAAGGCAACCGTGGGCTCAACGACCGCGTGCTGCTCCCGGCGCAGTCGGGCGGGGCGAACCTGGCGCTGAACGTTCCGCTCCTCTCGGTGCCGCGCTGGATGTCGACCCAGCAGGCCCAGCTCGCCGTCGAGGCTTCGACTGAAGATGAGAAGGAGGTGACGCGCGTGGTGACGAGCCTCGTGGGTCGCGCGTGGTTGGCGGTGCAGCTGCAGCACAAGCTGGTGGCCGTCGCCGAGCGCGCCCGTGTGACGAGCGCGGAGCAGCTCGAGCTGGCGACGCTGCGGCTCGCGGGAGGCCTCGGCACCCGGCTCGACCTCGTCCGCGCGCACCGCGAGCTCTCGGACAATGAAGGCCGCCTCGCACGCGCCAACGCTGAGCTGACGACGTCGCGTGAGGTGCTGGGCGTGGTGCTGGGCGAACGCGGCCCGGTCGACATCTCAGGCACGCCGGAGTTCGGCCAGCTCCCGGGCCCGGGCGAGCTCGAGCGCGTCATCACCGCGCGCCCAGACGTCGCCGCCGCCGAGAGCCGGGTCGCCCTCGCGCAGCGTGCCGTCGACACCAGCTGGACCGACTACCTTCCGACCGCAGGGCTCCTCGTGCAGCCCACCGCGCAGACGCCAGCCACCCCGACGCAGCCTTCGCTCGGGGTCACGGCGCAGCTGACGGGCCAGCTCGTGCTCTTCGATGGGCTCGCCCGCAGCGGCGTGCGCAAGGAACGTGAAGCCTCACTCGCGCTGGCCCGCGCACAGGCAGACGACGTGCGGCAGCGCGCCGAGAGCGACCTGCGGCTGGCGCTCCAGGTGTTGTCGCTTCGCGAAGCGTCTGCGCGCGCTGCCAGCGCGTCGTCGAAGTGGGCGCTCGAGGCCGAGGTGCTCGCGCGCGCGGCGTGGAAGGAAGGCGCCAGCACCAACATCGAGCTCATCGAGGCCGAGCGCGGAGCCCGCGACGCCGAGAGTCTGGCCGAGGTGGCGCGCACCAGTCAGTGGGCAGCACAGCTCGAGCTGCTCGTCGCCGCAGGGCGCCGGCCGACGCGCTGAACGAATGGCAGAGCGGGTCGATGGTCGGCGGAAGGAGACGCCTCACCTCCTGACGGTCCGCACGCGAGCGGTGGCGGCCGCGGAGAACGCGCTCTTTCCCTCAGCGTGGAGGCGAGGCGAACGGCGAGCCTCACGAGCGATGAACCGATGCGGAGCGTGCAGCCTCGCGTCACGACGAGGGACAGGACAGCCCGTCTGCGAGCTCACGCGCTCGCTCGAGCGACACGCTGCGGGGACGCAGATCATTCCACTCGGCAAAGTAGGCCCGCAGCGTCTCGCACGCCTTGTTGCGCAGGCCTCGACGCGCCTGCACCTGCGCGAGCATCAAGCCCACGCGCGGCTCGATGAGGTTCCACGTACACAGCGCGTTGGCCTGCGTGAGAATTCCTTCCGCGTCCTCGAGCCGCGCGCCCACCATCGCGAGGTGCCCGAGGTCGGTCAGGAACGGGAGGCCGTGCATCACCGACGCGAGCGCCAGTGACGCTCGCGGCAGCGGCCGGTTGCCCCACGTCTGCATGGCTTCGACGCCCAGCTCCGCAGTGCCTGCCTCGAACGGGGCCCACGCAATCACCCAGAGCAGCGCGTCCTGCACCTCGGAACGCGCGCCAAGGCGTTTGCGCCAGGTCGAGACCCACGCGTCACGTTTCGTCGCGTGCGCCTCTGGGCTCAACACCCCGTGCTGCCGCTGGAGCATCCACAGGCGGGGCGTCGCGTCGAGGTGCGGGCGCGCTGGCGACGGGGCCGCCGCCGTCGCCGCCAGGGCAGCAGAGACGAGCTCGAGCGCCTCTGCATCGCGCCCGACCTCGAGCAGCAGGCGCGCCTTCGTGGTGGCGTCGACGGTCGGGGCGATGTCGTCATCGGCCGGAGACGCTTGAAGGGCTCGAGCGAGCTGCGCCCCGAGGTCGTGCCTGGCCACCGCGTCAGCCTCGTCGATGGCCCGGTGCCAGACCTCATCCAATTGCTGGAGCATCAACACACGCAGCCCGTCGAGCGCGGCCTGGTCTGCGTGCTGGCGAAGCAACGAGGAGTAGCGAAAGGACAGCAGCGCCTTCCCTCTGGAGCCGGGTGTGGCAGCGAAGAGCGAACGGCCGAGGTCGTCGAGCTCGCGGCACGAGCCGTCCGCCGCCGCGATGTTGCCCGCCGCCATCAGACACGGCGCGTGCCCTGCGTTGGTGGCGAGGCAGCGCGCGAGGAGCCGCTGGGCCTCAGCCTGCTCGCCTCGTTCGTACGCGGCCGAGGCCTCGTTCGCGACGCCTGCAAGCGACCCGGGGTCTGCCTGACGCTCGGCGCGAAAGGCGACGATGGCCTTCTCAGTGCGCCGCGCGGCGAGGTGCTCCAGCGCGATGGCGTTCCATACCTGGGCGTCGCGCGGCCGCTTTTCGGCCAGTCGCTCCAGGCGGGCGAGCGTCTCCTCGTGCTGTGGCGGGTCGAGCAACGCCGGCTCGATGGCGTCGAGCAGCTCGCGGTCACGGGTCGTCAGCTGCGCGCGCCGGAGCTGCACCTCGTGAAGGAGCTCGACCGCATCGACCGGCCGGTTCGAGTTCGCGAACCGCGCGAGGTACAGCAGCTGCAGTCTGGCCTCGGCGAACTCGGGGTCCTCGGCGACGACCTGCCGCGCCCTGTCGCGACCGCCCTGAAAGGCCGAGTAGGCCACCATCGCGCGGCGAAGCGCCTGCGCACTCTGCGGTGTCGCAGCGGAGTCGGTGGGAATGTCGGCCCAGCCCCGTCGCTCCGGCCCTGCCACCCACCAGAACCCTGCAACGGTGAGGCACGCGATGGCGACGCTGGCGATGCCGGCGCGAACGCGCACCCGCAGCCCCGGGCGATGGCTGAAGCTGCCGTCGCGGAGCGCGTTCACGAACGCCTCACCTGACTGCAGCCGGTCTTCTGATCTGCGCGCGAGGATGAGCCGCAAGCCTTCCGACCACCGCGCCGGCAGGTCGGGCCTGAAGAGGGTGACGTCGAGCGGCGCGCTCGTGAGGCGGGCCTTCAGCTGCGCGACGAGACTCGAGCCGTCGAACGGCAGCCTCCCCGTGAGCAGCTCGAACGTCACCACGCCAAGCGCGTAGAGGTCCGACGCGGGCCCTGCGTCGTGGCCGCTCGCCTGCTCGGGCGCCATGTAGGCAGGCGTGCCGAGGAGCCCCTGGCCTTCGACGCTGATGCGTGGCCCGGGCTGTATCGCGAGCGCGACGCCGAAGTCCGTGATGACGACCCGCGCCTGAGCGCCCGGCTCGAGGAAGACATTGGAGCTCTTGAAGTCGCGATGAATGACGCCGGCGCGGTGGGCGGCGTCGAGGCCTGCCGCGAGCTGAACGACGATCTCGAGGACCTCTTCCTCGGGGAGCGCCCCTCGTTCACGCAGCAGCTCGCTCAAGGTGACGCCCTGGAGGAGCTCCATCGTGAAGAAGAAGAGCGGCGCCTGGCCGACTGGCCGATGCGCGCCGAACTCGTGAACGCGACAGACGTTGCGATGCGAGACCTTGCGCGCCAGCGTCACCTCTGACTTCAGCCGGGCGATGGCCTCGGGCGCTCCGTCGTCGCTCTTGAGCAGCTTCAGCGCCACGGTCTCGTGGAGCAGCGAGTCCTCGGCTTCCCACACCTCGCCCATGCCCCCGGCGGCGATGAAGCGCTTGAGCAGGTAGCGGTCACTGAGCAGCTCGCCAACCCTGACCCGCGAGGACCGTGCCGGCGCTTCGCCGCTTCGAGGCAGCGTCGGGAGGAGCGGCTCGCTCTGCGTGCTGGGGACAGACTGCGACGACATCGACTCGATTGTGCATCAGCGGCCGCCCGCGCCGACAGCGATTTTCCGGTGGCGCGCGGGGAGACCTTCAGTTTCGCGTGACGATGACGACGCTCGCGCGGCAGTTCGTATCGGCCTGACACGAAGGCCCGCCCGCGCCGTCGTTGAAGTCCTGCGCCCAGTTCCTGGCGTTGAAGAAGTACGTGCGGCCCGGCACCACCTGCGTCGGCCCGGCCCCGATGGGGTGCAGGATGTTCGCGGTGACGCCTTGAGACAGCGCCATCGGCCCTCGCTCACCCGTCGGGTCCACAGGGCGGAAGTCACACGGGCGCGTCGACAACGTCACGGCCCGGAACGTCGGCGGGCCGTCGTACTCGGCGATGGACGCATCGAGCAGCGACTGCGGTGTCAGCACCGCGTTCGTCGGCACCGAGAACCGGCTCACCATGATGGTCTCGTTGGCGAAGTACCCGAGCACGGTGCGGGTGAAGGAGATGTCGATGTCGTAGAACTGCACGTCGGGGTACCCAGACGTCGCGCAGAGGTCGACCGGCGCCTGGAGCGCATCCCACGAGCGGTTGATGACGGAGAGCGCGGTTCGCTGCGCAGTCGTCAGGGCGTTCCACAGGTCGAGGCCGTTGGCGACGAGGGCCGGGCGAAGCCTCGCGCGCTCCGCGGCGCCTTTGACGAGCCACTCGTGCGAAGAGAACGGGCTGCCAGGCGGCCTGGGCCCGGGGTCGTTCGCGAGGAGCGCGTCGGCAGCGGCGTTGGTCACGGTGAGCGCCGTCTTCTGCTCGAGGCTCAGCCGGTCCCACACCGCGAAGCGCTCGGCCGTCGTCATCGTCGCCTTCGCGGCCACGCGCTCGGCCGTGCCCAACACCATCCACTCGTCGACGGTGAACTGCGCGCCGAGCCCACGGGCGCCTTCCGTCGTCGTCGCGCCTTCACTCGACGAGTCGATGAGGGCCGAGGGCCCACACCCGGCGAGCGTGAAACAGACGACGAGGGCGGGCACGACGGCGAGGCGGCGCATGCGGTTCTCCAGAAGTGAGGGGAGCTGACGCAGCGCTGCTGTGCACGCGGGACGCCAGCGGCGCGCTCCAGCGATTCGGCTCGTTTGAGCTGACGACGAACCGACGTGGAGTGGAGGCCGCAGGGTCCACTGTCGCCTCGCAGGCGACGAACGCTGTCAAAGGAACGACGCGAGCACCTGACACGTCTCGAAGGGCACCTCTTCGGGCGTGCCCTCGACGTGATGGCGCAGTTGCACGCCACGCACCGTGGCCTCAACGTCCTCTTTCAGCCACCGGCTACAGCGTTGACCCTCGACGTCGATGCGCAACACCTCGGTGAGAATGACGCGCACTTCGACGGCCTCGACGCCAGGCCGGCTCTGCAGAATCGACTCGGGGTTGAGCAGGTCGGTGCACTCGCCCGCCGCCGCGCACGGCAACCCGAGCGTGTTGGCGCGGTGGTTGAAGTGCGCGAGCCAATCGAGGTCGGGCACCGACACCTTGAGGAACGACACGCCGTAGCCGATGGCGGAGCAGAAGACGGTCTCGTCGTTGAGCGCGAGCGCCACCTGGCTCGTCTTGTCGCTCAGCACGCGCTGCTGGTCTCCCGACCTCATGGGTGCTCGACGCATGCGGGGACGCGCGAGGGCCGTCATCACCGGCTGGGGTTCGACCGGCTGGGTCACCGGCTCGACCTGCTCGATGGGCAAGACGGGCTCAGGCCCCAGCTCCTCGACGGGTTGCAGCCCACAGCCACTCACCACCACCACCATCAGAATCGGCAACCGCATGTTCGTCTCCTTGTCGGGCGGCACGCAGGAGTGCGCGACGTGGACGAAGGTGTACCAACGGCGTCTCCATCGCGATAATCGATGGCCGCCATCGCTGTGATAGTTTCTATTGATGCCTGCCTCGACGCCCGTCGCACCCGCCGACCTCACGTACTTCCTCGAGGTCGCGCAGGTCGGCACCATCACCCGCGCCGCCGAGCGCCTCGGCATTCGCCAGCCCTCGCTCAGCATGGCGATTCAACGCCTCGAGAAGCGGTTCGGCACCGAGCTGCTCATCCGGAGCAAGTCGGGCGTCGAGCTGACCCGCGCGGGCAAGCTCCTCGCGGCGCGGGCGAAGTCGTTCCTCACCGAGTGGGACGCGCTGGAAGCCGCCGTCATGCGTGACGGTGAGGCGCCGCAGGGCCGGTTCTCCATCGGCTGTCACGTCTCCATCGCGACGCACTGGCTGCCGCGCACGCTCCCGGCGGTGCTGGAGCGGTGGCCACGCCTCGAGCTGACCCTCGTGCACGAGCTGTCACGCCGCGTGAACGACCTCGTCGTCAGCCACCAGCTCGACTTCGGGCTGGTGGTGAACCCGCTCAAACACCCCGACCTCGTCGTGCTCGAGCTCGCCACCGACGTCTTCACCGTGTGGGACCGCCGCGATCAACTCTCCAACACCGTGCTCTACGACCCCGAGCTGCTGCAGGCGCAGTCGATTCTGTCGAAGCTGCAGAAGCGCGGCGTCACCTTCGAGCGCAGCCTCACCTCGTCGAGCCTCGAGCTGCTGGCCCGGCTCGCGGCGCAGGGTGCCGGCTCGGCGATTCTGCCCACGCACCTCGCGACGCGCATGACGCCGAAGCTCCGGGTGCCTCGCGGAGCCCAGCCGTCGGTCGTCGACTCGGTGTGCCTCGTCTATCGCGCCGACGCGCAGCGCTCGCCAGGCGCCCGCGCCCTCATCGCCGCGCTCAAGGCCGCAAGGCCCGCCTGACGTCAGGGGCAGGTGCCGCCGAGCTGCGCCACCACGTTCTTCGTCCGCAGGCCGTACTTGATGTCCAGCTTGAAGCAGAGGTCGGCCGAGCAGGTGCCCTCGACGGTGAACTTCAGCGTCGTCGGCTTGCAGGTGTTGATGAGCTTTCGAAACGGCTCGACCTGCGTTCGTTCGAGCTCGTCGAGGCAGGCGTTCAACGCGAGGAAGACCTGCGCGCCGTCAGCGACCTCGAGGCGATTCGAGGTGCAGGAGGAGCGCAGCCGCTGCGTCCCGAGGCCCATCGTACAGGTCGCCTCGACGTTCACGCCCGTCAACGTCAGCGTGCCCGTCGCCACGGAACAGGTCGCGCCAGCCGTGGCGTCACCAACCTCGGCGGCCAGCTCGAAGGTTCCCTGCTTGATGCACCCCTGCGACAGGTCGATGCCCGCCTCTTTGAGGTCCTTGCCGAAGTCGACGGTGCCGACTCCCAGAGGCTCTCCGCTGCACAACTTCGTCGAGTCGACGCCGACGCTGGTGGTGGTACCGAGCAGCCGGTCCTTCACTTCAATCTCCGTCGGCGCGCAGCCGAGGAGCGGGAGGAGGAGGAGCGAGAGATGACGCATGGTAAAACCAACGTAACCGAGGCGCCCCGTTCGTGCGCGTCGACATCGCGACGCGACTGCGGTTTGACGCGCGCATCATGGCCATTCGCCTCGTCGTCACCGACATGGACAACACGCTGTACTCCTGGATCGACTACGTCGTGCCAGCGGTGGAGGCGATGGTCGAGGCGGTGGTGCGCTCGACCAGCCTGCCCCGGCTGCGCGTCGTGCAGTCGCTCAAGGCCGTGTACACGAAGTACGAATCCAACGAGTACCCGTTCGCCCTGCAGGAGTCGTCGCTCTTCCAGGAGTTCCCCGACTTCGGCAGCTTCGACAAGCTCGTCATCGAGCCCGCGCGCGCGGCGTTCTCTGAAGCGCGGCGGAAGTACCTCAAGCCGTACAAGGGCGTGACCGAGACGCTCACCGCGCTCAAGGAGCGGCGCATTCCCGTCGTCGCGCTCACCGACGCGCCCCGCAACCCGGCCGAGCAACGTGTGCGGCGCCTCGGCTTCGACGTGCTGCTCACCTCGCTGTACACGATGCCGGGCTTCACCTTCCCCGCGGGGCCTGACGGTGAAGCGCTCGTCGCTCCAGACATTCTGCAGAAGCAGGAGAAGGGCGCGTACAAGTCGGCCTGCCCGCTCATCGAGCTGCCGCGCGACTACGAGAAGCCGAACCCGGCGGGCCTCAAGAAGATTCTCAACACCTACGGCATGCGCCCAGAAGAGGTGCTCGTGGTGGGTGACTCGGTGAAGAAGGACATCGCCATCGCCAAAGAAGTCGGCTGCCACGACGCCTGGGCCGAGTACGGCACCTACGTGCCCGGTGAGTACCGGGAGCGCCTCGACATCGTCTCGTCGAACGCCATCACGCGGCGCCACGTCGCGTCGGTCTTCGAGCAGGGCGTGCAGACCGTGAAGCCCACGCGCAGCCTCTCGAACTACGCGCAGGTGCTCGACATCATCGACGAGCTGTCGAACGCGAAGGCCTGACGAACGATGCAGCAGCGCCCGCCGACGCTCGCCGCGCAGACGCTCCGGTGGCTCGCCATTCTCGCGTTGATGATGGGCGCGGGCGTGCTGGGGCTGTGGCTGCTCGACACGACGCCGCGGGTTCCCGTGGTGCCGAAGCTGTCGGTGCCTGACGCGGGCCGGTTCGCGCTGTCGGCGCCGCGGTCGACCTTCACCGTTGGTGGAGCTCCGTTTCCCTCTGCGACGCTGACGCCCACCATCGACCGCGCGTGTGTGACCGGGAAGGTCGTGGACTCGGTGAGCGGCCAGGGCCTCGCGGGCGCACGGGTGAGGCTCTCGACGTTCGCGGGCGCGGTGACGATGACGAGCGATGAGACGGGCCGGTTCGAACAACGCGGACTCACCGAGGGCGTCGTCTCCATCGTCGAGGTCACCGCAGCAGACCACTTCACCCTTCGGCCCGCGCTGGAGCTTCGGCTCGTGCAGGGACTCTGCGTCGCAGACCTCTCGCTCTCGCTGGTGCCACGCGTCGAGTACGACGGCGAGGTCGTCGGGCCGAACGGTGAAGGCGTGGCCGGCGCGCGCATCACGATTGGTACGGAGCACGAGGCGCCCGCGGCGCCGCTGGTGACGGACACGCAGGGCCGCTTCCGCTTCCACGCAGTCGATGGTGCGCTCGTCGTCGCGACGCACCCCGAGTTCTCGGCCGGGGTCGGGCTCGTCGACTTCAGGGTGACGACGACGCGGCGGCTCACGGTGACGCTGGGGCCACGTGCGGTGGATGCAGGCACCGCGCTCGTCTCGGTGCACGGGCTCGTCGTCGAGGAAGGTGACGCTGGCGTGAGTGGCGCCACGGTTCGCGTCGCGCGGGTGCACTCGACGACCGACGGGCGCTGGGAGCGGCTCGAGGCCAGCGCGACGACGGCGACCGACGGCACCTTCCACGTCGACGTCGAGGCACCAGGCCCCTGGCAGGTGGCCGCGATGGCGAGCGGGCGTTTGTCGAACATTCAGCAGACCTCAGGCGAGCCCGTGGTGCTCCGCCTGGCTCGCGGCGCGACGCTCACTGGCGCGGTGACCGACGCCGAAGGCCTCGTCGTGACGACGTTTTCGGTGCTGGTGTCACGTCGCGTGGGTTCGCTCGAACGCGAGCCGCTCGAGCCCCATCACGTCGTCGACCCGGAGGGCCACTTCATCCTCGCCTCGTTGGCCCCAGGCCCGGTCGAGGTCGTCGTCGTGGCTCCTGGTCTCGCCCCGTCGGCTCCAACGAACGTCGACCTCGAGGCTGGCACCACGAAACACGTCGAGCTCCGCCTCGGTCGCGGCGCCCAGGTCTCTGGCACCGTCGTCGACCGCGTGACGCAACGTCCGCTCGAGGGCGCGCGTCTCTCGCTCGAGCAACGGGGAGACGACCCGATGTCGGCACAGGCGCTCGCGCGCACCGACGACCGTGGACACTTCACGTTGCAGGGTCTGCCGTCAGGCCGGCACTCGCTCTTCATCGTCGCGGTCGAGCACGACGCGCGGCTGATGTCGGTCGACTTGAACGCGAACGTCGCGGCGGGTCCGCTGCTCATCGACCTCGCGCCCGTCGCCGATGGTGGCACTCCGCAGCTCGAGCTCGTCGGCATCGGCGCGGTGCTGAAGACCGAAGGCGACGCATTACGCATCGAGCGCGTGATGCCAGGTGGAGGCGCGGCCGAGGTGGGCCTCGTCGCAGGCGACCTCGTGTTGCGCATCGACGGCACGCCGACCTCGACGCTCGGCTTCGGCGGCGCCATCGAGCGCATTCGCGGCAGTCAGGACACGACGGTCGCGCTCGAGGTGAAGCGCTCCTCAGGCGTGGTCGAGCTCGTCACCACCCCGCGCCGCCGCGTCGCCCGCTGACCTCATCGCGCGGATGATGCGTTCACCATCGGCGCGCGAGATCTCGAAGTGCCCTCTGCGCGCCTTCATTCCCCAGCCCGCGTCCTTCACGAACTCGAGCGTGCCTCGCAGCGCCTCGAGCCCCACCTCGCCGCCTCCTTCGACGCCGCCACACGTGCGCGCGCGAGCTGACGCCAACCCAGACCTTCGGCTTCGGTTCGTTCATGGGCGAAGCGGCGGCGCAGGCACTGTCAGCTCTTGTCAGGAGTCGGACGCGCGTTGCCGCCTCGGATAGCCTCTGCGCGTGGTCGACGACGCGTCGGTGCGGGTACGCCTCGAAGGACGAGCCGAGCTGCTCGAGGCCACGCTGCTGCGCTACCGCGCCCTCGTCAACGCGCTGAAGAGCTGGCGATGGAAGGCGCGCCTTCGCAAGAACGCCGCGCTCGTGCAGGAGGTCGCGCGCACGCAGGACGCCATCGACGAGGCGCTGCAGCACGTGACGAAGCGAGGTCGCGCCGAAGCGTGGGACCAGACCGTGCTGGTGATGCGCTGCCACACGCAGGTCACCGCGCTGCGGGCCGAGCTGCTCGGGCTCATCGGTCGAAGGCTCGCACAACCGCTCGAGGCGCAGTCGCTGAGGCCCGGCATCGAAGCGCTCGAGACGCAGGTGCTGACGGCGCCGCGGCTGGTGCTCCCCGGGCAGCGGTGGTCGACGGCGCTCGAGGTGCTCCCGCACAACGTGCCTGAGCTGCAGCGCGCGGTCTGGTTCGGCCGGCGCGCCGAGCGCCTCTTCGGCCGGCCTTCCGACGGGCCCGCGCGACTGCCGATGTCGCTCGACGAGCTCGACGAGTTCATCGAGGGCTGGCGCGACGGCGTGTCGTCACTCGACGCCGTGTGGCAGCGCCTGGTGCGTATCGACTCCACAGGCGCGATGGTGCGCTTCCTGCGCAAACGCGCCCGCCGCATGGTGACGGCGCCGCCGCAGTCGGGGCCCGAGCTGCTCCTCTATGCAGAGTTCTGGCGGAGCATCGCCGTCGCCAGAATGGACCAGGTGCTCAACGACCGGCTCTCGCCCATCGCGTGGCGTGAGACCGAGCGCTTCCCGCTGCTGCGCTGGCTGTGGCACCTCGAGCACAACCTGCCCGCGACGCCCGGCGTGAAAGATGAGCCGAGAGAGGCGTTGTTCGAGCTGGCGTCGGCGTTGAGTGAGCTCCCTCGAACGGTCGAGCGCGCGCCGCTCGTGCTCGGCGGTCTCATTCCCGTCGCGCGTCAGGCCGACCGGCTGCGCGGCAGTGACGACTGGAAACGACTGCACGACGAACTCCGCCTGCTCGTTCGCGTCGTGTGGGCCCCGCGACGAGGTCGCGCCCCCGAGCTGCAGGCGACGCTCGAAGACCTGATCCGAGCGCTCCGCGACGCGGGGTAGTTCAATCCTCCGAGGCGTCTGCTCCGTATGGGTGTCAACGCCGTTGACGACCCCCAACCACTTGGAACAACGAATAAAACAACCTGCAACTCGCTCGAGCAGGCGCCGATAATGAAGAACTTCGCCTGATCCGAGAAAGCCCAAAACATGACCTCGCCCATCTCCCGTTACCGCCAGCCTGCGCAGACCGCCGCCCGCGCCGTAGGTGCCGGCGTCGCAGCCCGTGGCCACGTCACGAGCGCGCTCGACACCCGTGCCGCCCTCACCCGCGCGCCCATCAAGCCGGTCGGCAATGGCGTCTTCGACCGCATGGGCCGCGGCGTCAGCGAGTTCATGCACTCCAACGGGCGCGCGCTCGACTTCGCCCGGCGGCTCGGCGGCGGCGTCAGCATCGTCACCGGCGGCATCGGCGCGGTTCGCGGCGGCAGCAACGCGGTGCGCTCGCTCGGTGATGCCTTCGAGGCGGCGCGCTCCGGCAACTTCCGTCAGGCCGCCAGCCACCTCGGCTCGGCTGCGTCGTCGGGCCTCGAGGGCGCTCGTAGCGGCCTCACCGCAGCACGCGGCGCGATCACCATTCACAGCGTCGGCGTCGCGCGTCGTGGTGCGACGGCGGCGGTCGAGTCCTTCCGCGCTGCGGGTGGGTTCACGGGCCTCACGTCCTCTGCAGCTCGCACGCTCGAGGCCTCGGTCGCCGCGGGTGGTTCACGCATCGCCACCGCTGCAGCATCGACGACCCGCGCCACCTCCCGCATGGCCGCAGCCGGCGTGCAGGTCGGTGAACGCGCCCTGACTCGCGCCGCGACTCACGCGGGCACCGAGGTCGCGAGCCGCGTCGCCGTCAACGCCGGTGAAGCCGCGCTCCGCGCCGGCACGCGCGCTGGCGCGTCGACGGTCGGCCGCGCCGCCGCGCGCTTCGTGCCCGGCGTGAACGTCGCGATGGCCGTCGTCGACACCGGCCTCGCCGCGCGCGACACCTACCGCGCCGTGCAGGACCCGACGCCCCGGAACATCGGCCGTGCAGCCTTCAGTGGTGTCACGGCGCTCGGCTCTATCGCGGCGGCGACCAACATTCCCGTCGTCAGCCAGATTGGCGCGGGCGTCTCGGTGGTGAGCAGCTTCATCGGCTCGTTGTTCTGAGCATCGGGGCGACTACGCTCGCTCCATGAGCAAGCAGCCGTCGAAGTCCTCGAGCAAAGCCTCGGCGAAGTCCGGAGCGAAGACCTCGAAGCCTTCGTCTGCGCGCGCGATGGGCCACCGGCTGAAGGTGAGCCCCGTCGCCGACATCCTCGCCAGCCCGCCGCCCGAGTTCCCTGCAGTGGGGACCGTCACGCTCGACGGCCTCGTGGTGCCTGCCATCACGCCGAAGGAGCCCACCGAAGACGAGGTGCTCGAGGACTACGTGCACCGGGTTCGCCTCGCCTCGCCGCGCCGGGAGCGTGACGCGAACGAGCCGCTGGCCCTCGGTGATGACGTGACCCTCGACGTGGTGGCCTTCGAGGGCGAGAAGCTGGTGCCCTTCACCTTCCGCCGCTTCTGGAACACCGTCGTCGAGCCGTCACCGCAGTGGCCGGGGCTGTTCGAAGCGCTCGTGGGCCTGCCGGTCGGTGAGTCGTGCACCGTGAAGGTGACGTTGCCGAAGGACTCTGCGGCCAAGGCGTTCGCAGGGAAGACGGTGGCCGTCACGGCAGTGGTGCACAACGCGCAGGAGGTGACGCTCCCCGAGGGCGGCGCAGAGGCGGGCTTCGCGCTGCTGGGCCTGGGCACGACGTTCGACGAGACGCTCATCGCCATGGTGCGAGACCTCGCGCAGGAGCGCGTCGACGAAGCCGAAGGCGAGTGGGCGAACGCGGTGCTCACGTCGTTCGCGAAACGATGGAAGGGCGACATTCCCGCGAAGCTCGTCGACGCCGAGCTCGAGAAGGGCTGGGCGCGCACCGAAGGCACGATGATGGGCGAGGCCGGCCTGCCGGTCGACGTGCAGCAGCAGGCGCTCGCGCAGTGGAAGGCCGACGCCGAGACGCGAACGACGACGGAAGCGCGGCTGCGGCTCGAGCTCGCGCTGCGGGCGCTCGGTGAGAAAGAGCCTCCGTCCCTCACCAAAGAGACCGTGCTCGCGAAGCTCGTCCCCATCGCCGAAGACATGGGCTTCACCCCGGAGCAGATGGAGCAGGCCCTCACCGCCAACAAGAAGCTGGCCGAGCAGTTCGCGTGGACGGCGTTCAGGATGATGCTGGTGCAGCGCGTGCTCGAGGCCGCCACGAAGACCTGAACGTCGTCACTGCCACGGTCCCGTCTTCGTTGCGTCACACGCCCATTCGAAGAAGCGCTTCGCGTCGGCCAGATCGTTCGCCTGCGCGCTCGCGGGGCTCGGCTTCTTCTCGGCCCAGAAGCCGCCCGTCGTGGCGTCGAGTGACGGGTCGGTCGCCGTGAAGCAGATGGAGTCGACCGCATCGTGCAGGCTCGTCGCGAACGGCATCATCGGCATCACGAAGCGCATCACGAGGTTCATGAAGCCTGTCGTCGACGCTGCGGCGGTCTCGGGCACGAAGCCGGGACACATGCCGTGCACGGTGAAGCGCTCCTTCGGCGTGCGGCGCGCGAGCTCGAACGCGAACCACAGCAGCGCGAGCTTCGAGTTCTTGTAGGCGCGGTTCGGCTCGTAGTCGCGCTCGAGGTTCGGGTCGTCGAAGTCGTAGCGGACCGGCGCGCCGCGGGAGTCGGGCAGATGCAGGCGTGACGACACGCAGACAATCCGCCCCGACTTGTCGCCGCCGCTCACCTTCCCGAGGAGCTCGTGTGTGAGCAGAAACGGCGCCAGCGTGTTGACGGCCAGCGTCTCTTCGAAGCCATCCGCGGAGCGGCGTCGCAAAGGGCTCTGCTGCATCACGCCCGCGACGTGGACGATGACGTCGAAGCGCTCGATGGATGGAAGGCTCGAGGCGAAGCTCCGAATGGAGGCGAAGGCGGCGAGGTCGAGCACACGGGCTTCGACGTGCGCGTCGGGCTTCACGGCCTTCACCTCGGCGACGACAGCGGCGCCTGCGGCCTCCGTGCGTGCCGTGAGCAGCACGTGGTGCCCGGCCTTCGCCAGCTGCACGGCGGCGGCACGCCCGAGCCCTCGCCCACCACCCGTCACCAGGATGCGCTTCGGCATGTGCTCCTCCTCGCTCCACAGAAGAGCACACGCCGAGCGACGTCAATCGACCCAGTACACACCTTCGGGCTGCGAGGCCTCGGTGTTGCCGAAGGTGCGCCGCCAGCCGCGCAGGAAGAGCGTGGCGTGGTCGGGGTGCTTCACGTGGCCGCGCACGTAGATGCGCTCCTTGATGACGACGACCTCATCGGCGTCGTGCGGCCGGCCGACGCGACGCAGCTGCGCCGCCTGGGCGATGCCGACGTTGCGGGAGACGCGGTGCGGCGTCGTCGTGATGAAGGCTTCGACCTCGAGCAGCTCGGCCGGCGTGGGCTGCACGAAGAACCACTCACCCTGGCGAACGGTCTTGCCGCCAACGCGGCGCTCGGCCTGCCGAACGTCGTCACCCTTCAACGCGACGTGTGCAGCCCAGACGGTCGGCGCAGCATGAGGCAGCTGCGCGATGAAGAGGTGCTGCTCGTCCATGCCCGCGAGGAAGTGGCGCTTGCGGTCGTTGGTGAACTGCTCGAACACGCGGGCCCACTTCGTCTCGCGAACCAGCCGCGCGTCGCCAGGCGGGCTCTGGTGCTTGCTGACCTCGAACTCGAAGCGCCGACGCGGCTCGTGCACCATCACGATGAGCTGCTGGCGGGGCTTGTCGACGGTGGTGACGAGCACGCGGTTGTCGGACGCGCCGGGCCAGAGCCGGAACGACTCGGCCGCGCGCCGACGCTCACCACGCGTGATGTCGAGCTGAACGATGTCTCGCCCCTGGCCCCTGCCACCAAACAGCGGGCGCTCGAGCACCTGCAGCGGCAGGCCGGCCTGGGCGAAGCGCGAGATGAGGGTCGAGGAGGACATGACTCGCGGCAGACGTGCACACGAGCAGGCGCCTGACAGAGCGCTGCGGCGAGCGCGCTTCGCGAGCAGGCGCATCACGACGGCCGCTCCGAACGGACTCGGCACTCAACGACTCAGAGCGGCCAGTCCTTGTGCTTGCGGCAGCGCTTGCGGGCGACGTCCTTCGCGGCGGCGGGGAAGGTCTCGAGCCGGCGCATGTAGATGTTCGCGTTACTCAAGTCACCGCGCTGACAGGCGACCTCGATCATCAGGACGAAGAAGTCGCGCTGCCCCTCTTGAGACGTCAGTCGCGACACCACCGAGCCCCGGCGGGACCACACGTCTTCCCACTCGCCGGCTTTGAGCTGGGCCTCGAGCTTGTTCAGCTCGGCGAGGTCATTCCCGCTCGCTGGCGTCAGCGCCTTGCCCGGGGACTTCACCGTTGGTGCGATACCCGCATCCATCACCGCGACGGCGCCGGCATCGACCTCTGCTCCGGCATCGTCGACGGCACCAGCGTCGATGACGACGACGGGTGGCGGTGTGACGACGGGCGCGCCTGCATCGACGACGGTCGGGCCGGGGTCGAGCTTCGTCGCAGCCACGAAGGTGCCGACGCCGATGGCGACGACGAGCAGTCCACCTCCGATGAACCACGCGGCAGACCGCTTCGGCGGCGCTGGCGTCGGCGTCACGGCCTGCGGCTCGGGAGCCTTCGGCGCCACGACGCTCACCGGGTTCGGCGTCGCCAGCACTGGCGCCTTCGGCAAGATGTTCGACGGTGGCGCCACGGTGGCGTCGGCCATCATCTGCTCGTCGACCCTCGCGCCGGGGCTGAGCACGCCAGCAGGGCCGCTGGGCATCGACGCCGGGTGCTGCGCGTTCCCCGACAGCACCTGGCCCGTCAGCTCGAGCACGAACGCCGCGACGTTGACGGTGCGGTTCGCGCGGTCCTTCTGCAGGGCGTGCTCGACCGCGTTCGCCATCGTCGCGGGCACGTGCGGCGCGAGCGTCAGCAGCGGAACGTGCGGCTCGTACGCGATGCGGAAGACGACCTTCGCGATGTTGTCGGCCTCGAAGGGCGCCTTGCCCGTGAGGCACTCGTAGACGATGGAGCCGAGCGAGAAGACGTCGCTCTGCGGCGTCACGTCGCGGTTGTGACCCAGCGCCTGCTCGGGCGACATGTACAGCGGCGTGCCCATGAGGACCGAGTCGGTCGTCTGCATGGTGCCGCCGTCGGACAGCTTCGAGATGCCGAAGTCGAGCACCTTGGCCTGGTCGCCCAGCCCCGTCGGCACGAGGAAGATGTTCTCGGGCTTGAGGTCGCGGTGGACGACGCCTGCGGCGTGCGCGGCGTGGAGCGCGCTGCCCACCTGGCGCATCACCATCGACGTCTCGTCGGGAGACATCGGGCCACGCTTGAGCCGCGCCGACAGGCTCTCGCCCTTGAGCAGCTCCATCACGATGAAGGGCTGCCCCGACGGCAGGCTGTTGAAGTCGAGCACCTGCACGATGTTCGGGTGCTCGAGCCGCACCGCGATCTCCGCTTCGCGACGAAAGCGCGCGAGGGCCTCAGCCGGGAGCGTGCCCTGCGTGTGGAGCACCTTGATGGCGACCTGCTTGCCCGACAGGCGCTGGTGACGGCCGAGCCAGACCTCGCCCATGCCGCCACGGCCGATCAGCCGATCCACCTCGAAGGTGCCGGCCACCACCATTCCCGGGCTCAGCGCGTCAGCCATCTCGGCGGCACCTTACAGCGCGCGAACGGGCCTTCGGAGAATTCGGCGCACGCTCCGACGTCTGCCTGCATCGACTCGCCAGGCGCCTTTTCCGTCACGTCATCTGGAGTACAACCCCGCCATGCACGCTCTCGCCCTCGCCCTCGCCGTCCTCGCGCAGATTGGCCCCGACAAAGTCGTCGACCTCGGCGACAAGAAAGACGCCATGGCCGCCGTCACCGACGGCAAGGGTCACTACGTCATCTACAACGCGAAGGAGCCCCTCGCCGGCCCGACCCTCTACGGCGACGGCAAGACGTTTCACCTCGTGCGCGTCATCGGCGGTGGCGCCAGCGGCACCGAGTCGTTCGGTCTCTCGTTCTGGGACCCGCGCGTCTACCGGGCCGAGAACAGCTACGCGTCGTTCAACATGAAGGACGAGAGCCGCCAGTTCGACGTCTCGTGCGCCGACATCTCGACGAAGCTGACGAAGGTGCCGAAGGACGAGGCCGCGAAGATGATCAGCAGCGCTGCGCTCCGAGGCTCGAAGTGGACGCGCCGGCCCGCGCTGCTCTTCCGCGACGACACCGGGACCTACTACCTGGTCGACCGCCTGCGCACCGATGACGACAGCGACCGCCGCGACTGGCGCGTCTTCGTCGGCCCGCGCGGGAAGATGAAGCTCGCCGCGCTCAAGGACGTGGTCGACGACGACCAGGGGCAGATCTTCGCCACCAAGGACGGCTCGCTCCGGTTGGTCAGCGGCACCGGCGAGACGAAGTGGGTGAAGGGCAAGACGGAGCTGAAGCTCACCACCGTCGACCTCGAGACCTTCCGCAATGCGCGCATGGTGTACGTCGACCTCGGGCCGTACTCGGGCGAGAAGCTCGGCACGCCGTGCGATGACTTCATGTGACGTAGGACTGACGCTCCATTGATGAGGCGCCGGCTCTTTGGGGCGGCGGTCGTGAAGGGCGTCCAAAGCCTCGAGACACGAGGGCCAGCTCGAATTGGCGCAGTCCGTGGTCAACGCAGCCCGACGGCAACGCGAGACGAAGGCGGTTGGCTCCCGAGTCGACGTCACGCGCTTCGACGACGACTCGGTGTGTTTCCGCGCGTCCTGGGAGCGTTGACCGCTACTGGAGGTCGGGGGCCGCGTCGGCGGAGAGCGGCGGGCGACGTTTGGAACACGTCTCGTCGCGGACTCCAGAGAGCTCGCGGTTGACGTGAAAATGCGTCAACCGCGATGCGCCACACGTCCCGCCCGAGACGTGTTCGGAATGCCGCCCGCCACCGGCTCCCTGGACCCGAACCGGTGATTCGTCGCGGAGTGCGCCGGATTCCTTCACGACGACCGACACTCGAGGCATCGGAGCGCCCTCTGCGCTGATGCCCTCGTCCCCTCTGGAGCGCTGGCAGCCAGGAACGGGACGCGGCGGCCGGTCGCTGACCATGAAGGTCGCCGAACGTCCCGTGCGTGGGCTTCCCGCTCATCGTGAAGCCGCGTGACGCCGCCGGAGCTCAGGCACCGACCGCGTCGACAACGGGCCCAAGCTCGAGTCATCGCGCGCGCCGTCCCTCCACTCCCCCGACGTCAAATGCTGCGACTCTCGCGAGTGCTCAGCCTCCCTCGAGGCTGACGCCGGTCTCGTAGCGCTGCCGATGTCGAAGCCGGCGTTGAAGTCGCACCTGTCCGAACAACGACGACGTGCTCACACGCTCAGTTCCCGTGGCGCGTCTCTGCCGGGGCTGGCATTTCATATGTGCATATATCATAGTGACGCATATGACAGACCAGGCGAAGGCCCCCTCCCGAAGCCCTGGCTTCCACCTCTGGCACGCAGCGCTCGCCTGGCGCGCAGCCGTTCAGGACACCCTCGGGGAACGCCTGACCGCGACGCAGTTCTTCGTGCTGGGAGCGATCGCCTGGCACGGCCGTCGTGGCGCACCGACCCAGGCCGAGGTCGCGAAGTCGGCTGCCACGGACCCGATGACCACGTCGCAGGTGGTGCGAGCCCTCGAGCAGCGCGGACTCATCATCCGGCGTGACGACCCGAAGGACTCGCGCACCTGGCGGCTCGAGCTGACGCCGGCAGGCCGGGACGAGCTGCGCGCCTGCGGAGCGCTGGTGCGTGAGGTCGACCGTCGCTTCTTCGCTGGCGTCGATGTCTCTCACCTGGAGGCCCTCCATGCGCGCTGAACCCCTCACGTTCACCCTCGACGCACCACCACCCTTCTCGCTCGAGCCGGTACGAAAGCTGGCCTGCGGCTTCTTGAGAGGAAGCAGGAGCTGCAACGCGAACGACGTCACCGTGGCGTTCCCGCTCGACGGCACCTTCGACGTCATCTCGGTGACGCTGCGCTTCGACGACTCCACCGTGCAGGCTCGCGCCACCGGAACCGCCGCCCTCGACGTCGTGCGCAAACAGGTCGCGCGGTTCCTCGCGCTCGACCACGACGTCGACGGGTGGCGCCGCGTCCTCGATGGTGACCCCGTGCTTGCGCGCATCTCGAGCGCAACGCCCGGCGGGTTCCGGCCCGTGGTCGCCTACTCGCCGTACGTGATGGCGGGGTGGTCGGTGCTCTCGCAGCGAATCCGAATGACCCAGGCCGCGGCCCTCCAGGTGCGCATCGCCGAGCAGGCACGAGACGTCTCGCTCGTCGACGGTGAAGCGGTCGCCTCGTTTCCGCGCCCGCAGAGCCTCCTCGCGCTCCGCTCGTTCCCCGGGCTCAGTGACGAGAAGCTCGAGCGGCTCAAGGCCGTCGCCACCGCCGCGCTCGAAGGCCGGCTCGAGGTCGCTCGGCTCACCGCGATGCCCTTCACGAAGGCGCGGGAGGACTTGATGCAGATTCGCGGCGTGGGCCCGTGGACAGCCGACGCGATTCTGATGCGCGGGTGTGGACCGCTCGACGTGCTACCGCTGAGCGAACGCACGCTCCATGGCGCGGTCGCCATCGCGTACGGCCTGAAGGGCGTGCCGAGCGACGAACAGGTCGAGTCGGTCGCGCGCGCGTGGGCGCCATTCCGCATGTGGGCCAGCGTGATGGTGATCGCTCATGACTTCGAGGCCGCGCGCGCGCGGGTCGGCATGCCAGCTCGGTCCACGCGCCGCGCGAGGTGAGCTGCGGAACTTCGAGACCTCGCTGAGGGTCTGAGGCGTCGTGCACGACGTCGTCCGTGCCTGCATCTCACTCACTGCAGCCTTCGACCCTGAGGTGAATCATGGCGTTGCACGAAAAGCAGACTCGCAAGGCCCCGACGATGGTGGCGGCTGCTGTGGCCATGGCGGCGTCGATGTCGGTCATGGCCGCCGTCGTGGTCGCGGACATCGCCGAAGCGCGCGCGACGGAATCGGTCGAGCAGCTCGATGACGCGCTCACGCCCGCGACCCCGGTCACGATGCGCAAGCTGAAGATCGAAGTGCCCGTCGACCTGGGCATCCTGGTGCCGGAAGAGGTGAAGCCGAACACGCGACGGCGCGTCCGCTTCGGCCGGTTCGAGGGCTACTGAGGTGAGCCGCGCGCTGCGTCGATTTCTCGCGCTCGCGGTGCTGACGGTCGCCTGGGTCGCGTTCGGCTCCATCGTCTACAAGGGTTTCGTCGACCCGCCACTCCACGACCTCGGTCGCCCGCAGCTCTTCTTCGGCGTGTTCGAGGCGTACTGATGCTGTCGGCCACGCTGCTCGGCGCGCTGGTCTTCCTCGTGCTGATGGCAGGCCTCTTCGTGCCGCTCGAGTACCTGGCCCCGGGCACGTCACCTCGCGCCTCGACCCGCTCGATGTTCATCGGAGCCGCGCTCTTCATCCTCAACACCGTCCTCATGGAGCTCCTCGGTGGTCCCCTCCTCGACGGGCTGGCGTCACTGGTGAACGCGCCTGCCTCACGAACGGCGGGCCGGGTGGTGTTCGTCTTCTTCGCGGCTGATCTGCTCGGCTATTGGATTCACCGCGCGATGCACCGCGTGCCGCTGCTGTGGAGGTTCCACCAGGTCCATCACCAGGCCGTCGAGCTGCACTGGCTCGATGCGTGGCGGCAACACCCCGTCGACTTCGTGGTGCATGGCGTCGTGGTCGGCCTGCCGGGCGTGCTGCTCGGCGCGTCGCTGTCAGACCTCGGGAGCGTCGTGCTCCTTCGCAAGGCCTTCACCACGCTCCTGCACGCCAACGTGCGCTGGAGCTTCGGACCGCTGTACTGGCTCCTCACCTCTCCCGTCTTCCACCAGCGCCACCACAGCGCCGACCCGCGTGAGTACGACTCGCACTTCGCCGGCACCTTCCCGCTGTGGGACCTGCTGTTCGGCACCGCGAAGCTGGAGCGGCCCGCCATCGTGGTGACCGCGCACGGCTAACCACTCGCGATATCGACCGATTCACTGGGAGCAGATCGCCCGCACGGCTCGCCCGTTCAAGGAGCCCATGCACACTGCTCTGCTCGTTGCGCTCGCGTCATCGGTGCTGACGGCTGCTCCGGTCGACGGCCCCACGTCACCAAAACCGAAGGTCTCGTCCCAGCTCTACACGACGTATTTCTACACGGCCGGTGAAGCCATCGTGCAGGGCTACGAGGCCGACACGCACGTGCGCATCATCACCCTCACCGGCAAGAAGGGCACGCTGTGGGAGGGCGTCGTGCATCGTGGCGACGCGACGGTGGTGAAGACGGGCCAGGGCTCGTTCGGGTTCCTCTCTGACAAGAAGGCCTCGATCCTCGTCGGCACGCCACAGAGCTGCACCTGCGTCGGCTACTTCGCGAAGGACGAGACGGGCTCGTTCCGCTCCAACCACATGTTCGTGCAGACGCCGCCCGCCGCCAGCTCAGGCAAAGAGAAGGTCGTCATCTGGGCCATGGAGGACGCCGTCATCGAGGTGCGCGCGCCGAAGAAAGAGAAGCTGGTGAAGAAGGTGACGCTCGCGAAGGGCCAGTTCGTCTCGCTCGAGCAGGAGCTCAACCAGGTCATCGGCGCCACGCTCGAGGTCGTCGCCAGCACCGGCACCTTCACCGCGCAGGTGTACTGGGATGAGGGCTTCACCGTGCCGGCCGACACCGGCTCCGCGGGCGGCAAGTCGTTTCACACCTACGTCGGCACCATCACCGACGGCGTGAACGACCTCAACGTGCTCTCGCCGCGCCTCGACGCGAAGGTCGTCATCACCGACCTCAAGACGAAAGAGGTGCTCTTCGACGGCGTGGTGAAGGGCGGCACCGCGAAGACGCTGACCCTCGCGGACAAGTACGTCACCGTGGAGTCCGACGTACCGGTCAACGTCGTGGTCGCCGCGCTCGAGCACTCGAAGGGCGGCTACGCGGAGCACCACTTCGCCGCCGGCCTCGAGGGCATGCAGATCGACAACGAGTTCCTCGTGACGACCTCGGGCGAGCTGTGGGTCTTCAGCTACTACGACGGCAACGACGTGACCGTGAAGAACGCGAAGTCGGGCGCCGTCGTCTTCTCGGGCCCGCTCGCCGCGGGTGAAGTGAAGGGCCTGCGTCCCGGTCACGGCCTGTTCTCGGTGCGTGGCTCACGCGGGCTGTCGACGATGGGTGGCGCGAGCGCGTGCGGTGCCGACTACTCGCCAGCCGGTGGGCTCTTCGCCATCGACGAGGCGGTGCTCGAGGTGGTCGCCCAGATTCGTGAGGAGCGGGTTCGCGAAGCAGCAGCTCAGGGCCGCACGTTGACGACGACCGAACTCGCCGCGCCGGTGAACACGAAGGAGTGGACGAAGCACCAGAAGAACTACCTGGACTCGGTGTCGACGAAGCTGCAGCCCAAGGGCGCACGCGGCGTCGCGCCGGCAGCAGCTCCGACCCTCTCACTCGACGAGTTCAACCAGCGCTCGGCGGCCCACTGAAAGCCGAGACGCTCGCTGCGCCTCGCGTGACCGTGGGAGTTGCCGCCGTGAGCCTCAGCTCGCGACGCGCAGGACGAGCTTCCCGAAGTTCTCGCCGCTGAAGAGCTTCAGCAACGCCTCGGGAAAGTGCTCGAGGCCATCGACGACGTCTTCACGTGAGACGAACTTCCCCTCCTTCATCCACGCGGCGAGCTGCGCGATGCCCTCGGGGTAGCGGTCGGCGTAGTCGAACACCACGATGCCCTCCATGCGCGCGCGGTTGACGAGCAGCGAGAGGTAGTTCGCCGGGCCCTTCACCGCCGTCGTCGAGTTGTACTGGGAGATGGCGCCGCAGATGACGACGCGCGCCTTCTTGTTGAGGCGCGTGAGCACGGTGTCGAGAATCTCTCCACCGACGTTGTCGAAGTACACGTCGACGCCCGAGGGGCAGTGCTGCTTGAGCCCCTCGCGCACCTCGCCCGCGCGGTAGTCGATGCAGGCGTCGAACCCGAGCTCCTTCACCACGAAGTCGCACTTCGCCGCGCCGCCCGCGATGCCCACCACCCGACAGCCTTTCAGCTTCGCGACCTGCCCGACGGTCTGACCGACGGCGCCCGCGGCTCCCGAGACGACGACCGTCTCGCCGGGCTTTGGCTGGCCGACGTCGAGCAACCCGAAATACGCCGTCATGCCCGGCATGCCGAGCGCGTTGAGCCACTTCTCGAGCGGCGCGATGGACAGTTCGATTCGCTCGACACCCTTGCCGCTGGTGAACACCCGGTACTCCTGCACGCCGAGGCCCGCGCTGACGTGCGTGCCGATGGGAAACGCCGGGCTCTTGCTGGCGATGACGACACCGACGCCGCCCGCGCGCATCACCTCTCCGATGCCGACGGGAGGGATGTAGCTCCTCCCCTCGTTCATCCACCCGCGCATCGCTGGGTCCAGCGAGAGCATCAGCGTCTTCACCACGAAGCCACCCTCGGGAGGCTCGCCCACGGGCTCTTCGGTGAAGCTCCAGTCGTTGCGCTTCGGGAGACCGACGGGACGTGCCGCGAGGCGGACCTGATGATTGAGCATTCGCCTGATGTAGCCGGGAGCGCCGGCGCGCGCCCGCATCGGACGAGTGACCGTCGGTCATCGGGTGGACCACCCGACGGCCGATGGGCGCGCCACCTCGTCCGTGAAACCGTGGCACCCATCACGCTGTCCGGAGCGCACCATGAACCGAACCACGACCCTGCTCGCTGCTGCTGCCGTCCTCACGCTGGTCGCTCTGCTCACCCAGGGACCCCGCACCACCTCGTCCACGGCGGCGTCGACGCCTGCCAGGCCGTCCATGTCGTCCACCGTCGCTGCGCCCGTTGCGTCGGCCGCGGGCACCTTGTCCTTCACCGCGGCGTCGACCCATCAACTGCTCTCGACCAACGGCGGCGACGCGTGGGCCGTCATCGACGTCACGGCTTCGAAAGACGACGTCGCTCTGCAACGCGTGAGCCTGGCCGTCGTCATCGACGTCTCGGGCTCGATGGCCGGCGACAAGATGTTTCAGGCCAGGAACGCAGCGCGCGCGCTGGTCAACCGCCTCGGTGACGACGACGAGCTCGCCCTGGTGGCCTTCAGCGACCGGGCCCGCTCGTGGTCGCTCACGCGGATGGACACGACTGGACGGCTGCGCGCCATCACGTGGATTGATCAGCTCGGCCCCGACGGGAGCACCAACATCAGCGCGGGCCTCGAGGCCGGCGAGAAGACCCTGGGCAACGCGCTGGGGAGCAGACGCCTCGTGCTCGTCAGTGACGGCAAGGCCACCGCGGGCGACGTCGACCGCGCGTCGCTGGAGCGCAGGGCCATGGCCACCCACGAGCGCGGCACGACCCTCACCGCCATCGGCGTCGGTGACGACTTCGACCCGGGCCTGATGCGTGGCCTGGCGCAGTCGGGTGGCGGCTTCTACGGCGACCTCCGTCAGCCCGAGGCGCTCGAGGTGGTGCTCGCCCAGGAGCTCGAGCTCGCCCGCAAGCCGCTCGCGCGCAACGTCACCCTCGAGCTCGCGCCGGGGAGCGACGTGATGGTCGTCTCAGCGGCGGGCCGCACGCTCCTGCCAGGCTCGACGGTGACGCTGCCTGACTTCGCCGCAGGCGCCACGGCGCGGGTGCTGGTGAAGCTCCAGCATGTCCCCGGCCTGGGCGTCGTCACCCTCGTCTCGCCGAAGCTCTCGTGGACCAACACCGCTGGCGTTCGCGAGGCGGCCCAGGCCAGCGTCGTGGTGGCGCGCTCCGAAGACGCGGTGGCCGTCGCGGGGTCGCGTGACGAGGCGCTCTACGCCGACGTCGCCCGGGCCTTCGGCAACGAGCAGCTCGTCCTCGCGAGTGAAGCGCTCGAGCGCGGAGACCGCTCCAACGCCCTGGGCCTGCTCGACCGCGCGCGCGCGGTGTTCGGCACCTCGGCTGATGCGCTGGCCGGCGAAGACGCTGTCATGTCCGACACGAAGAAGCGCTGGGAGAGCGGGAGCTACGACGCGAAGCGCGAGTCGAAGGACGCGATGAAGAAGTCACTCAAGACGTTCGGCGAGACGAACAACTACGCGTACTGACGGATCATCGCGAAGGTTCTCGCCGTGGCAGCTGCCCGGGCTGCGGCGGGGGGCTCCGCCGTCGCGTTACCGCGGGCCGGGCGCCAACGCGTAGCCGACCGCCGCGCCGCCGACGATGACGGCGCCCGCGATGGCCCACACCCACGGTGACTGGTACCAGGGCCGCGTGTCGACGACGACGAGCTGCGACGGCGCCTCGGCGCTGCCTGCGCGCGCGATGGTGGCCTGCGTGTCGTCGAGCGCCTCGACGAAGTAGTACGCGGTGAAGCTCGGGTCTCCCGTGGGCGACGGCAGCGCTGCGATGCACAGCTCGGCGTCGCACTTCATCTCGCTCGAGGTGAACGGGCCGATGGACTTCGAAGACGAGCGGATGAGCACCCGCGCCACCTTCTGATCCGGGTCCGACAGCGCCACGCGCACCAGCGACGCGGCGTCATCGCTCTCGCGGTCTCGCACCTCGAGCCTGGCGCGCGCGAGCCACGCCTTCCGGGTGCGGTTCAAGAAGTCGACCTGCTTCTGCGCGGTGCCCGCTGGGAGAGAGAGCTTCGGGTCGAGCTCCAGCGCTTCGATGGCGCGGGTCTGCGCGGTCGCCTCGTCGCCCAGCACGAGGTGAATGAAGCCGAGCTCGAAGAGGGCGAGCGAGCGCTCCTTCACGGGCCGCTCGGGTGTCGAGAGGTAGCGCTGGTACTCCACGACGGCCTCTTCGTAGCGCAGCTGCTCTCCCAGCTTGCGGGCGTCGAGCAGGCTCTGCGGGGTGCCTGCGTTCGAAGCCGCCAGCACGCTCCCCGACGGGTCCGGCAGCACCAGCAGGCGCGGCGCATCGGGAGCCACCGCGAGCACGAGCGAGAGCAGAACGTTCACGCGCCCGTTGTCCTACGGACGAGGTGCGTTGGGAAGCGAGAGCGAGCGCTCACCGCTCCCACGACGCGCGGAACCACACCGAGTCGTCGTCGAAGCGCGTGACGTCGACTCGGGAGCCAACCGCCTTCGTCTCGCGCAACCCGGCGAGGATGATGCCCTGGCAGACGTACCGCGTCGGTCCGCGCTCGTTCATCCACACCTCGTAGGTCGTCTCTTCGAGCTTCGTGACGGTCGCCTCGGCGTAGTTGTTCCCCGAGCGGAAGTTCTGTCGCACCCGCGCGAGGGCCCGGTGCGGGCCGAGCACGCGCACCACGCCCATCAACGCGCGACCGAGGAAGCCGCTGGCGAAGCCCTCGACGACGGACTCTCCGAGCAGGCGCAGGCTGTCCTCGACCGGGAGCGACGGGTGCAGGTGCTTCGCTGCCGCCAGACAACACTTCGTCCACACCTCGACGGGGTACGCAGGCCGCAGCCGCTGCATCAGGTCGACGCCCTCGTCCTTCAGCACGCGCTGCAGCGCCGGCGTCATGCGCGAGCGCAGCGCCGTGACGAAGAGACCTTCGATGGTCTGCTCGAAGACGACCCGCTCGATGACCGGCGACGGCGACGGCGACGACATGCGCCGCAATGTACCGGTCAGGAGTGCGGGTGCGAGTCTTTCGCTTCGCGGGCGTCACGCTGCTGAGACAAAGTGCTTTTCCGACCTTCACCTTCGAAAAGCGAAACTCCCGGCCACCGCGAGGGCGACCGGGAGTCGGAGTCGTCGAGCCCAGAGGAGTGTCAGGCGCGGCGGCGACGCAGCAGCATCGCGAGCCCGAGGGCGGCGAGCGAGGCGTCGACCGGCACCGCGCTGCAGCTGCCCGGCTTCTGGGTCGAGCCACCGTCCGGCGCGGCCGTCATCTTCAGCGACGACACGGCTTCCTTCTTCTCCGGGTACGCGCGGTCGGGGAACGCGAGCTTCGCCTGGAGCTGCAGGTCGTACTCGCCGTCGACGTCCGAGGTGAAGCTCGGCACGCTCTGGTCCTGGTACGCGTACTGGTAGTGGTTCGACATCGTGACGGCGCCGGTCGGGTTCTCGACGGCGGCCGTGCTGCCCGCCGGGCGGCCCACCACCGTCCACGTGTATTCGATGGCGGCGCCGTTGCGGTTGGCGAACAGCGGCAGGCGGAACTTCTCGCCGCGCTTCAAGGTGACGAGGCCACCCGCGTGCACCTTGAAGGCACCGCTCGGGTCGAGGCAGTCGGCCTTGTTCGACGGGTCGATGACGAGACAGAACTTCGCGTCGCACGAGTCGCCGAGGCCGTCGAAGTCGCCGTCGGCCTGGTCGCGGTTGCGCACCAGCGAGCAGTTGTCTTTGCCCGTCGCCGTCAGGTCGCTCAGCTTGTCGTTGAGCCCGTCGCCGTCGATGTCGAGGTCACACACGTCGCCCTGGCCGTCGCGGTCGAGATCCTGGTTGTTGCTGTTGGCCGTGAAGGGGCAGTTGTCGACGTGGTCGAAGATGCCGTCGACGTCGGAGTCGCGCTTGCAGAGCTGCCCCGGCAGGTCGACGTTGGTCGCGCTGTTGATGAGCGGGCAGAGGTCGTCGGTGTTGGGGAAGCTGTCGCCGTCGAGGTCGATGTCGCAGACGTCGCCGAAGGCGTCACCGTCGAGGTTCTGCTGCGCGCCGTTGACGGCCTTGTTCGGAATCGACGCGCAGTTGTCGAGCACGTTCTCGACGAGGTCTCCGTCGAGGTCGCCGTCGCAGGTGTCTCCGCTGCCGTCGCCGTCGGTGTCGAGCTGGCTGAAGTTCGACGCGGCCGAGCAGTTGTCGCAGCTGTTGCCCACGCCATCGCCGTCGACGTCAATCTGGTCGCGGTTCGACGCGAAGGGGCAGTTGTCGACCGAGTCGCCCTTGCCGTCGCCGTCGGCGTCGTCGGTGTACGCCAGCGTCTTGCCGTCATCCGTGTACGCGACCCAGACGGAGCAGCCGCAGCCGCAGCCGCAGCCACAGCCACCGCCACCGCCCTGCTCCTTGGGCTTGCCACACTCGGGGTCGAGGCACTCGGGGTTGGTGCCGTTGCCCAGCTGGGCGAAGGCGGAAGAAGCGAGCAGACACACGACGGCTGTCAACGGCATCAGGGCACGTTTCATCGGCGACTCCAGGTGAGTGGGTGTTCACAGAGGAATGCCGCGACCCCGAAAAACCCTTCCCACCTTTGGCGTCCACGTGCGATCGGGTGTGCCCACTCGAGTGCACAGGCCGCGAACCGAACGCCCGGGCGTGCGCTTCAGCCGACGCTGCGCTCGAAGACGCGCGTGGAGCTGCCGGCGTCGCTCTCGTTTCGCGCCTGCGTCAACGCGTGCACCCGGTGCGTGAGGCCATTCACCGAGGCTTCGACCTGCGCCTCGGTGAGCCGCACGACCTGCCGGCCCTGGAGGATGACGCGCGTGACGACCTCGAGGTCGGGCGCCTTCACGTCGAGGCCCTCGCGTTTGCACAGCCCGTTCGCCAGCCGCACCACGTTCGAGGTCGAGCGCCCGCGCCGCAAGTCGTAGGTGTCGAGCTGCGCGATGGCCTGCGCGACCTCCTGCGGCAGGTACCAGCGGAACGCGATGATGGAGCCCACCTCGCGGTGACACTCATCGACGACGCGCCGCCAGACGCCGCCCGAGACGAAGGAGCCGTTCGCCGTGCCGCGCTCCACCTCGAGCAGCATCGCCGCCACCACCGGCTTGCCGATGTCGTGGAAGAGGCCGCCCAGGTACGCCGCGTTCGCGTCGAGCGTGGGCACGTGCGCGCAGAGGTCGCGCGAGAGGGTCGCGACGCCGAGGCAGTGCTCCCAGATGCCGCGGAACGCGTTGCGAATGGTCGGGTCGCGAGAGACGAAGACCTGCTCGGCGGCCGTCTCCTGGAGCAGCGTCACCAGGGTCCTCATGCCGACGCGGGAGACGGCGCCTTCGACGGTGCCGATGCGGGAGTGGCCTCCGTAGACCGGGCTGTTCGAGAGGCGCAGCAGCCGCGACGCGATGAACGGGTCTCGCTCGATGAGGTGCGCGACCTCGCTGAAGCTCGCGTCGGGGTCGTGCACGAGCTCGAGGCACTTCATCGCGACTTCGGGCAGCGCCGGCAGCTTGAGCGAGTCGGCGCGCAGCCGCTTGAGGATGATGTCTTTGAGCCGGGCGGACACGGCGATGACCTGCAGCCGCTCGGCGTGCTCCTCGCGGGTGACCTCGATGACGCGGGGGTCTTCGGCCACGGGCTCGGGGTGCGGCGCAGGCTCCAGCGCTCCCGTCGTCGCGACGGGCCGCGCCTCTTCGGCCGAGAACGCGACCGGCGTGCGGCCGCCGAACGTGGTGAGCGCGCGGCGCAGCGCCTTCATGGACTGGTGACGGTCGGCGGGCGCGCGCGAGAGGCACTTCATCACCACCTCATCCAGCGCCTCGCTGAGGGTGGCGTCGTGGGTTCGCAGCGGCGCCGGCGTGCCGTTGAGGTGGCCCTGCATCACCTGCATCAGGTTGCCCTCGAAGGGGAGCCGGCCGGTGAGCATGCGGTACGCCACCACGCCGAACGAATAGACGTCGCTGCGCGCGTCGAGCGTCTCGTCACCCATCACCTGCTCGGGAGACATGTACGCCGGCGTGCCGATGATCAGCCCCGGCGTCGTCTTCGGGCCCGTCGGCGCGCCGAGCAGCTTCGCGATGCCGAAGTCGAGCACCTTCAGGTAGTCGGGGTAGTCCGGGTAGCTGGTGAGGAAGAGGTTCTCGGGCTTGAGGTCGCGGTGCACGATGCCGCGCTCGTGGGCGGCGCCGAGGGCCGAGGCGGCCTGGGTCAGAATCGTCACCGCGTGGTGAGGCTCGATGCGGTCGATCTTCTCGAGGCGCGCCGCGACGGTCTCTCCTTCGAGCAGCTCCATCACGATGATGAACGCGCCGTTCGCCTGCCCGTAGTCGGTGACGTCGACGATGTTCGGGTGGCGAATCGTGTTCACCGCGCGCGCTTCGGCGATGAAGCGCTGCACGATGCGCTCGTCTTGCGAGACGGCCGAGTTGAGCACCTTGAGCGCCGCCTTGCGGCCGATGATGGTGTGCTCGCCCAGGTAGACGGTGCCCAGCCCGCCCGCGCCGAGCTGAGAGACGATGCGATAGTTGAGCAGCGTCGCGCCGATCATTCCCGGTGGCTGATCAGTGCAGCCCGTGGGCCAATTGCTGCGTCAGGGGCGTGACACCGGACCTCCAGCGAGGCGCGGTCTCCAGCGCGTCCGCGGCGCGTCACGTTGCTGACGGGCCTTCGTGGCGCGGCCGCTCCACATGAAAACAAGAGGGGCCGGAACCGTGTGGCTCCAGCCCCTCCGAAATCCCGACGCCGTCAGCTGCTCAGCGAATGCCGGGGGGCGGAGGCAACGGGCCACCGGGCTGCACGCCACCAGGACCCGGGGGAGGCGGGTACGGGTTCTTCTTCTGCGGAACCGGCGCGGGCGGCGTCGGCATGTTGCTCGGCGCGTTCGGCAGCGGCACCGTGTACGCCGGCGTGGGGGGACGCATCAGGCCGCCGTTGGGGTTCGTGCGCTCGATCTGCCCCTGGTAGCTCGGCGGCGGCGGCGGAACGATGGCGGTGCCCGACGAGGTGCCCGGCCGTCCACCCGGCCCGATGTACGCGTTGCCCGGAGGCGGCGCGGCGGAGCCACCCTGCATGCCACCACCCGGCCCGATGTAGCCCGGCGACGGAGGCGGAGGCGACGTGCCCGTACCCGGCCGGCCGATGGGCCCGATGTAGCCCGGCGACGGAGGAGGCGGCGGCTGCGTGCCCGAGCTGCCGAAGGAGCCCGTGCCCGGAGGCTGAACGAAGCCCCCACTGGGAGGCGGCGGCGAGCCGAAGTTGCCGGGAGGGCGCGGCGCTCCATTGGAGTTGCCGAAGTTCCCCGGAGGCGGCGGGGCTCCGCCCGTGGAGCCACCGAAGTTTCCGGGCGGCGGCGGTGCGCCCGTCGAGCCACCGAAGTTTCCAGGAGGCGGCGGTGCGCCCGTCGAGCCACCGAAGTTCCCGGGCGGCGGCGGCGAGCCGAAGTTGCCAGGAGGAGGCGGCGGCGCTCCGGTCGAGCCACCGAAGTTCCCCGGCGGGGGCGGCGGAGACTGGTTGCCGAAGAAACCACCCGACGGCGGCGGTGGATTGCCCGGCTGCACGGTGCCAGGGCGGCCACCCGGCGGAGGCGGCGGCTGGTTCCCATAGAAGCCACCCGAGGCAGGCGGCGGCGGCGGCTGGGCGAACCCACCCGGCGGCGAGTTGCCAGTGTTCCCCGAGCGGGCCGGCGGCGGCGGCGGCGGCTGACCCCAGAACGAGCCACCCGCGGGCGGCTGGTTCACGACGGCAGGCGGCGGCTGGTTGTAGCCCGGCTGGTTGTAGCCCTGGTTGTAGCCGGGGTTCACCGGCACCGCGGCGTGCCAGCCAGCGGGCGGCGACACGTAGCTGGGCGGGCGGCGGTACGTGCCACGCGGCGGGTAGTACGCCGACGGCGGCGCGTAGCCCGGAGGCGGATAGCTGATGGAGACGTTCGGCGGCGGCAGCGGGTACGTGCCCGGCGTGCCCAGCGCGTCGTAGTACCGGTAGCCGTCATAGAAGACGTAACACTCGCGCCACTCGTCCCAGTAGTACGTGTTGGAGCACGGCATTCGTGGATCGCACGTGGCGACGTACGAGGCCGTCGTGTTCACTGGCGTGCGGTACTCGTACGTTCGAACCGTGCAGGCGCTCGTGAAGAGCCCAAGTCCCAGCAGCGGTACCCCGGTCAACAAGCGGCGCATGGTGTTTCCTCTTTCGTGGACTGCGGTGGATCAGACGCGGTTGGGGCCGGTTGATTCAATCGCAGCGGTGACCCAAACGCATTATGCGCCGTTGTGCGCATGCGTCGAATCCTCTTTGTTTTCGCAGGGTCTGCAGTGCTTTGGGCGTGTGGGCGACCGGCCGGCCCGGAGCGCGGCACCGTCATCACGCCAGGCGTCGCCATGGTGTCCTGGGAGGTGCGCACCAATGGCACCGACCTCGTGCCGATGACGGTCTTCTTCCCGGCCATCGACGAGGGCTTCGCCAACGGCACCGGGCTGCCCGCGCTCGTCTACGTGCAAGGCGGCGCCGTCGACCCCGCGCGGTACTCCTGGCTGGGCATCGAGCTCGCGAAGCGCGGCACCGTCGTGGTCATGCCGCGACACCCGCTCGACCTCGCCTTCTTCGCCGCCGATTTCGGACAGGCCGCGCGGCGGGCGCTCGTCGCGCCCGAGACCGCTGGCGTCTTCACCACGAAGCCCGTGCTCGACGGCGTGGTGGACCCGGGCCGAATCGCGGTGGCCGGCCACAGCCTCGGCGGCGTGGTGACGATGAAGCTCGCGCTCGCCGGCGGCTTTCAGGCGGCCATCGTTCAAGCCAGCTACTCGGACCCGGCGGACGACGGGAAGCTCCCGGCGCTCTTGATTCCGACGATGTACCTGGCGGGCCAGAGCGACTGCATGGCGAAGGAGCAGCAGGTGCGTGATGGCTGGGCGAAGGTCTCTTCGCCGACCGCGCTGGTGGTGCTCGAGGGCGTCACCCATTTTCAGTTCAGTGACTCCGACGCTGAAGACGTGAAGCGCAGCTGCATTCCGACGACGAGTCTCGATGACGCGCACGCGCGCATCACCAGCGCGATGACCTCTTTCCTCAGTGCAGCCCTCGCCACGCCACCCGCCGTCGGTGAAGCGCAGCTGCGCACGATTCCGTCAGCCATCGTGGAGGTGCGATGAAGGCCGCGTCGTCCGTCGGCGTCGTGGTGGTGACGCTCTTCGCCGCAGGCAACGCACACGCCGAAGCCGGCTGGCTCACCGCGCGCGGCCGGCTGGTGCCTGAGACGGTCGTCGAGGCGTTCGTCGGCACCCGCTCGTTCGGCGCGGGCTTCGTGCGCACCGACACCGGCAACCCACGCGCAGGGCTGTCGTTCGAAGGCGTGGTGGGCTTCACCGACCGTGACGCAGAGCTGCGCGGCGCGCGGGTGTGGCAGCTCGGTGACGCCCGCTTCGCGACCGCCTCGGTGTCGGTGGGCGGAGCCGCCTTCCTCGTGCCCGACCGCGCCTTCGACCTCGGCCTGGGGCCGCAGGCGCAGCTCGCGCTTTCCCTGGGTGGCAGGGTGTTTTCGGTCGACCTCGCGCTGCAGACGGGCCTCGAGCTCTTCCTTCGACAGCAGGGCCCGCCACGACTTCCCCAGCGCGCGGTGTTCGGCCTTCACCTGCGCATCTCGGAGTTCACCGTCGCCGTGATGGCGCGCGCGGGCGCCGACGTCTTCCCCGGCCGTGCGTTCGTCGGGCGCGGCGAGGTGATGGTCAGCGTCGGCTGGCTGGGCCTCGACACCAGCCTGTCGCGGGAGCGCCCCGAAGCCCCACCCTCACCGACATCGACGCCCGTCAACGCAGGGGGCTGATCATTCGTCGTGTTGGGAGTGGAAAATGACGCCCTGACCGGTACAGTCCGCCCCATCTTTCGGCACAACGGCCGAAAGCCTCAAAGGGGAATCAAGACATGAAGCGTGTCCTCGCAGCTCTCGCTGCAGCGTCGTGGCTCGTCGCGTGCGGTGGCGGTACCACCACTCCGCCGCCGACCGGCCCAACCCAGTACGACCAGACCCAGAAGCCTGTCTCACCCAAGGGCAGCATCATCGTGCGCGTCGTCGACGTGGGCACGGCGAGCCCGCTCGAAGGCGTCACCGTCAAGGTGCCCGGCAGCGACATCGTCGGCACCACCAACGCCGACGGCATCTTCAAGTTCGACAACATGGTGGTGAACAGCACGTACATGTTCATCTTCGAGAAGGCCGGCTACCTGCGCGCCCGCACGTCGACGTCCATCTCGGGCAGCGCGGGCAACTCGCCGCTCGAGAACTCGACCACCACGTTCAGCATCGACCTCTACCCTGCCAACGGCAGCGTCAGCGGCTTCGTCTTCCTCCCGAACGGCAACCCGGCGCCCAACGCGACGGTCTACGTCGACCAGCGCAACAACATCGGCTCGAGCGCGGGCGAGTCCATCGTCAGCGCGACGACGGGCATGGACGGCTCGTTCACGTTGATGGGCCTCGCGACCGCGCCGACGGGCGTGTCGACCCGCGTCTACGCCCGCTGGTACGACGAGAACGGCGACATGCAGGCCGACTACGCCAGCACCAGCAGTTTCGTGACGCTCTTCCCGGGTCAGCCTGGCCGCGTGTTCATCACCTACTCGGCGAGCTCGATCGGCCAGCAGATCATCGCGTCGAACGTGTTCGACGGGCAGATCGCCGCGGGCGAAGACCTTCAGTTCACCTTCGCGTTGCCGCTCTTCACCGGCACGCTCCAGGGCATGGGCGCCACGCCGTGGACGCTGAGCCAGGTCAGCAACGGCAACAGCGTTCCCGTCGAGGGCACGTTCATGAGCGCCACCGAGCTTCGCGTGAAGCCCGCGCTGAACTCGCTGCGTGAAGGCGAGCGCTACACCCTCACGCTCGCGCTGCGCAACGCATCGACCAACCAGGGCACGAACAGTCAGTTCAACGCGACCATCAGCTTCCAGGTTCGCCCGGCCATGGTGATGCCGTTCACGGCGCAGGTGTCGGGGCTGACGGTCACCAACAGCAACCCGATTGCCGGCCCGTTCGGCCCGACCGCCTTCGACTTCAGCTCGAACACGTTCACGATTGCGTTCTCGCCGGCCGCCGGTGCGGTTCGGTACGAGCTCTACGCACGCGACACCCGCAACAACCCCAACTACGTGCTGGTGCAGCCGATCGCTGCCACGGGAGCGCCGCGCATCGAGACGACGTTCGTCAGCCTGCCCGGCACCTTCAACGCGCCGTTCTCGCAGCCGCTCGCCGGGGGCAATCGCGTGAACTTCGCGGTGGTCGGCATCGACGCCTACGGCACGCGCGCGCCGCTGATGGCCGCGACGCCGGTCGAGGTGCGCGACACGGTTCCTCCGACGGCTGGCGGTGTGGTGTACGCGAACGCCACACCGAGCAACCCGACCGTCGACGCCATCAACGACACGTCTGCGCCGGCCACCATTCGCCTGCGCATCACGTACTCGGAGCCGATGGACCCGGCGTCGATGGTCACCTACACCACCACGGCGAGCCCCGCGCCCATGTCCGCATGGAACTGGGAGTCGTCGACCGCAGGCATCCTCACGCTCACCATCGGTGCGAACAACGACGCCTCGGGCTCGTTCGCGATTCGTGGTGGCCGTGACGCCGCTGGCAACGACATCGTTCGTGCTGGCGACCTGGTGGGCAGCCTGACGGGTCGCCGCGAGCTGCTCGCGAACGGTGACTTCCAGATGGGCGCGACGTGCGGCCTCGGCAGCTGGACGCCGTCGACGCTCAACAGCGGCCCGGCTCCGGCTGCAGTGAACAACAACGGCGCCATCGCGGGCTCGACCAGCCCCTGCGCTGCGGTGCTCGGCTCGATTCCGGGCGGCGCTCCTGGCGTTGGCCGTTCGCGCATCGTCCAGGATGTCACGCTCGCCTCGCTGATGGGCACTGGTCACCGGTACGAGTTCACCGGGCGCCACCGCACGGTGAACGTGGTGAACAACGCGGCCCCGGGTGCTTCGTACTCCTTCGGATGCCGGGTCACGACGCCCGCTGACGTGCTCGTGCAGCCGCTCTTCAACGGGAACCCGAACGCTGGCTACCTGACGTCAGGCCCCATCGACCTCAGCGCTCAGGCGGGCAACTCGATTCGCATCCAGTGCGAGACCGACAACGTCAACATGATGGCCCCTGGCTTTGGCGCGATGTACCTCGACGAGCTGTCGGTCGCGCTCGTGAAGCCGGGCACGCTCTAAGTCGTTCTCGACGTCTCTTCAGGGCAGCGGGCCGGGTGGGCGACCATCCGGCCCGTCGTGTTTCTGGTATCTGAGCGGGCATGCGACGACTGCCTCTGTGTCTCGCGCTCGCGATGAGCGCCTGCGGAAGTTCGACCATCAGGGTCTCTGATGCAGGAACGCCGAACGACGCAGGCACGCGTGACGCCGGGGCCAGCGGTGGTGGCACGGCGCAGGGTGGTGGCACGGCGCAGGGTGGCGGCACCGCAGGAGGCATGAGCGCAGGAGGCGCGGCCGGCGGCACTTCGGGAGGCGCTGCAGCGGGAGGCTCGTCAGGAGGTGGAGCGGCAGGCGGCGCTGCGGCCGACGCGGGCGCCATCACGCTCAACGGTTCCGACACCTGCTCCACCTCAGCGCCCGATGTCACCGCGGGCGGCACGTTCCTCGGCAGCACCTTTCTCGCCACCGACGACTACAGCGTCTCGGGCATGGGCTGTCCGTCAGGGGGTGCGGCGTCAGGACGCGACGTGGCGTACCTGCTCGCGCCCTCCGTCACGCGGGCCTATCGCGTCCGCGTCACGCCGCTCGAGCGCCCGCTCGGAGATGGCGGCGTCATTCGGTTCGACCCGATGCTGTACGTGCAGCCGGTCTGCGGCGCGGGCGTGTGCGTCGCGGGCACCATCTTCAACGGCGTCGGCGAACCAGAAGAGGTGACCTTCACGGTGAACGCGGGCCAGACCGTCTACGTCGTCGTCGACGGAGAGCTCGCGTCTCGCGGTGACTTCGAGCTCGACGTCAGCTTCTGACCTCGGCTTCACGGAGCACGCGCGGCTCGTCGTCGATGGAGCGCTCGCGTCACGCCGAGCCTCGAGCTCGACGCCAACGTCTGACGTCACGCTGAGGCGGCGCTCGACGCGCGTGCGTGAACAGCGCTTGGGGCTCTGCCACCGGCCCCATACAGTCGGCCTTCGTGGCCTGGACTCGCGTCACCCTCTTGCCGGTCGGCGCCTTCTCGTCACACACGTGGCGCGGGAAGGATGAGAGCGGGCGAGAGGCGCTGCTGCGCGAAGTGCCCGAAGGCGCCACGCCCTGGCTGAACGGCAGCGCAGCCCCCGGCATCGTGCCGCTGCGCGACGTCGTCACCATCGAAGGCCGACGCTACGGCGTGTGGGACCTGCTCCCGGCGGAGTCGCTGCAGGAGGTCGTCGAGCGCCTGCTGGACGCGGGTGGCGTGGTGCCGCTGGCCTTCGTGAGCCGCATCGTCATCGACGCGGCGCGCTCGCTCGTCGCCATCACGCCGATGCGCGCGCACGGCGGCCTCTCTGACGGCAGCCTGCTCATCACCAGGGACGGCGCCGTCACAGTGATGGACTTCGGCTGCCCCAGGCCCGGGCGCTTCACGCCGAGCGGCGCGCCGAGCTTCGTCAACGACGTCTTCGCCCTGGGCGCGGTGCTGCACGCCTCGTTGACCGGCTTCGGAGGCACCTACGCCGACGCCATCACTGAGGGGCTCCAGCTGCCGTCGCCGTCGCAGCTGCACGACGAGTGTACGCCCGCCATCGACGACGTCGTGCAGCGAGCCATCGCGCGCAGCGTCGAGCAGCGGCAGCCGGACCTCGAGCTGTTCGCCGATGAGCTCGAGGCCGTGCTGGGCGACCAGCTCTTCTCTGCGGCGCAGGTGGCACAGCTCATCGCTGGAGCGCCTGCCGCTCGCCCTGGCCCACCGGTGCCCGACGCCGACCCGGGCCCTGCGCCGGGCATCGACGACGTCCCGACGGGTGAGCACCTGACGCCGGGCACCAAAGAGACGTTCACTGACCTGCCGCAGATTCAGAAGATTCCGGTCGGCACCCAGCCAGGAACCCCGCCCGGCGATGCCTTCTCTGCGCTGGCCATTCCACCCGAGCCCAGACCAGCGCAGGGCATTCCGATGTCGACGCAACCCGGCGTACCAGGGCCGGCAATGCTCGCGGCGGCGCCACCGCGGTTGTCGTCCTCGGTTCCGGTGCTGACTCCGAAGGCGTCGTCACCGTCTCGGCCACCCGTCGCGCCTCCTGCGGGGCCACCACCGCGGTTGTCGTCGTCGGTGCCAGTGTTGACTCCGAAGGCGTCGTCGCCGTCCCGGCCGCCCGTGCTGGCTCCTGTGGCGCCGGCGGGCCTTCCCCTCGAGACGCAGCCACGGCTGCAGGTGCCTCCGACGGCTTCAGCGCCTGCGCGCGCGTCGGCCAGCCTTCCGCTCGAGACGCAGCCGCGCTTGCAGCTCCCGAAGCCGGCCACGCCAGCCGACACCTCTGACGATGGGTCATCGACGGGCCCGCGCGCGGTGCCCGTCGCGGCGAGCTCGGTGTCGCACGCCAAGCTCGAGTGGGCGCAGACGCAGGCCCGCGTGCCGACGCCGCCGCTGGGCGTGCCTGCCCTCGGTGACACGGGCGACGAGGACGTCGGGCTCGGTGACGACGAGCTCGAGCGGCACGAGCCCACGGCGATTCGCCCCATCCCCGCTGCCGCGCGCATCGCCACGTCGGGCACGGCCGCGGAGCTCTCGGGCGTCTCTGACGTGGGGCCCAGCATCACCGACGTGAAGGCGGCGTCGTCTGGCTCGCGCAAGCTCATCGCGGTGTTGCTGGTCGTCGTGGCCGGGGTCTTCGCGGCGATGGTGTGGAAGCTCAAGGGTGGTGGCGCCGAGACGTCGACCATCGCGCGCGTGACGCCAGTGCTCCTGCTCGATGACGACGCGGGCGTGGAAGACGTCGCCGCGACGGTGGCAGTGGCCGCACCCGAACCCGAGACGGACGCGGGTGAGGACGGGCTCGTCGACGCGGACGCCGACGGCGGCGAGGTGGAAGAGGACGAAGAAGAAGACGCTGGCGTGACGGCCACGGAAGACGCGGGCCCGACGGCCACCGACGCCGGCGCGAAGCCGCGGCCCATCAAGAAGAAGCCGACGAAGCGCCGGCGTCGTCGCTGAGCGACCGCAGCGCCGAACAGCTCCACTCGACGGGAAACGAGCCCTCGCTGCTCCCTCGAGCCGTCACTGCACGGGGCAACCCGCCACGGCCTGCTCGTTGTGTCTGGCGACGGCGTTCTGTACGGCGTCGAGTTCGTCCGGCCGGGCGACGAGAAAAGCCTCACGCGCAACGAACGGGGCCTCGTGCTCGCGGTTGAGCAGATCGAGCGCCACGAAAGGAATCATCAACGCCAGGCCCGCGGCGCCGACGAGGAGCGCCGCCGTGCTGGGCCCGTAGTCGGCTCGGCCTCCGCGCGGCCGGGTCGCTTGCGCGTTGAACATCAGCGCAAGGCCGGTCGACATCGCGACGATGGAGCCCGCCATCAACGTCACCCACAGCGGCCGCGCCCACCGGTGAATCGCGCCGCGCGAGTGCTGCTTGAGGTCGCTCTCGTAGCGCGCGAGGAGTGCCGGCTCGTTCAGGCGCTCCAACGCAGCGGTCGGCGTCAGCCGTGAGGGGCCGAGGAAGAAGCTGAACCCCGAAGCGCTCGAGGTGTGACTGCGCGACGGCCCCGAGCTGCGGAACATCGGCGCGCCGCCAGGCACTGGCTGCATGCTGAAGCCCGGGTCGTCGACGATGGCGAGGCTGGCAGACGCGGGCACCAACACCAGCGACTGGTCGAACGTGCACCGCGAGCCCGAGGCAGGCGGCACCGGCGGCGCGCCATATTCAATCGTCGCGCACGCCAGCAGACTGCTCGTCATCATCGTCATCGGCAGAAGGGCTCGCACCGGTGTCGAGCGTTGGCGGCGCTGAGAACGACGTCAAGTGACGACGGCCAGACGAACGAAGGCGCCGGAACCCGCGAGGAGCTCCGGCGCCTTCTCTTCATCACCTTCAGGTCCGAGGCAGTGCGTCGGGCCTTCCCCCTCCGGGAATCACTTCTTCTTCGCAGGCTTCGCGGCCGGCTTCACTGGCGCCTTGCCCGGGTTCGCCATCGCGACCGTCTTCAGGTTGGTCGGCAGCGACTCCCACTTCATGAGCGACTCGCTGACCGCGCCGACGAAGGTGGCCTCTTCATCGTCGAGCGACTTGAAGCCGACGACGGGAACCTGCGCGGCGAACGACTTGCCCTTGAGGTCCTTCGCGTCGAACGAGAGCACGCACTTCGTGGCCTCGACGCAGTCGAGCTTCTTGAACTTGTACTGGTAGTCGCCCTCGCAGAAGGTGTCGGGGCAGAGTTCGTTGAGCATCGCGACCTGCTCGCCGAGCTCGCCACCAGCAGCCGCGACAGGCGCCGCATCACCCTCGGCCTTCGCCACCGGAGCGCCAGCCACGTCAGCCGCGGGGCCACCGGAGATCTCGAGGTCGAACCCGAAGCCGCCCTTGACCATGTAGTCGTCGCCCGGCTTCACGGTCAGCTTGTACGTGCCCGGCTCGACGTGGAGCTTCGCGACCGCGTTGCCACCCACGCCGCCTTCGGTGTCGGCGAGCACTTCGCCCTTCGCGTCTTCGATGATCAGCTCGGGGTCGAACGCGACCTTCTTGCTCGGCGCGAACACGGTGAGTTGGTACTCGCCGCCCTTCGTCACGGTCCAGTTGTAGGTCTCACCGGACTTGCTCGACACGCGGTCGCCGCACTTCACGCGGGTATCGGTGAGCGCCGACTCGCACGACGACGACGGCCCGCTGGTGTCGATGGTGGGCCCGAAGAGCATCGCGGGGATCGAGAGGACGGCCGTGATGCCGCCGCCGATGAACGAGAACTTCTTCTTCTTGGTGATGCTGCCCATGAGGCCGTCGCGGCCCTTCGACGACGTCATCAGCGAGCGCCAGCCCGGCTTGACGATGGACGCGCCCTCGAGCTTACCGAGCACGAAGAGGCTGCCTTCGACCGGCACGTACTTCTCGGTGGCCTTGAAGCCGATGGTGTACTTCTCGGAGTCGCTCAAGACGGGCAGGTCGTAGTTGAGCTCGCCGAACTGAATCTGCGACGCCCAGCCGCGGCCGTTGAGCTCCTTCTTGAAGCCGTCCTTGAAGTTGTCGAAGTCGGCGCCCTTGCTGACGTCGACCGTGAAGACGCCGGAACCGTCATCGAGGCCGAACACCGCGCCCCCCTTGAGCGTGTCGAGGGTGTCGGAGCCCTTCACCGTCTTGGTACCGTCTTCCGTCGTCTCGGTCTTCTCCCACAGGCGCTCGACCTTCACTTCGTACGCAAGGCACGGCTGCTTCGTGCACGGCGAGAGGAGCTGCTGCGCGGGCGCGACGACCTTGCCCTCGGTCGAGATGGCGCCCTTGGGGTCGCTGGTGGTGGGGTTCGACTTCAGCTCACCGGTCTTCTTGAAGGGCGCAGAGAGAATGCGCTTGCCCTTGGTGTGCTGAAAGAGCCCGAAGCCGAGAACTGCGACACCGACGAGAAGCAAAAGGATGCCCATCTGGTCACTCCAGTTTGAGAAGACCGCGCGTGGCGGTCAGGTTGGTTGGTTGGTTCAGCCAGAGACGAGAGAAGCAGCGTCGCTTTTGCGTTCCTGGTTTTCCGGAGTGCCCCCCCGGAGTCGTGTGAAGGACCCGGGTGTCTTCTGGTGTGTGCAGGAAATTCAAGGCAACTGGGAAAGGGCCAATGAAAGCCATCATCTACGACCGCTACGGAGCGCCCGACGTGCTCGAGTTGCGCGAGCTGGCGCCACCGGTCGCAGCGGGCGGCGAGGTGCTCGTGCGCGTGCGCGCGGCGGCGCTGAACCCGAAGGACTCGCTGATCCGCAAAGGGAAGTTCAAGGCGGCGAGCGGCCCGACATTTCCGAAGCTGCTCGGCTACGACGTGGCGGGCGTGGTCGAGGCGCTCGGCGCAGGCATCACGAAGCTCCGAATCGGTGACGAGGTCTTCGGCATGCGCAACGGCTTCACTGGAGGAACAGTGGCCGAGCTCGTGACGCTGCAGGAGACCGAGCTGTGTCTGAAACCCGTAGCGCTCACGTTCGAGGAAGCCGCCGCGCTCCCGCTCACGTCGTTGACGGCCCTGCAGGCGCTGCGAGACCTCGGCGGAGTCGGCCCTGGTGCGCGGGTGTTGATCCACGGCGCGTCGGGCGGCGTGGGCGTCGTCGCGGTCCAGCTCGCGAAGGCGCTCGGCGCGACGGTGACGACGACGTGCAGCGAGAAGAACCTCGAGTTCGTTCGTTCGCTCGGCGCTGACGAGACGCTCGACTACACGAAGGAGACGGGCCTCGAGCCAGGGCGCGACTGGAGTTGTGTCTTCGACGTCTTCGGCAACCGGCGCTTCTCGACCGCGAAGGCGTCACTGGGTCCGCGCGGCGTGTACGTCTCGACGGTGCCCTCGGTGCGCAGCGTGTTCGACGACCTGCGCACGCGCTGGCTGCCCTTCAAGAAGTCGCGGCTGGTGGTGGTGAAGTCGAACACGACGGACCTCGAGGCGCTCTGCGGCTTCGTCGAGCGCGGGCAGCTCAAGCCCATCATCGACCGCGTGGTGCCGCTGGCCGAGACCGCTGCGGGCCAGGCGCACGTCGAGACGAAGCGCGCGCGGGGGAAGGTCGTCATCTCGGTCTCGTGAGGCCGTCCCGCTCGCGCGCGCACGGTGGGTCGGTCCGGCCCCATTGACCGGAAACGTCGTGGCGTGGATTCAATGTGAGACGGCCGCGGTGGCTCGCACCGTGATGCGCCAGACGAAGGGCGCGGGGGTGCGTGCTGATGGCGGGCATCGAGAAGACAGAAGGCACCGAGGCGACCTCGCCTGCCGAGCGGCCCCCCGGCGTGAGCTGGCTCGTGTCGGGTCCTGTGTTGGTGGTGCGCTTCAACCGGCCGCCCGACGGTGAATCGGCCGTCACCCTTCAGCGGCTCACCACCGAGGCCGAGGCCCGCGGAGAAAAGGTGTCGTTCGTCGGCGTCGTCCCCAACCTGCTCCAGGTGCCGACGGCCGAGTTCCGGCGCGCGTTGACCGGCCAGTCCACACCGATTCGTGATGGCGCTCACGCGTTGTACTTCGCCATCGAGGGTACGGGCCTGATGGCCAACCTGCAGCGGGGCATGCTCTCGGCCCTGGCGGTCGTGCTCACCGGCAACGTGCCCTTCTCGATTCACGCGTCGGGCGAAGCGGCGCTCCGCAAGGCGGCGGGCGAGCGCGGTCTCGACGTCGAAGCGCTGGTGCTCCGCGCGAAGCAAGAGGGGCTCATTCGCTGAGCGATGCCCCGTCTCGACGGACTGACCATGGTCGACTCGCCGAGCCCGTGGTGAGGTCCACCACTCCACGTTCTCGACCAGGAGCCTCCCGTGTTCGTGTCGCTCATCCTCTCCCTCGCACTCCACGCTGCGCCGAAGGTCGACCAGAAGCTCGTCGGCACCTGGGTGCTCGCGAACGAGCCCTTCATGACGCTCAACGCGAACGGAACCGGCCTGATGGACGAAGGCAAGCTGAAGTGGACCGCTGACGGCAGCTCGCTCGTCATCACCGACGACGAAGGCACCGCAGACAAGGCTGGCTACACGGTGACTGGCGACACGCTCGTGATGACGATGGGCGGCATTCCCATCACGCTCACCCGCGCAGGCGCCGGCGTGCAGGTGAAGAAGCAGGGAGCGCTCGCTGCGAAGGCCGCGAAGGCCAACGCCGTGTCGGAAGCAGACGCCGACAGAGAAGCGCTCGCCGAAGCGCAGGTGTGGCTGCAGAAGAACGGCCAGGGCCAACAACAACCGCAGCAGGGCGCTCCGGGCCGAGGCGCACCGCAGCAGGGTCAGGACCAGCCTCGCGCCGCAGGGAACGATCAGCTCTCACGCCTGCTGCTGTCCTCGGGGTGGTGCAGCTTCCGCTACAACAAGGTGTCGGGCACCTCGAGCACCGAGAAGTACCGGTTCTTCCCCAACGGCTCCTGGAACAACGGCGGCCGCACCGAGACGTACAACTCGGGCGCGAACGGCACGGTGGCTGGGCAGCACGACTCTCAAGGCGGCGGCCGGTGGGAAGTGCGCGGCGGTCAGCTCTACATGTCGTCGTCCGACAACCCGACGCTCCAGCTCGTCGAGGGCTTTCACGTCACGCAGAACTCGAACGGCTCGCCCATCATCAACTCGGGCGGCAAAGAGTTCTCGATGTGCAACTGAACGGCAGCGTCCGGCGTGCTGCAGGTCAACCGGCGCTGCAAACACTGGCGAGGCGGGCCCGGTCGGCGCTATCTGCGTGGCTCTTCTCGTCGCTCCGGGCCGGTCCGGAGCTCCACACGCCGTGAGTCCATGACTTCTCTTCGCCTCGCAGTGACTGCCCTCTGCTTCTCGACGCTCCTCGCTTGTGGCGACGGCACCATGACGCCGGTCGACGCTGGCCCCAGCGGCAACGTCAGCGCCGGAATGACGCTGTACGCCGCGCGCTCGTGCAACGGCTGCCACGGCAACGTGGGCGAGGGAAACGCGACGGGCCCCAACATCACCGGCTCGACGACGGCGGGCATCGGCGCGTGGACGCAGGCGGAGTTCACCAAAGCGGTGAAGCAGGCCATCGGCCGCGACAACATGGCGTTCTGCGCGACGATGACGCCTTACCCCACGCTCACCGACCAGCAGCTCGCCGACCTCTTCGCGTTCTTGAAGGCGCAGAAGAACGACACCGTGCAGCGCGGTCAGGCGTGCCCCTGAGCTGGTGATTCCCCACCGCTTCGTCGTCAAGCGACCCACGGCCCATGAAGTGCGGGCCTTCTGCGAGCTCTGTGACGTGCTCGAGAACGCCGTCCTCTCCAGGGAGAACGTCGAGCCGCTCCTGGCGCGGTGGAACCTGCGCGCCAACCGCGTGTTCGCGCCGCACGAGTTCACCCGGTATTCGGGAGCGATGGGCACGCGCGACTTCGTGCTGACCGCGCTCGCTCCGAAGCCGCAGTACGTCGCCGACCTCACGTGGGCCGAAGCGGTCGCGGTGTTCGACGCGGTCGCGACGGGCGGGCTCGAGTCGTGGGAGCTCGACTTCTTCAAGGACTGGCTCGAGCTGCAGTTCCCCGACGCGAACGTGTCAGACCTCATCTTCTGGCCTGACTCGTGGTTCGGCGTCGACGCGGCGCTGCAGTTCCCGTTCACGGCGCAGCACTTCGTCACGGCGGCGATGCGTCGCAGCGGCCGGCAGTTGCCCGGTGCGCAGCCCGTCGAGCTGCCCTTCCCCGTCAGCTGATTTTCACCTCGGGTGCGGGCAGCTCAGCTCCCGGGACTTCGCCCGCGCGCCTCAAGCCGAAGCTGAACACCACCGGGCCGACCAGCTCGTTGAGCGACACCACCGCGATGGCGAGCGTGGCCATGGCGCGACCGATGCCGGGCATGCGGTCGGCCACCAGGGTCGCCAGGCCGATGGTGACGCCGGCTTGCGAGATGAACGCCGTGAAGCCGTAGCGCCGCACCGGCTCGGGGTCCTTCGCCAGCCGGTGACCGACTTTGCAGGCCAGCACCGTCAGCACGGTGCGGCCCGCGAAGAAGGCGAGCGCGAGTGGCCACAACGTCCGCAGCGCATCGAGGTCGAGCTTCGCGCCGGCGGTGGCGAAGAAGACAATCATCACGCCCGCGCTCACCTTCTCCGAGGTGTGCACCAGGTCGTTCCCGAAGCGCGTGAGGTTGGTGACGATGAAGCCGGCCACCACGAAGATGACGAGCGTGTCGTAGTGCAGATACGTCGACAGCGCGGTGACGCCGAACCCCAGCACCACCACCACCAGCACCCGCGCCCCTTCGATGAAGCGCAACAGCAGCGCGATGAGCAGCCCGAAGGTGACGCCCGCGCAGATGGAGGCGAACAGCTCGAACCCCAGGTGCGAGATGACCGAGAGCTCGAGCGGCGTGCCCGACAGTTGACTGCCCGCCAGCGCCATCGCCAGCGCGAACAGCGGCAGCACCAGCACGTCGAGCACCACCACCACGCCGAGCGCGTGCTCCGACACCGGACCCTTCGCGCGCGTCTCACCCAGAATTGCGAGCGTGACGGCGGGCGAGCGCGTCAACGACAGCACGCCCCACACCACGGCCACCGTCACCACCTCGCCGACCGCGCGCCCGTCAAGGAAGGGCATGAAGGACGAGAGCGCGAAGAAGAGCGCAGCCATCGGCAACACGAGGAAGACGGTCTGCGAGCCCGACGACAGCAGCACGCTCTTCCACGTCCGGCGTAGCGCGCTCAACGTCAACTCGGCGCCGGCCTGCAGGGCGATGAGGGCCAGGGCCAGCGCGTTGATGAGCGAGAGGGCCTTCACGTCCTGCGTGGCCAGTACGCCGAACACCTGCGGGCCCGACAACACCCCGGCGAGCAGGAAGCCCGTCAGCCGAGGCAGGCGCAGCATGGCCGCGGCGTGGCCGGCCACCGTGCCCGCGATGACGAGGAAGCCGAGCCCGAACACCGGCCCGCGCGTCACCTTCAACCCCGAGACGTCGAGCGCCACCAGCGCCGCGACCAGCAGCCCGACGGCCGCGACGCCCTGCACCAGCGCCGGCATCGAGGCCTTGCCGTGCCCGCTCATGTCTGGGCCTCCTGCGTCGACAGGCCAGGCGCCGTGCGCGAGCGCGCCACCAGGGTGAGCATCACGGCGAAGCAGTCGGCGGTGAAGACGGCGCTCGCCGCGATGGTCAACAACGCGCTGCCGCCCGGCAGGCCCGCCAGCATGAAGCTCGCCGACACGATGAGCGGCGTCGCCGACGAGGTGAGCCCGGCCGCCACGGCCTTCACGCTCGGAGAGTGCCCGACGGCCCACGAGGTCGACACCAGCTGCACGGCGAGCTGCGACACGGCCACCAACACCCCGACGAGCACCAGCGAGCCATCGAAGACGATGAGCGTGCCGACGAGGAAGGCCACCACGATGCGCGCGGGCAGCTCGGTCGGCGTCAGCTCATCGCGCAGCGCCTGGCCCAGCGAGGTGCGAGACAGCGTGAGGCCGGCGACGAGCCCCGTCACCGCCGACGGCAACGCCGCGTTGTGCAGCAGCCCCGCCGCCAGGGTCACCAGCCCCAGCATCGCGATGGTGCGCGCGTTGGCGTCAGCCGAGGCGCTGCCGCCCGAGAGCCGCTGCAACAGGCCCAGCACCAGACCGCTACCCACCACCACGGCCGCGACGTCGATGGGCGAGAGCACCGACCACGCCGGGAGAACGGTGATGGCCGCGACCGCGCCGAGCGTCGCCACCAGCTCGCTGAGCGACACCACGCGTGAGCGGAAGACGGTCTCGTTCGCTTCGACGGGGGGAGTGCCCACCATCGCGCCGCCCACCACCAGCGCCGCGCCGAGCCACACCGACGGCCCGACGGGAGGCGCCCAGCCCAGCAGCCCCGGCACCGCCAGACACGCGGCGGCGAGCACCACCGAGGTGACACTCGCCGTCACCACCACCGTCGTCGCGCGTGAGCTGGCACGAGACGGCTTTCCATTCGTCGCCCCCGCGCGCAGGCCCGTCATCACCGCCACCCACGTGACGCCGACCGCGAGCGCCGGCTGCAGCTCGCCGACCAGCTTCGCGCTCAACACGCCCAGCACCCCGGGCGCGCAGAGGGCACCTGCGGCGATGAGGAGCGGCGTGGCGGCGGTGTCGACGAAGGTGCGCAGGGAGCCGCGCCGGGATGCGAGGGTGGCCACCGACAACAGCGCCAGCAAGACGAGGATCGCGCTCATGACACCTTCGAGCGTGCGGCCGGAGCCAGCGCGAGGTGGCCGGCGTCGACGGCGTCGAGCAGCGCGCGCGAGAGCAGCGCCCGTCGTTGCGCGTTGCCGGCCGGCACCGTCAGCCGCACGAGCGCCGACTCGGCGTCGACCTCCACCACCTCGACGTCACCACGCTCGTCGACGGTGCGCGCCACGGCGACGAGCCGCTCCATCAACTGGGCCGTGCCGCCGTCGCGTCGCACCCGCACCTCGAAGCCCTGCACCGGAGGCCCCGAGAGCCGGCGCACCGGCGTCACCACGAGCATCAACATCGGCACCACCACCGAGCCGCCGTCGCTGGGCACCAGCACCAGCTCGGTGAGCGAGTGCTCCACGACTTCGCCGACGTGGCTTCCCACCTGCACCCAGCTGCCGACCTGCACCACGCCGTTCCACGAAAACCACGCGCCCACCACGGCGCTGGCGACCGTCGGCACCGCGGCCACCATCACCACCGCTCCCGCGCCGAGCGCGAGCGACTCGAAGGGCGAGCCGAAGCGGCCGAACGCGGCGGCCACCAGCAAAGGCAACGACACCGCGACGACGAGCCAGCTGAGCACCGCGCGGGCGACGGGCGCGCGGCGCGGCTCGATCCACCCGTTCTTGACGCGGCCCGTGGCCACGCCGTCGAGGATGAGCGAGACGAAACGCAGCGCGGCGCGCAGCAACACCAACAAGACGGCCGCCAGCACCAGGCCCGGGACCGACGCGAGCGCGCCTTCGAGCCCTTCGAGCACCGGCCGGCCGATGGAGCTGCCGAGCCTCGAGAGCAACGGCCGCGTGCGCTCGAACTGCGCGAGCACCGCAGCCAGCGCGACGACGACCGTGCCGCCGAGCGAGACGACGCGCACCACCACCAGTCCCGTGCCGAGCACGCTGCGCACGGCGTCGCTCGAGAGCAGCTCGGCGCCCAGCACCACCAGCGGCTTGAGGCTGCCGGCGCGGTCTTCGATGGTGGTGTCGGCGCGCGCGAAGGCCCGGTTGAGGGCCCGAAGGGTGAGGCCGGCCATCAACAGGACGAAGACGGCAAAAAAGAGGTGAAAGGCGAACTCGCGGTACTCGTGGCGTCGCTCGGCGTCTTCGACGAAGCCGGTCAACCGGGTCTCGAGCTCCGCGGCCCAGGCCGTCAACGACACGGCGCCGCTGGCGAGGCGGTCGGCGTCGGTGAAGGTCGTCACGACGCGGCCCTTGATGAAGACGCGCGCCTCGGCGCCCACCACCACCACCTGGGCCATGGGCGCGCCGGGCAGCGCAGGCAACTCGATGGCGCTGGTGAAGGCGGTGGTGGCCTCGCGCGCGCGCACGCGGGCAGGCTTCTCAGCGAGGGCCCGGCGGAAGACGAGCGGCGTCACGGTGTCATGCACCACGACGGTGAGCTCTTCGGCAGGCGCGGCGCCGGCGTCGGCCGTGCCCGCGAGGAGCACCGTCACGCTCCCCGCGTCGCTGGACACCGCCATCACGAAGGCCGGCTCGAGGCCCGCGTCGGTGGGCGCCGCCATCACGGCGGCCGGCTCGAGCCCCGCGTCGACCTCCGGCTCCTTCGTCGGCGGCCTCAGCGGCACCACCAGGTCGTTGAGCACGCGGTCGACGGTGCTCAGCCCACCATCAGCCTGTGCGAGGGCGGGCGCTGCGAGGAGGCAGAGCGCGACAACCAGCATCTCGAAGCGGGGGGCGGACACGCGGCGCACCGTAGTCCAGCGACCCCGGGGCCACACCACCAGGCACACCGCGACGGTCAGTCTTGAAGGGACGGAAACGAGTGGTCCGACTGCACACCGGCTTCAGGACACGGCGCGCGCGACGACCTTCGTCTCTTTGCGCACGAACGAGTCCACCACCAGCAGCCCGACGCCCACGACGATGGCGCTGTCGGCGATGTTGAACGCCGGCCAGTACGC
>JAUXRI010000313.1 GCA_030681895.1 Myxococcales bacterium | reverse complement strand
TGATGTGGGCCGGCGCGCTCGCCCTGTACTGGATTTCACCAATCCTCATCGTGAGCCGCCGCATCGAGGCGCCGCTGTGGCTGCTCGCGACGGCCACCCTCGTCTACGTGATGGGCGTCGTCATCATGATGGGCAGCGACGCGCAGAAGTACTTCACGCTGAAAGCAAAACGCGGGCTCATCACCACCGGCTTCTTCGCGCGCATTCGTCACCCGAACTACCTCGGCGAGATGATGCTCTACGGCGCCTTCGCGGTGCTGACGATGCACTGGGCGCCGTGGCTGGTGCTCGCGTGGGTCTGGCTGGGCGTGTTCGTGCCCAACATGCTCACCAAGGAGCGCAGCATGTCGCGCTACCCCGAGTGGGCGGCGTACGTGCAGCGCACGGGGTTCCTGCTCCCTCGGCTGCTGCCCGCGCGCGCGGAGTTGCTGCCGCCGCCCCTCACGAACGAGCGGCCGAGCTGACCTCCTGGCGCGCGACGCGAATGGCCTTGTCGAGCGCCTCCATCAACCGCGCCGGCGTGTAGGGCTTTGCGAGGACGATGCCTGCGCCCTCGACCTCGGCCAGCCCGAACGACGACGTCATCACGACCGGGAGCCGCGGCGCCCTCCGCCTGGCCTCGTGCACGAGCGTGTGGCCATCACCGTCGGCGAGGACGATGTCGGTGACCAGCGCCACCACGCGCCCCGACTGCAGGGACGCCTCGAGCGCCACGAGCGCCTCGGCCTGTCCAGCGCAGGTCTTCACCTCGTAGCCTTGTTGCGCCATCGCGCTGCCAGTCACCACACGCAGCCCGGACTCTTCATCGACGAAGACGAGCGCGACGAGCGCTTCGCGGGCGCTCACAGGCGGCGTCGCCTCGGCCTCGTCCACGTCTGCGAGCGGAAAGCTCAAGACGAAGGTGGTGCCCTGGCCGGGCGTCGAGTCGACGGAGATGTCTCCGCCCGCGCGCTGAATCGCGTCCATCACCACCGCCAGGCCCAGCCCGGTGCCACGCCCTTCGCCCTTGGTGGTGAAGAAGGGCTGGAAGATGCGCGCCTGCACCTCGGGCGACATTCCGGCTCCCGTGTCCTTCACGCGGAGCACTGCGGAGCGCTCCGCTCGTTCGGTGACGATGGTGAAGGTGCCGCCGCCCGGCATCGCGTCGCGCGCGTTGACGACCAGGTTCACCAGCACCTGCTCCAGTGAGGCGCGCCCCACCGGCACGGAGAGCGAGCCCGCGCACCGGTTCACCTGGAGCCGAATGGAGCTGCCCAACAGCCGGCGCGAGAGGGACTCCAGCGCCTCGACCGACCGGTTGAGGCAGCGCACCTCGCTGCTCTTTCGTGGCGGCCTCGCGAGCGCGAGCAGCTGGGTGGTGAGGGTCGCGCCGCGCTCGCCGGCAGAGAGCATGCTCTCGACGACCTCTTTCTCTTCACCCTCGGCCGTCTCACCCAGGAACGCCGCGCCCGACAGCATCACCGTGAGCAGGTTGTTGAAGTCGTGCGCCACGCCTCCCGCCAGCAGCCCGACGGCGCCGAGGCGGTCGGCTTCGATGAGCCGGCGCTCAGCCGTCTTGAGCTCGTTCCCCTGGCTGCGAACCGTCTCGGACAGGCGCAGGTTGAGCCCGGCAATCTCGGCTCGTTGCGCGGCGAGCGACGCCAGGCTCAGGCGCTGCGCGGCGCGCGCGTTCACGAGGGCGACGATGAGGGCGCCGAAGGTCGCTCCGACGACGAACGGAACGATGAGCCTGCGCAGTTCGATTCCCGTCTGGAGCACCACCAGGTGCTGCAACGTCGCCGCGACCAACACCGCGCTGATGCAGCCGATGATGGTGAGGGCCTGCGCGAGTCTCGACATGCGCCTCCCCTCTCAGATGAACTCAGCAGCCTCGAGCGTGAGCGACTTCGAGAGGAGACACCGCCGGGAGCACGAGCACAAGCGAGATGGCGCGGCAGAGGTCTGCTGTTCGATGACGCTGCAACGTCTCCCGCACGGGCTGCGGTTGGACTTTCAGCGCCCCTTCGGAGTAGCCCTCGCACCAGGTGTCGCGGTCTCGAGAGGAATCCAGATGAGAGCCATCGCCATGGGGCTGTCGATTTCGGGGCTCATCGTCGCCGCCCTGTTCGTGTTCCGCCCGGCCAGTCCGGTCGCGCGTTCGGTGCCGGAAACGCAGGTGGGGCCATCGCGCGAGGACATCGTTCAGCTCGCGCGAGAGACCGACGTGGTCGAGTCTCGCTTCGCCGACGCCCAGAGCGAGTGCAACCGACGCGTGGACGCGGATGAGGTGTTTGCCGCGATCGGGGACACCGCCGCAGTCGCGAGGCTCCGTGGCACGCGCATCGCGCAACGAGTCACCACCAAAGACGCCTTGAGCTTCGATGTGTCAGTGCGCGGGAACTACCGGAAGCTGATGAGCTTCCTCGACGAGGTCAGCCAGTGGCGCAAGCTGGCGCTGGTGAAGGACCTTCGAATTCAGAGGCTGGAAGACGATGAGCTGAACGCGTCGTTCGTGCTGGTCGTCTTCTCCGACCCGACGCGCTTCGCGACGGCCGTGGTCAACCGCCCCAACTGACGCCGGAGCCGCCCGCCTCAGTTCGGACCGATGGCGATGAAGGTGATGTTCGACGGGGTGAATTGCGCGTTCCGGGTGCCGGTCGTCGAGACGAAGCCCGTCGTCGAGATCGAGACGAAGTTGCACGCATCGGCGCTCGCTGCACCGGGGCCGACGTTGCAGACGACGGTGGGCGTGGCGCTGAAGGGCCGCGTGAAGGTGATGGTCTGCGTCGTGGTGCCGCCGCCGGTCGACGTGTAGCCCGTGCCGCTCGGCGAAGCCGCCGTGACGGTGCCGCGAACGATGCGCAGGTTCTCGTCGGCGCGCGGGGCGAACGCCGAGCCCATGCGCACGTCGCCGTTCGCTGCCGTGAGGTTGCTCGCCGCAATGATGGCGCCTCCAGACGTGATGGTGCCCGAGGCGAAGAGCGTGCTGCCCGAGATGGAGCCCGTGGTGGTGATGGTGCCGGTGCCAGGGTTCAAGTTGGCGCTCACCGTGCCGACCTTCGCCTCGAGCCACTGCTTGAGCAGCGTGAAGTTCCCGTTCACCTCGTCGGCCCGCGCGGGCGCGTCTGGCGTCATCGGGGTCAGCGTCTGCGCGAGCGCCACGGTGGCGATGACGACGCAGCCCGTGAGGAGCACCCGGCCCCAGCGCGTTCGTCCGCCACGCGCACCCTCGGCCGCACGCATGCCGGCGAGGAACGCGGCCCGCCAGTCACCGACGGTCTCGACGTCGACGCCGTGACGTGAGGCGAGGGTGTTCGCGTCGAGCTCACCTGCGACGAGGCTGATCAATTCCGAGTTCGTGGCCTTCATGGAAGCGCTCCTGGGTGCTCCGAACGACGTGGTTCAGGCGCGCGCACGTTACAGGAACCCGGGCGACAACCCGAACCCAACCAGCTTGACGGCTCGCCACGTCAACTCGATGGACCTCGGAAACGCGCGAGCGCCAAGCGACCGCCATCGTTCACGCCGGCGTTGGCTCGGGAGCTGATTCAGCGAAGGCGAATGAACTCCTCCGAGCCGACGCAGTGTCCCAGCAGGAACCACAGGGTGACGTCATGACTTCTGCCTCCATCACCGTGAAGACGCGGCCGGTCGACGACAACGGGCACCTCGCGAAGTCCGAGCCGACGCCCAGCGCCTTCGTGCTCGACCTCGAGGCCATCAAGGCGCGCGCGCGCGAGCACCTCGAAGACGGCGCGGTCACCATCGGCAACCAGGCCGACCATCAGCAGATCATCTCGCTGCTCAACGACGCGCTCTCGACCGAGCTGGTGTGCGCGCTGCGCTATCGCAGCCATCACTTCATGAGCGCGTCCCAGGGAGGCATCGCAGGGTTTGCCGTGACGGGAGAGCTGCTGCAGCACTCCCAGGAAGAGCTGGCGCACGCCGATCGGCTCGCCAGCCGCATCACCCAGCTCGGTGGTGTCCCCGACTTCTCGCCGCAGGGCCTCGCGAGCCGCAGCCACACCGACTACGTGGTGAGCACCTCGCTCCAGCACATGTTGACCGAAGACCTGGTGGCCGAACGAATCGCCATCGAGACGTACACGGCGCTGGTGCGGTTCGTCGCCGACAGGGACCCGACGACGCGGCGCCTCTTCGAGGACATTCTGGCGCAGGAAGAAGACCACGCCGACGAGCTGTCGGACCTGCTGCGGCGCCTGCCGACCGGCGGGTGACGCGCTGACGAATTGCTCCAGACGGGAGAGGCAGGCACACTGCCGGCCTCTCGTCGTCTCGGGGTGATTCGTGAACCAGTGTGTGTCCTGTCAGGGCATCGTGCCCGCCGGTCTCGACGCGTGTCCGAACTGTGTCGTGTCGTCTCGCAAGACGCGGGGCCTCAAGGCTGCGGCGCTCGGGCTCGTCGCCATCGCGGTGAGCAACTGCGGCTCGCAGATGGCCCTCTACGGCGTCCCGTGTGTCTCGAAGCAGGTCGACGGCGGCACCAACGGCTGCCCGGGCCAGTGCACCACCCTGCTCCCCGATGGCGGTGACCCGAGGAAGGACCGGAACGATCCGTGCTTCACCGATGGCGGCACGCCCTGACGACTCCGCTTCGTCGGCGCGCGACGAGGTCTTCAGACGGTTCGACGTTCGCACCGGGCACCGGCCGACCTACGTCGTCTGGGAGCTGACGCTCGCGTGCGACCAGCCGTGTACGCACTGCGGCTCCCGTGCGGGCGTGGCGCGACCCGATGAGTTGACCACCGCGCAGGCGCTCGGCGTCGTCGACCAGCTCGCGGCGATGCAGACGTTCGAGGTCGTGCTCATCGGTGGTGAGGCGTACCTGCACCCGGGCTTCTACGAGCTGATCCGCGCGCTGCGGACGAAGGGCATTCGGCCCACGATGACGACGGGCGGCCGGAGCATCACGCCCGAGCTCGCCGCGAAGATGCGCGAGGCGGGGCTCCACAGCGTGTCGGTGAGCGTCGACGGGCTCGAGGTGACGCACGACCTGATGCGCGCGAGCAAAGGCAGCTTCGCGTCCGCGACGGCGGCGTTGAAGGCGTTCCGCGACGTGGGGCTGCGCACGGCCGCGAACACCAACTTCAACCGGCTCAACCTGGGTGACGTCGAAGCGCTCTACGAGCACCTGCGCGAGTGCGGCATCAGCGCGTGGCAGGTGATGTTGACCACGCCCATCGGCCGCGCGTCGGACCGGCCGGCGATGTTGCTCCAGCCGTGGGACCTGCTGGACCTGATGCCGAGGCTCGTGGCGCTCAAGGAACGTGGCTTCTCGGACGGCGTGCTGCTCATGCCGGGAAACAACCTGGGCTACTTCGGGCCTGAGGAGACGACGCTGCGGTCTCCCGGGAAAGGCATGACGGACTACTGGCTCGGCTGTCAGGCCGGGAAGTTCGTGATGGGCATCGAGGCCGACGGTGGCGTGAAGGGGTGTCCCTCGTTGCAGAGCCGGCACTACCTTGGCGGCTCGCTCGCGACCCGGTCGCTGGAGTCACTCTGGAACGACACGCCGCAGCTCGCGTTCGCGCGCACGCGCACCGTCGAGGACCTGTGGGGCTTCTGTCGCACGTGCCCGTTCGCCGAGAGCTGCATGGGTGGCTGCACGTTCACCGCGCATGCCTTCTTCGACCGGCCCGGGAACAATCCGTACTGTCATTTCCGCGCGCGCTCGATGCAGGCCGACGGGAAACGGGAGCGCCTCGTGCTGAAGCAAGCAGCTCCGGGTGCGCCGTTCGACAACGGTGTGTTCGAATTGGTTGTCGAGCCGTTCGACGCGCCAGACCCGAGACCGCCGACGCCTCGTGAGCTGGTGAAGAAGACGAAGCCGGCCGCTTGAGGGACAGTGGGGCATGCGCTCCTTCTTCGTCGTCCTGCTCGTCGCGTCCGTCGCTCACGCAGAGGCCGTGTGGCTGACGTCTGCGGGTCCCAACAAGATCTCGGTGATCAAGGAGATCAGAGCCGCCACGACACTTGGCCTCAAGGAGTCGAAGGAGCTGGCCGAGCGCGCGCCAACGGTGGTGAAGGAAGGGCTCTCGCAAGCTGACGCCGAGGCGCTGGTGGCGAAGTTCAAGGCGGCAGGCGCGAGCGCTGAGGTCCGCAGCGAAGTGGTGGCGGTGTGGCTGCTCACCATCGGGCCCAACAAGATTCCGGTCATCAAAGAGGTGAAGGACTTCACGAAGCTCGGGCTCAAGGACAGCAAAGAACTGGTCGAGCGCGCGCCCACGCTCGTGAAGGACGCCGTGCCTCGCGCCGATGCCGACGCGCTCGTGGCAAGACTGAAGGCCGCCGGGGCGACCGCCGAGACGCGAGACGCCGCTTCCCCGCCCCCGCCAACGCCAGCACCTGCTCCAACGACGACGGGTGGCGCGGTGTGGCTGCTCGTCACGGGTGCGAACAAGATTCTCGTCATCAAGGAAGTGCGCGTGGCGACCGGGCTCGGGCTGAAGGAGAGCAAGGACCTGGTCGAGCGCGCTCCGACGGTGCTCAAAGAAGGACTCAGCGCGGCCGACGCAGCTGCTCTGATGGAGAAGCTGAAGGCCGCCGGAGCGACGGCCGAGGTCAGACCGGCCGCAGCGCCATGAGCGCCCGAATCCCAGGCCACCGACCAGTGGAGTAGCGCGAGACATCGCGGTACCACCAAAACCATGACCGAACTCGAGCTCCTGGCACGACAGATTCGCCGTACCGCGATGCAAGACGCCGTCATCGGCGTGGTGGTGCTGGGCCTCGCGGGCCTCGTCCTCGCCGCCTTCGCCACGAAGCTCTCGTCGGGAATCACCGGCCAGACGATCTTCATCGGCCTCATGGGGCTCGTCTTCCTCTGGGTCGCGTGGCTGATGTTCTCGAGCGCGAAGCGCTTCTGGAAGGCAGAGGCAACGCGCCCGTATCGCTCGCTGAGCACGGACGGGAAGGACGTGGCCTGGGCGCACCTGACGACCGGATCCGTCAACGCGCTCAAGCTGTACTTCGTCGACGGAGACCTGGTCACCATCAACGCCTCACGCAAGGACGGTGAGCGGCTGATGGCCTTCGTGGTGAGCCGCGTGCCGCAGGTGATCGCCGGCTACGGCGTCGAGCAGCAACGCGCGTGGACAGCGAGGGTCGCTCAGCACCGCGGCTCGTCTCCTTCCGCGTAGCCGAGCCGGCAGCGCCTCTCGAACTCAGACGCGCTGGAGCTCCCTCCGTCGCTGCGGCACGCCATCAATAGCGCATGCAGTGAAACGCCGGTCTGCCCAGGCTGCAGGTTCCGTTGGCCTGGCAGCTGCCGGAAACGCAGGAGTTCCCGCGAAGGCGGCAGTCGGCGGCGCAGAAGCTCCCCGTGACGAGCAGCGGGTCCGTGCTGGCGCAGCGCTCGTTGGCTTCGCAATCGTTCCGCCCGCCGTCCGCGCCGGTACACCGGAAGATGCAGTCCTGGCAGACGCCTCCTCCCCAGACCCCGAACACGCACTCACCGCGGCCACCGGCGCAGCCACCATCGGCCTCGCAGACGAACTTGCACACGCTCGCGGCGCCCCCGACCGTCACGACTGGTGCGCAGTCGAGGCGAACGCCCCGAAAGAGAGGGCACTCAGCGCTCTCACGGGTGTGCGTCTGGCATCGTTGCCCGATGACGTCGTTGATTCCTGCGTCCAGCGTGCCCGCGAACGGGTCGCCGCCACCCGCCGCTCCGCCAGCAGGCGCGCCGCCAGACGCACCGCCGCCAGACGCGCCCCCTCCGGAAGCACCGCCACCTTGCACGCAGGCACCACGCGAGCAGCGCTCACCTGACGTACAGACAGTACAGGCCGCGCCGCTGACCCCACAGCTCGAGGGCTGGTTCCCACCGACGCACTCGCCCGCGCTGTCGCAACAACCGACGCAGGTCTCGGGCGTACAGCGTGCCGTCTGACACGCAGCCCCGACGGACACCGCGGCGACGGCGAGGAGAAGAAGCACCCACCGGTGAGTCATGTTCAACGAGACGCTGCGCATCGTCGGAGGCTACCAGCACCGCAGCAGCAGTGAACGCGACGTCCGACGGCGACAGCGTTCAGCCCCTCAACTCCGCGACAACGCTTTCACGAACGTCTCCCACTCGGCGCGCTTCGTATCGGGGTCGGCGCCGAGCACCTCGGTGAGCGCGCGAAACCCCGTCGCGTCGTCGTCTTGCAGCTCGAGCGCGCGGCGCACGAACGCCGTGAGCAGGCCCTTCTCCTGCAACCAGAAGCACAGGTAGCGGGCCGCAGCGTAGTGCACGCCGTCGGGGTCTTCGTAGAACGCGCCATCAGACAGGTGCGTGAGGGTCTTGAAGCTCGGCACCGTCTTCGCCGCGAGCCCCCGCTGCAGCGCCGGGAGCCTCCAGTTGATCCGCCCCTTGAGATGCCCCTCGTGCTCGTACGGAAACTCGAACAGCGACGCGACGCCTTCGTTCAGCCACGCGGGCACCCGGCTCCACGCGTGGTCCATGAACGGGTGCACGAGTTCATGCGTGAGCGTGCCGTACCCGGGCCTGATGTTCATCACGAGCGCGCGCTGACGAGCGAGGTAGTAGCCGTACGGCGTCTCGGGGTTGGTGTTGAACAGCTCCCGTGAGACGCGCTGGTAGCTCGGTGCATCTTTCAACACCCACACCTCGTGCAACGTCGCTGGCGCCTCGAGGAAGAAGTCCTTGAGCAGCAGGTCGCGACACCAGCGCACCACGTCCTTCGCGCGGCCGCGAACGGTCTCGGGCTGCTCGTCACCGATGACGAGGAACGGCTTCTCCCAGACCAGCGTCGTGCCTTTCGGGAGCGTCGCCTTCCTCGCCTGCACGTGCTGCGAGAGCGTCGCGGGGTCTGGCGCGGCGAAGGTCGGCGGCGCGATGTCGACACCGGGCGGCAGGCGCAGCCGAATCACCATCCACCGGTCCTTCGCGGGCTTGAAGGTCCACAACGCCAGGAAGTCTTCGCGCCGCATGCGGCGGTCGGCGCCATCGTCGACGGCGGGCTCCTGGTAGATGACCTCGTCGCGCGCGGCGTCGTAGCCGGTGATCAACCGGAAGTGCTCCGTCGTCTTCGGCGAGGCGTCGTAGTGCATGCACACGATGCTGGGCTGACCTGCGACGAGGTCGGCATGGAGGGCGCTCCACTGCGCGTCGAGTTGAGTGGCCGCGTCTTTCGGGTTTACGCGGTACCAGACCTTTCCGGGCTCCACGCCGAGCCGCCGGAGCGACGTCGCGAGCTCGTTCGTCCACACGCCACGCCCTTTGAGTGGGTCGAGCCCGCTCGCGTTGAAGACGTCGTCCTGCGTGACGCGGCGACCGAGCCGGCCGAGCGCCATCTCGACGACCGCCTCGCCACAGAAGTCGGGCTTCTGTTTCACGAAGGGAAAGCCGGTGAGCGTGACCGACGCCGGAGCCGCAGTGAGGACCAACGCAACGAGCAGGTGCATGCGCGCCACGATTGCGAGACGCATTCCACGGCGTGGCACCTGGAAAATCGCGGCGCTGCGAGACCAACGTGCTTCAGCTCGTTACGAACCGTCACACGACGTGACGCTGGAGCGAATCGCGCGGAATCGCGACACGCCCAGCGCAGCGAGCCTCGAGACGTGGGCCACCGTCACCGGGGCCCCGAGAGGTTCGGCTTCGGGCTGGTCCTGGCGATCCTCGACTTGACCGGGGCGCCTGCTGCGACGAGGTGGCTGAGGCTGCGATCAGGCCCGCGCACGACGGCGAGCGCTCGCGGGTTGGGGATGAGCACGATCTTCCCTTCGAGGTGCCCCCGTTCGAGGCGGGCGTGCGCGTCGGCCACCGCTTCGAGCCCGATTCGTTCAGCGACCCGCGGCTTGATCTCTCCGTGCGCCAACATCGTCATCAAGGCGCCGACGTCTTCGACGAACCAGGCGGGGTGCTCCTCTCGCAGCGAGGTGATGGACACGAAGGTCGCCTTGCGTGGTCCCGAGAACGTGTTCCACCACCACAGCTTCGCGAACCAGAGCCCGAGCGTCGCGAGCGAGACGTTCGCCTTCACGCCCGCAGAGAACCCGTAGGCGGTCAGACGGCCAGTCGGGCAAACGGCTCGCCACGCACGGCTGAAGCCCTGCTCCCCGATGCCGTCGAGCACGACATCGAAGCCGCCTCGGAGCACCTTCGCGAAGTCAGTGTGGTCGCTGTCGAGGTGCGTCGCTCCGAGCGCTCGGATCAGCTCGGCATGTTCAGCGCGGGTCGCGCCCCACACCTCACAGCCAGCGCGTTTCCCGAGCACGACCAGCGCCTGGCCGACCGCTCCGGCGGCGCCGAGCACGAGCAATCGCTGACCGCGCTGCACCTGCGCGACCCGATGGAGGAGCTGAAAGGCGATGACCCAGCTCAACAGCATCGAGGTGACCTCTGCTGGGTCGAGCGCCGGATCAACGACGACGACGCGAGACACGTCGAGCGTTCGGTACTGAGCGTACGACCCGGTCATCGTGAGGTCGGCGACGCGTTGGCCCACCACGAGCGAGGTGGCACCGGGCCCCACTTTGACGACCTCGCCAACCACGTCGTAGCCGAGTACGAGCGGTGGCCTCTGCTTGAGGTCGGGGTACCGGCCCTTGCGCAAGATGACGTCGGTGAACTGCACACTCGCCGCGAGCACCTTCACCAGCACCTGGCCGACACCAGGGCTCGGCATCGGCTGCTCCATCACGGTGAAGCCCTCCGAGCCGCCAAACTGGCCAAGCATCACCACGCGCTGCGTGAGAGGGAGCGTCATGCCCTCGGGTGCTGCAAGGGCGAGACCCGGCATGGCCGCCTGTACGAGCTTCGCGTCACCCATCAGAGTGACGGGCTCCTCACGACGTGACCGTCACTTGAAGCAGGCGTTGAAGGCCGCTTCGGTCTTCGCTCCGTCGAGGCACTTCGTCTGCTTCACGATGGTCGCGTCGGCCTCTTTGTCCTTGAGGCAGGCGCCCTTGAAGAACGCGAGGCCCTCCGCTTCGGGGGCTTTGCCGCTCGCCTTGCCGGCCTTCTCGACCGACTTGATGAACTTCTCGCAGTTGGCGGGAGACGCGGCGAACACGGGAGCGGCGACGACGACGAGCAGCAGGGCGAGGCGTTTCATTGGGTGGAATCCTTGAAGGGTTGGGACTGCACCCTTCTGACGCCATCGGCTCAGCGCGTTTTGCGTCGCAGCGCCGTGAGCCGCCGGCCCGTGAGCGCCTCGAGGAGAGCACGCGCGCGCCGCTCACTCCGTCGAACGATACGCTCGCCAGAGCCACTCAACCGAGTCCGCTGCAGGACGACCGGCTGCATCACCTGCCACACGAGCCGAAAGAGCCACGCGCGCAAGAAGCTCGTGCCGTCACCTGACTCGTACGACGTCGCCAACACCACGCGCTGCCGGCTGTTCAGGTCGAGCCGTTCGAACGCGGCGCCAAGTTCCCATGCGAAGTCGGCACGGACCGCGCTCTCGAAGTCGAGGAACCGCGCGACGCCCTCGTGAAGGCGCACGTGGTCCGGCTTGAGGTCTCCGTGACAGACGACCTCGCGACCGACGAGGCCTCGCTCCATGGAGCGGATGAGCGGCAGCAACGCCTTCATCGCCGCGCGCCAATCGGCCCGGTCGACCATTCGTATCGCCCGCCGCAGGTGCTGTGACGGCTTTGGCTCGAGCGCGCCGAGATCGAGCGAAGTGCGAACCCGATGGAGCGCCTCCAACGAACGCCCCACCGCCGCCACGTCCTGCAGCGTGCGCATCGCGCGGCCGGGCACGCGGCCCATCACCACCGTCGTGCCTTCGACGCGACGAAGCCCGGGACCGAGCGCCTTCACCTTTCGCAGGCGCTCCACTTCGACACGTTGCTGTGGATCACCGGGTTCGAAGCGCTTGATCACCTCTGATGTTCGAATCGACTTCGGGAGCGACGGCCTGATCAACGGTTCCCGCGCCACGACCCCTCGCTCGACGAAATCCGAGCGCACCAGCTTGAAGCACCGCGCGCCCTGCGCAAGCACCAACCCCTCCGCAGGCCCACCGAAGCGCGACGTCCGCGTGTACTTCCACAACGACTCGACGCTCGGCGCGACGCCACGAAACACCGGCAGAGGCACCGCGAACCCGGCGCGCTTCAGACGCTGATGCGACAGCGCAGGCCCGATGAAGCCGTGTTTCCGCTCGACCAGGTCGAACCCGACGAACGCGACGTCACGACGCGGGTACGGCAACAACGACGGCGCGCCCTCGAGCCACTCTCCGAACACGATGGAGTGATTCCCCAGCACCGTCCACAGCGGCCCGAGGTGCTCGAAGACGAAGTCGACCAGCGGCCACAGCCCGGGACCGAGCCGGTCGAGCGTCAACACGCCGCGCACCCGCGAATGCACCCGAGGCACGCCGCGCACGAAGCTGATGCCGACGTTCAGGCCGTCGAGCTTCTCGTACGCGACGATGGGCCGCGAGAGGACGTCAGCCGTTTCACGCGAAGACAACACCACGTCGCCGTCACCGAACGCGCTCCCGGCCAGGTGGGGAATCGCCGGGTAGCGCGTGCCGTAGACGAGCGACGGGTAGGTGATGGGCACCGAGACGAATCAGGTCGTGTTGCCGCGCGGCGCGGGGCGGCTCGGCGCGGGCCTGGCCGGCGTCGTGGGCTTGCGGCCGGTGGTGATGCCAGTGCTGCGACCGCCACCGCCCGAGGGACGACCCGTGGTGACGCCGGTCGACGGCTTGCGGCCACCGCCCGTGTTGACGCCCCAGTTCGAGGTGTCGAGCTGCTTGAGCTTCTGCTGACGCTTCTGCGCTTCGGCCGTGAGGTCGCCGGCGAGGTCGCTGAACTGCTTCTTGTACTTCCCCTCGGTGAGGCGGTCGGCCATCTGGAAGGACGTCTTCACCGTCGCGAGCGTGGCGGTCGGCTTGTCGCTCTTGCGGACCTCGGCGAGCGCCGTCTTCTTGATGTCGACCCACTCCTTGCTCGAGATGGGGCTGGGCTGACGCGCCGACGTCCTGGTCGACAGCGCCTTGAGGAGGGCTCCTGAGACGTTCGCGTTCGGGTTCTTGATGGTGGGCATAGGCGCTTCCGGGACGACGAGGGGCGGCGACCTCACCACAAACCGCTCACCGCTTTGAAGGGGATCCGTACAGAGTCACGCGCATGTCTTCGTTCGTGGCCTTCACCCATCCCCGAGAGGCGCCTGAGCTGCTGGAGCGCGAGGTGCCGTCGTGCCGTCCTGGCGAGGTGCTGGTGCGCGTCGAAGCGTGCGGGCTCGGAGCCGCTGACTTCGGGTTCTTCCAGCTCGATGCGTTGCCGCGCGTGCCGTTGATTCCCGGGCTCGAGGCGGTCGGCATCGTCGAAGCGACAGGCGGCGGTGTTGGCGTCGCGGTCGGTACGCGCGTGGGCGTCGTTCCCCTCGCGTCGACGTGTGGCGGCTGCGACCTGTGCGGGCGCGGGCTCGAGCGATGGTGCACGAAGGCCGAGCTGCACGGCTGGCATCGCGATGGTTTTCTTTCACAACACCTTGTGACGACCGAGACGGCGCTCGTGCCGCTCACGACTGCTGACGACCCGACGCGGTTTGCGCCGCTGTTCGCGACGGGGTGGACGGCCTTCAGCGCCGTTCGCGCGACGGGCATGGGGCAAGGCCATCGGCTCGGCGTCGTCGGTGTTGGAGGTCTTGGGCATCTCGTGGTGCAAATCGCTCGGGCCGCGGGCTTCGAGGTGCGCGCCTTTGACGTCGACCCGGCGCGACTGGCCCTTGCGGGTGAGAGCGCGTCTGCGCGTGCGCTCGAGACTGACTCGGTCGACGCCGTCATCGTCTGCACGCCCTCGACGCAGGCGATTCAGCAGGCGGTGCGGTCCGTGAAACGCGGCGGCACGATGGTGTTGGCGGCGGCGTCTCCATCGGTGCGCTTCGACCTTTCGCTCTTCGACACCGTGATGCGCGGCGTGACGCTTGCGCCGGCGTTCCTTGGAACGCGCAGCGAGCTGGCCGAGCTGATCCACCTCGTGCGCAGCGGCGTCGTCTCTCCACGCACCACCACCATCGCCCTCACGGACGTTCACTCGAAGTTCTGGATGCTTCGAGACGGAGGCTTCTCAGGCCGGCTCGTGGTGACGCCAACGACCTGAATTTCCGGCGACCCCGCCCGTCTGTGGGCCGTGCTTCGCTCGCTCCTCCCTGCCCTGCTCATCGTCTCCAGTGGTTGCGCGCTTCATCACGCCAGACTCGACGCTTCTCGCGACCTCGTCATCACGCGCGCGGGAGACGGACTGTGTGGACCCATCGGCATTCGTCGTTCGTCGTTGGGTGCGAGGTGGGGTGAGTACGTGCGGGTGTCGGTGACGTCTCCGGCGGTGGTGACGGGTGAGGCGCGGCTGCATGTCGATGGACGCGCGTATCCACTGCAGCAGTTCACGACGGCGCCGACGCTCGACGTGTCGATGCAGGTCGATGATCAGCAGTCGACGGTCGTGCCTGCCGTGCTGCCGCTGCCGACGCAGACCATCGTGCTCGACGCCGCGTGGACGAACGAGCGCCTCGATGTTCCCGCCGCGCTGGAGGCAGGCCACGTCATCGACATCACGCTCGCGGGGCTCAACACGCCGCAGGGCAATTGCAGCAACGTCGTCTTCACGGTGGAGCAGGGCGTGTTCAAGCCGACGGTCGACGAGCGGCTGTGGGTGGCCGAGCTGATCCGTCGTGGTGGCCCTGAGCTCCAGGCGTGGCTGGCGGCCGAGGAGCAGCGCAAAGAAGAGATTCGCCGCGCGCACTACGCCGAGGCCGACCGTCGCAAGGTGGAGTGGCTCGCGCAGCTCGAGGTGCGCCGTGAGCAGGTGCGAATCGAGACGGCCGCGCGGGTCGAAGCCGAGCGTGTCGAGGTCGCGATGCGGATTGAAGCGGAGCGAGTGCAGGTCGCCGCGAAGGTGGAAGCAGACCGCGTGGAAGTGGAGCGTCGTGAGGCCGTTCGTCAGGCGCACTACGCGGAGTACGAGCGCCGCCGAGAGGCTCGCATCGAAGGCGCGGTGAACGTGGTGGCCGTGACGGAGGCTCCGGTCGCGCCTGCGCCGAAGCGCACGATGGTGTGTCGCGCGCCGGTGTCGTCGGGCGGCGTGGTCTCGGGCGTCGCGTCGTACGCGCCGGTGTCCTCAGTGCCCGTCGTCGCAGAGGAGTCGTGTGAAGAGGTCGTCGAGCCGGCCCCGACCGTCGTCGCCGCTTCCGTCAACACGACGGTCGTGAACACCGCTGAGACGCGCACCGCCGAGCCGACCGCCGCCTCCGTGACGACGACGTACGACACGGGAGCCTCGGTGACGCTCCAGGGCAGCGCCGTGACGACGCAGACCGTCGCCGCCGCGCCTGCGATGGACGTGGAGTCGTACCCTGAGTGGTCGACGCCCGAGACCTTCACCACCGCGCGCGTCGCCGTCACGACGGAGCAGGTCGCCCCTCCGCCCCCATGCGCCCCGGCGCCGCCTCCCGCTCGCGTCACGGTGGTCGACGCGACGCCTGCCCTCGTTCTCTTCAACCTCTTTGGAGCGGTGCTCAACGCCGCCGTCCGCGCCCAGCCGCAGCACGTCGCCGTGCCCGTCGCGTCAGGTCCCGTTCACTCTGCGCGGCCCGTCGCTCCGCCGCCGCCCGTCGCGACTGCTCGACCGGGCGTTCAGCCCACCCCGCCCGCGCCGCGCTGAAGCGCCTCTGATTTCACGCTCGCGAGCGGGTCCGGAGCCCCAGCATCGTCGTCGTGCGATGGTGCTCGCTCACTGATCAACCGGTCACGAGCAACCACGCGTCTCGCTGCCTTGCGCCTCCACACAGCGGCTGGTAGGCGCGCCGAATGCTCTCTCGTCTCTACCACCGCATCCTGGGACACCCGTTCGTCTACGAGCACGTGCGTCCCCTCGTCGTCGGTGGAGTCGACTACACCACCGCGTGGAACGACCTGGATGTGGGGCCCGACGACGTCATCGTCGACGTGGGCTGCGGCACCGGTGACGGGCACAAACACCTCACCCGCTACAAGGCGTACCACGGCTTCGACACCGACCCGATCGCGGTGGACTACGCGCGACTGCGAACCGCTGGCCGCCCCAACGTCCACCTCAACGCGCGGCTGCTCGTCGAGTCCGACCTGCAGGCCATCAAGCCCGACAAGGTGATGCTCGGCAGTCTCCTGCACCACCTCACGGACGACGAGGCGCTCGGCTTGCTCAGCATGTTGGCGCGCACGCCGAACCTGAAGCGCGTCACCACCGTCGACAACACGCCGCTGCCCGGGCGGCACCTGAACAACTTCTTCGTTCGCCTCGACCGCGGGCAACACTCCCGAACGGCCGAGGGCTACATGGCGCTCGCCGAGAAGGCGGGCCTCAAGGTGACTCGCACCCTGCTCCACCGCATTCACCCGACGCGCGGCCTGATGATGCTCTTCCTGATGAGGCTCGAGCCGCCCGCGGCGCGCTGAGCCGTCCCCTCAGGGGTGCACGCGCACCGCTTCGAGGTGCAGGTAGCTGCGGCGCGCCACTCTCACGCGAACAAAACGCGCAGTGACGGCGTCGAACTTCGGCTTCCACACCTTGAACACCTCGTCGCGCCGCGAGACCTGACGCCACGTCTGCTCGTCGTCGCTCACCTCGAGCACGAGCGGCACTGCGCGCTCCTTGCCGTCGTCGCGGCGGTTCACCACCGTCGCCGAACGAAACGCCGTCGGCGCGCCGAGGTCGATGAGGAACCACGGCTCGGCGTCCTCCTGGGTGTGAAAGAGAATCGTCGTGCGCGCGCCACCACACTCGATGCTGTCCGGGTGACAGGTGAACATCGAGCTGCTGGTCCGCCACGGCTTGCCCTTCGCGAGGTCGGCCGGCTCGAACGTCTCGAGCAGCATGGGGACGACGAAGACCAGGACCGCGAAGACGATGGCGAAGAGGGTCGCGCCGCGGGTGACCCGTCGATGGGACGCAGAGGGCTGCGCGTCGCCCACCTGCAACGCCTCGGACGCCAGCCGCCGGGCCTCGAGGACCGCTGCGTCGAGGGACGCACCTTCAAGAACCGGCGCTGCAGAGGGAGCGACGACTTCGCTCGGCGCCGCAGGCTCGGTCGTCGGAGTCACGGTGACAGCCGCAGACTCTGGCGTCGTCGGCACCGTCGTCAGAGGCTCCGATGGAGTCGGCGCGGCCTCTCCGACGGCCTCGACCGGAGGCTGAAGCGGCGCGGACGGCGTCATCGCGGGCTCAGCAGGCACCTTCGACTCATTCGCGCTCGACCGCCGAGCCGAATCGAGGACAAACCGGTACTGCCACAGCCTCGCCTCCTGGGCTTCGCGCGAGGTGTCGCCAGCGAGACCCTCTGCCGTCTCGAACACACGACGCAGCGCGCGGAAGTCAGAGGGCGTCTGGGACACGCGCAGGCTTCTAACATCGCACTGCTCGATGGCAACGGGAGGACCGCTATGGTACTCGGCGGCCGTGCTTGAGCGCTCCGTGCGCGCGGTCCTGGCGTTTGCAGTCGTCATTGCTGCGATGGCCCATGCCCTGGCGTCGTCGGCGCTCTCGCTGACCCCTCGGTACTTCGATTCGAACTTCGGGCCGCCGTCGAGCCGCAGCCTCATTCTCGTGGTGGTGGTCATCGCCTTCGCCGTCGCTGGGCTCGTCGGCACGGTGCTCATCTTCACCGACCGCGACCGGAACGAGTCGACCTCGAGCCTCGAGTGGTGGGCGCGGCGCGCGTCACCGCTCATCGCGTTGCCTTTCATCATCGCGCTCTTCCGGCACGACTTCGCAAGCGAGATTGAAGCAGCCATCATCCTCTCGATGACAGTGCTGGGCCTGGAGCGCCTCGTTCGCGTCAGCCTCACCGCGCGGGCCGAGCACCCGCCCTCGACGACGAACCTGTTGAGCGTGCTCCGCGGCCTGGGCGCGCGCTTGCTGGAGCGCCCGAACCTCACGGCCGGCGTGCTGGCCGGTCTCGCGATGGCGCAGGCCGTGTTCCTGGCCGTCTGGTCCGTCTGGTCGCATCAGCGGTTCACGACCTACGGCTTCGACCTCGGCATCTACGACAACGTCTTCAACACCACGCTGCACGGCCAGTGGCTCGCGGCGCCGACGATGGCGATGCCCGAGGTGTGGGGAGACCTGCGGCGCAACCACGCCGACTTCGCCGTCTTCTACCTGATGCCCATCTACGCGCTGCGGCCGGGCGCGACGACGCTGCTAATCCTGCAGTCGCTCTTCATCTCCGGGTCGGCGATTCCCCTCTACCTGTTCGCGCGCAACCGCCTGTCACCCGGCGCGGCGTTCGCCGTCGGCATCGCGTGGCTGCTGTACCCGGCGCTGCAGTCGTCGCAGATGTATGACTACCACCCGCAGCACATCGGCGCCGCGTGGGTGGTGTGCGCCATCGCAGCGCTCGAATATCGGAAGTATGTTCTGTACTGGGTGTTCTTCGCCCTCGCGATTCTCGTGCGCGAAGATGTCTCGATTGGCCTCACGGCGCTTGGGCTGTACAGCGTGCTGTCGGGGTACCGGGTGAAGACTGGCATCGCGACGATGGTCAGCGCGTGTGTGTACTTCGTCGTGCTCCGCTTCGGCATCATGCAGAACGCGCAGTTCTCGGGCATGTACAAGAACCTCTACGTGCCTGGAGAGGCGGCCGGCTTCGGGTCGATTCTGGTCACGCTGGTGACGAACCCGACGTACGCGGCCAAGACGCTGTTGACGTTGGAGAAGGCGCGCTACCTCTCACAGGTCTTCGCGCCGATTGCGTTTCTGCCGATGCGCCGCGGCCTGCTGTGGCTGCTGATGATTCCCGGCTTCTTCCTCACCATCTTGACCACCGAGTACCAGCCCACGGTGCAGATCAGCTTCCAGTACGTGGCGAACTGGGCGGCGTACATGTTCCCCGCGGCGGTCATCGCGCTGGCGGCCATGGGCACCGACGCCGATGGCACCTTGCGCCGGCGCGCGGCCATCATCGCCATGCTCTGCGGCTCCGTCATCGCCAACGTGCAGTGGGGCGCGTATTCGCCTCGGCTGTCGTTGCGAGGTGGCTTCCTCGAAGTGCCGCTGCAGCGCCCGAGTCAGGCCGACCTCGACCGTGAGGTGGCGGTGCAGGCGCTGATGGACAAGGTGCCGCCTGATTCGAGGCTCTGCACTGGAGACCGTGTGCAGCCCCACACCACCAGCCGGCACGTCAACAACTGGCCGCTTCGCTTCGGCGTCGACGGGTGTGACTACCTGCTCTGGTCCGATCTACCGGGAGACCTCGGCAGCGAGCACGCACGACCCGCGCTGGCGACGGGCGTCATCGAGCTGGTCGAACGCAAAGGCGACGTGAGCCTCGCGAAGAGAAAGGCGACTCCGTGACGACCGAACGCGCGGTGCAGCTCTCGTTCGTAGTGCCCGTGTACCGGGGAGAGCAGTACCTGCAGAAGCTCGTCGAACGTCTCGAGGCGCTGCGGCTGCAGCTCGAGGGTGGAGCGCTCCCCATTCGCCTGCTCGAGGCCATCTTCGTGTGTGACGAGCCCGTCGATGGCTCGGCTGCGCTGCTGACGACGCTCGCAGCGAAGTACCCGTGGCTCACCGTCATCCACCTCGCGCGCAACTCGGGCCAGCACGGCGCGACGGCGGCGGGAATGCTGCACACCTCGGGCGACTGGGTCATCTCCATCGACGAAGACGGGCAGCACGACCCTGCGAAGGTGATCGACCTGCTCGACGCAGCGCTGCCGACGAGTCGCGACATTTGTTACGCGCAGCCCGGAGCGTCGGTGCACGGCCGATGGTGGCGCAACGTCAGCTCCCGGTCTGCCAAGCGCTTCGTGGCGTGGATCGTCGGCGACCCGGTGGTGCCGCTCTTCAACAGCTTCCGCCTGGTGCGAGGCGAAATCGCGCGCGCGGCCGGAGCCCTCGCGGGCCATGAGTTCTATCTCGACGTCGCGCTGCGCTGGCTGACCAACCGCGTGACGACGGCGCGCTTCGAGATGCAGGACCCTCGCGACGTGTCTGGGTACAGCTTCCGCTCACTGATGAGCCACTTCCGACGGCTGATCATGGCGTACCACCCGCCGATTCTTCGCTGGCTTCCGGCGCTCGGAGTGATGGGCGCCATCGTGTGCGTGGTGGCGGGCATCGTCGCCGTCGCGGCGCGGCTGATCTACGACTCGATTCACGTCGAAGGATGGACGTCGCTCTTCGTGATGGTGTCGTTCTCGACGGCGCTGATGGTGTCGCTCTTCGGCCTCGTGCTGGAGCGCCTGACGGGCACGCTGAGCCGCGCGCAGGGACGGCCGGCGTTCATGATCGTCGACCGCAGCAAGGACGCGCTCTGGCGCCGCTCGCCGTCAGTCGAGGCGAACGTGAACGCGAGCGCGATGACGACGACCGCGCATGTACCTCGTTGACCGCGGGGCGGTGAAAGACGTCGTCCTCGGCGTGGGCCTCGTCGGCGGAGCGCTCGTCACCGCGCTCAATCGCAAACCCAACCGCGTCCGCACGCACAGCGCGCCGACGAGCTGGGGCAACGAGGTGGCGTTCGCCGAGGAGCTCGAGTCGGCTCGCGCGTGGCTCGGGGCCGAGGGTGCCGTCAGGGTGTTCTGGTGTGCGGGGCGCGGGGGTTTCGCGTCGACCGAGGCCGACCTGGCGAAGGAGCTGCAGAGCTTCCGCACGGTGCTGGCGTGGAGCGAACAGCTGGCCACCAAGCGGCGCGTGGAGTTCCACCTGACGTCATCGGCCGGCGGTCTGCACGAAGGGCAGCGGAGAGTCGACAGTCCGACACCGGCGGCCACGATGCGACCGTACGGGCGGCTCAAGCTTCAGCAGGAGCACCTGCTGGAACAGTCAACCGGCGTCGCGCGCTTCATCTATCGGCCTTCGAGCGTGTACGGCGTGCCGCGCGGCAAGGTGCGGCTGGGCATGATTCCCACGCTCATTCGAAACGCCCTCGCGCGAAGGCCGTCGACCATCTCGGCGCACCCGAGCACCCTGCGCGACTACGTCTCGGCGCAGGACATCGGCGTGTTCATGGCGTCGGAGTCGAATCAACCCGGCGTGCACTACCTGGTGATGGGCCGCCCGATGGCGCTGACCAGCCTCATCGCGACCGTGGAGCGGGCGCTGCAGCGGCAGGTCGCCGTGGTGTTCACGACGACGAAGTTGAATGATCAGCACATCACCTTCTCGCCCGCGCTCCGGCCGGTGGACTGGAATCCGAACTCGCTCGAGAGCCAGGTCGCGCTGTTGGTGGCAGCGATTCTCAAAGGGTGATGCGCGCGCTCGGTTTTCTCCTGATGGCGAGCTGTGCCGGCGCTCCGGTGCGCGCGACGACGGCGCCGACCGAGCTCGAACTCTCAAGTCTGCTCGGCCGCTGGCACGTCGTCGCGACGACCTTCCCGATGTGGCGAACGCGCTGCGACGTCACGTTCACGTACGGAGCGCTCTCCGAGCGCGCGGCCACCGATCGCGTCGCCTACACCGAGGGCACGACCGCGGGCGAAATCCTCGGCGTCGACACGCAGCACGCGCAGGTGCCGACGCACTTCACCTGGCGAGGGAACGGCATCCTCTCGCTCTTCACCAGTGAGTGGGACGTAGTGGCCGTCGCGCCTGACGCGAGCTGGGTGGTGCTGACGTTCGGGGCCACGCTCGCGACACCGGCGGGAGCTGACGTCATCTCACGGGCGCCGACGCTCGATGATGAAGCACTCCGACAGGCTGTCGCGGTGGCGTCGACTGACGCGGTGACCCTGAAGCGTCTCAGCGGCCTGTATCGGGTCGCGCCATGCTTGACGCCCTAAGCACTCGGCCGGTTGGCAGGCCATCAGCCCCCGCTGGTACGGTGTCTTCATCATGGAACCGGCCGACCTGACGGTGAAGCTCCTCGAGGAACTCCGCGATGGACAGCGGAGCCAGACAGAGGAACTTCACGAACTCCGCAACGAGATGCGCGAAGGCAGAGATCGCGCCGATCAGCGCTTCGAGATCATCGAGACCTCACTCCGAGATCTCGCTGAGCAGATGGTGATGATGACTCGCGCCGTCAAGGTCGCCCTCGAGTCGTGAGTCCGAAGCGCGGCCGAACACGAGCAACGGTTGCGCGCCCTCGAGATCGTCGCGCGCTGATCAGCTGACGTCGCTGGGCGGCCTCGTGAGCCAGGCTGCGATGAAGAGATCGATTTCACCCTTCAACACGTCCTTCATTCGCGGCGACGCCTCGCCCGTTCGTGGATCTTCGACTCTCGCGCCGCGCCCCATGAAGTACCGCCGCACCTCGGTGCCGCCTTCTCCCTGACCATCGAGCACCGCCAGCGTCAGCGACTTGAGCTCGTCGACGCCGCCCGCGCCCGACAGCGACACCTCACGCCCGGTCCGCTCGTCACGCACCGACGACTCCGAGGCAATCTTCTCGACGTACCGGCCCGCGCGACGCTTCACCTCACGCGCGGTGAGCTTCATCGAGTCCGCGAGCTCCACCGGCGCCTGTGACGGCGTGTACAGCCGCACGTACGCGGCCACGCGCGAGTCGTCATCGATGCGTCGGTGCAGGCCCTTCTCGCCAGACAGGAAGCCGAAGACGCCCGGCCCGTGCACGTGGAGCACCGCGCGCCTCGGGTCATCGCTCTCGGCCAGCACCTTCACCTCGTAACTGCGGCGCTGCGCCCAGCCGACGTACATCGTCATCAGCTCGCGCACCCAGCCTTCACCCGCTTCACCATCGACGGCCGCCGCGAGCTCGAGCCACGCGTCATCGACGTTGCCCGAACTCCCCGACGCCACGCGCGCCTCGGCCAGCTGCACCTCACGGGCGACCTCTTCGACGGCCCGAACCGCGGTCGCGAGCTGCATCTCACCCTTCGCGTCACGCGCCCGTCGTCGCGCCACCTGACATTGCTCTCGCAGCCGGTCGAGCTCGGCCAGCTGCGCGTCGATGGCGCGATAGGTCCGCAGCACCGCGGCAGCACGCTCGCCGTCATCCCAGAATCCCGGAGCCTGCGAGATGCCCAACAGCTCCCTTCGCTTCACCTCGAGCTGCGGCCGCTTCGCCGCCTGACCGACGCCCGCCGCGCGACCGACCAGCGACTCCGCCTCGGCGACGAGCGCCTTCTGGTCGAGCCGCTTCTTCGAGAACGCCGCGCCAGCTCCCGGGAGCAACGCCTGCGCCGTCGCTTCACGCTCGCGCGCCACCTTCGGCTCCGCAATCGCGTGCACCCGCCCCTTGTGACTGACGACCTTCACCGGCGTCGACGGTGGCAAGGATTGCCGCGCAATCTCGACGGCCAGGGCCGCGGTGAGCGACTTCTCGATTTCGCGCTGCAGGTACCGCGCTCCGTGAATCGGCGAGTAGCCGCGGTCGACCAGCAGCTCCACCACCTCGGGAGCGACCTCGACATCCAGCTGCCGCGCACGAATGCCCTCACGCTCCAGCACACGTCCGACTTCGCGCTGCGCGATGCGGCGGATCTCGACCTTCCCCCGCGGGCGGAAGTGGCAGATGGCGTCGAACCGATTCAGGAACTCCGGCCGGAACGACGATGAAATCCGCCGGTCGATTTCTTCGAGCAGCTCGTCATCGCTGCGCTTCGACGCAAACCCAATCGCGCCTTCCCGATACACCTCGGCGCCCACGTTCGACGTGCAGACGATGAGCGTGTTGTTGCACGGCACCGTCTCGCCCGCGGCGTTGATGAACTGGCCTTCGTCGAACAACTGCAGGAACCGGTCGTGGCACTTCGCGTGCGCCTTCTCGAACTCGTCGAGCAGCAGCACGGTGAAGACGCGGCCATCGAGCAGGCGGGTCAGCTCTCCGCGCTTCGAGTCGAGCGTCTGCGCCCACGGGTTTCCGAACAGCACGTTCTCGTCACCATGGTCCGGGTAGTCGGCCATGTTGATGCGCACCAGGCGCTCGTGGCTGCCGAACAAATACTCCGCGAGCAGCTTCGCGAGGTGCGTCTTGCCGACGCCGGTGGGGCCCGCGAAGAGGAACACGCCGAGCGGACGCCGAGGGTCGTTGAGGCCGGCTTTGAGCAGCGCGACGCTCCGCAACACGGCCTGCAGTGCGTCGGTCTGTCCAAGGAGACGCGTGCCGAAGAAGCGGCTCACCTCGTCGAGGTCGAGCGGCACGTTGTCGTCGGCCATGAAGCGCGGCAAACGCGTCGAGCTGCAGAACCGCGCCAACACGTCTTCACCCGTCACGCGCTCCCGCGACGCGCCGGCCGCTTCGGTGACGGTCTCTTTCAACAGCTCGATGGCTTTGCGCGGCAGCCGCTGCGCGAGCAGGAACTTCACCGAGAGCCGCAGCGCGACGTCACACGCCGACGGGTCGATGGGCACGCCTGCTTCGAGCTCCAGCTCTTCGGCCATGCGCCCGAGAATCCACCGGGCGCGCTCGTGCGTCGGCTCGTTCACCACCACGAGGTGGAGCCGCTCGCTCAACGTCTCATCGGTGCGGAGCAGCTCGTGTGCGCGCCGCAGGTCCGACTCGAAGATGAAACGAATGCGCCCCGCGCGGAGCGAGCGGATCAGCACCGGTACCAGCGAGCTGCCCTGCACCAGCCCGACATCTCTCAAGAAGACGATGGTGGGCTGCTCGGCAGCGCGGTCGAGGAACTCCTCGAGCAACTCCGCCGCGCCTTTCGGCGTGTTCGTTCGCGCGAAGATGCCAGCGGCCGGCACTTCCAACACGCGCACGCCCTTCAAGCCTTCCGGCGCGTTCCCCAGCACGATGCGCCGGGCCAATTCCTGCACGATGGCTGACTTGCCGACGCCCGGTTCACCCGCGAGCAGCGGCGCCTTGCCTCCACGGGTCAGCAGCGTCGCGAGGTCGTTCGCGGCCTGATCAAGCCCATGCCCCGTGGGGAGCTTCCCGTCTTTGCCCAGCGCCGTGAGGTCGCGCTCCACCAGCGCCAACCAGCCGTCAGGGCTGTCAGCGCGTGCCTTCTTTTTTGCCATGGTGGTTTCGCCCTCCTCGACGGCCGAGCGCCGACGCGACTGACCGACCCTGCCACAGCGCAGCCGCGACTCCAGACCTGCGTGAATGTGGGAGAGGTGTCAGGACACGAAGGCACGCGAGGCGCGGGCTACCGGCGCGCCTCCACTCGAGGGGATGTCGGCGATGACGATGCGACTGCTGGGGCTCTGCTGTCTGATGGCTGCGTGTGGACCGGTGCCGATGCGGGCCGACGGCGGCGCAGCCGGAGGCACCTCACTCCTGACCGGTGGCGGCTTCGGTGGCAGCAGTGGCGGTGGGTTCGGTGGCAGCAGCGGTGGCGGCAGCACGGGTGGTGGAAACGTCGGCGGCGGGAGCGCTGGTGGCTCGGCGACCGGCGGCGGCACGGCGACGTGCACCCCAGGCGGAGCGCTTCAACTCCAACAGCTCCACGGCGCCTTCGCGGCCTACACCCCGGGCGGCACGGCGTTCCGCGGCGGGTTCGACTCGGCCACCCGTCAGGCCTTCATGCTGCCGCTCTCGGTGACGCCGACGCTGCGAACGCTCCACACGGTACGGCTCGATGGCGACGGCTCGACGCTTCGGGATGGCGGCTCACGTGCGTTCGTCGAGGCGCTTCCGCTGAGCGGGACGATTCCAACTGGCAACCTCACCGCGACCGCGTTCGACGAGCAGACGAGCGTCTTGACCGGCCTGTACTTCTCGAAGGCGCCGAACCGCTACGAGGTGGCGCAGCTCACGGTCTCTGACGGCGGCGCGCGCTTCACGACGCTCACCTCCTTCGACTCGCCCGACGCGAACGGCTTCCTCTACCAGAACCTCGAGGGCACCTCGGCCCAGCTCGGCGCCATCGGCGGGAACGCCGTCGTCCCGCTCACCATCACCGGCACACAGGCGCAGTGGGGCATGGCTGTTTCAGGCCAGCCGTACTCCAACGCCACCGTGTACGACCGCGACGCCAACCGGGTGCTGAGCCTCGGCAGCTACGAGTTCGTGCCGCCAATGGGCGCTCGGTGGCTGCCCACGATTCAGGAGCGCAGCCCGACCGCCGCGAACTGGACGCCGATTGCGATGTCGGGCACCGGCCTGCCGTCGGTCGAGCCCGGCTTGCCGACGCCGTACCCGTTCATGGCGTGGGATGCCGTCGGTGGCCGTTTGTTGGTGACCGGCACGCGCCCCGAGATGTTCGGCAACATGACCATCATGGTGCCAACCGTCGTCGAGGCCGACCTGCGCACGAGGCAGTGGCGGGTGCTCCCCAACAGCATCTCGAGCATCCTGGGTCGCGCGCCTTTCATCACCGACCGCGACTTTCGCCAGATGTTCGGGCCCGATTTCGTCGCCCTCTCGCTCGCGCCGGGCCGGGAGTTCTCGCAGACGTCGCTCAAGCTCACCGGAGCGCTGCCGCCGAACTCGCTCTCGGCGCTGAGCAACGGCGCACGGCTCCCCGATGGGCGCGTGATGGTCGCGGCCAACCAGACGCTGCTGACGTTCGACCCTGCGACGACGCGGTGGACGACGCTGACGGCGCGGCTGCCGATGACCCAGTCGAGCGGCGTGACGATGGCGTTCGACCCGGTCGGTCAGCGCACGCTCCTGCTCTTCGGGCAGAACGGGAGCACGTCGTCAGCCGAGGTCAGCGCGGTGTCGGCCGACGGCACCACCACGACGCCGGTGGCGACGACGGGCACCAGGCCTCCCGGGCGCTGGTCGGCGGCCGCCCTCGTCGTCGGCACCACGCTGTTCATCGCAGGTGGCGTCGCTGGCACCCAGGCGCTTGGAGACGTGTACGCGCTCGACTTGACCTCGCTCGTGTGGCGCAAGGTGGCCGACGTCACGCCGAGGCAACAGCCGGCGCTCACGCTCGTCGATGGCGCCATGTTCATCGTCGGAGGCCGGACGGCCGCAGTGTCCTTCGTGCCCACCATCGAGCGGGTCGACCTCACGACGAACCAGGTGCGCACGGTGGCCGCGACGGGACCGGCGCCGACCGGCTACGCCACCTTCGCGCCCCTCGGAAACGGGCTCGTCGGCTTCGACATCGGCATGTCGTACGACTTCGGGTCTGATCAGCTGTTCGAGCTGAAGCTCGAGAACAACACGGCCGTGTGGACGAACTCCGACCCGCGCGCGATGGACCTGGCGATCTCTCCGCTCATCGGCGTCGCGGGAGCGAACTGCAACGAGGCGCTGTTCGTCGGCTCGTCGTCGTTCAAGGTCAGCCGCTAGTCAGATTCTCTTCACAGCAGGCAGGTCTCGCGGGTCAGGCCGACCATGGGCTTTCTCGACCGCTTCTTTGGTGGCGTTCCCGATGAGAAGAGCTTCGCCACCCTCGTCATCGAACACATGAAGAAGTCGGGCGAGGCGCGCCCCATTACCTTCGAGCCCCAGCGCTTCCAGTTGGTGGTCGGCGACCCTGGCGGAGCCGTCAACATCCTGTTCCTTGGCAACGCGTACGAAGAGTTCAAGGCGCTGCCGAAGAAGGACCGGAACCGCGTCTTCCAGCGCTACGCGCCAGAGGAGTACACGAACGTCGACGCCTTCGACGACAAAGGCGCTGCGGCTCGCAGCCTGTTGCCGAGAATTCGAGACCGCCTCTACGCGAGCACCCTGGGCCTGCGCACCCGTCAGCAGTTCGGCGACCAGCTCCTGAAGGGCTCAGACACGCTGCCGACTCTTCCGCACCGGCCCGTGGGAGACGTGCTCGCTGCGAGCCTGTGCATCGACCTGCCCACGACGGTCATCGACTGCCTCGACCAGAACTACACCCGCTGGAAGTCGTCGATTGACGAGCTGTGGCCCGTCGCGCTCGAGAACCTGCGCTCCATTTCGAAGAAGCCCTTCAAGCAGGTGGCGCCGGGCGTGTTCGTTTCGCCGTACTCTGACTCGCACGACCCCGCGCGGCTGTTGCTGCCTGAGCTCTTCGTGAACCTTCCGATCAAGGGCGCTCCGGTGGCGGGCGTGCCCAATCGCAACACCCTCATCGTCACGGGCGCTGACGACGCGGCAGGGCTCGACGAGTTCGTCACGCTGATGAAGATGGGCCTCAAAGACCCACGCACCGTCAGCAGCATGCCGCTCATCCTCACCGACGCGGGCTGGGCGCCGTTCGAGCGCACCCGGACTGATTCAGTCGGCAAGGAGCTCTCGATTCTCGCGGCGCAGAGCCGGCTGTCACTCAACGACGGGCAGAAGGAGACCCTCGAAGCGGAACACCAGCGGATCGGCCGGGACGTCTTCGTCGCGTCGTACAAGGCCGTGATGAGCAAGGCGGGAGAGGTGATCAGCTACTCGACGTGGACGAAGGACGTCGAGACGCTGCTGCCGAAGACGAGAGACCTGATGTTCGTGGTGCTGCTCGACGAGTCGCCCGAGAACCCCGAGGTCATCCGTGTTCCGTGGGAGGTCGCGGTGCGCGTCGTCGGTCACCGAATGAAACAGGAAGCGGGCGTGTGGCCGGAGCGGTGGCTGGTCGAGAGCTTCCCGTCGGAGGCTGAGCTCACGGCGTTGCGGGTGGCGGCGACCTGACGGCCACATCGAGTCTGAAGAAAACGACATGGAATGTGCGATTCTTCGGACTCGATTCCGGCGGTGACGAGTCCGTCTCGCGCCGTGGTAGTCCGGGCCTCATGCACCTCGGCCATTCGTACAAACAGCACCCACCGACCGGCGCCTTCGACGCCATCGTCATCGGCTCGGGCATCGGCGGGCTGGTCAGCGCGGCGGTGCTCTCGCGGTTCGGCAAGAAGCGCGTGCTGGTGCTCGAGCGCCACTACCGGCTCGGTGGCTTCACCCACACCTTCACGCGCCCCGGCTACGAGTGGGACGTCGGAGTGCACTACATCGGGCAGGTCGGTGAACGTGGTGCGCTCCGGGCGCTCTTCGACAAACTCTCCGACGGGCGCATTCGCTGGGCGCCGCTGCCCGACGTGTACGACCGCGTGGAGCTGGGTTCGCGCGGCTACGACTTCGTCTCGGGCACCGGCCGCTTCATCGAGACGATGGGCCGGGCCTTCCCGAACGAGCGCGACGCCATCGCGAAGTACGTCGACCTGGTGAAGACGACCACGAAGCGCGGCTCGATGTTCTTCATGTCGCGCAGCCTGCCGTCCATCGTGTCGGCGGTGACGTCTCCTTTCACGACGCGGGGCTTCGCCGAGCTCGCCAGCCGCACCACACGTGACGTGCTGCTCGAGCTGACGAAGAACGAAGAGCTCATCGCGGTGTTGACCGGCCAGTACGGCGACTACGGGCTGCCACCGTCACGTTCGAGCTTCGCGATGCACGCAGCGCTGGTGTCGCACTACCTCGGCGGCGCGTTCTACCCGGTGGGCGGCGCGTCGGTGTTCGCCGAGGGCATCGCGCCCCTCATCGAAGAGGGCGGAGGTCACCTCGCGGTCTCGGCGGAGGTGAGCTCCATCATCATCGAGCAGGGCATCGCGGTCGGCGTGCGCCTCGCGGATGGTGGTGAGCAGCGCGCGCCCCTCGTCATCAGTGACGCTGGCGTCGCGAACACGTTTGGCCGGCTGGTGCCCGAGGCGAGCAGGCCCGCGAGTTGGACGAAGGCGCTGGCGACGGTGCCTGCATCATCGAGCTACCTGTGCCTCTACCTGGGCTTCAAGGCGACCGACGCCGAGCTCGGCCTCACGGGCACCAACCTCTGGCTGTACCCCGACGAGAAGCACGACGAGAACGTGGCGCGCTTCGAGGCCGACCCCGAGGCGCCGTTCCCGATGGTGTACCTCTCGTTCCCCTCGGCGAAGGACCCCGACTTCCAGCGGCGGTTTCCGGGCCGCGCCACCGTCGACGTCATCACGATGGCGAAGTGGGAATGGATCTCGAAGTGGCAGGGCACGAAGTGGCACAAACGCGGAGAGGACTACGACGCGTTCAAGCAGCGCTTCACCGAACGGTTGCTCGAGGTGGTGTTCAACCGCCTCCCGCAGTTGAGAGGCCGCGTCGACGTCGCGGAGCTGTCGACGCCGCTGACGGCCGAACACTTCGCATCACACCCACGCGGAGAGCTGTACGGCATCGACCACACCCCCGCGCGGTACGAGCTGCCGCTGCGCGCGAAGACACCGATTCCCGGGTTGATGCTGACGGGCGCGGACCTCGCGACGTGTGGCGTGGCGGGCGGCGCGCTGGGTGGCCTCATCACCGCAGCCGCGGTCGTGGGGCCCGGGCCGGTGATGGGCCTGCTCAAACGTTCGTGAGCTCCGTGGGAGACCTCCGCGGACTCGACACATGCGGAGCCTGGACGGATCAGGAGGCGCGCCGAAGCCAGCAACAGCGCCGGCGAGCCTCTGCACCCGCCGGCCATCACCAGCACGAGGAGCCAGCGCACCGCTTACGACGGGTCAGGCTTCGGCGTGGCCTTGCCGCTCGCGAGGGCCTTCGGAGGCGCGATGTCCTTCGGCAGCTCGCCGGTCAGCGCGTTCAAGAAGGTGACGATGGAGTCGACCTCGTCCTTCTTGAGCTCCTTGCCGAGCTGGTACTTGCCCATGAACACCACCGTCTCGGGCAGCGTCTTGAGCGAGCCATCGTGCAGGTACGGGGCCGTCTTCGCGACGTTGCGCAGCGAGGGCACGCGGAAGAAGAACTTGTCGGCGTCCTTCTTCGTGGCCTCGAAGCGGCCGAGGTCCTTCAGGCCCGGCACCGGCGCGACGAGGCCGAGCTTCTGGAACATCGCGCCGCCGACGCCCTCGCCCATGTGGCAGCCGAGGCAGCCGGCCGAGATGAACGTCGAGAGGCCCTTCTTCTCGGCGGCGCTGAGCGCCTTCTCGTCGCCGCCCAGGTACGTGTCGAACTTGCTCGGCGTCACCAGCGTGCGCTCGAACGCGCCGATGGCCTTCGCCATGTTGTCGAACGTGACCGACGAGTCCTTCTCACCGCCGAACACCTTGGCGAAGAGCGGCGGGTAGCCGGGAATCGACTTCAGCATCGCCTCGACGGCCGGGCCGTCCTTGAGGGCCATCTCGACGGGGTTCAGCACCGGGCCCTTGGCCTGGTCTTCCAGCGTGCCGGCGCGGCCGTCCCAGAACTGGGCGATGTGGCTGCCTGCGTTGTAGACGGACGGCGAGTTGCGGCCGCCCTTCTGCTTCTTGTGGCCGGTCGAGAACTGCTCGCCGTCGACGCCGAACTTCGCGAGGTCGTGGCAGCTGTTGCACGAGACGTCGTGGTTCTTCGAGAGGCGCGTGTCGAAGAAGAGCAGCTTGCCGAGGGCGACCTTGTCGGCCGTGATGGCGTTGTCCTTCGAGTCGTACTGCTTCGGCAGCGGCTTGAACGATGCCTTCGCGGTGTCGAGCAGGGCATCAGCGTGGGCGGCAGCGGCGAGCAGGGTGGCGACGGCGACGATGAAACGCATTGGCTTCACTCCGGGTGTGACGTTTGGACTCTGTCTAAATCGGGACACGTTCGCGCGCTACGCGAAATTCAACTGCGTCATGTCACACTTCGCCCGGGCTCCGTCGTCTGAGCCTCAGGACCATGCCCGACACCTTCCCGTCTCACCGTGCCCGACTGCTCGCCCTCGCGTACCGGCTGCTGGGGAGCTGGGCCGAAGCGGAAGACGTCGTGCAGGAGACGCACCTCGCGTGGTTGGAGCGTGATGCGACGCCGCTCGCATCGGAGCGGGCGTGGCTGGAGCGGGTGGTGACGAACCGCTGCCTCGATGTGCTCAAGAGCGCGCGGCGGCGACGGGAGGACTACGTGGGCCCGTGGTTGCCGGAGCCGATGGCGTCTTCCGAGGTGCAGGTGGCGGCGGTCGACGTGGAGGCGGTCTCGCTGGCCTTCCTCGCGCTGTTGGAGCGCCTCTCGCCCCTCGAGCGCGCCGTCTACGTGCTGGCCGAGGCCTTCGACTATTCGCATGACGACATCGCGCGGGCGCTCCACAAGGAGCCGGCGGCGGTTCGGCAGTTGCTCCACCGCGCGCGGGCGCACGTGCAGGAGGGGCGGCCGCGGTTCGCTCCCGACCGGGCGGCGCACGAGGTGATGCTGGGCTCGTTCTTCGGCGCGGTGATGGTGGGTGACGTCGCGGCGCTGGAGCAGTTGCTGGTGTCCGACGCGACGGTGAGCAGCGACGGCGGAGGGAAGGTGCGGGCCGCCATCAACGTGGTGACGGGCGCCAACCGCGTCGCGCGGTTCTTGGTGGGGGTGGCGAAGAAGCAACCCCCAACGGCCCGCGTCGAGCTGCTCGACCTCAACGGATGGCCGAGCATCGTCACCTTCGATGGAGACGTGGTGACGAGCGTCACGCAGCTCGAGACCGATGGCGCGCGCGTCTATTCAGTGTCGACGGTGGTGAACCCGGACAAGCTGGTTGCGTTGACGAAGCATCTGGCGCGGGGACCGGACTGACACTCCGATGTCACAGCGCGAGGGGCACTCTCGTCTTGCCGCCATGAACGCAGAGCTGAAGTGGCTTCGGGTGCAGGCGTGGAGCGGCGCGGTCTTCTCGGTGTTCCTCTTCGTCCACCTCGTGAACCAGGCGCTCGCGATGGCGGGAGCCTCGGCCTACGACGGCGCGCAGGTGTCCGCTCGCCGCGTGTACCAGGCGCCAGTGCTGGAGTTGGTGTTGGTGGCGGTGCCGCTGCTCGTTCACGTCGTCAGCGCGGTGGTGCAGCTGATCAGACGACCGAAGGCGACGACGCCCGTCTCGTGGCGCGTGCGGCTGCATCGATACAGTGGGCGGTTCCTGCTGCTCGTCATCGTGGGCCACGTGGTGGCGACGCGGGGCGCCTCGCTCCTGTACGGCACGTTCCCCGGCTTCCATGGCGTTGCCTTCACGTTCCAGTGGGTGCCTGCGTACTTCTGGCCCTACTACACGGCGCTCGCGCTCTGCGGCTGGTACCACCTGGTGCACGGCCTCTCGACGGCGGGCGCGGTGTTGCGGTGGCCGGGCGTGTCGGTGCTTCAGCGGCCGCGGATGTTCAAGGCCGTCGTCGGAGTCGGCGCAGTGGCGTTGGTGCTGGGCGTGCTTTCACTCGGAGGCGTGTTCGTCGACGTCGGTGAGCCTGCGTCCTCGGAGTACGCACGACTCGTGCTGCGGCTCACGGGCTCACGCTGAGCGACGGCTCTGTGGGAGGCGGTCGTGAAGGGCGTCCAAAGCCTCGAGGCACCTCACGGCGCCGGCGGATCGCCCAACTCCAGCACCTGCAGGTCGGCGAACTGCTGTCCAAGCGTGTTCCCGAACCCAAACAACATTCGCCGGCGAGGCGCGTCGACGATGGCCGAGCAGCTCCCTCTCGCGGTCGGCGGCATCGGCGCAGACACCCGAGACCAGACCGCCGGCGTTCGTGACAGCTCGAGCACCGACAGCATCGGCGTGGCGCTCGAGCCATCGGGTGTCCCCGACCAGACGTAGAAGCGGCGCGTCGCCGGGTCGATGCCTCCACACCCATTCCGTCGGCCCGGCGCATCGACGGTCGCATCGGCCAGCTTCGTCCATCGCAGCGTCGCGAGTTCGAGCGCCCAGACATCACCTGCCGCGTTGATCTGATTGCTCCCACTCGGCCGCTGCGCTCCAGAGAACACGATGAGCCGCTCGCCGTCACGCGCCGCGAAGAAGCCGTACCGAACAGAAGGACCCGTGGTGCTTTCGCTGCTCCACGCATTCGGCGCGTCGAGTGAGAGCGCGTGCACGGCATTCGAGATGTCAGCGCCCGTGTAGCCACCGAAGCTGATCAACCGTCTCCGCGCGGCGTCGGTCACCAGCGCTCCCAGCGTCGCGATGGGCGCAGGGCCCGTCGCAGTGACGCGCTCGAAGCGCACCGGCGTCTGCGTGACGTCGAACCGGTACACCTCGGAGGACACGTCGTCCGCCGGCGTCTGGCCACCGAAGAGGAAGAACTCACCCGCACGCAGCCCTGCGCTGATCCGCCCGCCACCGAGCAACGGAGCGTTCATCGCGTCCGCCCTGGTCCACGTGTTCGCCGTCAAGTCGAAGCGCCAGAGGTCGTTCACCACGGTGAACTGGCGCGGCACGAAGCTGAACCCTCCGTAGAGCCACAGGACGTCGGGCGCCGCCGGGTCGACGAACAGCAGCGGATGCTCACGTGCGTCTGGACCGGCCGTCGCCGCCCACGTCACCGGAGCGCCCCACTTCACCTGGCCCATCACCGGCACCCGCACGGGCACCGTCGTCGTCGCGCCTCCGCAGGTGAACTCGACCTCGAGCACCGACGACGCGCCCAGCGACTCGAAGCCCGGCCGGAAGACGAGCACCTCACCCTCGAGCGTCGCCTCGGCACCAGCCGGCACCGTCACCACCGCGAGCGTGACGTTCGAGCGCGAGGGCGACAGAGGAATACGCACCACCTCTCCCTGCTGCACGCGCGCCGGCACCACGGGACTGAGTGCGCACGGCGCCAACGTCACAGGCCGAAGGTCGAACTCACCGGGCACGCCTGCCGGTCCGCAGGCCAACGCGCACGTCACTGCGAGGAAAGTGGCAGTCCGTCGGATCATCCGGCCGCTCTGAGCACCCGCCATGCCAGCGGCGCTACCGTCACGGCTTGTCGACACCCGGGTCCGTCTTGTCGGGGTCGACCTCTTCGGCCACCTCGTCCTCCGGGTACACCTCGTCATCGAAGCCCTCGGCATCCCAGTCAGGAAGGTTGGCTTCGGCTTCCTTCATCTTCTGCCTGGCGAACAGGTCGGCAGGCGCAGCCTTCTGCTTCGCGAGCACCGGGCCGGCGATGGCAGCGTTCGCGGCGCGCTCCCGAAACCGAATCTCGTCGCGCACCGCATCGGGCGGCTTCGGCTTCATGGTGTCGACCTTGAGCATCGGGAACGAGCCCGTGCCGACCGACGACAACGCCGTCGCGGCGCGACGCACCAACTTCGAACCTTTGCCCGTGGACATCTCGTCGCGAGTGAAGACCGGGCGCTTCGCGGGAGGCTTCTTCGCTGCCATGCCGCGGACCATACACCTCAGCCCGACCGCACCACCGACGTAGGTGCAGGTAGGCCGAGGGGCACCTCGACGCTGGCGCCCCGACCGGACAGACTCGAGGGTTCATGCGCGCGCTCCTGATCGCCCTCCTCGCCGTCGCCTTCGTTCGGTGCACCCCTGAGCCAGAGCCGACGAAGAGCACGGGGGTCGGCGGCGCAACCGCCCGAGCCGCCCGCGCGCCGCAACCTCTCTACGGAGGCACCGTCACCGTCTCGACGGACGGCAAGACCGTGCTGGTCAGCGACCCCGACCGCGACCGGCTCTACCTGGTGAACCTCTCGAGCACGCGGGTCGACTCGCGCGTCGAGCTGACCGAAGGCAGCGTGCCCGTGCGCGCAGCCGATGACGGCGCGGGACACTTCGCCGTCGCGCTTCGAGGCACCGGCAAGGTGGCCTTCATCGACCAGACGAATGGGACGATCCTGAACGAGTTCGCGGTCTGCCCCGAGCCCCGTGGCGTGAGCCGCAGCGCGCCCGGCCAGGTGCTGGTGGCGTGCGCGACGGGAGAGCTCGTCACGCTCTCGAGCACCGGAGAGAGCACCACCGAGGTGCTGGGCCTCGAGGGCCGCGACGTGGTGACGACCACCGCGGGCACCTTCGTCAGCGCCTTCCGTTCGGCCGAGCTGCTCGACGTCGCGACCGCGACGCTGCAGCGGCCTCCTGACGTCAGCACCTCGGCCGTCACGGGCTTCGAGCCGCAGGTCGCCTGGCGCACGCTCGCCGCGCCGTCGGGTGCCATCGTGATGGTGCACCAGCTCGAGCGCACCGGCGACGTGCCCCTCGCGCGGCCGACGCCAACGCCGGGCATGCCCTCCCCCTCCAGTCCGTACGGTGGCTCGTCGACGACGGCGTCACCCTGCCCCGAGCCGGTGATTCGCAGCGGCGTGACGGTCTTCTCCCAGGGCACCACGAGGACCTTCGAAGTGCCGGGCGTGCTGCCAGTCGACGCCGCCTTGTCGCCCGCCGGAGACGTGCTGGTGGTGGCGAGCGCCGGCAACCACGAGCTCACCACGGTCGACGTGTCGACGCCTGCGGCCGTGACCCGCTGTGGCCCGACGAACCAACCGCCGAAGGTGCAGGGCCAGCAACTCCCGCTCGAGCAGCCCATGGGCGTCGCCTTCACGCCGACCGGCGAGCTCCTCGTTCACTACCGGGTGCCCCACGCGCTCGTCATTCGCAACAGGAGCGGCGCCGAGTCGACCCGGCTCATCCTGACGACCGACCAGCTCGACCCGCTCGGCCACCGCCTCTTCCACACCGCCACCGGCGCCATCGCCTGCGCGTCGTGTCACCCCGAAGGCCACGAAGACGGCCACGTGTGGAAGGTCGGCGGCACCGTGCGTCGCACCCAGCAGCTCTCGGGCGGCCTGCTCGCGACGGCGCCGTTCCACTGGAAGGGCGACCTCACCTCGCTCTCGGCCGTCATGCAGGAGACCTTCGTCAGCAGAATGGGCGGCACCATGCCCTCGAGCGCCGCCGTCGACGACCTCGGCCGGTTCCTCGACGGCCTCTCTGCCCCGAAGGCGCCCACCCGCATGGTGCCTGCGCCTGTGGTGGCCGGCCGCGCTGCGTTCGAGAAGGCGGGCTGCGACGCCTGCCACGCCGGCGACAAGCTGGGCTCGAACGCGACCACCACCATCGGCCGAATCGAAGCGCTGCAGGTCCCCTCGCTCGTCGGCCTCGCCCGCCGCGGCCCGTGGATGCATGACGGCTGCGCGAAGACCCTGCGCCAGCGCTTCACCGACACCACGTGCGGCGGAACGGACCATGGCGACGTCGGGCAGCTGGAGCCAGCCGAGCTCGACGACCTCGTCGCCTGGCTCGAGACGCGCTGAGGCCAGGGTTCCGGAGCGACGCGCCAGTCTCGCGAGCCGCATGCGACTCGAACGACACGTCGGAGGCCTCGGGCGCGCCCGCAAGGTGAGCTACCTCGAGCGGCGCGGCTGGCGAGCCGTCGACGGCCAGTGGGTGAACCCCGCGCCGGCGTCAGAGCCTTCGTCGCTCGACCGAGCCCTGCACCACCAGCTCACCGTCGACCTGACGAGCGCGCTCGGCGTTCATGGGTGGAAGGTCGTCGGCTACTCCAGCCGGGGCTACGCGCAGCTGGAGGACCCGAAGGACCAGAGCCGCTGCTCACTGCCCGCAGCCTTGAGACGACAAGCGCGGAGAGAAGGACGGCCGGTCGCACAGCTGACCTACAGCCTCTTCCTCTCCGCGATGGTCGACGCGCCGGATGACTCCGGCGGCGAGTGAGTCGGCGTCAGTTCTTGTTGTCGAACTCGATGCCGGCCTTCACTTCCTTGATGGCATCGTTGACGAGCCCGAGCGCCTTCACGCGGTGACCGCCCTTGTCGGCGGTGGCGTTCTCGAGGTTCTTCCGCGCGTCTTCCAGCTTCTCGAGGGCGTTGCGCATCAGCGGCTGCTTCTCGGCGAAGGCGGTGGTGGCGAAGACTCCAGCGAACGCAGACACCACGGCGACGAGCACCATCTTCTTCATGAGGACTCCTGAGTGTGGGGGGGTGAGGTGACCAGACTTCCACACCACGCGTGAGAGCCAAAGCACGACGACGTTGACCACCGCGCCAGAGACTCACGCTCACCCATGTCCACGCGGACCGCAGCGGGCGGGTGTCGCCCTCAGATGCCGTAGCCGAGGAGTACGGACACGGTCGGTACGGGGGCGCTCAGCGGCAGCGCGTTGCGTGACGAGCCCGCGTGATAGCGGAACTCGACGCGGCCGGCGCAGATGAACCCGATGACGGCGACCACCGCGACGGCCACTGCCACCAACGGGATGACGATGTACGCGAGGCCGTTTCCCAGGCCACCGAGCCCGGAACCAGACCAGCCACTTCCTCCGCTCTGAGACTTTCCTTCGCCCGTCTTGCCGCCGATGGGCGCGAAGATGTTGTGGTCCCAGCCGACGCCCACGCCGACGTATGGGTCGACTCCGCCAGAGAGCACCGCGTCGACGCCGCCGAGCGCGTAGGCGGTGAAGCCCGGCATCAACACGCTCATCGCCTGTGGGACGAGGAGCTCAACGCGCAGTTCGGCGCTCCTGAGCCGTCCCGGTACGCGAGGTCCGACTCAGCGGCTCCAGCGCCGGGCCCGACCGAACGCGGCACGACGGCCCGACGGCCCGACGCGCGCGCGTCGTTCAGGACTTCGGGCTGACGGCGATGAAACTCGTCACGCGCTGGCCGGGCACCAGCTTCTCGTTCGAGTCGAGCTGAATGACGACCTCGAGAATCTTGGTGTCGTTCTTCTCGACCGGGTCGTCGGTGCGAATGTTCTTTCGTCCGAAGCGGCGGCTCACCTCGACGACCTTCCCGGGGAACTTCGTCGCGCCGAACGCGTCGGCGGTGACGTACGCAGTGGCGCCGTTGACGACACGGGCGACGTCGCGCTCATCGACGTCCATGCGGACCCGCAGCGTGCGCGTGTCACCCATCACCACGAGCGGCTCGGTGCCCTGGAACGTGTACAGCTCGCCTTCCCGCACCTTCACCTGGAGCACCTCTCCATCGAGCGGCGCACGAATCGCCAGGCGCTCGAGCTGGGCCTTCGCCTGCGCGAGGCGGGCTTCGGCAGCGAGCAGTCGGGCGCGCTGGAAGGCGATGTCTTCTCCGCGGCTCCCGGCTTCGGCGGCGCGCAGGCGGGCATCGGTGGCCTTGAAGGTGGCGGCGTCCTGCTGGGCCTGACGACGGGCGCGCTCGAGCTCGTCGGCCGTGGCCGCGCCAGTCTTCGCGAGCTGCTCGGTGCGACCGAGGACTCCCGACGACAGCTCGGCGCGCGCCTTCGCGGCCTGGGCCTCGGCGTTCACCGCGTCGCGGTCTTCGATGCGCAGGCCCTTCGTGGTGCGTGAGAGCGTCGCGCGTTCGGCCGCGACGTCAGCCTCAGCCGACTGGAGCGCCGCGAGCTCGACGCCGTTGTCCAACTGCACGAGCAGGTCGCCCTGCTTCACCAGCTGGCCTTCCTTCGCGAGCACCTGCGTGATGACGGCGGTCACCTGACCGGCCACCTTCGTCTCGCGCTGCGCAGGCTCCACCACGCCGTTTCCGCCGATGAGGTCGCCCTTCTCGGGCAGCGGCGCCTTCACGTCCTTTCCGGTGGCGTTGGCCAGCTCGCGGTCGGCCTTGAGCACGTCCTTCTGAATGGGCGTGACGAGGGGGCCTGCGCGCGCGGCACGAACCATCTGCGCGCCGCAGGTGCCCAGCATCAACACGAACAATACGGTTCCGAGCTTCTTCAGCATGTGTGCTCCGCGTGCGGTGCGTCAGTGCGCTTCGTCTTCACGGACAATGCGCCCGTCTTCGATGAAGGTCTTGCGATCGGCCAGGTGGTAGATGCGGTTGTCGTGCGTGACGCAGATGACGGTGTGGCCGCGCTCGCTGCACAGGTTCTTGAGCAGCTCCGTCACCTGCATGCCTGACTCGGCGTCGAGGCTGGCGGTGGGCTCGTCGGCGAGGATGAGCGGCGGCTTGCCGGCGACCGCGCGCGCGACGGCGACGCGTTGACGTTGGCCACCCGACAACTCTTCGGGGCGCTTCTTGAACTTGTCCTTCAGGCCGACCGCGGTGAGCGTTTCGCGCGCTTCGACGAGCGCCGCGCGGTGCGAATAGCCACGCAGCTCGAGCGGCACCGCGATGTTCTCTTCCGCGGTGAGGGCGTTCATCAGGTTGTGACCCTGGAAGATGAAGCCGATGTACTCGAGGCGCAGGCGCGGAAGCTCCGACTCCTTGCGGCCGTGAATCGCGTCACCGAAGAGCAACGCGGTGCCTTCGGTTGGCTGCAGCACGCACCCGAGAATCGACAAGAGCGTCGTCTTGCCGCTGCCTGAGGGGCCGATGAGCATCATGAACTCGCCAGCCTCGACGCGCATGTCGATGCCCTTGAGCGCCTGGAAGGCGAGCGCGCCCGAGCCGTAGGTCTTGGTGAGGCCCTTGATCTCGATGGCCGGAGGCAGCGCCGGCACCACTGCGATGGACGCGCTCATCGGAACACCATGGCCGGCTCGATGCGGGAGAGGCGGATCAGCGCGAGCAGCGACGCGGCGAGACAGACCAGCACCATCGCGACGGTGGTGATGCCGAACGCCTCGGGGAGCAGCACCGGCGTCAACTGCGGGTTCCGCATGCCCTGCACCATCCCCGACACGGCACCGAGCCCGATGAGGCTGCCGAGCACGCCGTAGATGATGGCCTGCGTGAAGAGCAGCAGCGCGAGGTCGACGGTGCGGGAGCCGATGGCCTTGAGCGTTCCGAACTGGCGCATGTTGTCGATGACCGACGAGAACATCGAGAGGGCGACGGTGATCATCCCGACGAGCACGCCCATGAAGGTCGACAGGCCGAAGGACAGGCCAATCTGCGTCGCCGTGATGATGTAGGTGAGGATCTCCTTCATGTACTCGTCGCGCGTCATCACCTTGGTGTCGGTGAGCACGTCCTGCAGGCGGGCACGCACGACGGTCGCGTCGACGCCCGGCTCCACGCCCACCATGATGAAGGTGTGTTTGTCGGGCCCGACCTTCAGAATCTCGCGCGCCAGCTCCTGCTCGGCGAACGCGTAGGCCGGCGCGAAGGGCAACAGGCCCCACGTGAAGCCGACGGCCTGCACCTTGTGGCCAGACAGCTCGCGCATGGTGCCGAGGTTCAAGCCGCCGAACTTCTCGCGCTCCGAGTCTTCGAAGATGACGCCGTTGGGCGTGAGCAGGGAGTTGAGGTCGCCCTTCACGAGGTTCCACGGGCCGCCGACGAAGCGCGGGCTGCGCGTACCAACGAGTGACACGGGCTCGCTGCCGCCGCTGGGGAGCACCAGGCTCGCGGCCTGCAACACGAGCGGCTCGGCCCAGGCGACTCCGGGGGTCGCGCGCGCGCGGTTGAGCTGTGAGTCATTGAGCGGCTTGCCAGACTGGAACTGTCGCGTGCCAGGCGGCGCAATCCATACGTCGACCTTCGCGTTCTCGACGAACATGCGGTTCTTGCCGAGCAGCGCGAGGAAGGTGCCGGCCTGGAAGTTGCCGAGCAGCACCGCGAAGACGACGCCGAAGAGCGTGCCCGCGAGCTTGAGCTTGTCGAAGAACATCATCTTGATGCCGATGCCGGCCATCGTGCGCGCGCGACCGAACGCCGAGGCGCGGGTCTTCACCGGCTGCGCGATGGTGCGGCCTCCGAGCGCGCGACGGCGGCCTTCGACCTCGACGGCTTCGGCGCTCATGGCGTCTCCAGGGGAAAACCAGCGGACAGCTTGAGTGAGGCGCGCGCGCTGGCGAGGTCGAGCCGCGCGGTGATGTCGTTGACCTCGGCAGAGAAGAGGTCGCGGTCTGCCTGAATGACGTCGAGCTGCGTGGCGACACCGGCGGCGTTGCGCTCCTTCGCGAGTGACTGTGCGCGCGTCGCCGACGCCACCTGCGCCTTCGCGGCCTTCACCTTGGTGATGGCGGCGGTGACGCGCTGCCAGTCGGAGTGCACCTGATCAGCCGCTGCGAGCCTCGTCTTCTCGGCAGTGAGCAACGCGGTCTGCTCTGCAGCGCTGACGACCCGCAGGCCCTGCACCGTGCCGACGTCGGCCCGCCACGCGAAGGTGAGGCCGGCGTTCCACGCGGCCACCTGGTTCTGGAAGCCGGTCGCGTTGGTGAAGCGCTGGGTGAACTGCGCGTTGATGGTGGGGATGAGCGAGGTCGTCGCGGCGGAGGAGTTCGTCGCAGCGACGTCTGCGTCCCTCGAGGCGGCGACGACGGCAGGCAACGCGCCGATGCGGGCCTCGAGGTCGGCGAGCGGGGCCTCGGCGTGCAGGTCGTCGGACGGCATGGCGCCATCGCCGCGCGGCTCGAGGCCGCTCAACGTGCGCAGCGCGCGGCGGGAATTGGCGAGCATCGCCTCGGCGTCGGCGACGAGCTGCCGGTTGCGCTCGACCTCGGAGCTGGCCCGCACCACCTCGAGCTCGGACGCCACGCCCGCCGCGCGACGGTCGGTCTGCTGCGTGAGCTGCGCCTCGGAGACCCCGAGCGACCTTCGGGCCGAGTCGACGAGCGCCTGGGCTCCAGCGAAGTTGTAGAAGGCCGTGACGACCTGGCGGCGAACCTGGTCGCGGGTCAGCGCCTCTCGAGACGTGGCGGCATCGGCGCCGGCAGACGCGGCCGCCACCTTCATCCAGCGCGAGACGTCGATGAGCGGCACCTCGGCCCTGAAGCTCGCCTCGAGCTGGTCCTGCGGAATGATGGTGACCTTCGTCGAGGTGTTCTGCCCGCTGGGAATGTCGATGACCGCCGAGAACTGGTTGCGGGTGTAACCGCCGTTCGCCGACAGGGACGGCAGCAGGCCGCCCCACTGCTGCCCGAAGCTCGCCTGCGCCGAGGTGGTGGCCTGGACGGCGAGGCGTTCGTCGACGTTGTGCTGCTCGGCAGCCTCGAGGAACGCGGACAGTGGCTGCGCAGCGCTCACCGAGGCGACCAGCGCGACCGCCCACCCCATCATCTGTGCTGCAGCTTTTCGATTCACGATTGAGAGACTCAATAAAGAGGGCATCTGGCGTCCGCAAGCGACTCTGAAGCCCCTCTGCATCGAGGGACTATTGCGTAGCACGCACGGGCCAATTAATTGTTTCACCGTGGCGCGCACCCGTGGCTCCAGAAACGCCGACTACGACGACGCGCGGCTGGCGCTGGCGAGGAAGGTGCGGACCCGGGTGATGAAGCCCGACGGTCTGCGCGCCTCGTTGCGGGAGCTGGCCACGGCGGCCGACTCCTCCGTCGCGACGCTCAAGCACTACTTCGGGGACCGCGAGGGCGTGCTGACTGCGGTGATGGAGAGCCAACACATCGACGCGGCGCCCTACCTCGCGATGGCGTCGACGCCGATTCCAGGTGACGTGCGCGCGTCGTTGCTCGGGTATCTGAAGCGGCTCGAAGAGGCGTGGTTCAAACACGGCGTCGGCGTGATTCAGGCGTCGTCGCTCGCGGGCGGCCTCTCGACGCGCGCGCTCGGACCCACCTACGTGAATCACCTGCTCGAGCCGCTGCTGGGTACGGTGGAGACGCTCCTGCGGCGCCACGTCGAGCTGAAGGACCTGGGGGCCCTCAACGAGCGGTACGCCGCGCTCCAGTTCCTCTCACCGGTGGTGCTCGCGCTCTTTCATCAAGACTCGTTGTCGGGGAACACCTGCCGGCCGCTCGAGCTGAAGGCGTTCTTCGTCGAGCACGTCGACATGTTCCTGCGCGCGTACCCGGAGCTCGGGGTGAAACGCACTCGAAGGTGATGGGTGGCGTCGATGGGAGCCTCGAGCGAATCGAATCGTCTTCGGTTCGCCCGAGAGCCCTGCCCGCCGCCGGTCGCGACGGGAAGCCGACGACTACTTCTTCTTCGCGGGTGCGGCCGGGCCCTTCAGCTTGAGCACGTACGCGGCGACGTTGCGCAGCTCGTCGTCCTTCATCGAGCCCGCCCACGACACCATGAGCGGCGACTTGCCGACCGCAGCGCCGCCTTCTTTGATCACCTTGTACGTGTACTCGTCGGTGAGCCGCGCGGCCGCGTCAGGTGCCGCGAAGTTGGTCGGCTTCGGTGTGAGCGCGGCCCCGGCGGGACCGTTCCCATCGCCCTTCTCCCCGTGGCACGCGACGCACATCGCCTTGTACTGAGCTTCACCCTTCGCTGCGTCGCCCTTGAGCTCGAAGCCGCCAGCCAGCGCTGCGCCAGAGATCAATGCCACCACCATCGTGATCAGACGTTTCATTCAGTCATCTCCATCCGTGTCGCACGCGAGCGCCGCGCGCGAATTCAGGTCGTGCCTGCGTGCTCTCATGACGTCGCGCGCGCGACTTCTTCTCAAGCGCAGAGTTTGCGAACGTCATCGCTGCTGATGGCGGGCATGACGTGCACCCTGACTGTCAGGTCGTCCTGACAGTGCGGCGCTGCAGTTCGGCTACTGTCGAAGCGGTGACACTCGAGGGCCGCATCGTTGGTCGCTACCGCGTACTGCGCCAGTTGGCCGAGGGCGGCATGGGGCTGGTGTTGCTCGCGCGCACCGACGGCCCTGCGGGCTTCACGAAGCGGGTGGTGCTCAAGACGTTGCATCCACACCTCGCCGCTGATCAGTCGTTCCTCGACGTCTTCCTGGTCGAGGCGCGCGTCTGCGCTGCGCTGTCTCACCCGAACGTCGCGCAGGTCTTCGAGCTCGTCGAAGACGGCGGCGAGTACTTCCTCGCGATGGAGTACGTGCGAGGGAGGAGCCTGCGCGAGGTGGTGAAGGCGCGCGGTCCGCTCGGCGCCGCGGTGTCGCTGTCCATCGTCTCGCATGTGCTCCGCGCGTTGCAGCACGCGCACGAAGCCCGAGATGAGCGGGGGGCCGCGTTGCACGTCCTCCACCGCGACGTCTCGCCCGAGAACGTGCTGCTCTCGTGGGACGGCGCCGTGAAGCTGGTCGACTTCGGCCTGGCCGGGGTGCGCGGGCGCAGAGCAGGAAAAGAGGGCTACATCGCACCCGAGGTCCTCGACGGGCTGAAGCCCTCGGTGGCCAGCGACCTGTATTCGACCGCAGTGGTGCTGGTCGAGTGTCTGACGGGTCGCGCCGCGGGGCCCGCGCCGTCGCTCGAGGGCGTGTCGTCGTCGCTCCAGGCAGTGGTGACGCGCGCGCTCGAGCCCGACCCGTCGAAGCGCTACGCGACCGCGGCGAGCTTCGCGGACGCGCTGGACGAGGTCGCGCGCGCCGCCGGCGACCACGTCACGCCGACGGTGCTCGCGCAGGTACTGGTCGAGACCTTCGACACCGCAGACGATGACGAGGCCGAGACGACGCCGCCGAGGCGCACCGCCGTGCTCACCGGCGTCGCCGACGTGGCTCCGGCGCCCGTCTCGACCCGGCGGCGGCTCGTCCCCGGCCTCATCGCACTCGTCCTCTCCACGGTGGCCGTGATGGCCGTGTCGCGGCGTGAGGTGCCGGCGCCTCTCGCGGAGGACCCACCGCCAGTGCGCGCCGAGGCCCGAGCTGCAGCACCGGTCGCGACGCCGTTGCCGGTCACTGCAGCACCACCCGCGCCGCCACCGTCGTCAGCGCCTCCAGTCGCCGGTCCGCCACCGTCTGCACGGCCGTCGCTCACGTCGAAGCCGGGCACGCTGCTGCTGCGGGTCATTCCGTGGGCCAACGTCGACGTCGACGGGAAGGCGATGGGTCCGACGCCGCTCGCGCCGCTCTCGCTGTCACCAGGCCCTCACCACCTGCGCCTCACGAACCCCGAGCTGGGCGTGACGACGACGCGTGACGTCATCGTGAAGTCAGGCTCGGAGCAGCAGCTTCGGGTCGACCTGCTCGACGTGCTCGGCGCGCAGCCCTGAAGGACGGGCGCGACGCGCGTCAGCTGTCGGGTCCGCGAAGCCCGTAGGTGCTCGACACGCACCCGTGAACGACGGCTCAGCCAGGCACACGCGCGTCAGCTCGGATCAACGGAGCACGTGTGTTCGACACGCACCCGTGAGCGACGTCTCGGCCAGGCACACGCCGCAGCTGTCGGATCCGCGAAGCCCGTGCCTGATCAACGTGCACCCGTGAACGACGTCCCGACCAGACACACGCGCGACAGCCGGCGGGCACGTGCGTGTTCGACACCCATCCCTGAACGACGTCTCGGCCAACCACAGGCGCGTCAGGTGTCGGAACCGCGAAGTCCGTGCCTCGCGAGCAGGTCGTGCAGGTACGTCCTCGCGAGCCCCGACGCGCGCGCCATCTGCGTCACGTTGCCGCCGTGCTTCTGCTGGAGCGCGGTGAGGTACTCGCGGGTGAAGTTGTCGACGAGGCGCTCCTTGGCCTCTTTGAACGGCACCTCGAGCGTGGATGACGCAGGCGGCTTGCTCGGCACCGGCGTACCGGGCGGAGCAGGGTTCAGCACGTGCTCGAGTGACACCTCGTCACTCACCACCGCGCGCGCGACGACGTTGCGGAGCTCTCGCACGTTGCCCGGCCAGTCGTACGACGAGAGCCGGGTGATCAGCTCGCTGCTGAGCTCGAAGGACTCACGGCCAAGCTGAACGAGGAGCGCGCGCACCAGCAATGGAATGTCTTCGCGGCGCTCCCGCAGAGGCGGCACCCGAAGCGCAGCGACGGCGAGCCGGAAGTAGAGGTCTGGCCGGAACCGCCCTGCCTGAACCTCTGCGTTGAGCGCGCGGTGCGTGGCGGCGATGACGCGCACGTCGACGCTGCGCGGGCGGTCTTCACCCAGACGTTTCACCTGGCGCGCCTCCAACGCCCGCAGCAGCCGGGGCTGGAGCTCGAGCGGCAGCTCGCCGACCTCGTCGAGGAACAGCGTGCCGCCTTCGGCTTCGAGAAACGCGCCGGGTCTGTCCGTCACCGCGCCGCTGAAGGCGCCTCGAGCGTGGCCGAACAGCTCGCTCTCGACGAGCTGCGGCGCGATGGCTCCGCAGTCGACGATGACGAAGGGCTCCTTCTTTCGCGCCGAGCGCAGGTGAAGCGCGCGCGCCAGGCCGTCCTTTCCAGTGCCGGTCTCGCCGAGCAGGAGCACGGGCGTCTCGGTCACCGCCAGCTTCTCGACGAGCCCGAAGAGCCTGCGCATGACGGCAGTGCCGCCGACGAGGCCTTCGAACTCGGTGGGGCCCTCGATGCCGTCTTCTCGCTCGTCGGTCATCGAGAGCGCGAGGAGCGTGCGGCCGATCGAGATCACGGCCTGGCTGGCGACGAGGGCGGCCTCGACCCGCGCGCCGCCGATGAGCGTGCCGTTGGTCGAGCCGAGGTCCTTCACGTAGACACCGTCGGGTCTCGGGTCGAGCTCGACGTGCTGTCCCGAGACGGACGAGTCGGTCAGACGAAGGTCGACGGCCTCGCCGCCGCCCACCACGACGGGGCGCTTCACCTCGAGCGCGCGACCCTGGTCTGGCCCGCCGACGACGCGGACGGTCCAGGTGATGTGATGGAGCCCGCCGTCGGGGTCGACCCTCAGAATGGGAGACGCGAGCTTCTCGGTGCGCCGCAGTCGGAAGTCGCTCATCGAATGACTCCCGTCGCCGCGTCGCAGAGCACCCAATCGGTCAACGTCATCTCCATCACATCCTGTCCGCCGCCTTCGTACCTCGTGAAGCCCAGCTCGAACGACGTCAGCTGCGCGTCGAGGCCGCTCGAGGCCGGGAGCGGATCATCGAAGACCGAGACTCCGTCAATCCACACGCGACGGAAAGCGCCGGCGCGCCAGGCGACCCGCACCACGTGCGCGCTGCCGGGCGGGTAGCGCTGGTTCGAGCGTGGGCGGTCGAGCGGACCGGCCTGGAGCACGCCGCTCGCGGTGAAGGCCGACAGCTCCCAGTTGTTGTCGAAGCCGAGCTCCACCAACGGACCGGACGAGGTGAGCAGCGTCGCGAAGGGCACCAGGCCATCGAGGCGAGTCCCCGCGGGCACGAGAAAACGACCCTCGAGCTGACCTTCGATGCCCGAGGGCAGCCGGCGCATCGGCGGTGACACCAGGGCGACCGCGAAGTCGGCGGTGTTCGACGCCGAGGGGATGCGGGCCGTGAGGCGATTGGCGGTTGCGTCGATGGTGGCCTGTGCGGCCGGCGCGACGCGCGTCGATGAAAACCCCTCGGTGCTCTGACGCCAGGTGATGCAGGTGACTCCGGCGTCGTTCGTTCCGCCGCCCGATGTTCCTCCTGCGGTCATGCCACCGGCGGTTCCTCCTCCTGCCGCGCCTCCCCCTGCTCCGCCTCCTGCAGTCACGCCACCAGCGGTTCCTCCTGCTGTCGCGCCTCCCGCCGTGCCTCCCGCCATTCCTCCGGCCGCCGCGGTGAGAGCACAGACACCCTCGAGGCAGGTGCGCCCGTCGAAGCAGGGGTGGTCGGCGTCACACGCTCGGCCGGCCCAATCAGCCGGCGTGACGACACAGCTGGCGAACATGGCAGCGAGGGCGAAGGCGACGGAGCCCGCCCGATTCATCGCGCACCGACGAGCTCGATGACGAGCAGAATGCCTGCGGCGAGGACGGTCATCGCGGCCACGGCGTAGCTTGCGTTCGCGCCCGTCGCGAAGTCGCGCGCACCGAGCGCCGCTGCCCGCGCGTCAGACTCGAAGATGGCCCGATAACTTTCGCCCTCGAGCGCACGAGCCCGAATGCCACAGCCGATTCCGACGCCGAGCGCGACGGCTGACACCGAGCCCGTCACGAGCGCCGGGATGAGGCCGATGCGGCGCGGCGTCGCGCTCACTGGAGTCGCGACGACGAGCGGCGGCGTCGGAGGCGCCGGATCAGCAACGGGGAGAACGCTTGTCGCGACGGGCGGCCCGACTCGTTCTCGTGCGGCGGCGAAGGCGTCGCGGAATCTCGGGCTGCTCCACACCGGCAACGCGATGGCTGGCGAGATGCGAAGCGCGTGCTCGAAGTCTCCGGCGGCCCCACGTTCGTCGCCAACGCCGAAGCGGCACAGCCCCCGGTACAACGACACCTCGGCTTCTTCGTCGACGCTCGAGCTCCACGCCGAAGCCTGCTCGAGCCGCTTCAGACACTTCGAAAAGTCCTGCGCCTGAAAGTGAACGCGCGCCTCCGCCAGGAACGGGTTGGGTGGGCTGACGTGAATCAGCAGGAGCAGGACAGCGGTCACTCCGGGCACCCTACCGCAGACCGCACAGGCGGTTGAGGTCTCACGGGGTGTCAGGTCGACCTGACGGTTCACCCGAGCGTCAGGTGAACCTGACGACAGTGCCCCCACGGTCGACCGCACCTTCTGCGGCTGATCAGGCCCACCGAACTTCGTCCGGATGAGGCCTCGAAGTGCTCCGCAACATCTGCGTTCGTGCGCGTGCGGCGAGGGGCACACGCCTTGAAGTCTCACGCTCCATGGGTCGCCGGCTGCTGCTGTTCCTCTTCACGTTCATCGCGGTTGGTTGCACTGCCGCCAAGGCGAACATCGCGTGGCCAGGTCCCCCCGCGACCGAGCGCATTCGCTTCGTGAAGACGCTCAGCGGCCCGTCGGACTTCGAGTCAGGGCTGGGAGCGTTCTTCCGCAAGCTGTCAGGCGCCGAAGCACCGGTGCACCTCTTCCACCCCGTCGGCGTCGCAGTGACTCGTGGTGGTGAAGTGGTGGCCGTCACCGACCAGGCGCTCGGGCAGCTCTTCATCTTCGACGTCGAGCGCAACACCGTGCAGACCATCGCCAAAGAAGTGCTCGGCGGCGTGCCGGTGGGCGTGGCGCTCGAGGCCGACCGGCCGTGGGTGATCATTCCCGCGATGAAGGCGGCCGTGCACTTTTCCCGCGCGGGAGTGCCGCTGCGCCGAATCGACCTCACCGAGTGTGAGCGGCCCGTCGGGCTCGCGGTGGACGCGGCGCGCGACGAACTCTTCGTCACCGACACCTCGACGCCGACCGACGGCAGCCACGGCGTGCACGTCTACAAGCTCTCGACGGGCGAACACCTGCGGGTGCTCGGCAAACGCGGCGACGGGCCTGGAGAGCTCTTCTTCCCCACCTTCGTCTCGCTCTCACCCACCGGCGGCTCGGTGCTGGTGGCCGACACCATGAATGCCCGCGTGCAGGAGCTCTCTGGCGAGGGCGCCTTCGTCAGGCAGTACGGCGAGCGCGGCGATCAGTTCGGCCAGTTCGACAAGCCCAAGGGCATCGCCACCGACTCGTTCGGCAACGTGTACATCGTCGACTCGTTCTTCTCGGTCGTGCAGATCTTCAACCGCGACGGGAAGCTGCTGCTCTTCTTCGGCGGGCGCGGCGACTCCCCGGGCTTCCTGTCGAACCCGGCGGGCATCGCCATCGACGGCAACAACCGCATCTACGTCACCAACGGCCTCAACTTCCGCGTCGAGGTGTACGAGCTGGTGAACACGACCGCCGGTGACAGCACCGCGGTGGTGCCGCCGGGGGCCTGAGTGGTGCGCTGGGCCGTCATCAGCGCGTGCTGCATCGCGACGGTCGCGCAGGCCGGCGTGTTCGGCTTCGCGGCGGCGCAGGGCCAGGCGCAGACGTTCGAGGCGACCGGCGCGAACGGCGCGACGACGGGCACACGCTCGCTCCTCATCTCCGAGAACCTCGGGCTTCACTACGCCGGCACGCCCTTCGGCCCGAACGCGCTGCTGCTGGGCGCGGGCTTCGAGGGGATGAACGTGAACGCCTTCGGTGACTCGGGCTCGCTGATGTCGGGCCGCGCCGCGACCGTCGACCTCTCGGTGGGGCTCTTCCCGCGTCGCGCCCTGCCGCTGCGTCTGTACGTGCGGGGCACGCTCACCGACGGCAGCCCGCAGTCCTTCGCGACGCTCGGTGGCCGCGAGTCGCTCGCCTACGGCGCCAACGTTCACCTCGAGCCGTACAAGGTGTTGCCAGGCCTTCGCCTCGACGCCGAGCAACACCACTTCACCGGCTTCGGCACGACGACGCCGCTGGGCGACGTGCGACGAACGCTGACGGCGACGCTGTACAAGAGCTTCGACGCGCATCAGGTGACGGCCACCGCGCGCGTCACGCAAGAGGCCCGCACCGCCGTCGGTGAGTGGCTGGGCGCAAACCTGCTGCTGTCGTGGACGTCGCCGAAGCACACCACCACGGTGCTCGCCGAGAGCGTCGACCGCAGTCGGCTGGTGTTGCTGTTGCCGAACGCGCCGCGCTCGATGGTCGAACGCACGGTGCGGCTGGGCCACCAACAGCGATGGACGGCGCGCTTCTTCACCGACGCCACCGCGCGCCTCAGTGACGTTCGCCTCGACTCGGCCACGGGCACGCAAGGCGCAGCGGCGGTGGGAGCGGCGTGGCAACCGCTCGAGCAGCACGAGCTCCGGCTCTCGGCCTCTGGCGACGTGGGCTTCGCGACGACGAGCGCGACGACGCAGACGGGCTCGACGGCAGGAGGTTCGGCGAGGGCCGGGTACGGCCGTCCGCTCGGGCCCGTTCGCCCGGGAGTGTCCGTCGGCGCGATGGCGCAACACTGCGCGAACTGCGTCGGCCTGAAGGACGGGTGGCTGGGGGCGTTCGAGACTGGAGCGTCGCTCGGCACCATCGGCTTCGAGCGGTTCGACGCACAGCTCGACTACCGCCTCGCGCTGGTGCGGGCGCCGATGGGCCGCGGAGGAAATCGCACCGAGCACCACGCTCGCGCCAACGGCCGGGTCCGCCTGCCGACACGCGGAGAGCTCAACCTGCTCGTCGCGTGGGACGACGGGTATCGCGACTACATCGACCTCTCGAGCGGCGGCATCGCGACGCTGCGGGAGCAGGCCTTCACCATCGGCGCCGGCGTGCACACCACGATTGGCCGTGGCACCGCCGGGGTCGACGCCCGCCACGCGCGCGGCCTCGCGGTGTTGCCGGCGGCGACCTTCAGCTTCGGGCCCCCGCTCACTGCCCGTGAGGTGACGCAGGTGACGGCGAACGCGCTGGTGCCCATCTCTCCCATCTTCGACGCGCAGGCCGGCGGCCTCGCGGCGTGGACGGTGCTCGACGGCGGGCGGCCGCTGACGACGTACGGCGGCAACGTCGGCCTCACCGCGAGGGTCGGTCGCTTCACGTCGCAGCTCACGTGGAACGTGATGCGCAACGACACCGCCGGCTTCGTCACCACGCAGCACCTGGTTCGCCTCTCGTTGTCCCGGCCCTTCGACTTCTGATCATGCGCTCGCTCTTCGCCACCGCCGTCGCCGTCGCCCTCGCCAGTGGGTGCGCGAGCGTGCCCGTTCGCCGCGTCGGAGAGCGCCGCCCCAACGACCCGACGTGGCTCAAGGCCTCGGGCCAGCAGGTGCGCTTCGTCGGCTCGCTGGAGCTGCCCGAGCACCTCGGCATCGAGAAGAACGCCTTCACGCGCTTCTGGCAGTGGCTCACCGGCACCGAGGCCTCGCACGCGCTCTACCGTCCCTTCGGCGTCGCCGTGGCCGCAGATGGACGCGTTGCCGTGACGGACCCTGGGGTGCGCGCCGTGCGGCTCTACCTGCCCGCCGACGGCACGGACCTCGAGCTGCGCGAGGGGCTGACGAACCCGCTCGCGGTGGCCTTCGTCGGAGAGATGCTCGCGGTGGCCGACGGAACGCTCGCGACGCTCGTCGGGTTCGACGCGAAGACGGGTGAACGACGGCCGCTCGAGTGGAAGCTCCCCGTCTTCTCTCGTCCCACGGGCCTCGCCTTCGACGCCGCGCGTGGGCGCCTCTTCGTCGTCGACGCGGGCCTGCACTGCGTGCACGTCGTCTCGGTGTCGGGCGCGGCGCCGCTTCGCATCGGCGCGCGAGGTGAGGCGCTCGGCGCGTTCAACTTCCCCACCCACGTCGCCGTCGACGCGCGCGGCCACCTCTTCGTCACCGACAGCATGAACTTCCGGGTGCAGCACTTCGACGAGCAGCTCGAGGTGGTGGGCACGCTCGGCGGGCTGGGCGACACCGTCGGAGACCTCCCGCGCAGCAAGGGCGTCACCATCGACTCGCGCGGCACGCTCTGGGTCGTCGAGGGCGCCTTCGACGTGGTGCAGGGCTTCGACACGAGCGGCGAGCTGGTCGGCGTCTTCGGCGGGAGCGGCGTCACCGACGGCCGGTTCTGGTTGCCTGCGGGCATCACCTCGGACGCGCAGGGCAGGATCTACGTCGCCGACACCTGGAACGCGCGCGTGCAGGTCTTCGTCATCGAGCCGGTGCCAGTCGTGCCGGCAATCACGGCGCGCGTCACGGAGGCGCGATGACGCTCCTCTCGCTCGTGCTGGTGGGCGTGCTCGGCCAGGCCGACGTGCGCAACACGCGCCACAACCTCTCGGCGACGACGACGAACACGGTGCGCGCGCAGAGCGAGACGCAGGTGTGTGTCTTCTGTCACGTGCCGCACGGCGCCTCGCAGTCGCGCGCCATCTGGAACCGCGACCTCGGCTACCAGGCGGGCGGCAACCTCTACACGCTGTACGGCTCCTCGACGCTCGAGGCGCCACCCAACCGGCCCAACGGCACCACCCGGCTCTGTCTGTCCTGTCACGACGGCGCGCTCGCGCTCGGCTCCCTGTTGAACCTCGAGGCCACGCGGCCCGCCAGCGTCGCGATGCAGAGCGGCGTCACCACCATGCCGGCCGGCCCGCGCAACCTCGGCACCGACCTGCGCAACGACCACCCGGTGTCGCTGCCGATTCCGTCGACCGACCCCGAGGTGGTGGCGCCTCCCAACGGCGACGCGGTGAAGCTGCACGCCGGCACCACGGCCGCGAAGGACTCGGTGCAGTGCACGTCGTGTCACGACCCGCACCTCGCGACGCCGAAGTTCCTGGTGAAGAGCAACCTGCGCGGCGCGCTCTGCATCACCTGCCACCCGAAGCAGGGCTGGCTCGGCAGCCGGCACGAGGCCTCCGCGGCGCCCTACCCTGCGACGGGCGCGCAGACGGTCGGCGACCTCGGCTGTCTCGCCTGTCACAAGCCGCACAACGGTGAGGGGCCGACGAAGCTCCTCACCACGCAGAACCTCTCGGCGACGCCGCTGCCGTGGAGCGAAGAGAACGTCTGTTTCTCGTGTCACCGTCCTGGCGGCACTGGCGTCGACCCGGGCCGTGGCCGCGCCGCGCCTGACGTGCAGAGCGAAGCGACGAAGGCCAGCCGCCACCCGTTCGGCCTCAAGCTCGACGAGCACCAGCCCGTCTTCACCGCGAAGCTGCCGGAGCCCGAGCAGGTGCTGAACCCGCAGAAGCACGTCGAGTGCGCCGACTGTCACAACCCGCACCAGGTGCAGGCGCTGCCCGGCAACGTGCACGAGGGCATGAAGGGCATCTCGATTTCGGGAGCGACCGTCGTCGACAACGCCGGCACCGACCTTCAGCAATACGAGGTCTGCTTCCGCTGCCATGGCGACTCGTTCGCCACGATGATTCCGCCAGCGCCGACGCGGCCTCCTTCGGGAAGCAACAAGCGCCTCGAGTTCCAGCCCACCAACGACGCGTTTCATCCCGTCGCAGGGCCAGGGCGGAACAGCTCGACCTACTTGAACAACGTGCTCGACGTGCCCGATGGGCAGCTGCGCGGGCTCGATTGGCAGGGCAACCGCATGTCGCGCTTCTCGACCGTGCTGTGCACCGACTGTCACAACAACGAAGCCACCGCGAACACGGCGGGTAGCGCGCGCAACAGCGCATCGGGTCCCAAAGGCCCGCACGGCTCGGCGAACCAGCGAATGCTGCGCGCGAACTACAGCACTGCCGTCGGTGCCAACGCGCCGCCCTTCGGTGGCTACAACCAGAACAACTTCGCGCTGTGCTTCCTGTGTCACGACGAGGCGAGGCTGCGCGGTAGTCGCAGCAACTTCTTCCAGTCAGGCGGCGTCGGCGCGGGGCGCGGCAATTTGCACCAGGTGCACCTCGTCGACCGCACGAACGCCAGCTGCCACGAGTGCCACTACAACGTGCACAGCAACGTCGCGGCGACGAACACCGACTACCGCAACCTGCCGCCGGGCACGCCGACCCACCTGGTGAACTTCGCGCCGACGGTGCGGCGGTTCCCGCCAGGCAAAGGTGCTGACCCCTGGTACGGCGACAACCCGGCGCGGCCCCGCTACGGACGAACGCCGGCCGGTGACCCGTACTGCTTCGCGGGCTGTCACGACAAAGACGAGGCGATGGACGGGGACAAGTCCCGCTATCGGCCACCCAACCCATGAGCGCGCTCCTCACCATCGTGAGCGCGCTCGCGCTCCAGCAGACGGTCGTCGCGATGAACAAGGCGCCCTCACGCCTCGACGGCTCGATGCACAACTTCTTCGGGCCCATGTCGCGGCCGATGAGCGAGGGCACCGACCTCTGCCAGCTCTGTCACGTGCCGAACCGGCTCGAGATGGTGCGCAAGGGGCCGCGGTGGGACGTGTCGCTGAAGGGGCGGAACACGGCGCTCGACGTTCGTGCGGACCCCGCCGGGCCTCCGCTCGCGCTGCGCTGGGCCGGGAGCACGCTGCGTTGTCTGTCGTGTCACGACGGCACCGTCTCGAGCATCAACATCACCCACCGCGCGGCCTCGGGCTCGCTCAAGGACGACCCCATCGCGGGCACCGACTCGATGCGAAGCGGCCGCAACGGCCCTGCTTTGTTCACGCCGCAGATGTGGAGCTCCGAGGTGATGGCGAACCACCCGGTGTCGGTGCCGTACCCGCTCGATGGAACGGGCGCCGAGTACAAGGGCTTCGGGCCGCGCGCAGTGCCCATCGACTCGACGGAGTGGGTGCCAGACCCGCGCACGCGTGGCCTCAAGCTGGTGAGCGACACCTCTGGCTTCGACGTGCTGCGCGGCACCTCGGGCGTCGAGTGCGTCTCGTGCCACGACCCGCACGGCACGCCCAACACGTACTTCCTGCGACTTCCCAAAGAACGGAGCGAACTGTGTCTCGGCTGCCACCGCAAATGAGGCGCGCCACGCGCTGGTCGGTGGCGTGGGCGCTGATGGCGACGTCTGCGCTCGCGGCAGCTCCGAACGGCCCGGGCGATGACTGCCGCACCTGCCACGCCGACGCGTGGGCGAACAAGAAGGTGGTGCATCCACCCGTGAAGAACGGCCTGTGCCTGGGCTGTCACGTCTCCACCTCGCAGACGGCGCACACCTTCGAGCTGCTCGCCGAAGGGAAGCTGCTGTGTGCGCAGTGCCACTCGACGCGCGACACGCTCAAGGTGCTGCACCCGCCGGTGAACGAAGGCCTCTGCCTCGACTGCCACGATCCACACGCGTCGAACGAGCAGGCGCGGCTGAGACAGCCGGTGTTCGAGACCTGCACGCGCTGCCACCCCTCGAAGCGCATGCAGCACGAGGCGTCGGCGACGAAGCACGGCGCGCTCGACCCGAAGCAGAACCCGAAGGTCTGCGTGTCGTGTCACGACGCCCACCAGTCGGACCACGAGAAGCGGCTGCACGACTGGCCGCCCGAGAAGGTGTGCCTGACGTGTCACGACAAGCCGCAGCAGGCGCCCGACAAGGAATTGATGAACCTGAAGGCGTGGCTCGACCAGCACGACGGCGGCACCATGCGCCATGGCCCGGTGCGTGAAGGCCGCTGCCAGGACTGTCACGAGCCGCACGGCACCGGCGAGTTCCGCATGCTCAAGGGCTCGTACCCTTCGACGCTGTACGCGCCGTTCTCCAATGCGCTCGAAGAGTACGGCCTGTGCTTCCGCTGTCACGACGCACGGCTGGTGATGGAGAAGCAGCTCACCGAGAAGCCCGTCAGCAACGCAGACCCGGCGATCGACCTCTCGTGGGCGGCGAGCGACGGCGGCATGCGGCTGTTGCGTGGCGGCGTCACCGGTTTCCGCAACGCCGACGAGAACCTGCACTTCCGGCACGTGAACAAGTTCGACAAAGGCCGCACCTGCCGGCTCTGCCACGACGTGCACGCCTCGGAGAACGCGAAGCACATTCGCACCACCACGCCGTTCGGCGGCTGGGAGTTCCTCCTCAACTACAAGAAGACGACGACGGGCGGCAGCTGCTGGCCGGGCTGTCACGCCGAACGCAAATACGACCGCACCCAACGACAGGAGAACCCGCGATGACGGTCGCGCTCCTGACGCTCGTGCTGTCGGCGGCGCCGCGCCTGGTGGCGCCTGGTGCCGTCGCGCAGACGACGCGGGAGCGCGTGCACGTCTTCGTCGAAGCAGAAGGCGCGTTCCGGCTGACGGTGAATGGAGGCGAGGCGAGCTGCACGTCGGACGCGCGCTTCGGAGTCGACGGTGGCGCACGGGTGGCGCACTGCCTCGTCGCGTTGAAGCCGGGCCGCAACGTGGTGACAGCCACCGCTCCCGGCGTCGACGCAGGCGCGGAGTCGGAGGCCGTCATCGCCCGCTACCTGACGACGGGCCCGCTGCCGCCGGGCGTCGACGCGATGGGCTTCGGCGCGGGCACCATTCACCGCCCCGACGTCGAGGCGACGTGCCGAGGCTGCCACGTGATGGGTCCGCCGCTCCCCGACGCGGGCGTCACGCCAGCGACGATGTGCGGGAGCTGCCACGCAGAGGTGACGCAGCGAAAGGTGATGCACGGGCCCGTGCTCCAGGGCGCGTGCCTCGCGTGCCACGACGAACGGAGCGCGCCGACCCGGTACGCGGTGCGCTGGCCCATTCAAGACACCTGCTTCTCGTGCCACCTCGACGTGAAGGCGACGATGGCGACGAAGGCCGTTCGTCATGGACCTGCGGCAGCGGGCCGATGCACCACCTGTCACGACCCGCACGGCAGCGACGAGCCGTTCTGGCTCAAGCAGCGCGCGTACGACCTGTGCACCTCGTGTCACATCGAGAAGCGCGGCGAGCGGCACGTGGTGGTGGGCTTCGCGTACGGCGACTCGCATCCACTGCAGCAGCGCCCGCACCCGCTCAAAGAGCGCACCGAGTTCGCGTGCCCCGCTTGTCACAACCCGCACGCCGCGAAGGCGCGCTTCCTCTGGCAGTTCGACGTCACCACCCGGGAATCCCTATGCAGAACTTGTCACCAGAAATAGCGGCGCGCGTCGTCGCGATGCTCCTCATCATCGGGGCCCAGGCACAGGCGGCGCCGAAGCGCGTCGTCACGACGTGGCCCACTTCGCCAGGCGCCGCGCCACCCACGACGCCCGACCTGCTGGAGCTGGGCGCGCGCGTGTACCGAGGCGCGTGCGTGGGCTGTCACGGTGAAAAGGGCGATGGCGTCGGCCGCGAAGGGAAGTTCCTCGCGATTCCGCCGCGCGACTTCACCACGGGCCAGTTCATCATCCGCTCCACGCCACTCGGCGCGCTGCCGCTCGACGCCGACCTCTTCGGTTCCATTCGCCGCGGGTTTCGCCCGGGCGTCGGCATGCCCGCGTTCACCTTCCTCTCGGACCGCGAGGTGTGGGCGGTGGTGGCGCACCTCAAGACGTTCTCACCGCGCTTCAAGGCCGAGAAGCCGGGCACCGCCGTCGACCTGCCTGCACCGCCTGCGCAACTCGCCTCGATGGCGCCGGCGGGCCAGGGCGTCTTCATGTCGGGCGGCGCGTGCTTCGTCTGCCACGGCATGCAGGGCAAGGGCGATGGGCCGGCCGCTCCGGGGCTCGTCTACGTCTCGGGCGCGCACCTCGGAAAGAAGGTGCCGCCCGCGAACCTGCACCGCGCCGACACCTTCAAAGGCGGTCGCCGCCCCGAAGACATCTTCAGAGCCATCAGCACCGGCCTCGATGGAACGCCGATGCCCGGCTTCGCAGCGTCGTTGTCAGTCGAACAGCGGTGGCAGCTCACCGCGTTCATCGTGTCGTTGAACCCACCGGCACCTCCCGCCGGCACCACAGGAGCAGCCCCATGAAAACACGTGTCGTCCTCCCAGCCCTCGCCGTCGCCGTCCTGATGAGCTCGAGCTCATTTGCGCAGACGATGGTCACCACCCGTCACAACTTCCAGCTCGCGACCAACAACGTGCGCGTCGCGCCTGGCTCTCCGGAAGACGGGCTGTGTGTCTTCTGTCACACGCCGCACAAGGGGCAGGCGTCGCTCCTGCTGTGGAACCATCGCATCTCGAGCTCGAACTACACGTGGAGCGACGTCGCCTCGGCAGGCGGGCGCACCACGGGCGGCACCAGCTACCCGACGAACCTGCGCACGTGGACGGGGTCGACCGCCAAGTGCCTCTCGTGCCACGACGGCACCGTCAGCATCGGCTCGCTCTATTGGAGCGACGCGACGGCGAACCCCAACATCCCCATGACGGGCCCTGACGTGAACGCCGCAGGCCAGCTCACCAACGCCACCTATCGCATCACCGACGCCACCGGCGCCGACCTCGCGGGCAACCACCCGGTGGGCGTGCCGTACCCGTATGACCGGCTGGCCTCGACGTACAACGGCATCACCTCGGGTCCCGACGTGGTGTTGAGCGAGTGGGTCGCTCGGCCGACGGGCGTGAAGGTGTTCGGCACGGGAGGCGGTGGCGCTCCAGCAGCCGGTGCCGCAGGCGTCGAGTGCGCCTCGTGTCACAACCCCCACGGCACACCAAACCGGTACATGCTGCGCGTGACGACGGCGTCGAGCCAGCTGTGTCTGTCCTGTCACCAGAAGTGACGTTCAGCCGACGAACCCCCGCGTTGTTTCCGTCGTTGGATGTTCTCTGGAGATGGTCCCTGGTCCGCATTCCGTGCTGGTGCGGCGGACGGACCGCGCGAACGCGCAAGATGTGCGGGAACCGCCGAGCGCAACTCGTCGAACTCCCGAGGTGGAACGATTGAGGCACTGACGACGAGTCATGAAACCCATGCTCGTCCTCTACGCGACCACCGAAGGCCACACCCGCCACGTCGCGGAGCACGTCGGTGAGCAGTTGGTCGAGCACGGCCTCGACGTGAGGGTCGTCGACGTGCGGAGCGCCCCGCGGCTCGAGCTGTCGGACTTCTCGGCTGCAGTGCTGGCGTCGCCGATTCACGCGTCCCACCACGACCGGGCGTTGATTCGTTTCGTGAAGGAGCACCGCGCCGCGCTGGACACGCTCCCGACGGCGTTCCTGTCGGTCAGCCTGACCGAGGCGACGGTCGAGGCAGCCCAGTCGACCGAAGCGAGACGCGCGGACGCTGTCGTGCAGCTCGGGAAGCAGCTCGACGCCTTCGTCACCGAGACCGGGTGGACGCCAGGGCACGTCGAGCCGGTGGCTGGAGCGCTCCTGTTCTCGCAGGCGGGCTTCCTGAAACGGCTCTTCCTGAAAGCCATCGCGAAGAGCTCGAAGCTCGACTCGACGAAGGATCAGGTCTTCACCAACTGGGCTGCGCTCGACACCTTCGTCGAAAGATTCGCGGTGACATGGAAGAGCGCTGCCCTCTGATCAGGACGCGCGTGCCCTGACATCAGCGCCACCTTCGCGACGCGTCCCTCGACAGCTCACGGCTCCCTCCGTTGGCATGACATCGGCATACGGTCGCCGCCATGCGAACGTTCTCGATTCTCAGTGTGCTGGTCGTCACCGCGTGCGGCAGTCCCGTTGGCCCGGGCTCTCTCCGGAGCGCATCACCCGTCACGGGCCGCGTCGGTGCGCCCGTCACTGTTCCCTTCCAGGTCGACTTGTTCTGCGACCCGAAGGTCGGCCCGATGGAGTTCATCGCTGGCGTCGCTGGCCGCCTGACGAGCCCCGATGGAGGGGGTTCGCAGGTCACGCCGACGTTCAAGGTGCAGCAGAAGAGCGCCTTCGACTGCACCGACAGCACCTTCGTCAACACCGCGTTCATCGACGTCGTGTTCACGCCTGACGCGCCGGGGAGCTGGCGTGCGGACATCGACGTGACGCCGAAGGAGGTCGGGAGCTTCTCGCAGACGATTCAGGTCGACCCCTGACGTTCAGCTGCCGGTCGACTCGAAGTGCCGAGGGAGCGCGATGCGCACCTCACGAAACTTCACCTTCTTCGAGTTGGGTTTGCCGTCGTAGCCGATGTCGAGCACCAGCACGCCCTTCTCGTACGAGACGACGCGGTGGAGTTCTTTCACGCCGTACGCGGTGAGCTCCCAGTACGTCTGCTTGCCGACCTTTCGCACGGCGACCGAGGTGGGTGGAGGCTGTGTGAAGTTCACGTGGGTGAGCTGCATCTTCATCGCGTCGAGGCGGTTAATGCTGAACGAGAAGCTGAGCTCGGTGCCGTCGGGCAGATAGCGGTACAGGTCGTACTGAAAACACTCCGCGTCGGACCAGGTCACTCCGAACTTCTTCTCGGGGAACGACCAGGCGCCGGGCAGGTACCAATCGAATTTCTGCAGGTCGTCGGCGAGCGTGGCGTCGATGGGCCCCTGCTTGAGCGCCAGCAGCGGAGTAGAGTCGAGCGGCCGCTTCGCGCGTGCAGCTTCGAGGGCCCCGCGGAGTACCTGGACGTCGGGCTGCGTGGTGATCGGCATCTGCGCGAAGACGGCGGTGGTCCAGAGACAGAACGTCGCGGTGAGCGTTCTCAGCGTCGAAATCATGCCTGGAAGCACACCACGATCGAAGGCACAGCGCTTCGTTGTCAGCTCTCCGATGCTGCTGCGTGCGAAGGAGCGCGATGGCGCCCCACCCCGATGGTTCGGTCTGTCTGGAAGGCACGCGCCGAGTGCCACGCACGTTCGTACCGTGCTGCGAGTCCCTGGAGCGTCACACCTCGAGCTGCTTCTTCGATGTCCGCCTCGAATGGTGGGCGCGCCAGAAGGCGTGGTTCATCATCATCGCGCCAAGCGCAGGCAGTGGTGGACTGCAGATCAGCTACTGCCCGTTCTGCGGTCGTCACCTCGCGAAAGACTGAGCCCTGACACCTGCCTTCGACACGGCGCGCGCCGAACGCGACGAAAAGAACGATATTCGCCCCGTGGGGTGCCTCGACGACCAACAGCTGGCCCAGCTCGCGAGCGGCGAAGGCGGCTCGTCCGATCACCTGAACACGTGCGCCTCCTGCACCTCGCGGCTGGACGCGCTTCGCCTCGCTGAGACCCTCGCCAACCCGAGGAGCCAGCTCGAGTCGGCGATTGGCGCCTCTGCACGCTTCGGCCGCTACCTCGTCATCGAGCGCATCGGCGCTGGAGGCATGGGAGAGGTCTTTGCCGCATTCGACCCGACGCTCGACCGCAAGGTCGCCCTCAAGCTCCTTCGCGTCGACCGCGACGAAGCGGGGTCGAACGGAAGTGCCCGGCTCCAGCGCGAAGCACAGGCGATGGCGCAGGTCGCACACCCGAACGTCGCGGCCGTGCACGACGTCGGCGTTCACGAAGGCCAGGTCTACGTCGCGATGGAGTTCATCGACGGCCAGACGCTCCGCGATTGGTGCATGGAGCCCGGCCGCACGACGCAGCAGGTCCTCGACGTGTACCAACAGGCCGGGCGCGGGCTGGCGGCGGCACACCGGGCAGGCCTGATTCACCGCGACTTCAAACCAGCCAACGTGCTCGTGGGCACCGATGGCCGCCCGCGAGTGCTCGACTTCGGGCTCGCCCGCCTCTCGAACGTCACGCCTGTCTCCGAAGCCACTGAGCGTTCCATCGGGAGCGTCGACCTCACCGCCGCCGGCAGTGTGATGGGAACACCGGCATACATGCCGCCCGAGCAGCACGACGGCAAACCGCTCGACGCCCGTGCCGACCAGTACTCGTTCTGCGTCTCGCTCTACGAAGGCCTCGTCGGCGTGCTCCCGTTTCAGGGCGACAGCCTGAAGTCCATTCGCGCGGCCATCGTCGGCGGGTTGCCGGCCCAGGCGCCGCGACAGATTCCAGCGCGGGTCTTCGCGGCCCTGCGACGCGGCTTGTCCGTCTCACCCACCGACCGCTTCCCGTCGATGGAGGCCCTGCTCGAAGCGCTCTCCAATGACGCGCAGCTGCGTCGTCGACGGTGGCTCCTCATGGGTGGGCTGGGCGTGTCGACGCTGCTGGCGGTCGGTGGCCTCGTCTCGCGCGAAGTCGCCAGCCGGCACTGCGCGTCGGCCGAGCCACGACTGGCAGGCGCGTGGGATTCGGCGCGGCGCGAAGCGCTCACGAAGTCGCTCGCCTCGACCGCGCAAGGGGAAGCAGTGGTGAGCCGGCTCGACGCCTACGCGCAGCAATGGGTCGGCGTGTCGCAGAACGTCTGCGAAGCCCACCGGACTCGCCAACAGACGCCGACCGCGAAGTACGTGCTGCAGACGGCGTGTCTCGACCGGCGGCTCTCCGACTTGCGCGCGCTGGCGAGCGTGCTCGCCACTGCTGATGCCTCGATTCTCAAAGGCGCCACCGTCGCGGTCTCGGGCCTGCGTCCTCTCACCACCTGCCTCGACGCCTCAGCGGAGTACGCGGACGCCGAGCAGGAGCGCAGTGACGTCGAAGCGAAGCTCTCGGAAGCGCGCGCGTTGGCTCGACTGGGCCTGGCTGCCCGCGCGCAGACGCTCGCCACCGACGTGTCGTCCGACCCCCTCGCCTCGCGCCGTGCACAGGCTGAAGCCTGGTTGGTGTTGGGCACCGTCGCGCACGCCAACACCCGCTTCGATGAAGCGGAGCGCGCGTTGAACGCCGCGGCGGCGAAGGGCATCGCGGCAGGTTCTTTCGAGGTGGCCGCGAAGGCCTGGTCGTTGATGGTCGACCTCTACGGGCGGCGCCTCGACAAACCGAAGCTGGCGCAAGAGAGGGCCGACCTCGCCGAAGGCGCGCTGACGAGGCTCGGCGACGACCCGGAGATTGCCGCGTACTCCCTTCACGCAGTGGGCCGCTTCCGGCTCGGAGAGAGCAACTTCACCGCCGCGTCGCAGGTCTTCGAGAAGGCGCTCGCTCAGGCGGAGCGCGCGTGGGGGCCTGATCACCCCGAGGTGGCAAACGTTCTCGATGACCTCGCCTGGTCGAACCACTGGCTGGGAAAGAACGCGCTGGCCAGAGCGATGTTCGAGCGCTCACTTCGAATCAAGGCCGCGGTGTACGCGCCCGACAGCGTGGAGAACGCCGAGACCCTCGGGCGCCTGGCGATGGTGGTCGCCGGGGCCGGTGACCTCACGCGCGCCATCGAACTGCAGGAGCGCGCGCTGTCGATTCGCCGCGGCGCCGCCACCAAGCCGGACTTCGCGGTCACCACGTCGCTGACCAACCTCACCCATCTGTACCTGGACGCGGGACGGCTCGACGACGCGCTCACCACCATCGACGAGTCGCTTCGCATTCTTGGGCGAATCCTCGAGGGCGACCATCTGCGCGTCGTGGGCAACCTTCACTCCCGAGGCGAAGTGCTGCTCGCGCTCGGTCGGCTCGACGACGCACGCCGCGCCTTCAGCGACTCGTTGGCGATGAGCGAGCGCGTGAAGGGCCCGCAGCACGTGCTGAGCGCTGACCCGCTCGAGGGGCTCGCCGGGGTGGCGTTGAAGGAGCAGAAGCCGGCCGACGCGGTCCCCTTCCTCGAGCGGGCGCTGCTGTTGCGCGAGCACACTCCGGCCCATCCCCTCTCATACGCCCGCACCCGTTTTCTGCTCGCGCGCGCGTTGTGGGACAGCGGTGTCGACGTCGCTCGAGCGAAGACGCTCCTCGTGACGGCGCGCGCTGACTTCGAAGCAGCCGGGCCGGCGGGGACTTCGCACCTCCGCGAGCTCGACCTGTGGGCCGAGACGAAGAAGACGCACTGAGCGTGTTCGAACGGCGCTGACGTCATTACAAAGCGCGCCATGTCGCATCGACACCTCGTTCTCTCAGCCTCGGCGCTGCTCGCAGCGTGCCCGATGGACCTCCCCTCTCCCGATGCCGGTGAATCGACGGACGCAGGCCTGACCGATGCCGGCGACCCGTGCGAGGTGAACACGATTCTCTGGACCCGCTGCGTCGGGTGTCACAGCGCGGCCGGCCCGGGCGACGGCGTCTTCACCAGCCTCGACGCGATGCGACTCACGCCTCCCGACGGCGGAGCCCGATACGCCGAACGCGCGCTCGCACGCATCGTCGACCCGGTGAAGCCGATGCCGCCGCCTGGCGTTCCCCAGCTCACCGCCCAGGAGAAGGCCACCTTCGCCGCCTGGGTCGCCGACGGCGCGCAGCCGAAGACGTGCTCCCCGCCGCCGCTGCGCTCGAGTGGCCTGCCGACTGACGGCGGTGTCACCTGTAGCTCCGGCGTCTTCTGGCACAACCCCGGCGACCGCAGCGGCAACGTCATCGCGTCGGGCGCGGGCGCGTCGAAGATGTTCTCGGGCCGCGCCTGCATCGGCTGCCACGACGCCTTCACCGCGCGCGGCCAGGACGGCGGCTACCCCTTCCTCATCGCCGGCACGCTGTACGCCACCGCGCACGAAGCAGACGACTGCGACGGCTTCCCCGGCCGCGCCGACGCGGGAGAGCTGCCCGACCTGCGCGTGCGCATCACCGACGCGAACGGCGTCGTGTACACCCGGGCCGTCAACAGCAGCGGCGGCTTCGGCGTCTGGGAGTCCGTCGCGCCGAACTTCGCCTTCCCGTACACCGCAGCGGTGCTCTACCAGGGCCGCGAGCGCCGAATGCTGACGCCGCAGCGCAACGGCGACTGCAACGCCTGCCACACCGTCTTCGGAGAGCAGGGCGCGCCCGGCCGCATCGTCATCCCCTGAAACCGGGCAGGCGCCTCCATCGAGTGCACCGCCCAAGCGCGCCGACGGCTACGGTGCTCACCTCTCGACTGCTGGAGACACCACATGCGCATCGGAATCATCGGCTCAGGAATGATGGGCTCGACCCTCGGAGTGCTCTGGGCGAAGGCCGGCCACGAGGTGCGCTACGCCTCACGCCACCCTGAGACGTTGACCGAGTTGGTGGCGAAGACTGGCGCGACGGCGACCGCGGGCACGGTGGAAGACACCGCGAGCTGGGCCGAGGTCGTCTTCTTCGGCGTGCCGTTCTCCGCGATGCCCGAGCTCGCAAAGAACCTGATGGGACCGCTCGCCGGCAAGCTCATCCTCGACGCGGGCAACCTCATTCCCAACCGTGACGGCGCGCTCGTCGATGCGGTGAAGAAGCTCGGCAACGGCTCCGGCGGCTGGGTGCAGGCGCAGCTGCCGACGTCGTCGGTCGTGAAGGCCTTCAACACGGTGCACTTCAAGAACCTGGCTGAAGGCGCGCACCGCGAAGGTGACCGAATCGGCGTACCGCTCGCGGGCAACGACGGGCGCGCGATGAAGAAGGCCGAAGGGCTGGTGCTCGACGCAGGGTTTGACCCGGTGCTGACTGGCGACATCGCGGCGTCGGCGCGCTTCGACTTCGGCACCAAGGTCTGGAACACGAACATGACGGGTCCGCAGGTGCGCGAGGCGCTCGGGCTCTGAAGTCGTGGCGCCAGTTCGCCGTCGCGACTAGTCAAGCCAGCGTGGAAGCCCCTGCTGAAGTCTGTCTGCTGAACATCGGCCTGAAGGAGCGCACCAAGCGCATGCGCTTCGGCGCCATCTCCCTCGGCATCGCGGTCCTCGCGCTCGCTGGCCTGATGATGACGAGCGCGTCGCCGTGGTGGAGCGTGCTGCTCTTTCTCCCCTTCGCGGGCGCGACGACGGGCTACTTCCAGGCCAGACGAAAAACCTGAATCAACCTCGCGTCGCGCGGTCTGCGCGACCTCGACACCGGAGCGCAGAACATCACCGACGAGCTCGAGAAGCGCGCGTTGGCCGCGCAGGGCAAGCAGGTGCTGACGGAGGCGGTGACGTGGGCGTCGGTGCTCACGGTCGTCGCGGTGGGCCTGGTCTTCTTCACGCAGTAACAGCCGGAGCCGTCCACGATGCCGTCGTCTCGAAAGCAGCTCCTCGCGCGCGGCTTCTTCGTCTTCATCTTCGGCATCGGCGGGCTGAACCACTTTCGCGACCCGGCGTTCTACGTCGCGCTGATGCCGCCCTTCATGCCGGCCCCCGAGGTGATGGTGGCGTTGAGCGGCGTCACCGAAGTGCTGACCGCCATCCTCCTGCTCGTCCCACGCACCCGGTTCTTCGGAGCCGTCTCGAGCGTCCTCCACCTCGTGGTGTTCCTCATCGTCCACGTCTTCATGGTGGTGCGGCCCGACCTCTGGCCGGCCGTGCCGGTCGCCGCGCTGTGGATTCGACTGGTCGTTCAGTTCTTCGCCATCGCGCTGGCCGTCTGGCTGGCCCGCGCCGAGCGGAACGTCACAGCCACTTCATGAACGACTTGAGCACGCTGCGGATCCGCTCCGGGAGCTGACCGGGGCCCAGCAGCATGGGCGAGAGCTTGAGCTGCGTGCGCATCACCGCGCGCTCGTGACTGAAGGCGCGGAAGCCGTACAGCCCATGCGCGTTGCCGATGCCGGAGTTGTTCACGCCACCGAACGGCAGGTTGCCATGGCCGAACTGCAGCACCGCGTGGTTGACGCAGGCGCCGCCTGAGCTCGTCTCACCGAGCACCTTCTCCACCGCGGCGTCGTCGCTGCTGTAGATGTAGAGCGCCAGCGGCTTGGGCTCGGCGTTGATCTTCGTGATGACCTCGTCGAGCGAGTCGAACTCGAAGAGGGGCAGGAGCGGCCCGAAGATCTCCTCCTGCATGATCTTCGAATCCGGCGAGATGCCGTCGAGCAGCGTCGGCGCGATGGAGTTGATCTTCTCGTCCACCTGCCCACCGAAGAGCACGCGCGCGCCCTTCGCCTTCGCGTCGTCCAGCAGCGCCTTGACCCGTGCCGTGTGCCGCGCGTTCACCACGTGCGCGAGGTGTTCGCTCGGCGGGCTGCCGTCTTTCCCGTAGGCCTTCTCGAGCACCACCTTCGTCTTCGCGACGAAGGCGTCCTTCACGGAGCGGTGCACGAAGATGTGGTCGGGCGCGATGCACGTCTGGCCTGCGTTGGTGAACTTGCCCCACATGATGTTCTTCGCGGCGAGGTCGAGGTCGGCGGTGGCGTCGATGATGGTGGGGCTCTTGCCGCCGAGTTCCAGCGTCACGCTCGTGAGGTGCTTCGCCGCAGCCGCCATCACCACCTTGCCGATGGCGGGACTGCCGGTGAAGAAGATGTGGTCGAAGGGCAGCTCGAGCAGCGCCTGCGACACGGCCGCTTCGCCTTCGAAGATGGCGACCTCGTCCTCCGTGAAGAGCTCACCGACCAGCTTCGTCATCGCGGCCGAGAGGTTCGGCGTCATCTCCGACGGCTTGATGATGGCGGTGTTGCCCGCGGCGATGGCCGAGACGAGCGGACCGAAGGTGAGGTTGAGCGGGTAGTTCCACGGCGAGATGATCAGACAGCGGCCGCGCGGCTCGTACTTCACCTGCGACGAGGTCCCCGCGGTCAGCAACGTCGGCATCACGCTGGTCGGCTTCATCCACGAGGCGAGGTGCTTGATGGCGTCGTTCGCCTCCATCACCACGGGAAGAATCTCGGCGAGGTCGACTTCACCTTTGGGCTTCTTGAAGTCGTCGTGCCCGGCCCGGTACCAGACCTCGGAGTTGGCGATGACGGCGTCGCGCAGCTTCTTGAGCTTCGCGATGCGCTGATCAGCCGTCGAGGTGCGAAGGCGCAACGCGGTGGCGCGCTGGCGCTCGAAGACCTCACGAATGCGGGCGGTGTTGGGCAGGAAGCTGACGGCGGTGGCCATGGACGACTCCTTCACGCGGGACAGCGCATGATGCTCTCATTTCTGGCACGCCGTCAGCCCTGGACTCCCATCACTTTGACGTCCGCAGGGCTGCGGCGCGGTAGCTGTCCTCGGGGGAAGCGCGTGGCAGGCCGCTTGCTCTTCGACGACGACATGAACCAGACCAGCCCCACGCCCTCCCCGGTCGAGCAGCCCTTTCCTCAGGGTCCTCGTGACCCGGAGCCGGTCGAGCCGGGTCGCCCGGTCATTCCCATCGACGACCCTCCACAGCGACCGATCGAGCAGCCCACGCCCTCACCCGAGGCTCCGCCTTCTCAGCCGCAGCCCCCGATGCAGGACCCGCCGCTGGAGCCCATTCGCGGGTGACGATGATTGAGGTGTGCGCCCGACCGCACGCGGCTACCTTCCGCCGCGCATGCTCTCTCACCTGCAGGTCCTCGTTCGCATCGCGTTCGCGAACATCATCTCGAGTGCGCTGAACGTCTTCGTCGGCCTGGTGTTGCTCTTCGGCTCGGCGCTGCTCGTCATCGGCGGCGCGGTCTTCACGACGCTCGACGACTCGCTCAGCAAGAGCATCGTCGACAGCATCACCGGCCACCTGCAGGTCTTCTCGGCTCGCTCGAAGGACCAGCTCGAAATCTACGGCAAGGTCGACGGCAGCGACGTGAACCTGGTGCCGCTGGAGGACTTCCCCGCGCTCAAGGCGAAGCTGCTCGCGGTGCCCAACGTCGCGAAGGTGGTGCCGATGGGCGGCGCATCGGCGCTGGTGAGCGTGGGCAACACCGTCGACGTGACGCTCGAGAAGCTGCGCGACGTGTACCGGGTGCAGCGCGGAGACGGTCCGAAGCTCTCGGACGACGAGTTCCGCGCGAAGGCCGACAGCCTCAAGCAGCACGTGCGCAACATCGTCACCGTGCTGGAGCAGGACATGAAGCGCGAGACCGAGCTCACCGACGGCAGCGCCATCGAGCCGGTGCAGAAGGAAGCGCTGGCGAAGGCCGGCACCGACGCGTTCTGGGCCGACTTCGACGCCGACCCGTTCGGCCACCTCGAGCTGCTCGAGAACCGCGTGGCGCCGCTGGTCGCTGATGGTGACGTGCTCTTCCTGCGCTGTCTGGGCACCGACCTCGACGCGTACCAGGAGAGCTTCAAGCGCATGGCCATCGTCGAAGGTGGTCCCGTTCCGAAGGGCACCCGTGGCGTGTTGCTCCCCCGGTTCTTCACGGAAGAGCTGTTCAAGCTGAAGAACGCGCGCCGCCTCGACAAGCTGAAAGACGCGCGCGCGGCCGGCCGGTTGATCAGCGACGCCACCGACAAAGAGCTGCAGCGCTTCATTCGCGAGAACGTCTCGCAGACGCGGGAAATCATCCTCCAGCTCGACGGCCAGGAGACCGCGAAGGCGGTGTCGCTGCTGCAGGCCCACCTCGGCTCGAAGGAGTCGACGCTCGAGGCGTTGTTGCCACTCTTCTTCGCGGTGACCGACGAGACGTTCGACGCGCGGTACACGTTCTTCTACGAGAAGCTCGCGCCGCTCTTGTCGCTGTACCGGGCGCGCGTCGGCGACACCATCACCCTCAAGAGCTTCGGCCGCTCGGGCTCGACCATCACCGTGCTGGTGAAGGTGTACGGCATCTTCGAGCTGCGCGGCCTCGAGAAGTCTCCGCTGGCTGGCGCGAACGCGCTCGTCGACATCGTCACCTTCCGCGACCTCTACGGCTTCCTTGGCGCCGAGATGAAGGCGGAGCTGGACGAGCTCAAGGCCCAGGTGGCGGCGAAGCAGGTCGACCGCGAGGGCGCTGAAGACGCGCTGTTCGGTGGTGACGCCGAGCTCGTCGCCGAGACGACCGCGACCACCATCGACGAGACGCGCTCGACGCGGCAGGTGGTGAAGCAGAAGGACACCTTCGACCCGGCAGAGATTGATGACGGCGTCGTATTGCACGCGGCGGTGCTGCTGAAAGACGGCTCCGAGCCGGCGCAGAAGGCGACCGCCCTGGCCATCGAGCAGCTGCTGGCGTCGACGAGGAAGCCGGTGGTGGCAGACACGCTGACGAAGACGAAGGCGCTCCTCGAGAAGGGTTCCCTGCCCTTCGCGCTCTCGAGTGCTTTGAAGACGGTGGTCGAGCTCGAGTCGCAGCGCGCCGAAGGAAAGTCACCGACCACCACGACTGAGCTGCTCGCGCTCAAGGCCGCGCTCAAACCGGAGCGGCCCACCCTGCCCTCCGACGACGTCACCACGCTCGACGCGCTCTACGCCGGCGCGCTCCCTTCGGTGTTCGCGGTGAGCTGGGTCTCGGCGGCGGGCTTCCTCGGCAAGTTCATCGAGTTCTTCCGGCTGCTGCTGTTCGCCGTCATCGGAGCGTTCGCCTTCATCGCGCTCATCGTCGTCACGCTCGGCATGACCATCGCGACGCTGCAGCGCACGCAGACCATCGGCACCATGCGAGCCATCGGCGCGCAGCGCTCCTTCGTGGTGACGATGGTGTTGGTCGAGACGATGGTGCTGGCGCTCGCCTTCGGCGGTGCGGGCGCGGCAGTCGGCGCGGGCGTCGTGAAGTGGCTGAACGCGCGCGGCATTCCCGCCTTCCGTGACGAGCTCTACTTCTTCTTCTCTGGCCCCGTGCTGCGGCCCGAGCTCTCGGCGGGCATCATCGTGCTGGCCATCAGCGTCACCGCGGTGGTGAGCCTCATCGCCGTGTTGTTCCCCACGTACCTCGCGACCCGCGTCGCGCCAGTGACGGCCATGCAGGCGACGGAGTAACCGATGATGCTCCTGCGAATCGCGTTGTTGTCGTTGTGGCAGGCCCGGCGGAGAACGGCGGCGCTCGGCTCGGCCATCGCCTTCGTGTCGGCCCTGCTGGTGATGATGCTCGGCGTCAGCGAGGGCATGAACCAGTCGCTCATCGAGTCCTCCACCACGCTGGCCAGCGGGCACGTGAACGTCGCCGGCTTCTTCAAGGTGACGGCCGGAGCCGCGGCGCCCGTGGTGACGAAGTCGAAGGCGCTCACCGAGGTGATTCGAAAGGCCGTGCCTGAAGCGACGTCCATCGTGCCGCGCGGGCGTGGCTTCGCGAAGGTCATCGGAGACCGCAGCTCGATGCTGCTCGGCCTCACCGGCATCACCATCGACGACGACAAGGGCCTGGCCGAGGTGATTCGGCTGAAAGAGGGCAAGCTCGAGGACCTGCGCAAGCCGAACTCGGTGCTGCTCTTCGAAGACCAGGCCGCGACGCTCGACGTGCGGGTCGGCGATGCGGTGACGCTCTCGGCGCCGACGCCCCGGGGCACCAACAACACGCTCGACGTCACCGTCGTCGCCGTCGCGCGCAACGTGGGGATGATGAGCCAGTTCTTCGTCTTCGTGAACGGCGCGTCGCTCCAGCGCTTCTACCAGCTCAACGACGACACCACCGGCGCGCTCCAGGTGTACCTGCCGAGCAGCGACCTCGAGGTCGTCAAAGAGGTGCAGGGTCGCCTTCGCGAGGCGCTCACCGCCGCCGGGTACCAGGTGCTCGACGACGACCCGCGCGCGTTCTTCTTCAAGATCGAGAACGTCAACCGTGAGGGGTGGACCGGGCAGAAGCTCGACATCACCAACTGGCACGACGAGGTGAACTTCGTCGCGTGGACGGTCGACCTGATGAGCGCGTTGTCGTTCTTCCTCGCCATCGTGCTGCTCGCCGTCATCGGAGTGGGCATCATGATCGTGATGTGGATCAGCGTGCGCGGACGCACGAGAGAGATTGGCACCCTGCGCGCCATCGGCATGCAGCGCACGAGCGTGCTGGCGATGTTCGTGGCCGAGGGGTTCCTGCTCGGGTTGATCTCCACGCTCATCGGCACGGTGTTCGGCGTCGTCCTCGCCTTCGTGGTGACGGCGCTGCGCGTGCCGCTGCCGGTCGAGGTGCAGTTCGTGCTGCTGTCGGAGCGGCTGATCATCATCCCCACCGCGCTCTGGGCGTTGCGCTCGCTCGGCTTCATCACTGCCGTGGTGACGGCCATCTCCATCGGCCCGGCGTTCCTCGCGGCCCGCATGAAGCCGGTGTCGGCGATGGCGCACGCGGGCTGAGGAACCGGTCCATCCGTGGCAGGCTCGGGCTCGTTCCATGGCGTCGTCCAGAACCCATCGCATCGTCAGCACGCTCTTCGGCGTCTTCTTCGCGACGCTTAGCGTGTTCATCGTCACCGAGTCTCCCGCACCCATCACCGCTGGGCCCTTCATCGCGGCGCTCGTGGTCGGCGTGCTCGGCGTCGACCTGGTCGTCAGCGCGGCGCGCGGAAAGGCGTCGCTGCTCTCACGCATCGGCCCGTTGCCCTGACCGTGATACCGTCGGTCGATGAACGACGAATCGCGCGGCTCAGTGGACGTTCTGCGGGCCCGGCTGGAGCAGGTCGAACAGGCGCTCGCCGACCAACTCCAGGAGCGGGCGGCTGAAGCGGCGGCGCGGCGAACCCAGAAGAGACGACTCCTGGCGCTCGTGGCGGCGCTCGTGCTGGTCGCGGTGCCCTTCATCGCCAGAGAAGCCCTCGCCGCCGGCTGCCCCCGCACCGGCTCGTTCATCTACCTCACGGGCCTGCACTACTTCTGCGCCGAGGACCCGGCCCTGGCCGACGAGGTCAACGCGAACACGCAGGCCCTCGTGACGGCCGTCGAGCAGAAGGTCGGGCAGCTGGGGAACACGAACGTCTCGGTGCCCGGCAACCTGAGCGTCACGGGGACCTTCAACGTCGGGCTGGTACGCGGAAGCAGCTTCGACGGCTGCTACTTCTCGAGCTGCCCCGCGGGAACGACGCCGTTGTTCGGGAACGTCACCTGTGCGGCGGGCGTGCGGGTGGGCAACTCGAACGCGAGCGGCAACCGCTGGTACGGGGACTGTGGGACGGGAGCGGCCTGCGCGATCTTCGTCGAGGCGTGGTGCAGCAGGGTGCTCCGTTAGTCGTCGCAGCGCCGTGACAGCCAGGACATGCGAGTTGAGTTGTCGGGTTCGCTCCTCCACCATCGCGACGTGACGTTCCGCTTCAGTCTGCTGCTCTCGCTCTGTCTGCTCGGCTGTGGCCCTTCCATCGAGCCGCCGCACTTCCTCTGGTCCACCGACGCGCAGAGCCTCGACAACCCGTTCCCCGATGAGCGGCTGCTCGTCGATGGCGCCCTCACGCTGCGGCCGAAGTGGTTCCAGCCGTTCCTCCCGAAGAAGGCCATCACCGCGAAGTCGTCGGGCTACTTCAACGCCGTCGGTGCGCAGGCTCGTGGGCTGTCGGCGCAGAGCGCGTTCGGCGCGACGTTGCTGCTGCCCAGTGAGCCGCTCGACCCCGACAGTCTGCAGGGCAGCGTCGCTCGGCTGGTGCGCGAGGAGAGCGGCTGGCGTGTGCTGGAGCGCACCGTCGCCGTGCAGCACCCGAGCGACGTGCTCGGGGCGTATGGGCACTCGTTCACCTCGGACACGCCGGAGTTCCTCTTCGCGCGGCCCGGCGTTCCTCTGCCTGAAGGAACCGACGGCCTCCTCGTCGTCCTGCGCAGCCCGAAGACACGCGGCGGCGTCTCTTTCGGTCGTGGCGCTGCGTTCGCTGCGACGAAGCCCGAGCTCGCACAGGTCGCCACCGTGCTCGGCGTGAAGACCGACGACGTGTTGCTCACCCTCCCCCAGCACGCGGGAGACGTCACCTCGGCGCCGCGCGCGCTCGCTCGGTGGGCCGAGGCGCACCCGCCCGCCATCACCATTCCTGCGCAGGGCCTCGTCGACGACGACAACAACGGCACCCGGCCCGTCGGCCTGTGGCGCTCCACCGACGCGGACTTCAGCAGGCTCGCTCCATGGCTTGGGAAGCACGCCTTCGCGCGGCCCGTCACCCACGTCGGCGTCGTCGTCATCGGCGAGCTCGGCGCGAAGGACCTGCGCGAGCGCGGCGTGATTCGCGCCGACTGGCTGGCCGACCCGTCACTCGCGCCGACGGTGCCGCTGCGCTTCGTGCTCACGCTCCCATCAGGCCCGAAGCCTGCAGCAGGCTGGCCGGTCGTCATGGGGCAGCACGGCGTCGCCGGCCGCAACACGCCGCGCGTCGGCGTCACCGAAGGCTACTGCCTCGAGTGGGCCGAGGCGCTCGCTCGGCGGGGCATGGGCTGCATCGGCATCGACGCGCCCGAACACGGCAGCCGCGGCGCCTTCACGTCGTTCTTCAGCGTCGACGACCTGCCCGCGTTGCGCGACCGCTTCCGCGAGATGACGTTCGACCTGCTGCAGGTGGAGCGCGCCGCCGTCACCTTCGACCTCGACGGCGATGGAGCCCCCGACGTCGCGCCGCGCGTGCGGTACTTCGGCAACTCCATGGGCGCCATCATGGGCGCGGGCTTCGTGCCGGTGTCCAACCGCGTCTCGAGCGTGGTGCTCAACGTGCCCGGCGGAGGCTTGTCGAACGTCGTGATGAGCCGGAACCTGCACGACCTCATCGGCCTGCTCATCGTCGGGCAGACGAACCTGGCCTTCGAATCGCCGGAGTACGTCGCCTCGTTTCCTCTCTTCCGCGCGGCCGCGCAGCCGTTCTTCGACCCGGGTGACCCGATTCACTTCGCGGCCGGAGCATCGAGCGACCTCGCCGTGCTCCAGCAGACAGGCCTCGGAGACGTCATCATTCCGCTCGACACCAGCGTCGACCTCGCCGCCGCGCTGCGGTTGACGGAGCTCGGCGCCACCAACGGCACCGCGCCGCTACGTGCCTTCGTGCGAGCCGACCCGGCGAAGTACCTGCCCGCCGCCGAGGTGCCCGCCTACAACGGCCACAACGTGATGTGGGACTTCGCGCCTGTGCGAGAGCAGGCGCTCACGTTTCTCGAGACCGATGGCCGCGTGCTGCTCGCGCCCTGAGGTGGCATTTCACGCGTGGACACGACGCTGCGGCTCGATGACAGTCGCGCTCATGATTCGTCTTCTGGTGGGCGCAGGGCTGGCCGTGCTCTCGAGCTGTGGGCCCACCTCGATGCCAATGCCGATGCCCGTGCGAACGCCAGACGCTGCGAACTCGACCCTCGAGGTGTCGAAGACGACGGCGGTCGCCGACAACAGCGACACCATCGAGCTCATCGTCACGGTCAAGGACTCGACGGGCGCGCCGGTGAATGAAGCCGGCGTCGTGGTGGCTGCTTCTGGCCGTGGCACGCCGGTCGACGCGAGCGGGCGAACGAGCACCGGCTCCGACGGGAAGCTGACGCTCGCGCTGCGCTCCAACGTCGCCGAGACGAGGACCATCACCGCGACGGTGACGACGCCATCGGGGCCCGTCGCGCTCTCGATGCAGCCGGTCGTGACGTTCCTCGCGGGGCCGCTCGCGAACGTGCGCTTCACCGTGCAGCCATCTCAGGTTCGGGTGGGCCTGCCCATCACGCCGGCCGTCGCGCTCGCCGCTGAAGACGCGCACGGCAACCTGGTCGCGTCGTCTGACGTCACGGTGTCAGTGCGGCTGGTGCGCACGACGATGGCGGGCGGGCTCTCGGGCGGCGCGGCGAAGCGGGTGTCTGACGGAGGCGTCGTGTTCGACGCGTTGACCATCGCCAACGCCGAGAGTGGCGTCGCGCTGAGGGCCGAGACGTCGAACGGCAGCGCCGCCGAGAGCATGACCTTCACCGTCGTCCCCTGACATTCAGCGCAGGGCGGCCCCGCTTCGCGTACGGTTTCGAGCGCATGAGTCAGGGCAGTCCCAGAGCCTGGGCGGCAGGGATGCACGTCGGCCGCTCGGTCCTTCAACGGGTCATCGCGCGTGGCGGCATGGCGGAGATCTGGCTCGCCCAGCAGACCGGCCCCCGGGACTTCGCCCGCGACGTCGTCCTCAAGCGCATCTTGTTCCCTGGCGGCGGCGACCGCTCGGCCGCGGCAGACCTCGAGCGCCAGTTCTTCGACGAGGCCCGGCTGGCGTCACAGCTCACGCACCCGAACATCGTGCAGGTGTACGAATTCGACGAGTTCGAGGGCACGCCGTACCTGGTGATGGAGTCGCTCGTCGGCGAGACCCTCGCGGCGTTGATGAAGACGCTCGGTGCGCGGCGAGCGGTGATGCCTGCGAAGTTCGCGGTGGCCATCGTCGACCGGTGCGCGCAGGCGCTGGGCTCGGCGCATCGGAAGGTGGGCGTCGGCGGCGCGCCGCTCCACATCGTTCACCGCGACGTCTCGCCGCAGAACATCTTCGTCACCCGAGAGGGCATCGTGAAGGTGCTCGACTTCGGCATCGCGCGCGCCGTCGGCCGGGTGACGAACACAGCGGTGGGCATGGTGCGCGGCAAGCCAGCGTACATGGCGCCGGAGCACGCGCTCCACGAGGCGGTCGCGGCGTCTGACGTGTTCGCGCTCGGCGTGGTGCTGTTCGAGCTGTTGACGGGCACGCGGCTCTACGGCGACGTCGACCACCTCACGGCCTTCGCGATGCTGGTGAGCGAGCAGCCGTACCCGATGCCATCGAGCGTCAACCCCTCGCTGCCCGCAGGGCTCGATGCGCTGGTCGGGCGCATGATGGCGCGCAAGGTGAGCGAGCGGTTCGTCGATGGCGTGGCGTGCGTCGACGCGCTGGCCGAGTGGCAGTGGACCAACCACGGGCCGGTGTCGGAGCAGGCGCTCTCGGAGTGGCTGCGGTCGCTCGACCCCTCCGCCGCGTTGACCCTGCCAGCCGGGGCCCCGGTTCAACTGCCGGAGTCGGCACCTCACGGCCCTGACGTCGAGGGTGCCGCCCGCGCAGCGCCCGTCAACGCGACGGTGGTGTCGAGCCCGGCTGGCGCGGCGCGGCGAAGCCCTGGCTCCGATGCCGCCGCGCGCGCTGCGCCCGTGAACGCAACGGCGGTGCTGAGCCCGGCAAGTGCGGCGCATCGAAGCCCTGATGCCGAGGCCGCGAGCCCGAGGCTCACCCGAGAGGCACCGGCGACGGTCACGCCGACGTTGATTCTCTCCGACGCCGAGCCGCTCGCGACGCCAGTCCACGCGGCTCCGACGCCGGCCCACGCGGCTCCGACGCCGGCCCACACGGCTCCGACGCCGACCCGCGCTCCTTCGACGCCGGGTGCGAGTCGCGCCGCAGGCACGGGCGCAGCGCGGCCGCGACACACAGCGTGGCTCCTTGTCGGCGGGGTCTCCCTGAGTCTCCTCCTCGTAGGTGCGGTGCTCGCGTCGCGCGACGACGAGACGTCACCTGCTCCATCGCAGCCGCCTGCGCTCGCCCAGCCCGCCGTGACGCCGACGCCGGCCCCGACGCCCGCTCCGGTCACGCCGGCCACCCTCGAGCTGCGACTGTCTTCGACGCCCGACGCCGCGCAGGTCGAGGTCGACGGGCTGCTCGTCGGTCACACTCCGCTCGTGATGACGGGCACTGAGGGCGCCATGCTGCAGCTCTCGCTGACGGCCCCGGGTTTCACGAAGCTGGAGCGGCGCGTGTTGATGTCTCGACAGCTCCCCGAGCTGACCCTCGTGCTCGAGAAGCTGCGCGCGCCGCGACGCCCAGCGGTGAAGCCGTCGAAGCCGAAGCCCGGGCTCTACGACAACCCCTGGGAGTGAACGTCAGCGCGAGGCGGGCTCGACGCGGCGGTACTGGTCGAACGTCTCCTGGTTCGCGGGCGCGTCGGGAAAGCGCATCCGGTACAGGTCGCTGGTCTCCCACCCAACGGGATGCCCCGGGTCCTTCCAGGGCGCGTCGTCGTACTCAGAGGAGTAACGCCCCTGGGCGAGCTCCATCAGCACGGTCGCCGGCCCAATCTCGGCCACACCGCGCCGGTCTGGTCATCCCGCTGCGCTTCGACGAAGTCCTCGGTGGTGAAGTGCCGGTACTGCACGACCAGGTCTCCGACGGCGAAGGGCGGCGGGCTCACGGGTCGATCTGCACGACGTAGAAGGTGATGACGGCGGTCGAGGTCGACGCCTGGCGCACCACCTCGACGGCGTTCGCGACGACTGGGGAAGGTCCCACGATGAGCCTCGTCTGCACCGCGCTGTCAGTCGATTCTGACGAGCTGATCCCGGTCGCTTCACCCGAACCCTGGCCACCCAGTTGCTGGCTCGAGGTGAGGACGAACGAGCGCGTCGGGTCGACCTGGATGATGGGAATCGAGAAGACAACGGTGTTCATGCTCATCGTCACCGTGTGCGGCCAGACGCGCGCGCGGGAGCCGAAGTCGATGCGCTCCCAGGCGATTCGTGGGAGTGCGGTGCTGAGGCAGTTGAAGCGGTTGGCGCCCCGGAAGAACCGCAGCTCGGTCGGAGAGAACACCTCGGCGCGGCCCAACACCGCACAGGGCGCCCCGGCGTTGAACACCATGAGGTCATTCGAGGGCTGACTGAGCACCAGCGTCGACGCCGACGACGGGAGCGGGAGCATGACGGATGACGAGTAGGCGCCGAGGGGAATGGCCGTCGGGAACAACTGCCCGCGGGACACCGACACGCCGTCCCACTGCACGGCCTGCACGTCGTAGCCCTCGCAGGCGTTCGAGCTGAGCGTCACCGACAGCGAAGTGGCCAGATTCACCGACACCGAGTCGTCCTGGTCGAAGGTGGCACCGGTGCCGACGACGGACTTGAGGAGAAACGTGCGCGTCGGGTCGACCATGCCTGGCAGGTTGATGCTGCCCGCGCAGTTTCCGCTCGACGCCGACTGAACGAACAACCCGGTCGGCAGCTCGACGACCTGGAAGTGCGTGAGCGCATGCCTGGTCAGCCCGTTCCCACGACGGTTACAGCTGATGTCGCTCCCCTGCAGGCGGCAGCGCGCCTCGACGTCGATGGGCAGCGCGGCGTCCGGCCCCGGCTCTCCGATGCTCTGCGTGATGAGAAACGAGCGCCCTGGGGTCGCCGGAATGACTGGCCCCGTTGGGCTCGGGTCGATCGGACATTGCTCGAGGGTCCCCTGAACCGTGCAGTCCCCGCGTCGCACGATGGCCACCGGAGAAATGGAGAGCGTCCCCGTGCCGAACGGAGCAGTGGCGCTCAAGACCTGCGGCACTCCCGAGACGGGCTTCACGTACACGGGCGCCGACGAGGTCCCGCTGCGAATCATCACCGCGAGAGTCTGAAGCGTGCACAGGGCATCGCTGAAGAACAGGGAGCCGTTCGGGACGTTGGTCGTCAGCAGCACCGTCGCGTCGCTCTGCACGGCGAGTGGCATCATCGTCGGCCCTCGGGCCTCGACCGAAGCCGCGAGACACGCGCCTGCTCGCAGGGGTTGGGCGATGACGGCCGTGAAGGCGAGCTGCGTCGGCGACTGGAAGACCGTGAGCGGCTGGGACGCCCCAACGAGCGGGTTGGACGTCGCGTTCAACGAGGCGTTCGTCGGCGCCGCAGCCCTGACCGAGAAGCGAACCTGGCTCGTCCCGGTGAGAATCACCCCCGACGCGACGGGTGCCCCGATGCAGCCGGAACCGGCGTAGATGGTGACCGTTCCCAGACCACCGACGTTGAAGAGGACCGTCGTGTTGCTGACGACCGGCGTCGGTTGATCGAGCGCGTTGCGCGTCTCGACGATGATGGGGGCAGAACAGATGCTCGTCCCGATGGTCTGAGGAGCACTGGCGAATGCGAGGCGAGTGACGGGCAAGACGCTTCCGCCGCCGAAGCCGCCCGCGAAGCCGCCTGACGATCCGCCTGCTGTTGATCCACCGGCGGCGCCTCCTGCCGATCCCCCAGCCACTGATCCGCCAGCGGCGCCTCCCGCTGATCCTCCGGCCACTGATCCACCGGCGACGCCTCCCGCTGATCCCCCAGCCACTGATCCACCGGCGACGCCTCCAGCTGATCCCCCAGCGCGACCACCAGCTGCGGAGCCACCAGCTGCGGACCCACCCGCTGCGGAGCCACCAGCTGCGGAGCCACCAGCTGTGGACCCACCAGCTGCGGACCCACCCGCTGCGGAGCCACCCGCTGCGGACCCACCCGCTGCGGAGCCACCCGCTGCGGAGCCACCCGCTGCGGAGCCACCTCCCGCGGTCCCACCCGCCGCCGTCCCGCCACCGCTCTGACCACCGGCTGCCGTGCCGCCAGCCGCCGCGCCGCCGCCGAGCCCGCCGTCACGACTCACACACTCGAGACCCGACCCCCGGTTCACGCAGCTGGCGCCAGCGCCGCAGTCATCATCAGTGGCGCAAGCGAAGCGCGTGCCCTCGATGCCGAAGTCGCCGCACTGACACGACCACAGCGTGAGGAGGGCTCCCGCCGCCAGCCATCGGCGCGACAGCTGCGTTGCAGACTCGTCTCGCGACATCGACCGCTCCTTCAGAACTCGCCAGCCAGCGCGACGCCACCGGGCGCAGGCATCATCACGACCTTCGTCTTCTGCAGGTCGACCACGAACAGCACCACGCCCGTCGCCGCGAGCGCCGCTCCCGACACGAACAACACGTTCGCGATGGCCGCCTCGGTCTTGCTCTTCTCCTCGAGCGCCAGCGCGTCACGCCTCGAGAGCCCGGTCACCAGACCGTTCGAGTCTCGCGCCGCCGAAAGGAACTGCGTGCGCGCCGCGTTCGAGCTCACCCCGAGCGCAATCCCCACGCCGGCCGCGACGGCGCCTGCGCCCATCAGGGAGAACGAGAGCACCTTCAGCCCCATCGGCGATGACGGCGCGCGCTCGGTGAGCTGCTCCTCGACGACTGGAGTCACCTCGGGCTCGGGCTCCTTCACGACGGGCGGCGGCGGCTTCGGCGGAATCGGCGGCGTCTCGGCGACGACGACGGGCTTCTTCCCTGCGGGCGCCGTGTCGACGCGGGGGGCCGCCTCGCTCCCGAACGTCATCAGCACCGCGGCCTTTGACGACAGCACCTCGGCCCACCACTCGACCGAGGGCTGATTCACCGCCTGCTTCGCGCGGCCCGACCCGACGGCGACGTCGGCGACCTTCCACGTCGCTCCAGCGCGCACGTGAAAGCGCACCTTGTTCGCCAGCTTGAGTGCGTCGGCTTTGACGACGACGGCGATGGTCTCCACTGCACCCGGCACCTGCTGCACGTCGGCGGACGCCTCGAGGGTTCCATTCTTCGCGGCCCAGTCGCGCGCTGCGTAGAACGGCGTGCGCACGCGCGGCGCGTAGTCACCGACGAGCTTGAAGTCGGGCGCGAGGAACAGCGTCACCCGAAACGCTTCTTCCGCGGGCTTCGCCTTGCCCAGCGTCGCCAGGCTCGCGCCGCGCAGTGAGACGATCTCGACCAGGGTCTCTCTCGAGTTGCCCGGAAGGGCCTCGGCCGCGTCGAGGCTCTTGAGCGCCTGCTCGAGCTCGAGGTCCTCGATGAGCCGCTTCGCCTCGTCGAGCTTCGCGTTGGGGCTCGCGACCGCCGCGATGGAGCAGCACAGCAGGAGCGAGACGAGCGGCCGGCACATGAGCGTCGATGCTACTCCCTCGTGCGTCGTCACCGTGGTGATCCGACGTGTCCCCGTGCACTTGAATTGACTCCCCGCACGACGCTGCCCACACTGCCGCACAGTGCCCGAGACGCCCCTCAACACGGCCAGAGCCTGGGAGCCCGGGACGCTCATCGGCCAGTACCAGTTGCTCACGCCCCTCGCGCAGGGCGGCATGGCCGAGATCTGGCTCGCGCGGCACTCGGGCCTGAAGGGCTTCGAGCGCCTGGTGGCGGTGAAGCGCCTGCTCGACGCGCTGCTCGACGACCCGGAGCAGGAGGAGATGTTCCTCACTGAGGCGCGGCTGGCGGCGCAGATCAGCCACCCGCACGTGGTGCAGATCAGCGACCTCGGAGAAGTCGGCGGCTCGCTCTACCTCGTCATGGAGTACCTCGACGGTGAGAACCTGGCGGCGGTGCGCCGCGCCGGGCAGAAGGCCGGGGTTCCGGTCGACGACGCGCTCGCCGCGAAGTGGATCTCGCAGGCCGCCGCGGGCCTCCACGCGGCACACACCGGCGTCGGACTCGACGGCAAGCCGCTCAACATCGTGCACCGCGACATCTCTCCGCAGAACGTGATGGCGATGTTCGACGGTGGCCTCAAGGTGCTCGACTTCGGCGTCGCCAAGGTGGCCAGTCAGGCGACGGCCTCGGGCAAGCTGAAGGGCAAGTTCGCGTACATGTCACCCGAGCAGGTGCGCGGTGAGCCGGTCGACGGCCGCAGCGACGTGTTCTCGCTCGGCATCGTGTTGTTCGAGTTCGTCACCCGCAGCCGGCTGTTCCCGAACCTCGACGACGTGCAGACCCTCACGTCCATCAGCACGGGGAAGCTCCCCCGCGCGCTCGAGCGCAGGCCTGGCCTCGACCCCGAGCTGGCGCAGATCGTCGACACCGCGCTCGCTCCGTCGCTCGAGCGTCGCTACCAGAGCGCCCGCGCGTTGCAGGAGGCGCTCGAGGGCTGGTTGCAGCAGACGCACGCGTCACCCGACCCGGTGACGTACATGAAGACGTTGTTCGCCAGGCGCATCACCCAGCGCCGCGAGCTCATCGACTCGGCGCTCAAGACCGACCTCACGCCGGGCGCGGTGCACCGGCTGGCGAAGGCGGTGCCGCCCGACTCGAACGTGTCAGCGGCGCCGCGGCGCACCTCGTCGAAAAGCACGCCGCCTCCGAAGCCGAGCAGTGTGCCGGTGCTCCCGCTGGTGCTGGGGCTGCTGGCCTTGATTGCTGGGGCGGCCTTCATCCTCTTCAACCCTGGCGCGAGCACAGAGGTCGTGACGGCCGAGCCAGTCGACCTCGCGCCGTTGCCGGTGCTGGTCGTCGACTCGACTCCTCCTGGCGCGACCCTCACGCTCGACGGCGTCGAACGCGGGAAGTCGCCGCTGACGCTCGAGCTCCAGACTGGCGACCATGCGCTGGTGGCGAGCCTCGAGGGGCACGAGCCCGCCACGCGCACCGTGAAGCTCCCCCGGCGCGGAGAGCGCGTCGTCATCGAGGTCACGCTGAAGCCGACGCCGGCTCCGACGACCCCGACGACGACGCCAACGACGAGCGCCACGCCCACGAAGCCGCGCCCTGCTGGACAGGGGAAGCTGACGCTCAAGACCTCGCCGTGGACGACCGTCTACCTCGGCAAACAGAAGCTCGGAGACACGCCGCTGCTCGCGCTCCCGCTGCCCGCGGGCCGCCAGGTGTTGCGGCTGGTGAACCCCGAGGCCGGGCTCGACAGCACGGTCGAGGTCGACATCGTCGCGGGTGAGACGACGGTCACGAAGCTGCGGCTCTGAGCCGCCTCGCGCCCAGCATCAGGACCAGCAACACCAGCGCCGCGCCGACGTAGAGGTACGCCCCGGGCCCGAGGAACTTCCCGGAGCCGAAGAACACCTCGTGCCCGAGGAACACGGCGGGCCCTGAGACGGCGACGACGAGCGCGAACGCTCCGAGCAGGTGCTCCCAGATCTGCCAGCCCGGCGCGCCGCGCGCCCGACGGATCAGCAGCACGGCGCCTGCCATCACGACTGTCATCACCGACAACGCGAGGACGTCTGCGCGCTCGAGCGGCCAGAGCATCAGCGTGTTGGTGGCGGCGGTGCAGAGCGCGAGCGCGCCGATGGCGACCAGGCCGAGTCGGCGCGTCGTGAGGTCGACCTCCTTGCGGCGGAGCGCGCGAAGGGTCAGCAGCGCCAACACCCCTGCGACGAGGAACGACGGCGCGACCCACAACGCCGAGGGCAGGTCGCTCGCCGCGAAGTGCGCGGGGCTGTGCAGCGGCTCGTCGGAGCACGAGCGGTAGGTCGGCAGGACGAACACCGACGCCATGATGATCAACGGAAGCAGCGCGCGGCGGGAGGCACGTCGTTCGTGGCTGAACATGACTCTTCCAACAGCATCGTGGGCTGGTTGGTTCCCCGAATGGCGCCATCGGACGACGTCTCGCGGCGTTGCGCGCGCGTTTCGTCATGAAGCCGTCATGAGGTCGCCGTTGCCACGCCCTCCCTCAAGTGGTCTGACGCGGCGGCCGTGAACCGCTCCCTGCTCTTCCTCACCGTCCTCGTCATCGCGACCTGCGGGCTCATCTACGAGCTCATCGTGGGCACGCTCGCCAGCTACCTGCTCGGCGACTCCATCACGCAGTTCTCGACCGTCATCGGCGTGTACCTCTTCGCGCTCGGCATCGGTGCGTGGCTCTCGGGCTTCATCGACAAGGGCGTGGCGACGCGGTTCGTGGAGATCGAGCTGGCCGTGGCCCTCGTGGGCGGCATCTCGGCGCCGTTCCTCTTCGCCACCTTCTCGTCGGGAGCGTCTTTTCGCGTCGCGCTCTACGGCATGGTGACGGTCATCGGCACGCTGGTGGGGCTCGAGATTCCGCTGCTCCTTCGCATCATGAAGGACCAGCTCGAGTTCAAGGACCTCGTCTCGCGCGTGTTGACCTTCGACTACCTCGGCGCGTTGTTCGCGTCGTTGCTGTTCCCCATCGTGCTGGTGCCCAAGCTGGGGCTCGTACGCACGTCGCTCGCGTTCGGCCTGCTCAACGGGCTCGTCGGTCTGTGGAGCACGTGGCTGCTCGAGTCGGTGTTGCCGTCGACGACGCGGCTGCGCATCAAGGCCGTGCTGGTGTCGGTGGTGCTGCTCGTCGGGCTCGCGATGGGCGGTCAGCTGACCGAGCTGTTCGAGGAGCAGCTCTACGCCGATGAAGTCGTGCACGCGCTGTCGACGCCGTACCAGCGCATCGTCATCACGCGTGGGCACCGGGGCTTCTCGTTGTTCTTGAACGGCAACCTGCAGTTCGCCGCCGTCGACGAGTACCGCTACCACGAGGCGCTGGTGGTGCCGGCGATGCGGGCCGCGAAGGACGTGAAGCGCGTGCTCATTCTGGGAGGTGGCGACGGTCTGGCCGCGCGCGAGGTGCTCCGCTTCCCAGAGGTCGAGGCCATCACGCTCGTCGACCTCGACCCCGCGATGACGAAGCTGGCCGTGAACTACGAAGAACTGGCGGCGCTCAACCGGCACTCGCTCGAGAGCCCGAAGGTTCGCGTCATCAACGACGACGCGCTGCGCTTCATCGACGAGACGAAGGAGTCGTTCGACGTCGTCATCATCGACTTCCCCGACCCGAACAACTTCTCGCTCGGCAAGCTCTACACGACGAAGTTCTACTCGATGGTGAAGCGGCACATCGCCGAGGGCGGCGTGGCCGTCATTCAGTCGACGTCGCCGCTGTTCGCGCGAAAGAGCTTCTGGTGCATCGACGAGACGGTGCGTGCGGCCGGCTTCGCCACGCGGCCCTACCACGTGTGGGTGCCGAGCTTCGGCGAGTGGGGCTACGTGATGGCGTCGACGTCGTCGATGGAGCCGAAGCGCCCGCTGCCCGAGGGCCTGTCGTTCCTCTCGGAGAAGTCGATGCCCGCGCTCTTCAGCTTCCCGCCCGACATGGACCAGGTGCCCAGCGAGGTGAACCGGCTCAACAATCAGGTGCTGGTGCACACCTACGAAGACGAGTGGCGGCGCTGGAACTAGCGGCTACGGCAGCAGGTGGTGTCGATGCCCTTCGAGCCGCTGATGGAGCGTCATTGCATGAAGTCGCGCGAGCCCACGGTCGACTTGAGGCACCAGCAGGGACGACGCCAGTCGTCGTCAGCATCGACGCGGGCCAGCACCTCGATGTCGTCACCGAGCTGAACGCAAGCGCTCCGCCAGACTTCGGGGCCCTCAACGCACAGTGAGGACCCTCCCAGCCCCGCAGTGATGGTGGCGCAACTCGGCGTTGCGTGGAGCAGCTTCCACCGCGTCTACACACCTCACGCCGCACTTCGCCCAGTCGTCACTGCTCCACCGCCAGCACCAGTGAAGACGTCACCGTCGTCGTCGAAGAAGCAGCAACGACGCGCCTCCCCTCGCCTCGACTGGGCCGCCCTTCACCAACACTCCTTCTCCATCGACGTCTTCCGCTGCCCCCTGCGGTGGCCGTCGCCGCGTCATCGCCGTGCACTCCGCCCCCGAACAGCCGCCGAGGAGCGCCTCCTGGCTCGCCGACTCCCGCTCTCCACCGCCCAGCCCAGCCCTCCCCGAGCCCTGGCACGACCTCTTTTGACTGCCGGCCATCGGCGCCCCATCCGGTCTTCGAGCCGCGTCGACACTCGACCCCTCATCCCGTTTCAGCTTTGCTTCTCTTCCTTCCACAGCTTTGGCTTTCAATTTCACCTCGAGCTGACCGGCGACATGTTTGGCCATTGGCTGGCGGGCGCGAAGGATGAGCTGGCGGCGACGGGAATAGACGTGACGGAGCTGTGTCACACCTCGGCAAGCTGCGTGGCGCCGCGGCCGAGAACCGCGCCGTCGTCGAGCGCCTCGCCCATCACTTTGCTCGCATCGCCAGACCCTGATCGAGCATGCGGCTTCAGAATCATCATGTTTCCTAGCGGCTCAGCACGTCGTTCTGTTTGAAGGTGCATGTCGCTGAGAGCGCCGAGACCTGGCCGCCGCCATCGCTGGGGAGAAGAACGGAGTTGCACCTCCAGATTGGGGTGTTGTTGCCTGGCTGGACGTCGCAGGCTGGAACTCCCTCGAGACACGCCGCATACCGCTCGATGACCTTCAGGTCGGCTGCGCTGCACGCCTGCAGCTTGCTGACGCAGGCCTCGACGTCGAACGTGCGCTTGGTTCCCGCGCAGTGGACGGGCTCGAGAGAAGTGGTAAAAAAGCACGTGTTCGGGCAGCTCGTTCTTCCTGCGAAGTATGCTTCGTTGGCTGCATCAATTCGTGAGCAGGTGTTCTCGAGGCACCCCGTCAGGAATTGACAAGTCAGCGCCACCGCGAGTGCTGTTGTTCTGCGGCTTGCCAATCGCATTGCTCGCGATGCTGCCCGCATTCTGCCGGACGAACAAGCCGTCGTAGCAGGGGGTCTGAGTTAGTCTTCAGACGGTCTCCACCATGAGTCCTCCATGAGCGACTCTTCCGTCGAGCCACGACTCGAAGCCGGCGCGCCAGACGTCGCCTCGTGCCTGGTGCATGCGCAGGTCAGCACTGGGAGCTGCAGCCGTTGCGGTCGCCTCCGTCTGCGTCACGGCGCGCGATTCATCGAGGGACCGCGCTGGTGTGGAGCCTGTGAGCCAACGCCAGCCGAGCCACGCGCCATCGGAGGGAGGAGACGGGGCGTGGCCGAGGCGGTGGAGGGCCGGCGAAGGGCGCCGGAGAAGGTGGTGCATGAGGCCGACGACGGAAAAGAAGAACAACGCAGGAAACTGAGCGAAGGGTCGAGTGCCAAGGCGGCGTGCGAGGCCCAGAGCGGTCGCCAACGGGCTCGTCGGCCTGTGGAGCACGTGGCTGCTCGAATCGGTGCTCCCGTCGACGACGCGCTGCGCTTCATCGACGAGACCAAGGAGTCGTTCGACGTCGTCATCATCGACTTCCCCGACCCGAACAACTTCTCGCTCGGCAAGCTCTACACGACGAAGTTCTACTCGATGGTGAAGCGGCACATCGCCGAGGGCGGCGTGGCCGTCATTCAGTCGACGTCACCGCTGTTCGCGCGAAAGAGCTTCTGGTGCATCGACGAGACGGTGCGCGCGGCCGGCTTCGCGACGCGGCCCAAACACGTGTGGGTGCCGAGCTTCGGCGAGTGGGGCGACGTGATGGCGTCGACGTCATCGATGGAGCCGAAGCGCCCGCTGCCCGAGGGCCTGTCGTTCCTCTCGGAGAAGTCGATGCCCGCGCTCTTCAGCTTCCCGCCCGATATGGACCAGGTGCCCAGCGAGGTGAACCGGCTCAACAACCAGGTGCTGGTGCACACGTACGAAGACGAGTGGCGGCGCTGGAACTAGCCGAGGTTCTCGCTTTGTCCGCTGCGCTTGGTACGAGGCCGGGTCTTCTCACCCCCGGGACTCACACCACATGGCGAATCGAACGACGTTGGCCGTAGGCCTCTACTCCGCAGGCCTCATGGCGTGTTGGCTGCCGCCCGAGTTCGTCAGGGAAGAGACCCAGCTCTTCGACACGGCCGTGAAGGACCGGGACACGAGCGCGCTCAAGCAGATGTGCCGGAACCCGCACATCATCTCGTTCGCCAACGGCTACATGCACGGCGGCGTCATCGGGCAACAGGACAAGGCCTGCGCCGAGCTCAAGAAGGTGCTCGCGGGGAATGAGACCGAGCGCCTCGCGCGCGCCGTCGCGAAGGGTGACACCGCGGTGATGCTCCAGATGTGCCGGAGCCCGAGCACGCTCGACTCGCAGCTGACGAACGCCGAACTCGGCGTCGAGGCACTGCAGCCGCAGGCGTGCGCGGAGCTGAAGAAGGCCACCGCGTCGAACTTCGAGAAGGTCACGAAAGAAGCGACGAGCCTCGGCGGCGTGCCGTGCCTGGTGCGCCTCGAGAAGCACTACGACGAGCTGAAGCGGTCGAAGACGTGGCTGACCGAGGTGGCCACCGACGACGGTCAGCGCGCCGCCATGAAGCCCCACACCGACGTCTGCCTGAGCAAGCTCGAGACGGACTCGAAGGACGGCAAACACGTCGCGGTGTACCGCGAGCTCATGGCCGCGAAGTTCCCTGCGGAGCTGCCTGGCCTCATGGCTGATCAGAACGCGCGTGTTCGTTCGGTCTTCAGCGCGCTGCGAACCGCCATCGCGACCGACTACGAGGCGGAAGCCGCGAAGGTGAAGGACGAGCCCGCAGCCGCGGCGCTGTACCTGGCCTGCGCAGGCAAGATGGCGCTGCTGGCAGGCGACACGGCCCGGCAGGGTAAAGACGTGGCTGACGCGAAGGCGCTGGTGACGAAGGCCGCCATCAAGGAGTCGCTCACCGTCTCGTTCGCAGGTGATGGGCTCGCTGCCGAGGTCATCGCGCGCATCAAGGCCGACGGGCTGGGCTCGGGCCTCGAGTTCGCCACGACGGGCGCCGACATTCCCGTGGTGGTGCAGCTCTCGACGCCCTCGTTCCAGTCCACGAAGGAGCAAGTCTCCCTGACGACCGAGGTGAAGGAGCAGAAGGGCACGCGCACCCGCCACGAGTGGCAGCTCAAGAGTGAGATGTGCGCCACCAAGCTCTCGTTCAACAAGCGCGCTGAAGAGAGCTGCTCGCGCAACGGCCCGAAGAACTCCAACTGCGGTCAGCTCGCCTCCAACAACAAGAGCTACCAGTACTGTCTGGAGCAGCTCGGCCGCATCAAGAAGGACGAGCCAGCCTTCGCGATGGTCTCGGTCCCCTACGACGGCACGAAGTACCGCGGCACCCTCTCCGGCACCGTCACCATCAAGCAAGGCGCCGACGCGCCCGTCGAGCAGAAGGTGACGGCGGCCGAAGAGAGCGTCGGCCATGGGTCCGTCGCGCGCGCGAACCTCGGCGCGGTCTCGGCGAGAGCTCCGACGGCGGCCGACCTCAAGGGCTCGTACCTCAGCGGCGCGAAGAGCACGGTGATGAGCGGGCTTCGAAAGGTGGCCGACGGCCGCGCGCAGACGTTCCTCGACTCGGCGCTGAAGGCGTCATCGACCAGCGCGATGGCCGCCGACGTCGTGCGCTTCGCCGTCATCGCGAAGAAGCGGCCCGAAGGAAAAGTGGCCGCGACGCTGAACGAGAAGCTCGACCTGCCCGCGATGGACGGGCTCGAGCTGCTGCTCGCGAAGTGACGCACGGCTACTGCAGCAGGGCGTCGGTCAAGCCGAGGCAGTCGTAGTAGCTGAGCCGGCTCGGAATGCTGGTGCTGATCTTCTGCACGTCGGCGCTCGACAGGCGGGAGCTGCGGAACCGCAGCGCGAACCACATGCTGAGCGTCTCGGAGACGTCTTCGCGGGTCGGGTTGTCGCGCCCGTAGGTGCTGATGGAGACGCCGTCGGCCCGCTGTGCCTCGAGCCAGCGGGCCGCGCTCGCGTGGTAGCTGTCGAATGACGTGTGGCCGCTCTCGTGGAGCATGGCCTCTTCGGTCCACCCGCCTGCCTCGTAGACGACGGTCTGCTCGGTGTGGATGAGGATGGAGCGGTTGCCGCCGCCGTACGGAAAGTTGCCGCCGTTGATCCACAGCGCGTCGATGTCGCGAAACGCGAACGCAGGCAGCCGCCCCACGGCCGTCGCGTGGAAGGTCGCGTGGGTCTGCGCTTGCGTCTGCGTGAACTCGGGGTTGACCTGCACCTCGACGTGCTTCGTCGAGCCGAACTGCGCGTCGAAGAGCCAGGCGTTGACGGTGATGAAGGCGCTCGTCCGACGGTCGTAGATGGTGCGCATGCCCTGCCCCGTGGCGGTGAGCATGCGGAACGACGTCGGGTCGCTCGAGGTGATGACGTCAGGGTCGACGTAGACGGTGCCGGAGTACGGAGGCATCGCCGGCGGGCTCGGCTGGATTGGATACGGCGCGGTACAGGACGCAGCGCCACCACCGGTCGCAACGCCACCACCGGTCGCAACGCCGCCACCGGTCGCAACGCCACCACCCGTCGCAACGCCGCCACCGGTCGCAACGCCACCACCCGTCGCAGCGCCGCCACCGGTCGCAACGCCACCACCCGTCGCAGCGCCGCCACCGGTTGCAACGCCGCCACCAGTGGCGCTCCCACCACCCGCCGCGCTTCCGCCAGCCCGCCCACCGCCGGTCCCACTCGCGCCGCCGCCACGGCCCGTCGGGGACTCCACGCACTCGAGGGTGAGCTGGCTGCAGACCTGAAAGTTCGCGAGGCAGCGCGTCTCGGTGAAGGTCTTCCCGTCGAGGGAGCAGGTGATCAGCGTGTTCCCATCACAGGCGCGGCCACCTGGAGCGCACGGAGGGGGCTTCTCTCCACCACACGCGAGCACGACGACGAGCGGCACCGCGGCGAGCCATCGCGAATTCATGTCGGAGTCTTGCCACAGGCGGCTGATCAGCGCGCTCCCGGTCACTTTGTTGACGGGTCCCGATGCGTCCGTAACATCACGCGACGTCCCTGCAGCACTCTGGAGCCACGATGACCTCGAACCTGCGCCGCTTCACCCGCCTCACCCTCGAAGACACCTCGGTCGGCATCATCGACATCGAGAGCGGCGTCGAGTTCTCCGGTGATGGTCGCGACCTCTCGAGCGAAGGCCTCTCGTTCCGCGCGCCGCTCGAGCCGAGCCTCGGCGCCGACATGCAGGTGGTGTTGAGCGGCAAAGACGCCCGGCTTCCTCCGCTGCGCGCCAGCTTCCGCGTGCTCCGCGTCACGCCCGCGTCGACCGGCGGGTGGGATGTCGCCGGGACGTTGAGCGGCCGCTGACAGTGATCAACGCGCGCCACCTCCCTTTGACGTGACACGGTCGTCGTCGTCGTCGAGGCTCGCGGCATGCGCTCGCTCTCACCACTCGCCTTCCTGTTTTCGCTCGCGACCGGCATCGTCCTCGCCGTCTCGTGCGGCCCGACGAAGCCGGCCTGCGGTCCCGGCACCTGCCAGGGCTGTTGCTCCACGTCGACTGGCCAGTGTCACGCCGGCATGAGCTTCGCGGCATGCGGGAAGAACGGCGGCACCTGCTCCGAGTGCCAGCTCGGCGCGACCTGTCAGTTCGGTCAATGCATGGGGAACAGCACCAGCACTGGCGGCGGGTTCGTCACGGGTGGCGGGGCGAGCGGCGGCGGGTTCGTCACGGGTGGCGGCGCGAGCGGCGGTGGCTCCGTCACGGGCGGCGGCGCGAGCGGTGGTGGCTCCGTCACGGGCGGCGGCGCGAGCGGCGGTGGCTCCGTCACGGGCGGCGGCGCGAGCGGTGGTGGCTCCGTCACGGGCGGCGGCGCGAGCGGTGGTGGCTTCGTCACGGGTGGCGGCGCGACCGGCGGTGGCACCGGCGGC
>JAUXRI010000294.1 GCA_030681895.1 Myxococcales bacterium | reverse complement strand
CCCCGCGTGGACGATGCTGCCCGCCCTGCCCGGCCTCTCCAACCTCGTCGTCAGAGCCCCCAATGACGTCTTCGCCACCTCGACGCCCAACGCCTCGAATTTCGACGTGGTGCGTTATGACGGTAACGGCTGGAATCCAGCCCTTCCGGGGGTTTCGGGCGCCCCCGGGGGGGGTGTGCAGGTAGGAGCGAGAGTGGTATGGGGTGGGTCCTCCGGAGCGCTCGTTGAAGGGCGTTGACCGGTGACCAAAAGGGGCTCGACGCCTCGGCTTTCTTGGGGGCCGGACATGGGTGAGTTGGATCCAAAGATCAAGATTCGCGCGCCGTTGCGGTGCGACGGCATCGGCCGTCTCGACTGCGCCGAAGACACCGAGTCCGGGTCCCGGCTGGCCGTTCGCTGGCTGCCGCTCGAGGCCAACGGCGACGCTGCCGCGAAGGCCTGCGAGAAGCTCCCTGCCCACCTGAGCCTGCCCCGCATCCGCCAGACGGGTTCGGTCGGCACCTCGGCCTTCGTCGCCATGGACTTCCCCGAGGGCCAGGTGCTCTCGGCGCTCGTCGAAGACCGCCTCGACATCGACCTCGTCATTCGTATCGCCTCACAGCTGTCCGACGCACTGGCGACGGTGCACGACCAGGGCGTGGTGCACGGAGAGCTGTCGACTGAGTCGGTGCTGCTCGTTCCTCCCGACCGCGCGTACCTGTGGGACATGCCCCTCGTCATCGCGAACCGCATGACGGACCGCCGCGGCGAGAACCGCCTGATGCAGAACCTGCCGCGCACCGCCGCGTACCTGGCGCCTGAGCGCGCGAAGGGCTCGGGCTCGTCGATGTCGGGCGACGTCTACTCGCTGGGCGCCGTGCTGTGCGCCATCGCGGGAGCGCCGCTGCCCACTGCCCAGACGACCCTCGGCGTGGTGCACCTGGTGTCCTCCGGTGAGTGGATGCCGCGCGTCCCGACGACGATTCCCGATCCGTGGCACTCCATCATCGTGCGCATGGTGTCGACCAACGCGGCCGAGCGCCCGTCAGCGCGCGACGTCGCCATGGCGTTCGCCCGGCCTCCCGCGCCAGCGATGTTGCCGACCGTTCCCGAGATGCCGGCCGTGCGCCTGCCGCCCGAGATGATGGCCGCCGCCGAGGCGCTCGCGAACCGCAAGCCGATGACGCTCGAGCCCACCGAGCCAGGCGCCGCGGCAGCCGCCGACGCCGCCGTCGTGGCCGAGACCGTCGTCGTCGCCGCCCTGGTGCCGACGAGCGTCGAGGTCAGCCCCACCATCAATGAGCCGGGCCGCAATGAGCCGGGCCTCAGCGGGTTGGGCAGCCCGGCCCGCACCGAGTCGCAGGAAGTGCCCGAGGTGTCGGCGACCGACGTGGTCAAGCTGCCGACCATCGAGATGCCCGCGCTGCAGATGAACTCGCTCGTGAACCAGACGACGGTCACCAGCGCCGTCGCCGAGATGGTGGTGCCTCCGGCGCCGCGCATGACGCCGATGGCCATGCAGTCGATTCAGCTGACCGACTCGGTGATGGTCTCGCGGGAGCTCGCCAACGACGGCGCGGTGACGCTGACCGCCGAGCAGCTCGCGCAGCTCCAGAAGCCCGCGAAGTGGGTGTTCATGCTCGGCGGAGCGATGGCCGCCGCCATCATCGTGCTGACCGGCGTGGCCGTGTACCTGGCCGCGCGTCAGGGCGCCGCCGTGAAGCAGGCCGAGGTGCAGCGAGTGGTGGTGCCCGCGCAGGTGCCGGTCACTCCGACGCCCGTGCGCACCATCGACGCCGATGATGAGCTCTCGCCCATTCGTCCGGTGCGCACCGTGAAGCGCACGGTGAAGGAAGAGAAGGGCTTCGACATGCCCGAGCGCAACGAGCTGGGCAGCAAGAACGACCTCTGAGTGACAGCTCCCCGCAGGCGCGCCAACATCGCGCCGCATGGAGACCCGCCTCTTCCTCATCGCTTCGATTCTCGCCCTCGCCGTCGGCTGCTCGAGCTTCAAGGCCATCGACCGGGGTGACTGGCGCCGCGTGTACACGAAGGACGCGTCGACGGTGAAGAGCCTCGACGCGCCGCAAGAGATCATCACGCGCGAGAAGTACGAAGAGGAGCTCTCCAACGACGTACGCCGCACCTGGAGCCCGTCGCCTGGCTGGTCACCGCCGTGGCTGCTCGACACCGACGAGATCGGCCTGGCCCTCAACGAGGTGATGGAGTTCCGCATCGACGAGGTGAAGCCCGTCGAGGTGCAGGTGCTCGGCACCGCGGCCACCGTCTACTGGGGCCAGCGCGTCAAACGCGACGAGTGGAAAGAGGGCTCAGACATCACGCGGCGCGAGTCGTCGCTGTTCGTCCAGGGCGCCTCGAAGGGGAAGATGACGATTCGGCTCATCGCCGAAGACACCACGAAGGACGTGCCCGTCACCGTGAAGTGAGCGCCACGCGCGCCTGCTCCATCGACGCGTCGTGCACGCGGGAGAAGAAGAGCAGCGCCAGCGAAGCGCCGATGCCGGCCCAGAGCATGTCCTTCTGCGCGTCCCAGATGTCGCCCTGCGAGCCGAGGAACGCGTCGCCACCGGCGGGGTCGAGCGCCAGCGCGCCCCACCACTCGATGAACTCGTAGAACGCCGCGAAGCCGAGAATCATCGAGACGAGCACGAAGACGAACCAGCCCCCGCGCTCGAGCTTCGTCTTGCGCAGCAGCACCTCACGCAGCGTGAACACCGGGAAGAACCCGAACGCGAAGTGGCCGACCTTGTCGTAGTTGTTGCGCTGCCAGCCGAACGCCTCTTTCGCCCATTCTCCCAGCGGGGCCTTCGCGTACGTGTCGTAGCCGCCGTACACGAGGATGAGGATGTGCACGAAGACGCAGACGTAGATGAGGCGCGACATCGGGAAACGTTTGAACGTCAGCGCGAGCGCGACCATGCCGAAGACGCCGGGCCCCACCTCGAGCCACCAGTTCAGCTTGCCTGCCGGCGTGGTGAAGAAGGTGGCGACGAAGATGACGAGGAGCACCGCGCCGAGCGCCAGCGGCAACTTCGCCCACTCACGGGTTCCAATCAGAGGTGGCACGACGCTCAGCGTACCCGGAATGAGCGGGTGCTGCGCCCGAGGAAAAGAAGACTCACCAGCACCAGGAGCGGTGGCCAGGGGCTCGACCCGCAGTCGCACCCCACGGCGTAACGGCCGGGCGTAAGGACAGGGAATTCACCTCCGTCAGGAGCGCCGGCATCGCCAACCCCACCGTCATCGACGGCGCCAGCGTCGAGTTGCCCGGCATCGACTGATCCAGCATCGAGCTGCCCCGCGTCAACCGGTCCGGCATCCATTGCACCGGCATCGACTGCTCCAGCATCGACCGCACCGGCATCGACCGCACCGGCATCGGCGCTCCCGCCATCGCTGACCCCGCCGTCGGCGCCGCTGAACAGGTACAGCCCATGAACACTGGTCGTGCACGAACCCTCAGCCCAGGCGGCAACGGGTCCGTCGACTGGGGGCACGAGGTCGGCGACCAGGGTGCGTCCAACGGTCGCCCGAATGGTGAAGCCACCGTCGACGCGTGCGAGTGTTCCTTCGCAGGCGACCCACCAGAACAAGAGGTCGTTCGCCCGGGTCGACACCAGCGAAGTGGTCAGGGTCGAGACCGGGCTTGCGCTGGCATCCGACGCGACGAGGAGCCCGGTGGCACCCCTCAACCCCGAGTACTCGACGATCACCACCGCCAACGGAACCAGGGCCGAGGTCCCGCTCACGACGACGGTGTCGCCAAACGGCAGGCTGGTGGTCGTCGCTCCCGAATACAGCACCACCTGGCGATTGACGAACCCGCCGACCCCTTGCACCGAGCCGACCACCTGAAACGAAGTGCCCAGCGAATCGGTGACCGACGTCGGGAGCCCCCCCGAGAAGACCGCGACGACGATGACGTTCCCGGCGGCCGACGCTGCAGGAAACGTCACGGCGAGGGCCGCCCCGTTCGGGGTGACCGACGACGCGTGCTGAACGAGCCGCACCTGGGCCAGCGCGTGCCCTGCCAGGGCAAGCGACAACACCGAAAGCACCGGCAGCGCTCTCACGACTTCTCGTCGGTTGATCCGCCGAGCTGCTCCATGAACTCCAGCGCGAGGCCGAGCAGCTCGGTCATTGGCACGTCCTTGCGGCTGCGTGCGGTGCCCGGTTCCAGTTCCGCGAACAGCGGCGGGTAAGAATGAAAGCCGCGGTCCGGTGAGAGGGCCTTCACCTCGGCCTGCCACCCGTCCCAGCGCAGGTCGGAATAGAAGCCGGTGAGGTCGCCCTGCAGCAGGAACACGAGCAGTGAGGAGTAGCCATCGGTGAGGCGCTCCCAGCTCAGGGTGTCGGGCGCGAGGTAGTACGCGTGGCCTTTGCCGTCACCGAGCGCGCCACCGTCGAGCGCGAAGAAACCACCCACCGCGTCGTGCCCCACCAGCATCGCGCCGCCGAACGAGTCGGTGAGCGGTCGCGGCCCCAGTCCATTCCATCGCGCGAGGTCGCCCTCGAAGCGCGAGCACCCGCCGCCGAACAGCCGCACCCAGCCTGAGTCGATGAGCAGGCCTCCGGTCTGAAACGCGATGGCGCCCATCGGAGAACGCGTCGTCACCTGCAGCGCGAGGAGCACGTCTTTCGCCCGCGACGGTGAGGTATCGAGCACCTCGACGGTCCGCGCCTTCGCGCCATCGACCCAGGCCTTCACCTGTGGCCAGGCGGGCTCCTGCTGGTTGATCAGCTCGTCGAGCGTCCGAGGCATGCGGCGAAACGTACTCCGGGGGTGGACGTCTGGCGCCAGTCTTGGGACGCTGCGCGGCGGGGGTTCCACATGCACGTCTTCACCACAACGGAGGCCGTCTCGTGACGCCGCTCGACTGTCGTGTGCTGCTCGTCGACGACGAGGCGCTCTTGCGGCGGAGCGCTGGCCGGCTGCTCAAGAGCCTGGGCTGCACCGTCGACGAAGCCGAGTCGGGCCGCGTCGCAGTCGAGAAAGTGCGCGCGGGACCTGCCGGCTACGACGTCGTGCTGATGGACCTCACGATGCCCGACATGGATGGCACCGAGGCCATGCGGCACCTCGAGACCATCGCGCCGCGGCTGCCCATCATCGTCTCGAGCGGGTACTCGTCGGCCGACGTGCTGGTGACGGGCCGGGTCTTCGGGCTGACGAAGCCGTACTCCGTCGCCGCGCTCGAAGCCGTCATTCGGCAGGCCCTTGGCGCTCGTCACTGACGCACGCGTGCAGGGTGGGGGCGTGAGGGTTACCATCACGGCATGCCCGGTGAGGTCTCCACGAAGCCCCGCGTGCTGGTCGTCGACGACGACCCACGGGTGCTCAAGAGCCTCCAGCGGCTGTTGCAGGATGAGTGCGAAGTGCACTGCGTCGACTCGCCAGCAGAGGCCCTGAGCCTCGCCACGAGCGAGTCGTTCGAGGTGATCCTCACCGACTTCAAGATGCCGCTGATGACGGGCGCCGAGTTTGCGCACGCCGTGAAGGAGCGGGTGACGCCCGCGCCCTCCATCATCATGCTGACCGGCACGCCGGACTCGGTGACGCACGCCACACCCGGCAGCCAGGACCTCGTGCTGGTGATGGCGAAGCCGTTCGACCCTGCGCGGCTGCTGCGCATGGTGGTGCAGGTTGGGCGGCTCGGCGTGCAGCGTCGGGTCGCCGGCTCCGCGGCCTGAACGGGGTGGCTGCCGGTTGAACGCTGGATTGAACGCGGCGACTCGGGCACAAAGCGCGCATGCGCCACCTCATTCCTGCGCGGCAGAACCGCCCCGACAAAGACGTGATCTTCGCCCTCAACGCCGAGGCCATGCGCCGCAAGCAGGCCGGTGAGAAGGTCGTCAACGCCACCATCGGCTCGTTGATGAACGACGACGGGAGCCTCGCCATCCTCGACTCGGTGGCGTCGTTGCTGAAGCAGGTACCGCGCGAGGAGTGGGCCGCCTACGCACCGATTCCCGGCACGCCGCAGTACACCGAGGCCGTCATCGCCGACACGTTCGCGGGCCACGAGGTGTTGAAGAAGAGCGCGACTGCGGTGGCGACTCCCGGCGGCACCGGAGCCCTTCGCCACGCGCTGATGAACTATCTCGAAGCCGGCCAGAAGATGCTGACGCCGAACTTCTACTGGGGCCCGTACGCGACGCTGTGCGAGGAGCACGAGCGCGGCCTCGAGACGTTCACCATGTTCGGCAGCGACGGTCAGCTCGACGTGGCGGCCCTCGACGCGAAGGTGGACGCGCAGCTGAAGTCACAGGGCCGGGTGTTGGTGTTCCTGAACGACCCCTGCAACAACCCGACGGGCTACTCGATGCGCGCGTCGGAGTGGAAGCAGGTGGTGGAGCGCCTCGTCGCGCACTCGAGCAAAGGCCCCATCACGCTGCTCGTCGACATGGCGTACTTCCTCTACGGCACCGCGAAGGATCCACGCGCGTTCATGAGCGAGCTGACGCCGCTGCTGGGCAAAGTGGGCCTGCTGTTCGCGTGGAGCGGCTCGAAGTCGTTCACGCACTACGGCCTGCGCATCGGCGCGCTCATTGCGTGCGAGGCGGACGACAAAGAGCGCGGCGCGATTCAGGCGGCGCTCGCGTATGCGTGCCGAGGCACGTGGTCGAACTGCACGCGTGGTGGGTTGTGGGCGGTGACGAAGCTGCTGACCGACCCGGCGCTCAAGGCGCAGTGTGACGCCGAGCGCGAGTCGCTGAAGAATCTGCTGACCGCGCGGGTCGACGCGTTCAACGCGCTCGCGAGGCCGAAGGGGTTGAACTACCCGCGGTACGAGGGCGGGTTCTTCGTGACGGTGTTCACGGATGACGCCGAGGGCCGCGCCGCGAAGATGAAGGAGCTCGGCGTGTACGTGGTGCCGCAGAAGGGCGCGGTACGCGTGGCGTTGTGCAGCGTCGGGCACGCTGACGTCGCGCGGCTCGTCGACGCGCTGGTCGCGTAACGCTCGGCGGGCGCCGGACAGACTCGGGCACGTTGGTCCTGAAAGCTGATGAGGACCGTCGAACCACCCACGTGCTCAGCGAAGACGAGGGCCCCACGCTCGACAGATGAGGCGTCCATGGCGATCAGCAAGCGCCTCCGCGAGTACGCACGGGATCAGATCCGTGAAGGTGTCCATCACGACCGCCAAGGCGCTCCATCACGAGGGGCGAGTGCCTCATCCGGACCAGCAAGCACCTCAGCGAGACTGGCAAGGTGCGCCGTTACGAGAGGCGAGTTCTCCATTCGGGCCAGCAAGCACCTCAGCGAGACTGGCAAGGTGCCTCCTCACGAGGGGCGAGCGCCTCATCCGGACCAGCAAGCACCTCAACGAGACAGGCAAGGTGCCTCATCACGGGGGGCGAGTGCCTTCATCACGACCAACAAGCGGATCCATCACGAACAGTAAGCGGCTCCGTCGCGACCAGTGAGCGGCTCCATCGCGACCAGTGAGCGGCTCCATCGCGACCAGTGAGCGGCTCCATCACGACCAGTGAGCGGCTCCATCGCGACCAGTGAGCGGCTCCATCGCGACCAGTGAGCGGCTCCATCGCGACCGGTGAGCGGCTCCATC
>JAUXRI010000279.1 GCA_030681895.1 Myxococcales bacterium | reverse complement strand
TGTTGTCGCTCGCCGAGAGCCGCCGCGATGGAGGCCAGCTGTGCCGCTCGCTGCGCGCCCTCGCCGAGCTCACCGCCGAGCCGAAGGAGCGCGTTCGGTACTACCGCCGCCTCGCAGTCGCCGCGCGAGACCTCGCGTTCGATCTCGATCTCGCCGTGCACGCGTACCGCGAAGTCCTGCGCGTCGAGCCGGAAGATCTGCCCGTGTTGGGAGAGCTCGCCGCCCTCGAGCGTCGCCGCAGCGACATGGCCGGTCTCGCGTGGGCTCTCGAGCAGCGCGCGAAGGCGTCGGAAGCCGCGGGAGACAAGCGCCTCGCCGCCGCAGCGCTTCGTGAACTCGGCCAGGTGCTCGACGTTCGCCTCGGCCGCGCTGGTGAAGCCCTCGTCGCCCTCGAGAAGGCCGCGCGCCTTCACCCGGATCCGAACGCGCTCCTCGAGCTCGCCAACCTCTGCATCCGCCTCGAGCGTGCCCCGAACGCGCGTCGTGCCCTCGAAGACACGCTCGCGCTGCTCCCGAAACATGCGCCGCCCGAGAAGCTCGCCGAGGTGCGCTCGCGGCTGGGTCGCGCGTGCGAGCTGCTGGGCGACAAGGACGCTGCGAGAGAGAACTACGCGCTGGCGTTCCCACTGCGCCGCCTCGATGACGAGCTCTCGACGCGCCTCGAAGCGCTCTACGTCGAAGGCCGCTTCACGCGTGAGCTGACGGACCTGTGGGCGTCGCGCGCGCAGGCGCTGCTCCAGGCTGGCCGGGCTCACGATTCCGCGCCGTTGTTCTTCAAGGCTGCGCAGACCCAGCTCGAGGCCGGCGATCTCACCGGTGCGATGCTCCGGCTGACCTCGGCGCTCGATGCCTCGCCTACGGGAGAATCGGCCCGCGAAGTGCTCGAGGCGATGGCGAAGCTCGAGCTCGATCGTGGTGGCACGCTCGAGGCGTCACGGCTCTTCACCCGGCGCGCGCAAGTCTCGAAGGATCCCCGCGAGTCGGCGCGCTTCACCTTCAAGGCATCGGCGCTGGTCCGCGATACGCCACGTGAAGGTCCGTTGCTCGCCCAGGCGCTCGAGAGCGACCCATCGTTCGTGCCTGCGCGCTTGCGTCGGGCTGAGCTCGCCGAGACCGTGAATCCCCGCGAGGCGATGGCCGACCTCGAGGTGGTGCTGGCGGCGGACGAGAACGATGGCGATGTCGCCGCGCTCAAGCTCGATCGTGTCGCGCTCACCCGACAGGCTGCCTTCGCCGCGCTGAAGTCAGGTCAGACCGACGCCGCACGCCGCCTGCTCGCGAAGTACGCCGCGCAGCGTCCCGACGATCTCGACGCGCAGCTCGAATTGGTGAAGCTGCACCGCCGCGCCGGAGCGCTGGAGCCGCTCGTCGACCTCCTCTCGGAGCTCTGGCCCAGGCTCGAAGGCAGCGGTCGCACGTCGGCGCGTCGCGAGTACGCCGAGGGCGCGCTGTCGCTGGGCCG
>JAUXRI010000260.1 GCA_030681895.1 Myxococcales bacterium | reverse complement strand
TCGTCCTTGATGCCGTTGACGAGCTTGTCGCTGGTGGGGCCCAGGTTGGTGCCGCTGGAGTTCGCGGCGTCGTAGCCCGAGCCCGCGGCCGAGGGCCTGGGGTGGAAGTACTCGGGCTTCGTGAAGGTCTGCCCCAGCAGCGAGGAGCCCACCACGTTGCCCTTTCCGTCCTTGATCAGGCTGCCGCCCGCCTCGAAGGGGAACGCAACCCGGCCGACGCCCCAGACCATCACGGGGAAGGCGAAGCCGGTGAGGAGCACGAAGAAGACGGTGAGCAGCAACGCCGGGCGAATGTTTTTCATGATGATCACGCGAGCCTCACGAGGACGAGCAGCCGATCGATGAGCCAGATGGCTGGAAAAGGAACGATGACCCCACCCACGCCGTAGATGAGCAGGTTGCGGCGCAGCGTCGAGATGGCGTTCGACGGCCTGTACGTCACGCCACGGAGCGACAAAGGGATGAGGGCGATGATGATCAGCGCGTTGAAGATCACCGCTGCCAGCACGGCCGACTGCGGGTTGCTCAGGCCCATGAAGTTCAGCTTCCCGAGGTCTGGGTACGTCAGCAGGAACATCGCGGGGATGATGGCGAAGTACTTGGCGACGTCATTGGCGATGCTGAACGTGGTGAGCGCGCCGCGCGTCATCAGCATCTGCTTGCCGATCTCCACCACCTCGATGAGCTTGGTCGGGTTCGAGTCGAGGTCGACCATGTTGCCGGCCTCTTTGGCGGCCTGGGTGCCGGTGTTCATCGCCAGGCCCACGTCGGCCTGCGCTAGCGCGGGGGCGTCGTTGGTGCCGTCGCCAGTCATGGCGACCAGTCGACCGCCAGCCTGCTCCGTGCGAATGAACGAGAGCTTCATCTCGGGCGTGGCCTCGGCGAGGAAGTCGTCCACACCCGCTTCTGCGGCGATGGCCGCTGCGGTGAGCGGGTTGTCGCCGGTGACCATCACCGTCTTGATGCCCATCTGCCGCAGCTGCACGAAGCGCTGCTTCATGCCTCCCTTGACGATGTCTTTGAGCTGGATGACGCCCAGCGCACGCGCACCGTCGGCCACCACCAGGGGCGTTCCACCGTCTCGAGAGATCTTCTCGACGATGGCCTGAACGTCTGAGCTGAACGTACCGCCCAGCGACTCGACGAAGCGCTTCACGCTGTCGGAGGCGCCCTTGCGAATCTGGCTGGCGCCCACGTCGATGCCGCTCATGCGCGTCTGCGCGGTGAACTCGATGAAGGTGTGGCTCCCCAGCTCGCTGATCTGCCGGGCCGCCACGCCGTGTTTCTCTTTGGCCAACACCACGATGCTGCGCCCCTCGGGTGTCTCGTCTGCCAGCGACGCGAGCTGGGCGACTCGCGCCAGCTCTTCGATCTCGACCCCCTGCGCGGGGTGAAACTGAGTCGCCTGCCGGTTGCCGAGCGTGATCGTCCCGGTCTTGTCGAGCAGCAGCGTGTTCACGTCGCCCGCGGCCTCGACAGCCCTGCCACTCATCGCCAACACATTGTGTTGCATCACGCGGTCCATGCCGGCGATGCCGATGGAGCTGAGCAGCCCACCGATGGTGGTGGGAATGAGGCACACCAGGAGCGCGACCAGCACGGTGATGGTGGGCGTGGCGCCGGTCGCACCAGCCGCATACCTGGCGAACGGCAGCAGCGTCACCGTGGCGAGCAGGAAGATGATCGTCAACCCCGCGAGGAGGATGGAGAGGGCGATCTCGTTGGGGGTCTTCTGCCGCTTGGCACCCTCGACGAGCGCGATCATGCGATCGAGGAAGCTGTGGCCGGGCTCCTGGGTGACTCGCACCACGATGCGATCGGAGAGCACGCGGGTGCCTCCGGTGACTGCGCTGCGGTCACCACCGCTCTCTCGAATGACGGGCGCGGACTCTCCGGTGATGGCTGATTCATCGACGCTGGCGACCCCCTCAACGATCTCTCCGTCGGCAGCGATGACGTCGCCAGGCTCGCACACGAAGAGATCGCCCCGCGCCAGCTGGGGTGCGGCGACGCGCTCTTCTTTTCCATCAACCAGGCGGCGGGCCACGGTGTCGCTCTTCGTCTTCCGCAGCGCGTCGGCCTGGGCCTTGCCCCGGCCTTCCGCCATCGCCTCGGCGAAGTTCGCAAACAGCACCGTGAACCAGAGCCAGAGCGTGACCTGCCCGACGAAGAGGGTGTCAGCAGCCCCCGTGATCAACCCGCGAATGAAGAAGTACGTGGTGATCGCGCTCCCGAGCTCGACCACGAACATCACCGGGTTCTTCGCGACGACGCGCGGGTCCAGCTTGACGAAGGCGTCCTTGATGGCGCGCTTGACGATGGTGGCTTCGAACAGCGCGCGAGGCGCGTTCTTCGGGCGCACGTTGCGCGACTGCACTTCCAATTGCTTGTCCATGGCCATGTCCGTTCCTCAGTGAGTCGCGAGCGAGTGCATCTGGAAGTGCTCGACGATCGGCCCGAGCGCGAGGCTCGGGAAGTAGGTGAGGGCACCGACGATGACGACCACGCCGACCAGCAGGGCCGCGAACGTCGCGGTGTCGGTAGGGAACGTGCCCGACGAAGCCGCGACGGCGCTCTTCTTCGCGAGCGCGCCGGCCATGGCCAGGAGCGGGATGATCATCAGGAAGCGGCCGATCAGCATCGCCAGCCCGAGCGTCACGTTGTACCAGGGTGTGTTGGCGGTGATGCCTGCGAAGGCCGAGCCGTTGTTCCCGGTCGCCGAGGCGTAGGCGTAGAGGATCTCACCGAAGCCGTGCGGCCCGCCGTTGTTCAGGTTGCCCGTGGCTGCGCCGTAGATCGAATCGGAGCTTCCATAGGCGCTGCCGGGCCAGGTGTTGAGTGCGGCGAGTGCGCCCTCCTTCGGCAGGTCGATGACGCTCGAGAGGGCCGTGAAGCCGAGCACGCTCGCAGCCAGCACCAGGCAGGCGAGCATGGCCATCTGCACCTCGAACTTCTCGATCTTCTTGCCGAGGTACTCGGGCGTTCTGCCGACCATCAGCCCGGCGATGAACACCGCCAGCACGGCGAACATCAGCATGCCGTAGAGGCCAGCGCCCACGCCGCCGAAGACCACCTCACCCGAGAGCATGTTGAAGAGCAGCACCAGGCCGCCAAGGGGCGTGAAGCTGTCGTGCATCGAGTTGACCGCGCCACACGAGGCGCCAGTCGTCACCACCGCGAACAGCGCGGAGGCGGCGATTCCGAACCGCACCTCTTTGCCTTCCATGCTGCCACCGGGCTGCAGGGTGGTGGCGGCGGTCTCGATGTGCGCCCCGGCGAGGTGCGGCGTCCCGGCTTGCTCTGCGACGGTGGCGACGATGACGCCAGCGATGGCCAGCGCAGCCATCGCGCCGAAGATGGCCCAACCCTGCCGCGTGTTGCCGACCATCTTCCCAAACGTGTACGTGATGGCCGCGGGAATGCTCCAGATCAACAACATGGTGAACAGGTTCGAAAGAGGGCTTGGGTTCTCGAAGGGGTGCGACGAGTTGGCGTTGAAGAAGCCGCCACCGTTCGTTCCGAGCTGCTTGATGATCTCCTGCGAGGCGACCGGCCCCATGACGATGGACTGCTTGCCGCCCTCGAGGGTCGTGACAACCGCGAGATCGAAGTTCTGCGGCACCCCCAGCGCAACGAAGACGAGGGCGCCGACGAAGGCCATCGGCAGCAACACGTAGAGCGTGCCCCGCACCGTATCTGCCCAGAAGTTGCCCACGCCGTCGGCGTTCTTGCGCGCGAACCCGCGAATCACCGCGACGGCCACGGCCATGCCGACCGCTGCCGAGGCCCAGTTGTGAATCGCTAGACCGACCATGTTCGAGAAGTACGAAAGGGAGACGTCAGGTGAGTACGCCTGCCAGTTGGTGTTGGTCGTGAAAGAGACGGCGGTGTTGAACGCCAGATCGGGCGGCATCTGGGCTCCGCCGAACCCCTGCGGATTGAGGGGGAGGAAGCCCTGCAGGCGCAGCACGGCGTAGGTGAAAACCAACGAGGCGAGGGAGAACAGGAGCATGGAGACCGCGTAGGTCGTCCACTTCATGTCCTGCTCCGGGTCGACGCCCAGCACCCGGTACGTGCCACGCTCGAGCCAGCCCAGGCCTCGCTGCAGCACGGTCTTCTCGCCTGCGTAGACCCTGGCCATGTACGAGCCCAGTGGCTTCGTCAGCAAGACGAGGAGGCCGAAGAAGACGACAATCTGAACGACCGTCAGGGCAGTCACTAGAATTTCTCCGGTGCAAGCATTGCGTAGAGGAGGTAGCCGAAGACCACGATGGTCACGGCTCCGAGCCAGAGCGTGTCAGTCATTGCGAGCCTCCCCGCAGCTTCTCGCACGCGGCGACATAGGCGATGCAGAGGGCAAAGCAGCCGATGCTGGCGACGAGGAAGACGACGTCGCTCATGACCGGGTCTCCTGAGCGTGATGCGACGGGCTTCGTGAGAACTGCGAAGTGCGGGTGTCCATGTGACGCCTCCTGACGCAGCTGATGTATCCAGCCGCCGGTCAGGACCGCGTCAATTGAAGGCACCCGGGCATCAAGAGCGCATCAAGAGCGGCTCTGTCGTCGAGCACCTCGACCTCGGGCTGGCGCTTCTTGACGTCGTCTTGATGGGCCAGCCCCTTCTCTTGCTCCCGTCTTGACCGCCAGGAGGTGACTGTCAGCTCATGCACCGCGCACTTCTCAGCACCCTCACCTTCCTCGCCTGCTCCCAGCCGCCCGCCCTGGTTCAAGATGCTCGAAAGCTGGAGCTGGCCCGCAGCGTCCAGCGAGAGATGGCAGCGAGTGTCGAGTTCGAGAAGAGCGCGGTGCTCGCGTTCACGGACGAGGAGTCCGAGGCGTTCGCCTCGATGTCGGCTGCGGCCTCGAGCAACGTCGACCGGAGCCTCGCCGAGCTCTCCCAGCTGGTCGTCCCCTCTGAGCGGGCCGCACTGGGCGAGTTCTCGGAGGCATGGGGCAAGGTGAAAGAAGTCGACGCCCGCATCCTCCCGTTGGCCGTGGCGAACACCAACCTCAAGGCCGCTCGGGTGTCATTCGAGGACGCAGCGAAGGCGCTCGAGGCAGTGCTGTCGCGCCTCGAGGCCGCCGAGGCTGCGACCACCGATCCCTCCGAGCTCCGGCGCCTGGCGCACGTCAGCCGCGCCGCGCTTCACATCCAGGCCAGGCACATGCAGCACAACGTCGAGCAGTCCGACGCCGGCATGAGCGCGCTCGAGGCCCAGATCGCCGGTTGGGAAGCCGAGGTCGACGCCGCGTTGGCTCTGCCCCCGCGCGCTGGGGTCCGCCCGCCGCTGGATGAGGCCCGCGCCGCGTGGGAGCAGTACAAGTCGCTGACGGCCGAGGTCCTTCGGCTGTCACGGCTCAACACCAACGTGTCCAGCTTCGTGATGTCGGTGCGCGACAAACCACCGGTTTCCGACGCGGCGAGGCGCTCACTCGAGAAGCTGCTTCGAGAGCTCGCGGTGACCGGCAGACGTCCGACGCGGTGAAGCGGCGCAGGGCTCAGAGATCGACTTGCATGCCCAACTCGACGACGCGCCCGGGCGGCAAGCCGAAGTAGCTCGTCGCCGGTAGCGCGTTGCGAGAGATGAACGAGAACAGAATCTTCCGCCAATGCATCATCGGCGACTTCCCGTTCGTCAGCAGCGTCTCGCGGCCGAGGAAGTAGCTCGTGGTCGACGGCTCACACACCAGCTCGTGCTCGCGCGCCCGCAGCAGAATCTGCGGCACGTTGGGAGTCTCCATGAAGCCGGTCCTCCACACGAGGCGGAAGAAGCCGTTGCCTACGTCCTTCACCTCGATCTGCTCGCCTTTCGGAACGAAGGGAATCTCTTGCGGAATGATCGACAGCAAGACGACCTGCCGGTGGAGCACCTGGTTGTGTTTGAGGTGGTGCAGCAACACCGGCGGCGTGCCCTCGGCGTTTCCTGACATGAAGACGGCCGTGCCCCGCACCCGGTACGGCTTGGTGGCTTCGATGTCTTCCAGCAGCGCCGTCACCGGCATCACCGACTGATTGAACCGCTGCGCCAGCTCGGCGCGCCCGCGTTTCCACGTCGTCATCAGCGCGAACATCACGAAGCCGATCGCGATGGGGAACCAGCCGCCATCGAAGAACTTGAGCAGGTTCGCCGCAAAGAACGGCACGTCGAAGGCGAGGAAGAGGAGCAACAGCGGCAGCGCCCGCGAGAGTTTCCAACCCCAGTTCCGGGTGATGACGACGAAGAAGACGATCGACGTGATGCTCATCGTGCCCGTCACCGCGATGCCGTACGCCGCAGCCAGCCGGGTCGACTCCTGGAACACCACCACCAGCGACAGACACGCGACCATCAGCGCCTGGTTCACCTCGGGGATGTAGATCTGCCCCTGGTTCGTCTCGGAGGTGTGGACGATGGTGACGCGCGGCATGTAGCCGAGCTGCACCGCCTGGCGGGTGAGCGAGAACGCTCCCGAGATCAGCGCCTGTGACGCGATCACCGTCGCAGCCGTCGCCAGCGCCACCATCGGGTAGAGCAGCGCCTCGGGCACCAGCGCCCAGAACGGCTTTTCGACCCAGCCATTCGTGAGCAGGTACGCGCCCTGGCCGAAGTAGTTGAGCAACAGCGCCGGCATGACGAAGGCGAACCAGCTGACGCGAATCGGGCGGGCTCCGAAGTGGCCCATGTCGGCGTAGAGCGCCTCGCCGCCGGTGATGCAGAGCACCACGCTGCCCAGCACCCGGAAGGCGCGCATCGGGTCGACCTTGAACAGCGCGATCGCGTGGGTCGGCGAGACGGCCTCGAGCACCGCAGGGTTCTTGGCGATCGTTATCAGGTTTAGCACCGAGATCGACGCGAACCACACGATCATCACCGGCCCGAAGGCCCGGCCGATACGATCGGTGCCACCCTTCTGAACCATGAACAACGACAGCAGAATGACGAAGGTGATCGGCACCACGGCCTTGTCGAGCGCGTGCGTCGCCACGCCGATGCCTTCGACCGCCGAGAGCACCGAGATCGCAGGGGTGATGATGCCGTCGCCGTACAGGAGCGCCGCGCCAAACAGCGCCGCCAGCACCACGCCGGTTCGCCAGCCTCCGCCCGCTTCCTTCTTCGGAATCAGCGCCAGCAGCGCGAAGATTCCACCTTCGCCCTTGTTGTCGGCGCGCATGATGAAGGCGAGGTACTTGACCGCCACCACCATCACGAGCGACCAGACGACCAGCGACAAGATGCCGAGCACCGAGCCCTGGCTCACCTCGAGCGCGTGGTGCACCGTCTCGAGCTTGCCGTCTTCACCCTTCTTCTTCGCGAAACACTCAGCCACCGCGTAGAGCGGGCTCGTTCCGATGTCGCCGTAGACGATTCCGAGCGCCCCGATGGCGAGCGGCAGGAGGCGTTTGGGGTCGCCGTGGCCATGGCCGTGGGGAGCGCGACCTGACGGAGGCTCCTTGGGAGCAGGCGGCGCGTCGGCAACGGCAGGCGCGGTGCTCGGCGGAGGGCCTTGAGGGACGTCACTCATGGCTGCGGGCCATAGCGCAACGGCGCGCGGGAGATAGGGCCACGCAACGCACAGCGTCAGTGCGTTGATATCGCTGATGAATTCGGCAGCCGCCGGTACATGAGGTCGGTTCGCACGACGTATTTCACGCCCTCGAGCACCGGCGCGCCCTCGTGCAGCAGGTGGTGATTGAAGACCAGCCCGAGGCCCGGTTTCGGGTGCACTTCCAGCTCGAGATCGATCAGCCGTGTGGTGCCGCCAGCGCTGCAACCATTCAGATAGACGAGGAAGGTCAACAGGCTCCGCTCCTCGGCGGAGCGATGGAAGGCGCCGTCGAAGTGCGGGGCAAAGCGCTGGCCCGGCCGGTAGCGGTAGCAGCGCAGCCGCTCATTGGCGCCGCAGAGCACCCAGTCCTGCTCGAGGCGCTCGGGCACCCGGCCTCGCACCGCGTCGACCAGGTGGGCGGCCAGCTCGGCGTCGTCGAACATGACGCGATCGTTGTTCCGGACGTCGGGGCGCATCATGGGGCCGCGGGAGGTCGAGATCGGCGCGGCGCTCGGGCCCAGGGCTTCGATTCGTTCGATGAGGCGCTCGCACGCCTCGCGGGTCAGCACGTGCTCCAGCGTCATCACCAGCGGGTTTCGGGTGTCGAGCTCGCCGTCGATTCGAGGGAGGAGTTCCATATTAAGTCAATATGACTTGATTCGGCGTCAGGACGCAACACAACCTCCTGCCTGGCGCCGTGTTCCTCTTCCCATGAGCCGTCTCCTCATCGTGGTGTTGACGGGGTGTGCGTCTGGTCCAGCGAGCACGCCGGCGACGGCGGCTCCGGCGATTCGACTGCCTGTGACGACGCTCAGCGCCGACCAACAGGCGACGCACGCCCAGAACCGGCTCGGCTTCGGGCCCTCTGAGGCCGAGCGCCAACGCATCGCCCAGCTCGGCCTCGAGCGCTGGGTGTCGGAGCAACTTCAGCCCGGCGTCGATCGCGAGATGGAGGCAAGACTCTCCGGCTTCAAGACGCTCGGGCTGTCGGTGGCCGAGGCGGCGCGCGAGTATCCACCCCCGCAGAAGAAGCTGAAGGCGCTCGGCGTCGACCTGACCACGGACGAAGGCAAGGCGCAGGCGCGCAAGCTGGCGAAGGAGCACGCCGACGAGCTGCCCCGCCAACTGATCATCGAGCTCACGCAGGCGAAGCTGCTGCGCGCCGCGAACTCGAAGCGGCAGTTCGAAGAGGTGCTCGTCGACTTCTGGTTCAACCACTTCAACGTCTCGGCCGAGAAGGGCCGCGCGAAGTGGATGATCAACGCCTACGAGCGCGAGGCGATTCGGCCGCACGTGTTCGGGCGCTTCCGCGAGCTGCTCGGCGCGACGGCGAAGCACCCGGCGATGCTCTGGTACCTCGACAACTGGATGTCGGTGCGCGACGGCTTCACGTTGCCGGCGAACCTGAAAAACCAGAACGACGACGACGACGAGCCGCGCGTGCTCGGCCTCAACGAGAACTACGCGCGCGAGCTGATGGAGCTGCACACCGTCGGCGTGAACGCTGGCTACACCCAGGCTGACGTCCGCGAAGCCGCGCGCGCGTTGACGGGCTGGGGGCTGCAGATTCGGCCGAAGAAGAAGGGCTTCGGCACGTTCGAGTTCCATCCGCTCGCGCATGATGACGGCGCCAAGAAGGTCTTCGGGCTCGAGTTCGCGGCGGGCCTGGGCCAGCAGGACGGAGAGCGGCTCCTCGACTTCCTCGCGCGGCATCCGGCGACTGCGCAGCGGCTCGCGTTCAAGCTGTGTCAGCGATTGGTGAGCGACTCCCCTCCTCCCGCGCTGGTCGACCGGGTCGCTGCGGAGTTCCTGCGCACCGATGGCGATCTCCAGGCGACGTACCGCGCGATCGTCGAATCGCCCGAGTTCTGGAGCCCGCCGATCGTCGCCACGAAAACCCGCACGCCGTTCGAGTTCGTCATCAGCTCCATTCGCGCGGTGGGAACGCTCGACGAAGCGCAGCGCCCGCTGGCGACCGCGCTCGATCAGCTCGGCCAACCGCTGTACCGATGCGCGCCGCCGACGGGCTATCGCGAAGACGCAGCGCCGTGGATCTCGGCAGGCGGGCTCGTCGCACGCATCAACTTCGGGCTGAAGCTCGCGACCGGGCGGGTGCCGGGCGTCGTGGTGCAGCTCCCTGCGAAGGGCTCCAGCCTCGACCAGATCGCCGTGACAGTCCTCGGCCGGCCAGCGTCGGAGCAGACGCTCTCGACGGTGAAGCGAGCGCTCGTTGTCGACGACGATCTCGACGAGCGGCGCGGCACCGATGTCTCCAAAGCGGTGGGGCTGTTGCTCGGCTCCCCGGAGTTCCAGGCCCAATGATCTCAAGGCGCGCGTTGATGCAGTCCCTCGCAGCGTTCGGCGCGGCGCCGGCGTTCGCGCAGACGAGTCCCGGAACGAAGAAGACCCTGGTGGTGGTGTTCCTTCGCGGCGGCGTCGATGGTCTCGCGATGGTGCCGCCGGTCGGTGACTCGGCTTACTCGGGCCTGCGCCCGACCCTGAAGCTCACGACGCCGCTGAAGCTCGATGGAACGTTCGGCCTGCACCCCGCGATGTCGGCGCTCGCGCCGCTCTTCACGTCGAAGCAACTCGCGATCGTTCACGCGACGGGCCTACCCAACTCACCGCGCAGTCACTTCGAGGCGCAGGACATTCTGGAGTCCGGGTCTGCAGGGCGCCGCGCTCATGATGGTTGGTTGAATCGCGCAGGCCGAGAGCTCGGTGGCGCGGCGTTCTCGATGGTGGCAGTTCAGAACGGGCTGCCCTCGTCGATGCAGGGCGAGTCGAGCGCGCTCGCGTTTCCCTCGCTGAAGGACTTCCGCATCGGTGGTGGTGACGTGGCCGCGGCGACGTTCGAGTCGCTCTACGCGCAGGCCGTCGATGACGCCTTGCGGACCTCTGGACACGACGCGTTCGACTCGGTCTCGAAGGTGAAACACGAGGGCCTGTCGGAGCGCCCGCCACAGAACGGTGCGGTCTGGCCGAAGTCGGGGCTGGCGCGTCGGCTCCAGGACATCTCGCGGTTGATTCACGCCGACGTCGGCCTGCACGTCGCCGCGACCGAACTCGGCGGCTTCGACACGCACCTCGCTCAAGGCGCCGAGACCGGCCAGTTCGCGAACAAGGTGAAGGAGCTCGCCGAAGCGCTCGCAGCGTTCGCGACGGACCTGGGTCCAAAGCTCGCCGACGTGACGTTGCTGACGATGACGGAGTTCGGCCGCACCGCGAAAGAGAACGGCACGCGCGGAACGGATCATGGAACGGCGTCGGCGTCGCTCCTGCTCGGAGGTGGCGTTCAAGGCGGTCGCGTGATCTCCGACTGGCCGGGGCTCACCCAGCTCCACGAAGGTCGAGATCTCAAAGTGACGACCGACCTGCGCAGCGTGATGAGCGAGTGCCTCGACTCGGTGGGCATTCGCCGCGCCGACGTGTTCCCCGAGTTCACGCCGTCGCGCATCGGGCTCTTCGGCTGAGTACAGTCCCCCGTGTGCTGGGGCAGCGGCTGAACGACTACGAGCTCGTGAAGGCCCTCGGCGCAGGCGGCATGGGCGCCGTCTTCGAAGCGCGCCATACGAGCACCGGTCAACGCGTCGCGATCAAGGTGCTGCACCCGGCCTTCGCTGACAACCCGACGCTCTTCGAGCGCTTCCGCACCGAGGCGAAGATCGGCGCGACCATCGGGCACCCGGCGGTCGTCGAGGTCTTTGGCTTCGGCGCGACGAAAGAAGGCTGCCCGTACCTGGTGATGGAGCTGCTCGAGGGTCGGCCGTTCGAGGCGCTGCTCGCGACTCGAGTGGACCTCGACACGGCGGTGACGGTGACGATCGAGCTGATGGACGCGCTCGACGCTGCGCATCGACACGGCTTCGTGCACCGCGATCTCAAGCCGGCCAACCTGTTCCTGAGCCGCGCAGGCCAGACCGAGCGCGTTCGGCTGCTCGACTTCGGAATCGCGCACGTGATGACGCCCGAGCTGCAGCTGGCGCTGACGGGGAGCGCGATCATCGGCACGCCCGGCTACATGGCTCCGGAGCAGCTCGACGCGGCGGCGATCGACGCGCGGGTCGACCTCTACGCCACGGGCTGCATTCTCTTCGAGCTGTTGACCGGCCGCCGGGCCGTCGAAGGGCGCTCTCGAAGCGAGGTGCTCCTCAACTCATTGCGCGGTGAATTCCCGAAGGTCTCGACGCACCGGGCTGACGTGCCGCCCGCCCTCGAGGCGCTCGTCGCGCAGTTGCTCGAGAAGGACCCGTCGCGTCGGCCGACCTCAGCGGGAGAAGTTCGTGATCGACTCGAAGCGCTCGGCATCGAGCGACACGCCGCGCCGACTCAACACGAGACGCGCCGGGCCACCCGCAACGAACGACCCGCGCAGCTCGCGACGCCGGCGGTGCGTGAGCCGCTCGAAGAACTCCGCGCCGCGCCGAACCTGGTGCCGAGGCCGCGAGTCGCCGCGAGCCGCTGGTGGGTGTGGAGCTCGGCCGCGGTCGTCGCGTCCGTCGTGATCACGGTGCTGGCGCTGAAGCCCAGCGCACCGCCGCCGATCCCCACGCCCATCACGATTCCCGTCGAGCCGCCGTCGACGACCCCGGTCGAGTCCGGCACCCTGCGCGTGCGGTGCCTCGGCTGCGACGAAGGTGCGCGCATCGAGGTCTCGGGAGCGCTCCGCTTCGTCGAGCCCGCTCCGCTCTCGCGCCGGGTTCCTGCAGGAACCTATTCAGTGCGGCTGATGCCTGATGGAGCAGCCGGCTCGGTCACTGTCTTTGCCGAGCAGGTGACACGAGCCACCTATGACTCGACGCGTGGCGTCTGGAAGGTGGAGCAATGAAACACCTCGTCCTCATCACGCTGCTCGCCACCACTGCGTTCGCTGGCGACGACAAGAAGGTGGCGATGCCCGCCGAGTGGAGCCGCTGCGAGGTCGACGCCGACTGCACCTACGCCAGCCTCGGCTGCTGTGACACGACGCCCGTCGCACGAGTTCACGCGAAAGCAGCGCAGCAACGCCTCAACGACTCGGGTCGCGCGTGGTGTTCACCGAAAGCCGCGTGCGGCCCGGGCGCCGATGGCACGTGGTCCGGTATGCCCGGGCGCTGCGTGAAGAAGGTCTGCGCGCCGCCGAAATGAACCAATACGGAATTCAGCGAGCGATGCAGCACGCGAGCGAATGCAGGCCCGAGCACCCCGCGTAGTTGAAGAGCGCAGTCGGGTCGAGGTACCGGCCTCCTCCGGGCCCAACACCGGTCGGCGCTGTCGAGGTCCACGTCCTCTGGGTGTTCACAGTCCGGCAGGAGTTGGCTGTCGATCCCGCCCCGCCCGCGCGGAGAACCCCATTGAGGACTCTGGCGTCGTCGACCCACGCTCCGCCAGCCGGCGGCGCAACCGCCGAGCGAGCCTCGAAGTAGTCAGGGTCAGTGCAGAAGAACGAGCCGGGGAACTGCACACGGCACTTGGCGTTCGCGCCGACGTAGCCTCCGAGGTTCCCGTTGTAGGTCTGCGTGGTGTAGCCGCTGAGCGCGACGGTTGGGGCGACACGGCAACAGGCGAGCGGCCTCGACAGCGCGCAACTCAGCACAGGATCCTGATTGCCGGCGGGCGAGCGCACCAGGCCGTCTGTCAGCAAGGTCAGGCCTTCCAGCGTCGACGTCGCACTCGTCCAGGAATTGCAGCCATAGCCGAGAAGCCATGCGCCGGTGGCCCCGGGGTTCTGGCCGAGTTCGACGGTCGAGAGATCGAGCTCACTGCAGAACGTCGAGCCAGGAAACGCGGATGCACAGCGAGCATGCGCTCCTGGCACACCGCCCAGGTTTCCGCTGAACGAGGTCGGCGTGTAGCCCGCGAACGTCGGATCGACGCGTGTGCTCGGCGGCCCTGCGGGGCCGGCTGGACCTGTCGCACCTGGTGGGCCGGCTGGACCTATGCCACCTGCTGGGCCGGCTGGCCCTGTCGCACCTGCGGGGCCGGCTGGACCAGCCGAGCCGCCCGAACCACCTCCGCTTCCGTGACACACGGCGAAAGGCGCGCCGCCAGTGCTCGGCACGAGCCAGACGCCGCCTGTGGGGCAGGCAGTCGACCCGGCATCGAGCTGGTACGCAACCAGACCCGGCCCGGCTGCACCGGGAACGCCTGCGGGCCCCTGCGGTCCGGCAGGTCCGACGATGGAGCCACCGTCGACCATCACGACATCACCCGGGGGACCTGGGTCGCCTTGCGGACCCGGTGGCCCCGCCACACCAGCCGGGCCTTCAGGGCCCTGACTTCCCGGGTCTCCTCGAGGCCCCTGGCTTGACTGACACGCCATCAGCAGCACCACGAAGAGAGCAAGTGAACGAGGCATCGCGCGAGCTTCATGGCGAACGCGCGGCGCCGCAACCTCGAGCAGAAGCGGGCCGTGGGTCAGAGCTCGCCGGGCAGCTCTTCGCCGTCCTTCACCTTCGCCCACATGGCCGTCTGATCGCCCGTGTAGATGACGGTCTCGCCCTGCCGGAACTCGAACTGGTAGCGCACCATGATGGCGTCGTTCATGCGGCGGCTTCGCGTCGTCCAGCCCTTGAGCACGATGGGCATTCCCGGCTTCGCGAGCGCGAGGAAACGCGCTTCGTGAATCTTCGCGCCGTACCCAATCCACCCTTCGGCGTGGCGCAGGCCGAGCACGTAGTACGCGTGCACGAAGCCCAACATGCCGGTCATGTGCACCATGAGGCCGCCGCTCAGGTGACGTGGATGACGGACCGGGTGCACGCGCTGCTCACGAGTCAGCGGCAGCTCGTCGTGCATCGGCATCTGGCAGATGACCTCACCCTTCTCTGCGTCGATGGAGAGGATCTCGTCGATCAGCAATCCACCGGGGCCGTAGGGGCAGTCTTCGACGAAGGCGGGCTCGAGCGGCATGTCAGAGCGTGTCCTTGAACGTCTGCGCGATGCGCTCCCAGAGGCGCTCGGTGACGAGCGGATCGGGCACCATGTGCGTGAAGTTGGAGAGCGGAAGCACCGCGTGTGGCTTGCCGGCCTTGAAGAGCGCGTCAGAGAGTTTGAGCGAGTGAAGGAAGTACACGTTGTCGTCGGCGGTGCCGTGAATGAGCAGAACCGGCCGCTTCGCGTCCTTCACGTACGAGAGCAGCGAGCTGACCTCGTAGGCCTTCGGCTGCGCGTCGGGGAGCCCGAGGAAGCGCTCGGTGTAGTGCGTGTCGTAGTCGCGCCAATCGACGACGGGCGCTCCAGCGACGGCGCTCTTGATCGCGTCGCCCTTCGTCATCGCGAGGAGCGCGGCCATGTAGCCACCGAAGCTCCAGCCGTAGACGCCGACGCGGGTGAGATCGAGCTCAGGCACTTTCGCGGCGAGCTGCTTGAGGCCGTCGATCTGATCGTTCGCGGTGGTGGTGGCGAAGTCGAACTTGATGGCGCGCTCGTACTCCCGGCCGCGACGTGGCGTGCCGCGGCCGTCGAGCTTCACGACGATGAAGCCCTGGTTCGCGAGCCACTGGAGCACGAGGTTCTCGCGCAGCACTTCCAGCACCTCGAGGTGGCCGGGGCCGCCGTAGACGTTGAGGACGACCGGGTACTTCGTGCCCTTCTTGAATTCCTTCGGGCGAATGACGGCGGCGCGCATGGCGTGCGGAGCGCCGAGGGTGAACAGCTCCATGTTGAGCGCGAGGGTGGGCTCGATGGCGACGCTGGGGAGCACGCCGGCCTTCGCGCCGTCTTTCACGACGAGGAGCTTCGGCATCGCCTTGCTCGAGGTCGCCGTGATGATGAACGCCGAGCCGTCGTCGCTCATGACGGCGCCTTCGCTGACCCGGCCTTCAGAGAGCGTCTTCACGCGCTCCGGCGCGGCGCCGTTGACGGACTTGAAGAGCAACGTCTGCGTCGGGTCGTCTCCGCCGAGGAAGTACAGCGTGCGTGACTTCGCCTCGAAGCCGATGAGGCCGAGCTCACCTTTGTAGCGCGCCTCGGGCTTCACCCAGGTGACGGGCGAGGAACCATCGGCCTTGCGCAGCTCGATCTCATGGCCGCCGTTCTTCTCGGTGTCCCAGAAGAAGCCGGAGCCGTCGGGGAGCCAGTGCGGCATGTCCTGGTTGATGTTGAGCCACGCGGCGTCTTCTTCGGCGACGAGCAGGCTGGTCTTGCCGGACTTCGGATCGATCGCGAGCAGCTGAGCCCTGGTCTGTTCACGGTTCTGCACGGTGACGGTGAGGCTGCCGGCCTTTGGCCACTTCACGGTCGTGACGTACGGGAAGGCTGCCTTGTCCCACGTGACGGCGACGGGCTTGCCGCCGGTGAGCGCGATGATGGCGAGGCTGACGTCGGCGTTCTTCTTTCCGGGGCGCGGGTAGAAGAACCGCTCGGCCTCGGCTTCAGGGTGCATCGGGTCGGCGACACCGAAGCGCTCGAGGCCTGCGTGATCGGTCTTCTGGAAGATGACGTGCTTGCCGTCGGGAGAGAACCAGAAGCCCGAGAAGCGGCTCATCTCTTCCTGCGCGACGAACTCGGCGAGGCCGTTGGGTTTCTCGTCGGTGCCGCCGGTGGTGACGCGTGATTCCTTGTTCGAAGCGAGATCGACGACGTGCACGTCGTTGGAGCGCACGTAGCCGACGTGCGTGCCGGTCGGAGAGAACTTCGGATCGATGCAGGCGCCGTCACCGGTCTTGAGCTGAGTGACCTTCTTGCCTGCGCGCTCGACGAGGTAGAGCTTGCCCGAGAGCACCACGAGCAGCCGCGTGCCGTCGGGAGAGAGCTGGTAGCTCGTGAAGCCGCGGGCCGAGACGCGTTGACGCTCGAGGCGGGCCTTCTCGGCGGCGGTGAGCGTCTCTGACGCGCCCTGGAGCAGCATGTCGGGCGTGAGCAGCTCCTTCGTCTCGCCGGTGGCGACGTCGAACTCGTAGAGCAGCTGGCGTGAGTCCTTCGGGGCGGAGCGCAGGAAGAAGACGCTCTTGCCGTCGGGAGAGAACTTCGGCTTCTCGGGGCGCCCGGCGAGGTAGCGGCGGGTCTCGGCGAATTCGCGAAGGAACTGCGGGTCGGCTGACGTCGCGGCGAGGATGGTCATGAGGATCACGGGCGCGGCATAGCGCAGGTCAGGCCGAGGTGAAGGCCGACGTCGCGGGGCCGCTGTCTCCTGATAGGTTCCGCGTGCTTTTCAGTTGTGAGGGATCCATGGCGCGCTTTCGAGTCGTGTTCTCACGCCACCAAGCCACTGCCGGCGAGGAGACGTTCGTCCTCGAGAGGGACCTGTGGGACGACGCAGGGTATGTCTGTTCCTTTCGTGTCTTCGCATTCGTGCGAGGTCGGCGGATCAAGCTCGGCGACTGGAAGATCCTCGATGGCGCCAAGACGGGTCCAAGAACGACGGAGCTTGAGGACTCGTTCGACCAACTTCCAGCCTCCTTCGTCTCAGTCGCACAGAGCGCGGGAGCGTACGAGGCCGTACGTGATCTCCCTCCGCCCCTTGCTCGACGCCTTCTTGTAGGGCTTCGGGACGTGGCGATTTCGCCCAGGCGTGACCACTTCCGCGTCGACGGCTTCAAACAAGCCGCGCTTCGATTCTCAGGAGCTGTTGACGCATTCCGTCGAGGCCCAGACATCCTGAATCGACGAGCCCGATCGACCAAGCGCGGCTTAGAGACGATTGACTTGGATGTGATTGCGCCGCTCCAAGGATTCATCGGCCCGCATCGCATCCGGCTGTCATTCTCGTCCAAAGCCTCACTCTCGGGCCTGCGCCGGCTGACCGTCATCGTCGGAGCAAACGGCACTGGCAAGACCCAACTTCTTGCTGCGCTAGCTCGTGCCGTCAGCGGGCTCAGGAAACAGGACGCCCGCATCAAGCCCGACCCGCCGTTCACGAAGGTGATTGCCGTCGCGTACGGCGCCTTCGATCGATTCAAGCGACCGCGAATTGACGCTGGCCCGATCAGCTACGAGTACTGTGGGCTGCGCCGCGCGCCAGCCGAAAACCAGCCAGATCAAGTGACGATCGACCTCGAAGCCGCGATTTCGAGAACCGCGGAGACACTGGAAGCACTCCCTTCCGCTCGGCGCCGGCTCTGGGCTCGAGCTCTTGGTGAACTTCGACTGACGCTCAGACCGTCGCCGGGGACTCCTCGAAATCAGCTCGTTGAGATGATCAAGACAATGAGCGCTGGCGAGCAGCTCGCAACGATGGTCGTTACCGACCTCGCAAATCATCTGCGACCCCATGCACTAGTGCTCTTTGATGAGCCCGAAACGCATCTACATCCGAAGCTACTGGCGGGCCTGATGCGCGCCATACGCTTGCTGCTCGAGAGTCTCGATGGCTACGCAATTGTGGCGACCCACGCACTGCTGCCTCTTCAAGAGTCACTAGCCGACAGCGTTATTGTCCTCGATCGATACGAGCGGAGCGTTCGTGCTCGAAGCCCTGACATCGAGTGCTTCGGAGCATCCTTGGATGAGATACAGCGCGAGGTGTTTGGTCTCGGCGAGGAAGATCGGAACTTCAATAGAGCGCTCGAGCGGTCCGCCGACGCGTTGACCAAGGCCGCGCGAAAGCGCCCTAGCTTGGGTCTTGATCTAGCGCTGGCTAGCCGGTCGCATCGATGAAGCGACTTGAGCGCCCACGAGCCAAGTACTCGCTAGACCTCAGGTGCACGCTAACGCCTGTTGAGCAGCGACGGTTTCGACATGCAATCAGAAGTGCCTTGCGGCAGTCGCGAGTATTTGCTCGTTCGTCGCCGAGGTTGGGGCACCTGCGGACGTGCGTATCGAGAGGCGCTCGAGAAGTCTTCCTGAACACCTTCGAATCGAAGCGCAAACATGTTGCGTCACTCAAGGCTCGCTTGCATCAGAACGCCCGAGTGGCAGGGACTCGCGCCGTCGTTAGAAAGTGTCCCTACTGCGGTCTCAACGAGGCCGAAGAACTGGACCATTTTCTTGAGAAAGCACTTCTCCCCGAACTTGCCCTGTTCGCTAGGAACTTGGTGCCCTCGTGCCATCGCTGCAACGTGGTGCGCGGTCGAACCTTCGACCGGAATGGCCGCCGAATCCTGCAGTTCTACGATGACCGCATCGAGACGCGCGGCGCGCTCCTGGTCGCGACCGAGCACTTCAAGTCGAAGGACACGCCCGTTCTGGAGTTCAAGACCAAGAACGCGATGACCAGTATTGGGCAAGTGTTCTGCCGCCACTTCGCAGCGTTGAGGCTTGAGAGCAGGTTTAGGAAGCAGGCATCGGCCGATCTCGCAACGCTTCGTGGACAACTCGGGGCTAGCTCGGAGACGATCGTGAAGAAGGTGCTGCGAAATGACCTGAAGGCCACCAATCGTCGAGAGGGCGCGAACTCATGCCGGAGCGCAATGCTTCGCGCGATTCTGGGCTCTCCGAAACTCCTGAAATGGGTGCGCAATGTCAAAAGTTGACGCGATCGACGCTGCCCTCGATGCCCTCTCACCCTTCTACGAAGAGGGCGACGATGGCGACGCAATTCGAATGGCGCTCGCTGCCCTCGCCTCCGAGTGCGGGTTCGCTGACAGCGACGAGTTCATCAGCTCGTTGGCCGAGGACCTTGGCCATGACGTCAACAAGCTTTCCGAACTCGCGAAGGGTGGAGAGTACGGCGCCGGACTGACGGCGAGCGGAGCGAAGGAGATCAATGGTATCGTCCAAGATGTTGTCGAGAGCTTGAGAGAGCACGTGCAAAATGTTCGACGCAAGTCCAAACGCCGCCCGCCCACTCCGAAACGTGACCGCTGACGAGTCCGTCTGGCTTCGGACGAGACTCGCACGAGAAGGGATCGACCTCGAAGCCCTTGCACGCGTTGGTGGCGGCGCTTGGCTATTTGGCTCGCGAGCCTGCGCACGACCGCGCTTGACCTCCGACTGGGATGTTCTTCTCGTGGTCCCCGGACCGGCACGTCAACGACGGCGCGAAGGGCAGATCGACATCATAAGCGTTTCGATCTTCGACCTTGAATCGAAGTGGCCAAGGATGGACCTCGCAAGCCATGTCGCACACTACGGCATTCAGCTGAGTGGCGATTCGGTGTTGCCGCTCAACGTTTCGCCGGTCTTCGCCGCAGTTCGAAAGTCGAAGATTGTGGCTGCGCGAACGGCACGCCTTGACCAGCTCTGGTCGTTGTTCGATCGCTGCAGCCGACTCAGCGAAGGGCTTCGTCTGAGGCGGGACATCCAGCGTGCGCGGCGTCTGGGCATGGGCCTACCAGTGCCAGCGACCGCCGTTCTCGACGACGAGTGGAGAGACCTCTCGAACGATGGTCGCCGCGAGGCTGTCACGGCTGCAGCGCCCAGTCGCCGCATCGAACGCGCCCTTCTTCACGGTTGCTGGGGGGCATCAGCTTGACCGTGGTTTGCTGACGTTTCCTGCTGACGAACTCGGAACCACTTCGGTAGCCACAGACCAGCAGGAACGCGAGGAGCAGCGCGACCGGGACAGCGGCAGTGAGCCCCTCGCTCAAGCGAGCCCTCGATTCACCCGCGCGAGCGCATCGAGATCAACGCACGCAGTCCCGGCGACACCTCGGTGAACTGCACGCCCATCGCGTGCCACGTGCTCATCATCGGGTTCCCCGCGCGCGACCAGGCAACGACGCCCTTCCACTTCAGCTCCTTGTCACCATGGAGCACGTACCCCTCGACCGGCAGCCCCTGCGGCAGCAGCGTCGTCGTCTCCAACTGAAACCCGCTCGGGCTCACGTCGGCACTCAGCGCCGCCTGCTTCCCGCCGATCGACACGGGAAGGCGAACGGCTTTGCGAACGTCACGGCGGTTGGTCGTCGTCATGGAGCCAACGGTCGCACGACAGGTCTGTCGCACAACTTTTTGGCTCGCTCGAGTCAGCGCGGCGACGTCCTGTTCGAGTTCGATGACTTCGTCGAGCCCGTCGACTTCGAGCCCGAGAAGCTGTCGCGTGCGCGGTCCAGCAACCCACCTGACCTCGTCTGGTTGCCAGACTTCGACTTCGAGAGGCCCTGGTTGCGCGTCGAATTCCCGCTGCCGCGAACCTGGGAACGGGGACCAACGTCTGCGCGAGTAACGATCGAGAGACCCATGTGTGTTGCTCCAGTGAGTGAGTGTGAACTGCTACTGGAACGACGACCCCTCCCCCGATCTGTCGCAAAGAAATCTCAGCGAGCGCCCGACGGCGTCGGCCGCAGATACGACACCACGAGGTGCGTGAGCTCATCGACGAAGTCGGCCGAGTTCAGCCGCTCCGGGCACTGAAGGAGCGCCAGCAACACCGACGACCGAAGCGAATGCATGACGATGAAGCCCGCCAGCGCCGGGTCCACGGGTCGCAGCTCCGGCAACCTCGCTCTGATGAACTGCTCCACGGCGGCGACCATCTCCGCATCCATCGAGGTGAGCGTCTCGAGATCGCCCACCTGCGCGAAGGCCCGCATCATCGCGAGCTCGAGGCGCATGCGCGGCCGCATCATCGTCACCAGGCCTTCGACCAGCTGCCTCGCAGCCTGCTCCGCATCGAGCCCTGACGCGCCCTCGAGGCGCGCCTTGAGATCGTCGACCCGCTGCCGAAGGTGCACGCCGATGAGCGCACTGACGAGCGACTGCTTCGAGGGGAAGTATTGATAGAGCGACCCGACGCTGACGCCGGCGCGATCCGCGATGCTCTGCACCGACTGATCAGCCTCGGCCTTCGCGAGCACCTGCATCGCCGCCTCGAAGATCGCGTCGACCGTCGCCCTGGCGCGGAGCTGCTGCGGCAGCTTCCGTGGTTCATGTCGTGGGGTCCGCGCCATCGGCATCGACGCTGATACCGCGCGAATCGGGGCCCGTCGATGGGCGCTGATTCCTGAGTGACACCAGCTCCCTTCCTCGAACAGCGCCCGAAACCGTCGGCGTTTCATCGACTTGCGGCCTCGAAAGCGCCGCCCCGAATGCGAATTCACGCAGTCGCCGTCGCTCGGTACTTCTGTGCCCATGAACACACTCGATCGCATCGGCCTGCAGTTCACTCGACAGCTCGTGAAGACTCCTGAGGGCCGGGCCCATCTGCTCGCCCACGTCGCGCAGGGAGAGTCGTCAGGTGAACGCGCCGTCTTCGAACAGCTCGCGACGCTCACGCACGAGCCCGAGCTGCAGCGGCTCATTCGGCGCCACGCGGCCGATGAAGAGCGCCACGTGGAATTGCTCACCCGGCGCATCGACGCGCTCGGCATCGGCCACCCCGAGCTCCCCGCCTCGCTCAATCTGTTCGCGGCGCTCGAGCGGAGACTGCAGGTGTTCGCGCGGCCCCTGACGAACCGCTTCGACGTGCTCCGGGCGTATCTCTTTCTGCAGGTGCTCGAGGAGCGCGTGATTCGTCAGTTTGCGATCTTCATCGAAGCACTCCGACCGGTCGATCCCGAGACGGCTGCGGTGTTCGAGGACATCCGCGCGGATGAAGTTCGCCACCTGCTGTACTGCAAGGCGATCACCCGAAAATACGCTCCGACGCCCGAGCTGCTCGAGCAGATGCTGACACGCAGCCGCGCTGCCGAAGCCGATGCGTTCGCTGAGAACGGCGAGCTGAGCGTGAAGCTGATCATCGAGCGCGGCCTGCTGCACGAGCCCGCGATCGTCCAGCAGGCGTGGAGCGCCGTGTCGTGGCTCGGAGGCGTGGCCCGTCGCACCCGGCCCGCCACGTCACCCGACGGGTTCGTCGCCACGACGACGCCAGAACCGCACCGGATCCGCCGAGCCCTCGCCACGCAGAACGACGCCATTCGCGCGCTGATGGGCTTCGACCGACGCACCATCGCGGTCACGCTCGTCGTGGCCGTCGTCCAGCTCGGCCTCGCCTTCCTCGTCGGAGCCCTTCCCTGGTGGGCGATCGGCCTCGCGGCGTATTCAGTCGGAGCCGTGCTCAGCCACTGGCTCGGCCAGAGCATTCACGAGACCTCACATCGGCTCGCCGCGCGAACTCCGCTCGCGAACCGCGTGCTGGCGTGGGTCGCCAACGCGCCGATGGTCGCGCCGATCGCCGAGTCGTTTCACCGCTACCACCTCGAGCACCACAGCCACCTCGGCACCGCCGGCCGCGACTCCGATCTTCCGTTGCCCATCGAACAGGCGCTCATTCGCGGGCCCATCTCGAAGGCGGTGTGGCTCTTCTTCTACACGGTCGTCTACTTCGTGCGCGGCGTCGCCTACGCGCGGCGCCCGTCGGTCGGTGAAGTGCTGAACGTCGCGTTCATGGTCGTCGTCAACATCACGCTGTTTCAGCTCGTCGGACCCGCGGGCCTCGCCTACCTCGCGCTCTCGACGTTCTTCGGCCACGGGCTGCACCCGGTCGCGGCGCACTTCATTCACGAGCACTCCCTGTTCGAAGGCGAGCAGGAGACGACGTCGTATTACGGCCCGTTGAACCTGGTGACCTTCAACGTCGGGTACCACGTCGAGCACCACGACTTCATGAACGTGCCCGGGTGGCGTCTGCCGGAACTCCGTGCGCTGCTCGCGCCGTCAGAGCCCGCGAGCTCCCACCAGTCGTGGACCTGTGTGCTCGTCGAGTTCATCACCCGTCGTGAGCTGGGACCGCGGGCACGGCTGGTCAGGGTCGCGCAGTGAGCGACTGCGTCCATCGCTCCGTCGCGTCGTCGGCAGGGAAGTACGTCTCGATCGCCAGCTCCTGCGCCGTCACGTCGAGCGGCGTACCGATGGTGGTGATCATCGTGAACAGCCGCGCCTCGTCATCCCCGCGTTTCAGATGAACGAGGGACACGGGCTCGCCTGCGCTCTGCGTCTCGAACGGCCGCAGCACCTCGACGCCGGGGTACGCCCGCACCTCGGCCCGCAACGCCTGCCGTGCTTCGTCGGTGGGAAACATCATGCACTCCCGCTCCAGTCGCTCGAGCGCGAACGTCGCCACCTCGACCCAGTTCACGATGTACGGACGCAGGCCTTTCGGATCGAGCGACGACTTCACGATGTTCGCCGCGAGCTCGGGCCGCTCCGCCGCCTCGGGGAGAAAGCGCATCAACAACCGCCCCGCGCCTTCGTTGAGGCGCAGCACGTTCCACACGCGGTCGACGACGATGCCGCCATACGGCTCCTGCTTCGCGAGGATCAGATCGATCGCGCGCCGCACCGGAGCCATCTCCATGCTCTCGAGCCCACTCGACGTGTACACCGCCGCGAAGCCTGCGCTCGACAGCATGGTGTTGCGCTCCCGCAGCTCGAGCTCCAGCGCGCTCGCCAGCAACAACACCATCTCGCGGCTCGGCTTCGACTTACCCGTCTCGAGGTAGCTCAGGTGCCTCGTGGAGATCTCCGCGTCGAAGGCCAGCTGCTCCTGCGAGAGCCGCCGCGTCGTTCGCCACCGCTTGAGCAACCCACCGAAGCCGTCCATGGCGCGCACTGTATCGGCAGTCGGCGCGAGGCCCATGACCTCTCACGTCATGGCGCGCGACACCTCGGCGCGTCACCTTGCGCGGGCTGAACCACCCATGGAGCCCCGCACATGCGCCTCATCGTTCTCGCCGTCGTCTTCATCGCCTTCACCGTCTGGTCGAGCACCATCGCGTTCTCGCACGGGCTGCTCGGCTTCGTGACGCTCGCTGGCCGCGAGCCGTGGGCCGCGCAGATGCTGGTCGATCTCTTTCTCTCGTTCTTCGTCGCCTGGTCGTGGCTGCGTCACGACGCGAAGGAGCGCGGAATTCCCGCGTGGCCGTACATCGCCGCGACCCTCACCCTCGGCAGCATCGGCACGCTCGCATACCTGATTCACCGCGAGCTCGTCGGCCGGCGCACGGCAGTCGCTGCGTCAGCGTAGAGACGAGTGTCACGTTCCGGGCGCAGTGCTCGCTTTTCCCGACACCCGTTGCGCGCGGCCCCACAAGTCCGCTTTGGTGCGCCCCGCACGGCCGGTTGCTGCCACTGGAGTCCCCCGCATGTCACTCCCCCGCTCCCTCGCGCTCGTCGCGTCGCTCGTCTTCGCTGCTTCGTGTGGAACGAAGTTGCCCTGCGACGCGACCAGCTGTCCCACTGGCTGTTGCAACCCGGGCTCGGGTCGCTGCGAAGTCGGCAACTCGGCTGAGTTCTGCGGCGCCAGCGGGAACACGTGCCTCTCCTGCACCGGCGGCCAGCAGTGTGTCGCGGCGGTCTGCGGCTCGGCCAACGGCGGCACGGGCGGCGGCTCGGCGGGAGGCTCCGCGTCGGCGGGCGGTTCGGCCACCGGCGGCGGCTCCGCGATGGCGACGACCTTCTGGTACAAAGACGTGTTGCCCATCACGCAGGTCAGCTGCCTGAGCTGTCACCGCACGGGCGGCGTCGCGCCGTTCGCCCTCGAGAACTTCGCGCAGGCCAAGCCGATGGCCGCGGCCATCAAGAGCGCCGTCGTCGGCAAGCGCATGCCTCCGTGGATGCCCGACCCGAACTGCGGCGGACCGTTCGTCGGCGATCGCCGGCTCACGCAGGCGCAGATCGACACCATCGCGCGCTGGGCCGATGAAGGCGCTCCCGAGGGCAACCCGGCTGATGCGCCCGCGCCTCCGGGCCCGGTCGGGCAGCTGCCGCGCGTCGACACCACGCTGACCATGGCCGAGGCGTACACGCCGTCATCGACGGTCGCTGACGACTACCGCTGCTTCCTCGTCGACCCCGCGCTCACCGGGAACCGCTTCGTCACTGGCTACGACGTTGCCCCGGGCGTCGCGGCCGAGGTGCACCACGTCATCATCTACATCGTCGATCGCAACGCGGCTCGCACGAAGGACATGGGCGAAGCCGGCCCGGGCTGGACGTGCTTCGGAGACTCCGGCCTTCAGAGCCCGGGCCCGATCGGCGCGTGGGCTCCCGGAACGGGCGCCGTCATCTACCCTGCTGGCACCGGCATTCAGCTCACTGCGTCCCAGGGTCTCGCGATGCAGATTCACTACAACACCAGCAGCACGCCGCGAGTGCCGGACCAGACCGCCGTGCGCATCATGTACTCGGCGCCCGGAGCCAGCCTGACGCAGGCGTACCTGTTGCCGCTCGTTGCCAACGGGTTTGCGATTCCACCCAACGCGACCGGCTACAGCTACACCGACACGTTCCCCAACCCGACCCAGGTGCTGCCGATCAAGATCTACGGCCTGATGCCGCACATGCACACGCTCGGGAAGCGCATCAGCATCAAGGGCCCGAACGACACCTGCCTCGTCGACATTCCGAAGTGGGACTTCCACTGGCAGCAGCAGTACTTCCGGCCGCAGCCGTTCACCATGCCGGGGAGCGGTGAGCTCACGATGACCTGCACCTGGGACAACCCGACGACGCGGACCATTCGGTGGGGCGAGAGCACGAGTGACGAGATGTGCTTCGCGTACATCTACGCGACGCCGTAGGTCGGTCCGCTGACGGGAGCCGCTGCTCTCTGACTTCCGCGCCTGATCATCCGGTGCACTCACGCGCGACTTCGGAGTAGACCCGCGCGCATGAGCTACACGGTCCTCGCACGGAAGTACCGGCCGCAGACGTTCGAAGACATGACGGGCCAGGAGCACGTGGTCCGCACGGTCGAGAACGCCATCAAGCTCGATCGCGTCGCGCACGCGTACCTGTTCGCCGGCCCGCGTGGCGTCGGCAAGACGACGGCCGCACGACTGCTCGCGCGCGCGCTCAACTGCGAGAAGGGTCCGACGTCGACGCCGTGTGGTGAGTGCCGCCCCTGCACCGAGATTCGCGACGGCATCAGCACCGACGTGCAGGAGATCGACGGCGCCTCGAACAACGGCGTCGAGAACGTTCGCGAGATTCGTGAGAACGCGAAGTACCAACCGCAGCGCGACCGCTTCAAGATCTACATCATCGACGAGGTGCACATGCTCTCGGGCGCCGCGTTCAACGCGCTGCTCAAGACCCTCGAAGAGCCGCCCGGTCACGTGAAGTTCATCTTCGCCACCACCGAAGCCCACAAGCTGCCCGACACGATCCTCTCGCGCTGCCAGCGCCACAACTTCCGCCGCATCTCGCAGGTCGCGATGCTCAAGCGCCTGAAGGAGATCTGCGAGCTCGAGAAGGTCACCGTCTCGGAGTCGTCGCTCTCGCTCATCGTGCGGCAGTCCGAAGGCGGCATGCGCGACGCGCTGTCGTTGCTCGATCAGGTCTTGAGCGCATGCGGCAACGAGCCGAAGGACACCGACGTCGCCGAGGCGCTGGGGACGATCGACCGCAACGTGGTGCACGGCCTGGCGAAGGCGCTCGTGATGCGCGACGCGGCCACCGTGCTCAAGCACACCGAAGAGGTCTGGAATCGCGGCGTCGATCTGCGCCGGCTCGCTGAAGAGCTCGCGTGGTGGCTGCGCCATCTGTTCGTCGCGAAGGCCACTGGCGCTGCGCCCGAGGAGTTGGCTGACACCGATCGTGAGGCCGTCACCCTGCTCGCCCGCGACTCGGACCCGGCGCAGCTCGCGCGGCTCTTCGACGTCGTGCACTCGGGCGTGTGGGAGATCGCGCGCGCAGCCCAGCCGAAGCTCGCCCTCGAGATGACGTTGCTCAAAGCGCTGCACCTGGCTCCGGCGGCGTCGATTCCCGAGTTGATCAGTCGAGTCGAGCGGCTCGCCACGGGGCAGCCGGCTGGTGGAGCGTCCGGAGGTCGCTCCCCTTCCGCGCCCTTTCGCGCCTGAGCCAGACAGGCCAACGCCCGCTGCGCCGCCTGCCACCGTTGCAGCAGCGTCGCCGCGCGCGAGCGAGCTGAACAGGCCAGCTTCGACCGCGGTGACCGCGCCTCCCGGCCTTGCTCAGCGGGGATCGACCGAGAAGATGCAGGGAGCGCCGACCGGCGCCACCGGCACTCAGTCCGCTTCGACGCGCGCGGCTTCATCGACCTCCGGCGGACCCGCACCGTCGAGTTCTTCGGCGCCGCCCGAGGTCCGCCTCGTCAATCGAACGCTCGCGCCGAAGGCGGTCGAACCCGTCGACGACGAGCCAGACGAGAAGCTCTTCGCTCCCGAAGGCAGCGCTGAAGGGTGTGCGTCAGGCGAGTGCCTGCCCGATGGAACTCCCGTTCAACCACCGGCCCCTGCGGCGCCTGCGCCCGCTCGCGTCGCGCCCGCCGCCGTCCCCAACAACCAGCTCGATCGCTGGAAGCTCGCCGTCGACGCGGTGCGTGCTGCTTCTCCCCGACACGGCAAGTCGCTCAGCCACGGCCGCTTCGTCGGCATGGAGCCTGGCACCGTTCGTATCGCCTTCCCCGCCGACGCGGCGTTCCACCGCACCACCGTCTTCGGCATGTCGCGCCAGCTGATCGAAGACGAGCTGACGAAGCACTTCGGCCGGCCCACCAAGGTGGCAGAAGACAACACCACCCAGGCCCTCAAGGCCGCCGCGCCCAGCATCGCCGAGGACGAAGCGCGAGAGACCTCGGCGCGCCACAGCGCCATCGACGCTCGGGTCTCACATCACCCCGCGATCAAGAGCGTGCTGCGTATCCTCGGCGGCACCGTCGAGCACGTGCAGTACCTCGAGCCCGTTCGTGAGACGCCGTCGCTGGTGCCCGCCGCGAGCGCGACGCCCGACGACGAGTGACGCCTGTTCACGACCTCGACAATCCGCTACGCCCTCACGCCTCACACCACCTGGAGTCGTTCATGCCTGGAGTCGATCTCAACTACTTCATCCGTCAGGCCAACAAGCTGACGGAGAAGATCGAGAAGCGGAAGCAGGAGCTCGCCACCGAGACCGTCGAAGGCAAAGCCGGCGATGGGCTGGTCGTCGTGGTCGCCACCGCGACCCAGGAGATCAAGAGCATCAAGATCGACAAGAAGGCCACCGACGATCTCGCCATGCTGGAGGACCTCGTCACCGCAGGCGTGAACGCCGCGCTCGCCCTGAGCAAGGAGCACCAGCAGAAGGAGCTCGCGAAGGTCTCGGGCGGCATCAAGATCCCGGGCATCACGTAAGCGCCCATGTCGATGACGCCTGACGCGATCAACCGCCTCGTCGCTCAGCTCGCCCGCTTGCCCGGCATCGGCGAGAAGACGGCCCAGCGCCTGGCGTTCCATCTGTTGCGGACCCCCGATCTCGCGCGCGGCCTGTCGAACGCGCTCGTCGAGGTCGTCGATCGCGTCAAGCTCTGCCCGGTCTGCTTCAGCCTGCACGACGGGCCCGAAGCGTCACGGTGCAGCTTCTGCACCGATGGCCGTCGCGAAGATCGCCTGCTGTGCGTGGTCGAGGGCATCGCCGACGAGCTCGCCATCGAGCGCACTCGTGAGTTCCGCGGGCGCTACCACGTGCTCCACGGTGTGTTGTCGCCGCTCGAAGGCATCGGCCCCGAGCAGCTGCGCATCAAAGAGCTCCTCACCCGCCTGCAGGAGGCCGCGGTGGAGGAGATCATCGTCGCCACCAACCCCGACGTCGAAGGTGAAGCCACCGCGCTCTACCTGACCCGTCTGCTCAAGCCGATGGGCCTCAAGGTCTCTCGCCTCGCGCAGGGCATCCCGATGGGCGGCGATCTCGAATACGCCGATCAGGCGACGCTCGCCCGCGCCCTCACCTCGCGTCGAGAGCTGTAACCCCTCGTTCGGCCTCGTCGGCGAACGCGGTGATTGAATGGTGGACCCCGAGGCCTTTCGCGGGGATAAAGCGTGAAACACCTTTCGTCGTCTGGTAGACCTTCAACGCCTTTTTCTCCCTCAGGAGAGCTTCGACCTCATGGCTTCGCAGCTCGTGATGTACGAAGAGGAATTCCACCGAATCAACGCGGTGTGCGATCGCTTGACCAAGGACGCAAACGCGAAGGTGGTGTTCCTCGTCGACAAGAACGGCCAGCTCATCGCGGCTGCCGGACAGACGAACAACATCGACACGACGTCGCTCGCGTCGCTCACCGCCGGCAACGTCGCCGCGATGGGTGGTCTTGCCAAGCTGATCGGCGAGAACGAGTTCCCCAACCAGTTCCATGAGGGCGCAAGAGACTCGCTCTACATGACGTTGGTGGGCGGCCGTGTCGTGCTGGTCGTCATCTTCGACAACCGCACCTCGTTGGGCCTGGTGCGACTGCGCATCAAGAAGGCTTCGGACGAGCTCGAGAAGATCTTCGTCACGCTGGCGGCACGGTCTGCCCAGCCCGGCGCGGGGTCTCCGTTCGCGGAGATCTCCGACGCCGACATCGACAACCTGTTCAGCGAGTAAGCGGGCCCGCCAAATGTCCTTCATCAACTACTCAAGCCGCGAGATTAACTGCAAGATCGTCTACTACGGCCCGGGCCTCTGCGGGAAGACGACGAACCTGCAGTACATCTACAACAAGACCAACCCCGAGACGAAGGGCAAGCTGATCTCGCTCTCCACCGAGACCGATCGCACCCTGTTCTTCGACTTCCTTCCGTTGTCGCTGGGTGAGATTCGCGGCTTCAAGACCCGCTTCCACCTGTACACGGTGCCGGGTCAGGTCTTCTACGACGCCTCCCGCAAGCTCATCTTGAAGGGTGTCGACGGCGTCGTCTTCGTCGCCGACAGCCAGGTCGAGCGCATGGAAGCCAACATCGAGTCGATGGAGAACCTGCGCATCAACCTCGCGGAGCAGGGGTACGATCTCAACAAGATCCCCTTCGTCATCC
>JAUXRI010000251.1 GCA_030681895.1 Myxococcales bacterium | reverse complement strand
CGGCCGAACGATCCTTGCAGGCCTTCGCCTGATCGTTCACCCACAACGTGTAGCGGGGGTACTCGTCGAGGATCGCCTGACGCCGCGCCGCCTGGAGCGAGCGCCGCGACGACGCCGACATCAGCTGGTTCGTGTCGCCATTGCAGGCCGTGTCCATCGCCATCGCGCCCGCCTGGAACTGCCGGGTCGGCGGGTAGGTGAGCCCGCCGTAGGGGAGCAACATGTCGCGAAGCCACGCGCCGTCATCGAGGCCGACCTGCGCCTTGAGGGTCGAGGCCAGCTGGTTTCCACACTCCAGCCGCGCCGCATCGCACGAGTCGCTCTCGGCCATCTGACAGGCCTGCGACGCCTTGAGGAATGACTGCGCCATCGCCTTGTCCTGGGCGATCGCGGCGCTGAGCGGGGCGACCTCGCGAAGGCGAGGCACCTCGCAGGGCGTGCGCTGCGCCCACGCAGCAGTCGAGAACATGACGGCCAGCCCGACGGCAATTCGTTTCACGATGGGTGCTCCTCGACGGTGAAGAACGGCTTCGAGTTACTGCTTCGCGAGCGTCGAGACGCCCGGGTCGCGCGCGATGCCCGTGACCGAGGCCGGCGTCGTCTCTTCGTAGGTCATGCTCTGGCCCTGCACGCAGTAGTCGAAGGTGCGACCGCGCGGCGTGGTGATGGTGTTGCCTGCGGTCGTGTAGTCCTCCGTCGCCTGGTCGTTGAACGGGAAGGTGAGATCGCAGGTGCAGGTCGTGGACGAGGCGCCGCCGTCGGCGAGCGCGAGCGCGCAGGTGCCCGTGACGCCCGCCTGCGCGAGCAGCGTCGGGAGCTGCGTGCAGCCGCCGATGCCCATGAAGCCGTTGACGCAGGTGGAGTTCACCGTGCTGAGCGAGAAGTCGACGGCGCCGCTCACCGAGCGCCCCATCTGCGTCGCGTTGAAGAAGATCGCGCCTCTCGCAGTGCCGCTCCGGTTGAGGATCTCGGTCTGCGTCGCACCGCCGCACGCGTTCAACAGCCGCGAGAAGATCGCGTCTTCGACGCAGAACGACTGGTAGTGCCAGAGACCGGGCAGCGCGCCACCACACGGCTGCGACGCGTTGCAGTTCGCAGCGAAGGTGATGGCCACGTTCGCAGGCATGCCCGCGTCGAACATGAGCATCATGCCGCCGCCGGTGCCGCCAGCGCTGCCGCCAGCCGTCGAGCCACCAGCCGTTCCACCTGCCGCGCTCCCGCCCGCCGCCGAACCGCCTGCCGCTGAGCCGCCTGCTGCACTCCCGCCTGCAGCACTCCCGCCCGCCGCTGAGCCGCCAGCCGCGCTTCCGCCTGCCGTGGAGCCACCGCCAGTGCCGCTGCCGCCCATGCACACGCCCGCGACGCAGCTGCCCGTGAGCGCGCATGCCACGCACGCGTTGCCTTGAGAGCCGCACGCCATGCCCGTGGTGCCGGCCTGACAGGTGCCGTCCGTCGAGCAGCAGCCCGCACAGGAAGCCACCGAGCACTTCGGCGCAGGGGTACCGCACGCGAAACCAACCACCGACCCGACCGCGAGCGCGGCCACGAACCAGAACATCTTGCGCATCGGAAGACTCCTTCAGGAATTGAAGCGCCGAACCCTATTCGCCTCGAAGACCTGAGTCGACCGACACGCGTGAACACGGCACGAATGTCGGACCCGGCGGCTTGCGGTAGACCCCGCTCATGGCCTCGACCCTGAACCTCGGACCGGCGACTGACGGCACCATGCTCGCCCTCGATCCCAAAGCGCTGACGACCCACGGCTTCGTGCTGGGCATGACGGGCTCTGGGAAGACCGGCCTCTGCGTGGTGATGATCGAAGAGCTGCTCGCGCAGGGCGTGCCGGTGATCGCCATCGACAGCAAAGGCGATCTCGGCTCGCTGCTGCTGCGCTTCGACGCGATGGACTCGGCCTCCCTGGCCCAGTGGACGCCCGACGCAGGCGCCGCCGCGCAGCAGTTGGCGACGGCCCTCGCGCAGACCGGCCGCTCGCTCGACGAAGACGCTGCCGTTCGCGCCAGCTACGAGGCGCGCCTCTACACGCCTGGCTCCACGATCGGCCTCCCGCTCGACCTGCTTGGCACCCTCGCCCCGCCTGCCGACGTGAGCCCCGACTCGATGGCGTCAGCCGCCGACAGCGTCGCGCGCAGCCTGCTTGGGCTGCTCAGCATCGAGGTCGATCCCGTCACCTCGAGGGAATACCTGCTGCTTGTCCAACTGCTGACGCACGCGTGGGCGCAGGGCCAGACGCCGACGCTGGTCGATCTGGTGCGCGGGGTGAACCAGCCGCCCTTCAACGTCGTGGGAGCGCTGCCGCTCGACGACTTCTTCCCGCAGCGCGAACGACAGGGGCTGATGATTCGCCTCAACGGGTTGATCGCGTCTCCGAAGTTCCAGGCGTGGAGGACAGGCGAGGCGCTCGACCCGGCCGTGCTGCTCCGCGCTCCCGATGGCCGGCCGCGGCTGTCGATCTACTCGGTGGCTCATCTGCCCGATGAAGAGCGCGTCAGCGTCGTCGCCTTGCTCCTCGAGCGTGTGCAGGGGTGGATGCGCAAGCAGGGCGGTTCGAACACGCTTCGGGCGGTGGTGCTGATCGACGAGATCTTCGGCTACTTCCCGCCGAGCCCCGCGAACCCGCCCACCAAGGCGCCGTTGATCGCGCTGCTCAAGCAGGCGCGCGCGTTCGGGGTTTCGATCGTGCTCGCGACGCAGAACCCGATCGATCTCGACTACCGGGGCCTGAGCAACATCGGCACGTGGCTGGTGGGCCGGCTGCAGACCGAGCAGGACAAGGCGCGCATTCGTGACGCGCTGGTGGCGGCGGCCTCGGCGACGGGCGTCACGCCAGCGCAGTTGGATGACAGCATCGCGACGCTCCAGAAGCGGCAGTTCCTGTTGCACTCGGTTCACCGCCCGAAGCCCACGGTCTTCACGAGCAGAGACGCGCTGACGGTGCTCCATGGCCCGTTCAGCGAGGAGCAGCTTCGCGCCGTCACCGCGCCGATGAAGACGTCGACGCCGGTCGCGGCCCCGATCGCGGCGGCAGGTGTCGCAGGCGCTTCCGTTGCTGCAGTGGCCGCGGCTCCGAAGACCAGCGCTTCGCCTCCGCTGATGGGCCTCGAGCCCGAGCTGGGGCCGATCTACGAGGTCGATCAAGGCGTCGCGCAGCTGTTCCTGATGCTGAAGTTCGGCGTTCGCTACCGGGTGGGCACGGCCTCGAGTGAAGAGACGGTGCACGAGCTCGCCTTCCCGGTCGAGCAGGCGCTGACGCCCGGGGAGCTGCTGGAGCACGCGCCGTTTGCGGTGAAGGGCGTGCCTTTCCAGAACGCGCCGCCATCGGGCGTCACCTTCACCACGGTGCCGTCGTGGGTGCAGAGCCTCAAGCTCGCGAAGCTGCAGGCGGCCATCAAGGAGCGCCTGCCCTCGAAGCTCGAGACGAAGCTGCTGGTGGATCCGACGACGAAGCTCGTATCGGGGCCGACCGAGACGCCCGACGCCTTCGCGAGTCGGGTGGTCGAGAAGGAAGGCATCTCGCGCGACTCGCAGGGCCTGATGCGGAAGCTCGAGAAGCGCCGCGCCGACCTCGCCCAGATGGAGCGGGAGATCACCGCACGCAAGGCGCAGAAGTGGCTCGACGTCGGGGCGGGCGTGATGGGGCTCTTCGGCGGGCGGCGCAGCACCCTGACGGCCGCGAGCCGCGCGATGTCGTCTCACCGCATGCAGGGCGGCGCCGAGGCGAAGCTCGAAGACGTGCAGCTCGAGGTGCAGCAGCTCGAGGCCGAGCTCGCCGGGAAGAAGGAGATCGATCCCGCGCGCTTCACCGAGCAGGTCGTCGTGCCGCGCACGAGCGACGTTCAGATCCTGAGGCTGTGCTGGGCCTTCATCGTGCCGTGACGATCACTTCTTCTTGTAGGCGAGGCAGATGATCTCGGTGGAGCAGTCGGGGGCGGCGCCCGTGCTCGAGGCCGGTCCGGTCTGAAGCACGATGACACCCGAGCCCGTCGGACAGTCGGCGCGCACCAGCGGCGCGTCGATGAGGAGCTCTGCCAGCTGAATGTTGGGCGCGTCGAGCGTGCGCGTGTCTTGCGGCATCGAGCCGAAGTTGCCCGGACAGCCCGGGGTGATCGTCGAGGCCTGCGACAGGGTGAACTTGCGGGTCGCGCCGCCGATCGTGAACTTCACCTCACGCGTCAGCACGTCGAGCTCGAGCGTCGAGGCCGTCACGGTGGCCGAGGGCGTGAGCTCGCGACCACGCACCGCATCGAAGGAGTACGTCGCTGAGGTGAGCCCGATCGTCTGGGCTCCACAGCCTGAGACGGCGATGACGAGGAGGAGCGCGCGCATGGTCCGTTCTTCCCGCGCAGCGGGCCGTCGCGCAAGTCAGGTGATCGAGGCCCGCAGACCTCGGAGCGCTCGTCTGCTCCTGAGCGAATCGTCGTCGCGGGGTCAGTTTGCAGAACTCGCGAAGGACCACGCGCCTTCGTTGTTCGCCGCAGCCATCGAGGACCGCTCGCGGCTGAGCGCCCTGGAATCGGCTCGAGCTCAGTTGCTTCGGCGACCAACCGTCGCGCCATCATGCCGACGTGGCGCGAAGCCGCGTATCGACCGAGACCTCGTTTGGGACCTCGCGATGTGCGGCGGCTCAGCGAGCCTTGAACCACGCCACCGTGTTCGCGAGCCCCTTGGCGATGTCGAACGAAGGCGCCCAGCCGAGCACCTCCTTCGCCTTCCGGTTGTCGAGCACGCTCTTGCGCTGCTCTCCCAGCTTGCCCTCTGCGTACAGCGCCGGCGTCGACACACCCGAAGCCTGCGCGAGGTGCCGATAGACGGTGTTCACGTCGGTCTCGACTCCGGTGCCGATGTTGACGCCGCCGCAGAACGACGTGTCGAGCGCGCGAACGTTGGCCGCGGTGACGTCAGCGACGTGCACGAAGTCGCGCGTCTGCCCGCCGTCGCCGT
>JAUXRI010000249.1 GCA_030681895.1 Myxococcales bacterium | reverse complement strand
AGACCTGCCCGCGAATCTCGATGATCGACATGTCGAAGGTGCCGCCGCCCAGATCGTAGATGCAGACCATCTTCTGGTAGCCCTTGCCCAGGCCGTACGCGAGCGCCGCGGCGGTGGGCTCGATGAAGATGCGGACGACCTCCATGCCGATGAGCTTGCCGGCGTCCTTCACCGACTGGCGCTGACGGTCCGAGAAGTAGGCGGGCACTGTGACGACGGCCTTGTGAACCGGCACGCGCAGGTAGTTCGAGGCGACGTCGCGAATCTTGTTCAAGATGCGCGCTGACACTTCCTGGAGCGTCAGCTCCTTGCGCGCGATCTCGATCGTGACTTCCTTGTTATCGGACGACGGCTTGACCTGGTACTGCACCACCTTGCGCATCGTCTCGACGATGTCGCTGGTGGCGGTGCGGCCGACCAGGCGCTTGGCGCCGTAGATCGTGTTCTTCGGGTTGAGCTGCCACTGGCGCTTGGCCTCGTAGCCGATGAGCTCGTTGCCCTTGTCGTCGATCGCGTAGATCGATGGCACCGTGTAGTCGCCGCCCTTGTAGGGAATGAGCTTCACGTTGGGAGCGCCGTCCTTGTAGCCGTCGACATACGCGGCACACGAGTTGGTCGTCCCCAGGTCGATTCCGATGATCACCTCGGTCGTCACGCGGTGAACTTAGCGCGAAGCCGTCACCTGTCGACCCGAGAATAGCCGTCGATGACGAGGTTCCAGGTCGAGAGGTTGACGCCGGGGAAGCTGGCGACCTCATCCCATGAGGTGGAGTTCGAGAGATCGACGCCCGAGACCTCGAGGCCCGGCATGGCCTCGGCCGCTGGGTCGGCGCCGGGGCCATTGGGCGCGCGCGGCACCGAGACCGTCGTCTGGCCGAGGGAGATGGGGAAGTAGATGGTGTGGCGAACCTGCGCGCCGGTGAGGGCCAGCCGGCCGACCTCGGCTCCCGTGGAGTAGAGCGACGCCCACTCGGGTTGTTTCGGCGTCCAGATGCGGGTGAGGGGGGTGAAGGCGCCGGCACCGGGGAGGGGCAGGAACGGCTGCATCGCGATCTTCAGCGGGATCGCTCCAGTCACGTGAAAGACGCGGGCGCTCTCGGCGCTGCTTCGGGTCGACAGGGCGATCGACCAGACGCCAGGCGTCGAAGACTCGATGCCTCCGAACGGGACGCCGGTGCGCAGCAAGACGGGATCGACGGGGCGCGTGCCGTCGTTCGAGGGAGCTCCAGCGGCCTTCGACGCAAAGCCTGTCGGCAGCGCGCCACGAAATGCGTCGTCTTCGATGCCAGCCACCACCACCGTGTCGAGCGTCGAGGGCACCCGCGGCAGGACGACCTCGGTGCGACGGTTGAGCTGGCGGTTGGGGCTCATGCTCACGCGCGTGAAGCCGGCCCAGTCAGGCACGTCCTCGGTGCCCATCGGACAGCGCTGCGGGTTCGAGCACAGGCCGTTGCCGTTGACGTCGGCGGTGTCAGGCACATCGAGGCGGGAGGACAGCTCCACCGACTGCTGCAGCGTGAAGTCTGCCGACCCGATGTAGCTGAGCAGATCGACCGAGCGCAGCGTCGCCAGCTCGCTCAGGTTTCCGCGCGTCGCGAAGGCCACCGCCGGCCGGTCGCCCGCCTCCCCAAAGCCGAGCGACCGTGGCTTGACCTCGTTGGGGATGTTGAGGGCGGGCGAGGTGTAGACGACCACCGCGCCCGGAATCGGCACCTTCTGGTTGATGCCCGGGATCTCGGTCGAGATGGAGTCGCCCACGAGCGTCGACAGGCGCATGCCGGGCAGATCGCCGATGGCGGTCGCGATGAGCCCCAGCCAGTACGTCCCGCTCGCGCGCACTTGCTGAAAGCCAACCGCGCCGTTGAAGCCCGTGTGGGCCGTCACCGGGTTGTCGCGCAATGGCACGTACACGTCGGTCGCCTGGGTCGAGAGCATCGACACGCGCTCGTGTGTCGGCTTCGAGTCGGTGCGGGTCGCGGCGCTCACCACGGTAAACGTCGCCGCTCCAGCGCCCAGCATCGGGAACGCAGCGAGGCCTGCCGCGTCCGTCACGGCTTCGGTGGGCATCGCGCAGTCGGCATCGAGACAGCCCCACACGACGGCGCCGGCGATCGGCCGGCGTCGCGCGGCGTCGACCACCAGCACGCGCCGGCCCATCGCCACGCGCGGGTAGATGCGCACGCGCGCTTCGGTCGGGCTCGCGAACGACATCATGATCGCCGCGCGAATCGTCACCAGGCCGGGAGCGATCGCCGTCACCAGGCCATCACCGGTCACCGTCGCCGCGCCGCTCGGCATGCCCTGCTCGTCGAGCACCGTGAAGGTGCCCAAGCGGATTGGATACGAACTCTGATCGAGCCGATACGCGGTCAGTTGAAGGGGCAGCGTGTCTCCGACCTCGAGCAGCGACTCGGCAGGGTGCAGGCCCAGCCGCGCGATGTTGGTGGGCGTCGGCTCGTCATTGCAGGCGCCGTCGACGCACGCTTTCCCCGCCCCGCACTCCGCGTGGCCGCGACAGACGGGTGGCACGCAGATCCCTCCGATGCAGACCCGGCCCTGCGTACAGCTCGTGGAGGTCAAGCACCGATCGGTCGGCTGGCAGTGGCCCTCGTCGCAGAACCCGTTGGGCCGTGACGACGTCGTGCCGGGAACGCCGCTCACGCAGTCGGAGTCGATGAAGCACCTGGGCAGTTCCTGGCAGATCGACAACGCGCAGTCGAAGCCGGGCGGGCACTCGTTCTGTCCGAACTTCTCGCAGCGAAAGTTCTCGCCGCAACTCGCCGACGAGGTGCACGTGTCGAACGCGAGGCAGCGCCCGAAGGTGCCGCTCGTGCAGTACTGGCCGTCAGGGCAATCCGACTTCGTCTTGCAGTCCGAGGCGACGCAGAGGCTGTCCTTGCAGACGACGCCCTCGGCCGCGCAGGTGAGATCGGTGGTGCATCGGCGGGAGCAGGTGCCGTTCAGGCACGCGTAGAGCGTGGTCGCCACCTGCACATCCAGGTTGGGGGCGCAGTCGGTCGGCAGCCGGCAGCTGGGCACGCAGAGGCCTTGCGTCACCTCGCAGCGAGTCCCGCCCGTGCAATCGGCCTCGACGCGGCACCGTGCGCGGGCCTTGCACACGCCCTCGGTGCAGGTCTGGTTCGCGGCGCAGGCCCCATCGGACTCGCACCGGCACCGGCCGCTCTGGCACGTGAAGCCCGACGCGCAGTCGGTCGCCAGTGCGCACTCGGGTCGAACATCGCAGCGGCCACTGGCGCAGACCTGACCGTCGCCGCACTCGCCGTCGTTGAGACAGATCGGACCGCAAGCCCCGCGCCGGCAGCGTTGATCGGCCTCGCACTCGCTATCAGCGCTGCAGGGCTTCGAGTTGATGGTGGGGCAGGCGGTCAGCCAGAGCCCGACGCTGAGCACGACGAGGCGACGCATCGCGGGCACCGTGCCACAGCTGTCGCGCTCCAAACCAGCAGCATCACCCGAAAACAGGGGCTGGCCTTGCCTGTGCTCTCGAAGAGACAGGCGCGCATTGCGCACGTGGAGGGCCCTGTGGTTTGAGCCCTCAACCCTTCGAGGCGTGAGGTTTTCGGGGGTGGAGGTTTCATGGTTCGACGACTCTTGCTGCTCGCTCCCCTTGTCGCCGGTCTCTCTCTGGCGCAGGTGAGCATCAACAACGACATCGTGATCGTCGCGGACCCGAGCGGCGCAATCAACGGGCTCGTCGGCATGGACAACATGAGCATCTTCCCGAGCCCGCAAGAGCAGTTCTGCCGGGCGGTCTTCAACGCGGCGCGGGCGGGCGGGCTCGGTGACAACTTCGACGGCATTTTCTCGTTCACCACGAGCGAGGCGCTCACCGATCTCAGCAACGTCTGGCAGGGCCCTCCCGTGCGCTCGGCGGGCCGCAACATCGGTCGAGACGGCCCGTTCTTCAGCACCAACTCGTACAACTCGACGAAGCTCTCGCAGTGCGTCTTCATGGGCACGCTGGGCCGAACGGCTGGTTTCATTCCCGGTCTGCCGCCCGGCCCCGAAGCGTTGCCCTCGTTGCCCGACTCGCCGTGGGCTCCGTCCCTCGGCATTCAGATTCCCGGCGTGCAGAGCCTCACCGGCATCGAGATGCTCGGCCACGAGTACGGCCACCACTGGCTCAACGGCGTCGAGTTCGATCAGGCTGATGGCCGCGGTCGCCAGCACTTCATTCGCGGCTTCGGCGGCGAGAACATGGAGAACGGCACGGCCGGCTCGCCCAACCAGCACTACAGCCAGCTCGCTGACTCGCGCTCGGTCATGTACGGCGAGTGCATCACCGACCTCGGCAACGGCTCGTTCCGGTTCGAGGGCTGCGATCGCAAGTACAGCCACATCGATCAGTACCTGATGGGGCTGCGCGGGGCGTGCGAGGTCTCGCCCATGATGGTGCTCGAAGATCCGGGCAACATGGGCAAGGGCGCCGACGTGATCGCGATGGGGAAGGGGACGTCCGCCACGACGCGGAGCGGCCTCACCCGGCACGACATCACGGCAGAAGAGATTCAGCGTGCGATGGGGCGAAGGTCTCCCGCGTACCCGCACGCCTCACGCTGCTGGCGCGTGGCCTTCGTCGTCGTGTTGGCGCCGGGACAGACACAGGTGCCTCCCGCGATGCTCGCGAAGGTCGAGCGCTACCGTCAGCGGTGGTCGCAGTGGTTCACCAACGCCACCGATGGCCGTGGCGTGATGCGCAGCAACGTGTCGGGGCCGGGCTGCCCGGTGCAGACGCCGATCGCCGACCCGTGCGATCTCGACGCAGGCGTCGTCTGGCCTGACGGCGGCGTGTACGTGCCTGAGGACGCAGGCGTGATCGAAGAAGACGCGGGCGTGATCGAGCGGGACGCAGGCATGCCCGAGGTCGACGCAGGGCAACCCGAACCAGACGCCGGCACCGTGGAGCCTGTTCTGCCCCGCGATGGTGGCGTGCCCGAGTGCCTCAACTGCACGACGACGAAGATCAAGGATGGCTGCAACTGCAACACCGTCGATCCCGCGTCGTTCCTCGTGGCGTTCGTGTTGTTGTTCGCGATGCGCCGCCGCGGCTAGGCCGCAGAGGTTGTGCTTCACGGGCGAGCCAGTACGCTTCGACGGTGGACGCCCGCCGCCAGATCCAGGACATCGGTACCGCCGTCTCGAGCGACTTCGTCAAGAACCGCTCGATCCTCTCGTTCGAGGAATACACCCAGCTCTTCCTGAGCGCGCCCGCGCAGCAGCTGCGAAACGCGGCGATGTACCTGGTCGACGCGATCGATCACTTCGGGCACGAGCAGGTGCCGCACCCGACAGGCACCATTCGGCGCTTCAAGGTGTTCGACCCGACGCCTGAAGAGCCCGACGTTCGGGTCGCGGGCCAGGAAGAAGTGCAGAACGCGATCTACCGGTTGCTCGGGAACTTCGTTCGCGCGGCGCAGATCAACAAGCTCATCCTCCTGCACGGGCCGAACGGCTCGGCGAAGTCGTCGCTCGTCGAGTCGCTCAAGCGCGGCCTCGAGCTGTATTCGCAGACGCCGCAAGGCGCGCAGTACACGTTCAACTGGATCTTCCCGAGCGACAAGCTGGTGAAGGGCGCGATCGGCTTCGGTGGCAAAGAGGGCGGGGGCAGCAGCGGCGGGCTGTTGAGCTTCGCGCACCTCGAGGCCGAGGACATCGAGGTCCGCATCGCCAACCCGCTGCGCGAACACCCGCTGCTCCTCATTCCGCTCAAGGAGCGCAAGAAGCTCATTCAGGACGCGCTGGGCGTGAAGGCCGAAGCGATCGTGCCGGCGGTGCTTCTCGAGGGGCAGCTCTCGCACAAGTCGAAGAAGATCTTCGACGCGCTCCTGGCGGCGTACGCGGGCGACTACCTCAAGGTCCTGCGGCACGTGCAGGTCGAGCGGTTTTACTATTCGCGCCGCTACCTCGCGGGCATCGCGTCGATCGAGCCGCAGATGAGCGTCGACGCCTCGTACAACCAGGTCACCGCCGATCGCACGCAGGCGAACCTTCCGCTGTCGCTCCACAGCACCGTCTTGTTCGAGCCGCACGGCGCGCTCGTCAACGCGAACCGTGGCCTCATCGAGTACGCCGATCTGCTCAAGCGCCCGCTCGAGGCGTTCAAGTACCTGCTCGGCTTCTGCGAGACGGGCGAGGTGCCGCTGGAGCACTTCACGCTCCAGCTCGACGAGGTGTTGATCGCGTCGTCGAACGAGAAGCACCTCGCCGCGTTCAAGGAGCTGCCCGACTTCGCCAGCTTCAAGGGCCGCATCGAGCTGGTGCGGGTGCCGTACCTGCGCCGGTGGAAGGTCGAGCGCGAGATCTACGACGCGCAGGTGAACGCCCGCACCGTCGGCCGCCACGTCGCGCCGCACGCCAGCTCGGTCGCAGCGATGTGGGCCACGCTCACGCGCCTCAAGAAGCCGCTGCCCGATCGCTACCCGCCCGAGACGCGCGGCCTCGTGGAGCGGCTGACGCCGATCGAGAAGCTCCGCCTCTTTCAGGACGGTGAGGGGCCCGATCGCCTCACGCTGCAGCAGCAGAAGGAGCTCAAGAAGCTGCTCCCGTTGCTCTACGAAGAGTCCGACTCGTGGCCGAACTACGAAGGCCGCAGCGGCGCCTCGGCGCGCGAGATCAAGACGGCCCTCTTCAACGCGGCGCAGTCGACCGATCACGACAGCCTGCACCCGCTCGCAGTGCTCAAGGAACTCACGGCGCTGGTCCGCGACAAGAGCGTCTACGAGTTCCTGCAGCAGGAGATCGTCGACGGCTTCCACGATCACGCCGAGTTCGTTCGCGTCGTCGAAGAGCAGTACCTCGACTGGACCGATCGTGAGGTGCGCGAGTCGATGGGGCTGGTGTCGGAGGGCCAGTACGAAGAGCTCTTCGAGCGCTACGTGCAGACGGTCAGCGCCTGGGTGAAAGGCGAGCGCGTCACCAACCGCCACACCGGCCAGCCCGAGAAGCCCGACGAAGGCCGCCTCTCGGAGTTCGAGGGCTTCGTGATGCCGAAGGGCGACGACCCGAAGGAGTTCCGCAAGGGGCTCATCTCGAACGTCGGCGCGTGGCGCATCGACAACCCCGAAGGCGCCGTCGAGTACCGCCGGATCTTCCCCGATCTCTTCAAGCGGCTCTCCGATCACTTCTATGACGAGCGTAAACGCACGCTGCGCATCAACGCCGAGAACACGCTCAAGTACCTGGGAGACGAGCGCAGCTCACTTTCGGCGAAGGAGCAGCTGCAGGTGAAGCAGACGCTCGAGCAGATGACGACGAAGTACGGCCACACCGAGGCGAGCGCGCGCGACGCGATCGTCTTCCTGATGAAGAAGCGCTACGCGTGAAGACCGAAGCGCTCGCGACGCACGTCCTCCTCGAGCTGTGGGGCGTCGAGACCTCGCTGCTCAATGACGCGAAGGCGCTCGAAGCAGGGCTCATTGACGCGGCGCGCGCGGCCCGCTGCGAAGTGCTCGGCGCGCTCCATCACCAGTTCCATCCCCAGGGCGCGAGCGTCGTCGTGCTGGTCGCCGAGAGTCACCTCTCGATCCACACCTGGCCTGAGCACGGCTACGCAGCGATCGACATTCTCACCTGCGGCCAGACGCTTCCTGAGGCCGGCGTGGCCTCCCTGATCGAGCGGTTTCGGCCGCAGCGGCACTCGATTCAACGCATCGCGCGAGGGCTGATCGAGCCTGCCATGCGTCAGATCCCCTGACGTTTCAGGGGCCTGCACTCGCCCTGCCGATCTCCATTGTCAGCGGAACCGCGCGAAAAGACGACGGTCTTACCTTGACCGACAGGGGGGAGATCGGCGAAACTCCGCGACCTTGATTTGGGCATCGCCGGCACCCGGCCGCCGACGCTCACCACTGCTGCATCGAAGTCAGGAAGGCCCAACCGATGGCTGACGGACCCGTGCTCCACTTCTTTGCTGGAAAGGGCGGCGCTGGCAAGACCACCCTTGCCACTGCCCACGCGCTCAACGTGCTCGAGGACAACGGCAAAGCCAGAGTCCTCCTCGTGTCTCTCGAGGCCGACGGTGGAGTGGCCGATCTGATCAAGAAGAAGCTCTCGTCGAAGCCCACCAAGCTGCTGCCTGGAAAAGGGCAGGGCGGGCTGTCGGCGCTGGAGCTCGATCTCGAAGAGCTGGGCACCGCGTTCAACAAGACCTGGCGGCCGGCGCTGCTCGGGTCGGCGCAGAAGGGCGCTCTGCTGTCTGACGAAGACGTGAAGAAGGTGCTCGAGACGAGCACCGCGCAGATGGGCGAGGTCGCCGCGCTCTTCCACCTCATCGAGCTCGCTGAAGGCACCGAGTGGGACGCGATCGTCGTCGACGGCTTCTCGACGTCACACGCGCTGCGCTTCCTCGAGCACCCGACCAACTTGCGGAAGCTGATCGCGCTCCTGCGTGGTGAGCGTCACGGCCGCCCGTCGAAGACCGTGGTGCGGCCGCCGATGACGGTCGACGAGTTCGCGACGAAGTGTGACGCGGCGCTGGCGTTCCTCAAGAACCCGAAGCGCTTCGCGCTGCACGTGTGCACCATCGCTGAGCCGGTCGCCGAGGCGCAGACCCGGCTGCTGTTCAAGGTGCTCGGAGAGCGCGGCATTCCGGTCGACGAGATCGTCGCGGACCTGATCGAAGACGGGAAGATCAGCCGTGAAGTCGCCAACCGCCGCGGCCTGCAGGCGCCCCACGTGCGCAAGTATCAGACGATGCACCAGAAGGTCGCGCTGCTGCACCGTCGCATCGTCGGCCCGCGCGGCCTCGACGAGGTGAAGAAGTTCGGCCGTGAATGGGCGAGCGGGAAAGAGACGAAGGCCCTGCAGTTCAGCGCTGGAGAAGGCCCGCCGGCGCTGGTGCGTGCGCCCTCGATGCCTCCGATCGCTGCGCCGCCGCTGCCTCCGACGCGCTTCATCTTCTTCCTGGGCGGTGGTGGTGTCGGCAAGTCGTCGTGTGCCGCCGCGGCGGCCGTCACGTTGACCGAGAAGGAAGGGCCGGTGCTCCTCCTCTCGACCGATCCGTCGCACTCGTTGTCTGACGTGCTCGTCAGCCGCCTCACCGACACCGAGACCCAGGTGAAGGGCACCAAGGGCCTGTACGCGCGCGAGATCGACTTCGCGAATTGGTACGGCAACCTGAAGAAGAAGCTGAAAGAGCTCGCCGAGCCCATGTTCGGGCCCGAGGCCAAGGGCGAGACCTTCTCGCAGGACCGCGAGATCTTCCGCAACCTGTTCGATCTCGCCCCGGTTGGCATGGACGAGCTGGCGGCCATGACGGCGCTCACCGACGCGCTGGTGCAGGAGCGCTTCAAGCGCATCGTCATTGACCCGGCTCCGGCTGGGAACACGCTGCGGGTGCTCGAGGTGCCGGCCATCGCAAGGACGTGGTTCCAGGCGATTCACGCCATCGCCACCAAGTACAAGGCCAAGGGTGGGCAGGCGCTCGCGACGTGGTGTGAGGCGCAGCTCAAGCACATCGATCGTTTCGAGAAGGCGCTCATCAACCCGGCCGAGTGCCGCTTCGTCGTCGTCACGCGCGGAGAAGATCTCGGCGTGCCGCAGGCCGAGCGTCAGGTCGAGTACCTCAAGGCGAAGAAGCTGCCGTTCGAGCGTGTGCTGGTGAACCGGGTGCTCCCCAAGACGACCGGCTGCACCGTCACCGAAGAGCGTCGCAAGAACCAGCTCGAGACCGCGCGCGTCATCGAGAAGAAGATCGGCGTGCCTGTCACCCTGGCTCCCGAGCTCGGCCGTCACCCGGCCAGCTTGCGCGCGCTCAAGGAGTTCCGGACGTCCTGGTACGCCGTGACGCCCACCGCCAAGATCAAGGCCGCATAGGCTCGGGCGCTCACGTGGCTCGCACCAAATTCATCGCAATCGCCGGAAACATCGGCGCCGGGAAAACCGAGCTGACGGCATTTCTCTGCCGCAAGTACGGGCTCAAGCCGTTCTACGAACCGAACGATCAGAACCCGTACCTCGAGGACTTCTACAAGGACATGAAGACCTGGGCGTTCCGCTCCCAGATCTTCTTCCTCACCCACAAGTTCCGCCTGCACCGCGAGCTCGAGCGCGAGGCGGGCACCGCGCTGCAGGATCGGACCATCTACGAAGACGCCGAGATCTTCGCCCGCAACCTCGCGCGCCAGAAGCACATCGATCGCCGCGACTGGCAGACGTACTGGGAGCTCTACGAGACGATCGCCGCGGCCCTGAAGCCGCCCGATCTGATGATCTACCTGCGCTGCCCCGTGAAGACGTTGAAGCAACGCATCAAGCTCCGCGGCCGCAAGATGGAGCAGGACATTCCGACGCCGTACCTGAAGCGGCTCAACGATCTCTACGAGGACTGGTTCAAGCGCTACACGATGTCACCCGTGCTGGTGCTGCCCACCGACACGCTCGACTACGTGACCGACCTCGTCGACCGCGCCGATCTCTTCAAGCAGATCGAGAAGCACCTGTGAGCGACGTGGCGACCACGATGCGCGACGTCTACGTGCTCGCCACGCTCGACACCGTGCCCGTCAAAGAAGACGTGGTGCGAGAGGCCTTCGCTGGCGACGAGGTCGAGCTCGTCTTCGGAGAGGGCGATTGCCTCTTCTCGGTGCGCGCCGACGACTCGCAGGTCGATGTCATCTTCGAGGTGCGCGATAGCCCGCTGGGGTGGACTCCCGAGCTGCTCATCGGCACGCCCGAGCTGCGCAAGACGCTCGAGACCGCCCGTGGCTTCTACCGGGTGCGCTACGTGCCGGGGAAACCGCAGCAGACCATGGCCGTCTTCGAGGCGCTGTGGACCGTGCGCGGCCTCATGGATCTGATGGAGGCGGTCTGCGTCGACGTCACCGCCTTCCGCATGCACTCGATGAACGACGTCGAAGAGATCACCGAGCTCGACTTCGACATTCGTGATCACGTCACCATCCACGCGATGCCGATGCACGGCGGCGTGGTGGAAGAGGGCAACACGGCGATGTGGGTGCACACCCACGGGCTCGCCAAGTTCGGCACGCTCGACGTCGAGGCCTTCAACATTCAGGAAGACGATCTGCCCGCGGCAGAGACGTTCCTCCACGAGCTGTGCACCGATCTCGCCTTCGGCCAGGGGCCGACCATGCGCGCGATCGTCTCGACGAGCGTGGGGCGGCAATTCACCCTCGTGCCGAGCGAAGAGGCGCGCACCAACCTGCCTGGCGTCGACCCCGAGCTGTTCGAAGGGCACGACGCGCAGATGGTGTCGATCGTGTCTCCCGAGGGGCGGCATTCGATCGGCGAGATGCTCGAGCAGTACCGCGATCGGTTCGAAGAAGAGACCGAAGAAGAGGCCGCCAACCTGCGGTCGCTCGCTGACCGGCTGATGCCGCTCTTCAAGGCGCGCTTCCTCCGCAAAGGGTTGATGGAGCCGCTGGGCTTCGTGGTGCGGGCTCCGTTCGAGGTGCACCCCGACGGTGAAGACGAAGAAGCCGGGGACGAGCAGCTGTGGGCCGAGGTGATCACCTGGGACGACGAGAAGGTGATCGGCCGGCTGGTCGATGGTGGCGAGACGACGACGGAGTGGCGCAAGGGCGCGCACGTCGAGATCGACGAGTCACAGATCAACGCGCTGGCGGTGACTCGCGATGGGCGTACGTTGGAGCCGCAAGAGCTCCACGCGCTGCTCCAGCAAGAGCTCCCAGCGTGACCTTCAGAGAACCGGGAGGACGAACGTGGCTGCACTGCTGCTGTTGACGGGCCCTCAGGCAGGTCGGCGACACGAGGTCACCGGAGAGGTGATCATCGGGCGCAGCCCGTCGTGCACGATCAGCCTCGAAGACGCCAAGGTGTCGCGGCGGCACGTTCGGCTCGCGCTCGAGGGTGGCGAAGCGCGGGTGAGCGATCTCGGCAGCCGCAACGGCACGGTCGTCAACGGCGAGAAGATCGAAGCCGAGATGGTGCTGTTGCCGGGCGATCGGCTGCAGGTCGGCGACTCGACGATCCTCTTCGAGCCGACCGCGCGGGCGTCGCTGGCCGATCGTGCGGGCCTCGGAGAGATCTCGGGCTCGCCGGTCGAAGAGCTCCTTCCCGCGGCGGGTCCCGTCGCAGGGCTGTACCACTCGGGTGTCGCACTGCTCTCCGCGACGAGTGAGGCCATGGTGCTGCGCCGAGCGGCGGAAGAGCTCTCGCGTGGCGTGAACTCCGACAAGGCCGCGGCGCTGCTTGGCGGCACCGATGGGTTGCTCACGGCGGCGGTCGTCGGCGCCGAGAAGGTCGAAGTGCCCCGGGCGATGGTCCGCGCGGCGCTCGAGCGGAAAGAAGCGAGCATCGCAGGCGGAGTGCTGGTGGCGCCGTTGATCGCGTCGGGTGGCGCGCCGTTCGGAATTCTCTACGCAGAGCGCCCCGAGCCGTTCGGCCCCGAGGAGCAGCGGACGATCACTGCGCTCGGCCGGCTGACCGGTGAGGCCTGCACGGCCTTGCGCGCGCGGCAGGACCCGGGCCGCCAGGTGTTCTTGATCGGCTCGTCACGCCAGTTCCGCAAGACGGTGGAGCAGGCGCGTCGCGCGGCGTCGACTGCTGAGACGACGATCGTCTGGGGTGAGTTCGGGACTGGTCGCCTCCAGATGGCCGAGTACATCCACTCGCGATCGCCACGGGCCCTGGGTCCTTTCATTGTCGTCGACTGCCGCAAGCACCCCAGCCTCGTCGAAGAGACCCTGTTCGGCCGCACCAGCGCGCCGGGTGTTCCGCCCGCCAGCTCGGCGCTGCTCGAGGCCGATGGTGGCACGCTCGTGCTGCAGCAGATCGAGGCGCTCCCACGGCATGCAGCGGAGCGTCTGTCCCGTCTCGTGTCCCGTCGGGTCGCGCCGTCGCGGCAGGGTGGAGAAGAGGCCGTCGACGTTCGGTTCATGGTGACGTGCGACGCGCCCCTGCAGACATTGCTGTCGCGCGGAGAGATCGACGGCGAGCTGGCGAAGGTGCTCACCGGCACCGAGCTCGAGACGCTGCCGCTGCGCGATCGTCGCCCTGACGTGCTCCAGCTGTTCGAGCACTTCGCGGTGCGCGCGGCCCAGGCTCGCCGCAAGGAAGCGCCGCTGCTCACGCCCGATGCCCGGCGGGTGCTCGTCGACTACGACTGGCCGCTGAACGTCGAGGAACTCCGCGGCGTCAGCGAACGGCTGGCCTTGTTGTACGCGGGCAGTGAAGTGACGGCGCTGGTGTTGCCGCCTGAGGTGCAGACCGGCGCGACGCAGGGGCCGCTGACGCTGGCGGCGCGGGTGCAACGGCTCGAGCGTGACGCGATCGCCGAGGCGCTCCGGACGGCGCGTGGGAAGAAGATCAAGGCCGCCGCCTTGCTGGGCATCTCGCGCCCGACGCTCGACAAGAAGATCGAGGACTACCAGCTGGTCGTCGAGAAACGCCGCGGCTGAGCCTGAAGCGTTCGTTTGCGTGAGCGGCTCGCTGGCCCGCGTGAGATTCGCCGCTGAACGCGCTCCGGCGGGCGGTGGGCGAGTGACGCCGCCGACCTCCTGAGACGTTCTTGTTGGCGTCGAGCGCCTGCGTGTCGATGCACCAACCTTCACGTTGCCCGGATTCGGGAGCGCCCGCGGCATGCCGCTCAGTCCACGACGAACGGGTGCGGCCGAGAAACAGCTGGGCTGTGGACGCGGCGCCCGATGCTGTTCGCGCCGAGTGGTATCACGCGGGGCGGAGGCCGAAATGAAGCTGGTGTTCTCAGCCGAAGTGAAGCGTGCGCAGAAAGCGAAGCGTCCCCTCGTGGCGCTGGAGACCTCGGTGCTCGCGCAGGGGCTTCCGTATCCGAGGAACCTCGAGGCCGCGCGTCGGTGTGAAGCCGCCGTTCGGGAGGCGGGCGCGACGCCAGCTGCGATGGCGGTGATCAACGGCGTGCTCCACGTCGGCATCGACGACGTGCAGACGGAGTTGCTCGCGACAGGCAAGGGGCTGCTCAAGCTCGGGTCGCGTGATCTCGCGATCGCCGTGGCTCAGAAGCGCACGGGTGGGACAACGGTGAGCGCGACGTGCGAGCTGGCTGCGCGCGCGGGCATCGGCGTGTTCGCGACGGGTGGACTCGGCGGCGTGCACCGTGGCGTCGCGGAGGACCTCGACATCTCGCAAGATCTGCCCGCGATCGCGCGGTGGCCGGTTGCCGTCGTCTGTGCGGGTGCGAAGTCGGTGCTCGATCTCCCGAAGACCCTCGAGTTGCTCGAGACGCTCGGCGTGCCCGTCATCGGCGTCGGAACGAACGAGCTCCCCGGGTTCTATTCGCGTGAGACGGGGTTGATGCTCGAGCACTCCGTGCCGAACGCGCGCGCCGCGGCCGAGATCGTCAGGGCTCGTCGGTCGCTGGAGCAGGGTGGCCTCGTCTTCACCGTCCCTCCGCCCGAGAAGACCTCGCTGCCTCGTGTCGAGATCGAGAAGCACCTGCGCGCGGCGTTGGCGCTCGGGAAGAAGAACGGCATCTCGGGCAAAGCGGCGACGCCGTTTCTGCTCGGAGAAATGGTGCGCCGCACGAAGGGGCGCACGCTCGAAGCCAACCTGGCGCTGCTCGAAAACAACGCGCGGTTTGCAGGGCAGTTGGCGGTCGCAGCGAAGTGATCGAAAGGGTCGCCGTCGCGTTGAGATGGTCGACGACGTGGGAGTCGGAGCACGGCTCTCGGGCTCGAGGACTGGTCGAGGGCGCTCCGAAGCCTCGAGGGTCGGTGTGGCTGAGGAATGCTCCTCGGCGCTGGCTGCCTCAAGGACCTCTGAAAACTCGTCAGCACGCCATCGCCGGGGCAAAACCATCGGGTGGATCGCACGCTCTCGGCGCCCGGCAAGCTCTTCCTCGCAGGGGAGTACTCGGTGCTGTGGGGCGGGGTCGCGCGGGTGCTCGCGGTCGGCCCACGAACGCGAGCCTTCGTTCGGCGCCGTCCTGATCGCCGCGTCGACGTGTTGCTCGCTGAAGGCCGACTCTCAGGTGCGACGACGCCGCTCGGCGCCAGGTGGGACTCGCCGCCATCCCCGTCCTTCCACTTCGTCGCGCGCACGATCGATCTCGCCATGCGCGCCATGGCCCAGGACGGCCCGGGGTTCTCGATCGCCTTCGAACCCTCTCCGACGTCCAACGGCCTGAAGCTCGGCTTCGGCTCGAGCGCGCGCGCGTGTGTGCTCGCTGCCGAGGCGTGCCGGACCGTCATGGGCGCCTCGTTCGACGCGCTCAAGCTCGCGCTCGTCGCCCACGCCTCGGCCCAGGGCGGAAAGGGGAGCGGCGCCGACGTCGCGGCCTGCTTCGCCGGTGACGTCGTCCGCTATCGCCGCGCTGACGTGTCGGCGCTGATCGACGCCGGAAACCGTGGCGGCTTCCAGGGTGCGCTCACCAACGCTCCGCCGATTGACGTGTGGCGCGTGACCGCACCGAAGCTGCCGATGCTCTACGTCTTCAGTGGCCAGAGCGCGTCGACGCCGGTGCTGATCTCCGAGGTCGAGCGCAGGCTCGACGTGGCGGGGCGGCAGAAGTTCGTGCTCCAGAGCGATGCCGTCGGTGGCCAGCTCGAAGAGGCGCTCGCGCGTGGCGATTTTGTTGGCGCTCGCAGCGCAGCGAACGAACTCCAGGAGCTCCTCTTCTCCCTCGGGCCGACGAAGACCGACTCCCTCGAGCGCACCGTCGCGCTCGCTGCGTCAGCCGGTTGCGTCGCGAAGCAGTCAGGTGCTGGTGGTGGCGACGGGTGTCTCGTCTTTGCGCCCGATGCACAGGCGCGCGACGCCGCGAAGGGCATGTTCGAGGCGCGCGGAATGCTCGCAATTCCCGTGACGGCCGAAGCCGGTGTTCGAGGCGAGGTGCACCCCGTGCCTGATCTCGTCCGCTGGGTCGACGCCGCAGAATGATCTCCGCTCGGGGCGCGTCATCGCTTCGGAACCGCCGCGCCGCTCAGAACACGCCGTCACGCCGCGACAACATGTCCTTCAGCATCACGTCGATCGTGTCCCGCACCTGCTCGTTGATTCGCTGCACCAACGAGAGATCGCCGGCGGCGTCGGCTCCACCATCGACCACGATCGGCGTCCCGAACTTGAGGAACCAGCGCGCGGGCAAGGGGGGCAGGGTGAGCGGCAGAAACGGCATGCCCAGCGCCGAGCCGGGCAGCTTCGCCAACAGCGGCATCGACTCCTCCGCGCCGACGATGGCAACCGGCACGATCGGCACGCCAGCACGCGCCGCGATCTTCACGTAGCCACCGCGCCCGAACCGCTGCAGCTGGTACCGCTCGGCGAACGGCTTCGACAACCCCTGAATGCCCTCGGGGAACACCACGATCGGCGTCGCGTCGGCGAGCAGCTGCATCGCGTTCTCGGGGCTCGCACGCACGGCACCAAGCCGGTTCCACAACACGCCCAGCCCCGGGGCGTGAAAGATCTGATCCTCCAGCAGCCACCGCGCAGGCTTCAGATCGGCCCGATGACGCTTCAGCGCATGGTGCAGGAGCGGCCCGTCGATCGGCAGCGCTCCGGCGTGGTTGGCGACCAGCACCGACGCGCCCGGAGGCACCAGGTTCGCGCCCTCGACCGTCACGCGCCAATACCGCTCGTACAGCGCATCGGCGAGCGGCTGGAGCGCGGTGACGAGCGACTCATCACGCCCGTACGCATCGACGCGCGTGTTCTTCCCCGACTGCCCGAGGAGCGCGCGCACCGCGCCTGCGATTCCACGAACCGAGGCGACGGCCCCATCCTTCGACAACAACGACGTCCGCGACCGTTGCTCCGTGATCGGCGCCGACGTCTCGGCGTCTTCGGTCGACGTGCGCGTCACCAGGGACGGCGACTGCGAGTGCGGCTCAGCGAAGGACAGCGGATGAGCGTCGGGTGTCTCTGCGTGAGGCACCGGATCCACCACGACCGAGGGCGACTGGGCGTGCGGTTGCACTCCCGAGAGTTCGACCGCCTCGGGCGCCTGCGCGTGCGCGATCGGGTCTGCCTTCAACGAAGGGGAGCCGGGGTGCGCTTGCGCCACCGACAACTCCCGCGCGCTGGGAGCGCCGGGGTGAACGACGGGCTGGAACTGCACTGTCGGCGAGTGCGCGTGGGCCTGAGCACCGCTCAACGGGACCGCCACGGGCGCCGCGGCATGCGCAACGGGGTCGGCCCGAACGAAGGGCGAGTGGCTGTGACGTGCGGGCATTCGGCCCAACGTGAAGCCCTCGGGCGTCGCGTCGTGGTGAACGGGATCGGCAGCGACGACCGGAGATCCGTGGTGCGCAGCAGGCTCTCGTCCCAGCGTCGTCGCCACCGGCGCGCCGGCGTGAGGCGTCGGGTCTGAGCCGATCGTCGGCGCGTTGCCGTGAGAGGCGGGAACCCGTCCCAACGGCGTGGCCCTCGGGGTCGCGTCGTGACGAATCGGCTCCTTCGACGAGCGCTTCGCCTTCGTCTGAAGTTCAGGCGTCGGTGGCCGCGCGCCTCCGGTCTTCAGCGTGGGCTTCGCCGCGACGGGCACCCGAGCCGCCGCGCCACGCTTGAAGGGATCGTTGCCGAGCACTCGTTTCGCCGCCATTCGTCACCCCCGCCGAGCAGTCATCGTCGCCATCGCCTCGTGTACAGGCAGGTGAGGCAGAAAGTGAAGGTCTCGCGCAGCACGGCGCCCGTCGGCGAGCCACGAGTACCTGAAGAAGTCCATCAGCGCCCACGGGCTCGCGGGAAGCCCGACGGCCTCCATCGCGGTGAGGGCCGAGCGCAAGACGGGCCCGGCCATCGGCACGGTCGTCGAACCTGCCGAGCGCAGCAGCGACGACACCGGCGCCACGCCCTCGCCGACGATGTTGAAGATGCCTTTGGCGCGCGTGTGAAGCGCGAGGTGGAGCGCGCGGCCCGCGTCGTCTTCGTGCACCACCTGCCAGAGCGGGTCGAACCCCAGCACCGTCGGCACCACCTTCGCGCGGACCAGGCGAGTGAACGGGTTGTTCGACGACGGCCCGACGATGGGCGCAAAGCGCAGGACGAGCACCTCGACGTCGGGGAAACGATCGACGAACTCGGCGAGCTGGCGCTCCACCTCGAGGCGATCGCTGACGAACCGAATGCCCTGCACCGAATGCAGCGGCTGCGACTCGGTCGCGTAGGCAGGGTTCTGCGCGCGCGCACCGTAGAGCACCGTCAAGGACGGGACGATCAGCCGCGGCACCTTCACGGCACCAGCCGCCGCGAGCAGGTGGAGCGTGCCGATCACCTCGAGCTCATGCGCGAAGCTCGCCCGATGCACGCGCGAGTTGACGAACGCGAGGTGATACAGCGCGTCGAGTCTCGCCTCGAAGAGCGCCCGTTCGAGATCGCCCTCGGCGCCAGGTCGAAGCAGATCGAGCCGCACGAACCGAACGCGCTCGGGCAGGTCGACCGGCCGCGTGACGTCGAACACCACGATCTCGGTGACGCGTGGATCCTCGAGGAGCCTGGGCAGCAGGACCCGGCCGAGATCGCTCGCTGCGCCCGTCACTCCCACTCGCATGCTCGTTCGCCCCGCCACCATCGCCGTTGCCTGATACGACACCACGCGGTCCGATGCCATGCGTCGCCTTCGTCTCGTCATCGCTGGTGTGCTGCTCGTCACGTTCCCGGCACGGGCCCACGACGCCGACGTGCTCTATGCGCGACTCGAGCCCGGGCCGCCCGGCACGCTGATCGAGATCGTCACGCTCACCAACGCGACCCTCGCGCTGCTCGCTCCGGTGGACGCGAACGACGACGGCGTCCTCACGCAGGCTGATCTCGACGCCCGGGCCGACGCGCTGAAGGCCGGCGTCTGGAGCGATGTGCCGCTCTCCGCCGGCGGCGTGGCGTGCACCCGGTCCGACGAGGGCGCACAGCTCGAAGATGGCTTCGTGGCGCTGACGGCGCGCTGGCAGTGTCCCGAGGCGGGCGATCTCCGGCAGGACTTCAAGGTGCTCCGGGTGCTGCCGACGAACTACCGCGTCGTCCTTGGCAGCCAGCTCGACGGCGAACGGGGCCGCCGCTTTGCACAGGGCGTCTTCACCGCGCTCGAGGTGCCCAGACCCAGACCGCCCGGGCTCTTCGATGGCGACCGGTTTCGTCGCGGACTGGAGCAGGGGGCCAAAGACAACGGCGTCGTCGAGGCGCTCGCGTTGATGCTCCTGGTCTTTCTGACGGCCGGCTCGTTCCAACGCGGCGGCTTGCGGCTGGGGTTGCTCCTGCTGGGCGCCCTCCCAGTGCTTGCTGGACGGGCCGTTCCTCTCGCGGTGCCGGTGCTGTTCGCCGTGAGCGCCTTGGGCGTGGCGTTCCTTTTTCAGCCGCCACGCTGGCGCGCAGTTCTCTCCGATGGCGCGGTGATCGTTGGTGGGCTCGGCCTCGCCCTTCGCGCGGGCCTCCCCTCACTGAGCGAACGGCTGGGGTGGCTCGCGGGCCTCCTGCTCCTCGCAGCTGGAACGTTGGCGATCGGCGTCCCGCTCGGCCGCCTGCTGGCTCGGCGTGCCCGGCCGTTCGCCATCATCACCCTCGCCCTCGTCGTCCTGGTCCTCTTCTCGGTCGGGCTCCGCCTGGCCTGAGGCCGTGCAGCAAACGCTTGCCGACGCCCGGTGCAGCCTCGACACTCCTCCCGACATGGCGAAGGAAAGCTACAACGACCTGATCTTCATGCTCGGCGACCTCGCGCGTGAGCATCTGGCCGAGAAGAAGCCGCTGCCCAAGGGCATGGACGCGGTGTTCGAGTGCGAAGACGTGCTCCTGGGCATTCGCGAAGAGATCGCGGCGCTCGAAGGCGAGATGAACGACGAGGCGACCGCTTACCAGGACTTCCTCGATCAACAGGCAGCCGAGCGCGACGAGAAGCACGCGATCACCAAGAAGTGGCGGCACGCCGTGGCCGGTGTCGAGACCCGCTCACGCGAGCTGCGCAAGTCGCTCTCGTCGCAGAAGGCCGCCCACCGCTACCAGAAGAACTCGCTGGCCCTCGCCGAGCAGAAGCACAAGGAGCTCGAGCAGCGCGAAGGCCACGACATCAAGAAGATCGACACCAGCCGCGCGAACCTCAAGACGTTCCGCCTCAAGATGATGCGCAACGCGCGCATGCTCGAGGACATGGAGATGGAGCTCAACCAGGTGCTCACTCCGCGCCCGGGCCAGGTCGGCGCGCAGGGCATTCTCGCGCACAAGGAGCTCCTCGAGATGGAGGACCTCGCCGAAGAGAAGAAGGCCGAGCACGAAGAGCGCATGAAGGAGCTCGACGGCGCCCTGGCCGCCAAGGAGCAGGAGGCTGCCGCGGCCGAGGAGGATCTCGACGGCGCCCTGTTCGACCTCGGAGAGGCCGTCTACGGCGACCGCACTCCCCACCCCCAGCTGAACCCCGTCTACGTGCGCCTCGACAAGGCCGGCTGACCTCCTGCTGCACGCAGGGTCGTCTTAATTCCGCCGCTGCTTGACCCCGTGCGCGTTCCTCGCCTAAGCGCGCGGCACTACCCGTCAATCAAGACCGGTGGGCAGGACCGCTCGCATTGCCCCGCGAGCGGACTGAAGCAGGTGCGTTCAAAAACCCGGGGTGTCGTACCCAGTCAGGCGTCTTTGTCGGGCTGGTCCAGGACAACCATTACATGCAGCAGAACTTGAATCAGGGCTTCAACGCGGAAGGTGATGAGGATTTTGCGGCGCTCTTCGAGGCCTCGCTCAAGGAGAGCGGCGGCACCGGACTCGTGAAGGAAGGCGAGGTCATCAAGGGCGTCGTGGTGCGGGTCACTGCTGAGTTCGTCGTGGTCGACATCCGCTACAAGAGCGAGGGCCAGGTCGCCCTCGCCGAGTTCACCTCTCCGCGCGGTGAGATCACCGTCAAAGCCGGCGATTCCGTTGACGTCTTCGTCGAGTCCCGTGAGAACGACACGGGCATGGTCGTCCTCTCCAAGGAGAAGGCCGACAAGATGCGCATCTGGGACGAGATCTCGAACGCCGTGAAGGGCGACCAGATCATCAAGGGCACCATCACCGGCAGGGTGAAGGGCGGCCTCCAGGTCGACATCGGCGTCAAGGCCTTCCTCCCCGGCTCGCAGGTCGACATTCGCCCCGTGCGAAACCTCGACCAGTACCTGGGCAAGGAGTTCGAGTTCAAGGTCATCAAGTTCAACCAGAAGCGCGGCAACATCGTGCTGAGCCGCCGCGTGCTCCTCGAGAAGCAGCGTGAGGAGCAGAAGAAGGAGACGCTGAAGAACCTGAAGGAGGGCGCGATCATGAAGGGCCAGGTGAAGAACCTGACCGACTACGGCGCCTTCATCGATCTCGGCGGCATCGACGGCCTCCTGCACATCACCGACATGTCGTGGGGCCGCGTCGGCCACCCGAGCGAGATGTTCAACGTCGGCGACGAAGTGCGCGTCGTCGTCCTCAAGTTCGACCCCTCGCAGGAGCGCGTCAGCCTCGGTCTCAAGCAGATCCAGGAAGACCCGTGGCACCGCGCCGACGAGAAGTACCCGGTCGGCACCCGCGTGCACGGCAAGGTCGTCAGCCTCACCGACTACGGCGCGTTCGTCGAGATCGAGCAGGGCGTCGAAGGCCTCGTTCACGTCAGCGAGATGACGTGGAACAAGCGCGTGAAGCACCCCTCGAAGATGATGGAGGTCGGCCGCGACGTGGAGGCGGTCGTTCTCGACATCGACCCGAAGGCCAAGCGCATCGCGCTCGGCATGAAGCAGATCGAGGTCAACCCCTGGACCGCGCTCGAGGACAAGTACCCGATCGGCTCGGTCATCAAGGGCGTCGTCCGCAACGTCACCGACTTCGGCATCTTCGTCGGCGTCGAAGAGGGCGTGGACGGTCTGGTGCACGTGTCCGACATCTCGTGGACCCAGCGCATCAAGCACCCGGGCGAGCTCTACAAGAAGGGCGACATCGTCGAGGCGGTGGTGCTCAACATCGACGTCGAGAACGAGCGCTTCTCACTCGGCATCAAGCAGCTGAGCCAGGATCCCTGGGACACCCTCTCGGAGCGCTTGCCTGTCGGCAGCCGCGTCAAGGGCAAGGTCACCAAGGTCACCGACTTCGGCGGCTTCGTCGAGATCGAGCCGGGCATCGAAGGCCTCGTGCATGTCTCGGAGATCAAGGAAGAGCGCGTGGAGAACCCCCGCGACGTCCTCTCCGAGAACCAGGAAGTCGACGTGAAGATCATCGACATCAACACCTCGGACCGGAAGATCGCCCTGTCGATCAAGGCCCTGCTGCACGAGGGTGAAGATGACTACCGCGAGTACCTCAAGAAGCAGGCTGAGCAGGCCCGCTCGCGCCTGGGCGACGTCATGGGCGGCAAGCTGAAGAAGTAAGCCGTTCCCCAATCGTCGTGCCTTCGAGGCCGGTGCGCTCCTTCGTGGAGTTCGCCGGCCTCGTCGTTTTCGGGTGGGCCCGTTCTGTGGCAAGAGGACGGGGTGCGGCGAATGGCCTCGCTCCTCGGTGTGATCGGACTGGTGCTCGTCGCGCCCCTGGCCGCATTGCCGTCGTACGACTTTCCCGACAAGCGCCCCTTCGATGGCGACTCGTGGGCGAACCCCTACGCCGGCTGGCAGGGGCCGTTCCTCAAGGTGAACCTGCACGCACACTCGCGCGCGTGGGGGGGCCTCACCGCGGGGCAGACCTCGGCCGACGAGCTCGCGCGCGCGTACGCCGAGCGCGGGTTTGCGGCGTTGGCGGTGTCGAACTACCACCAGGTCACGCGGCTCGAGGCGGCTCCGCTCCCGATCATTCGCGCGTACGAGCACGGCCTCAACGTGCACAAGAGCCACCGGCTGGTGCTGGGCACCGACGACGCCGTGGGCATCGACTTCCCCGTCTCGACCCGCTCGTCGCGGCAATGGGTGCTCGACGTGCTCGGCCACTCCGGGGGGCTCGTCGGGCTGAATCACCCCTCGCTGCGGCAGGGCCACTCCTGTCAGGACGTCGAGGCGCTCACCGGGTTTCAGCTGCTCGAGGTGCACAACCCCTACGCCACCTCGCTCTTCGAGTGGGACTGCGCGCTGTCGGCCGGGCGGCTCGCGTGGGCGGTCGGCAACGACGACGCGCACTCGACGCGCGAGGAGTCGATCGGCATCGCCTGGAACATGGTGGGCGCCGAGGTGGCGACCGAGCACGCGTTGCTCGGCGCGATTGGCTCCGGGCGCTCGTACGTCGTGCGGGGCGAGCGGGGCCGTATGGACGTGCAGGTCGTGTCGCTCGAGGTCGACGAGGCCGGCGCGATGACGCTCTTGCTCGATGGCGCGGCGCGGGTGGAGTGGATCGTCGATGGTGTCGTGCATCACGCAGAGGACGGCGTCTGGGAGTCTCGATTCGAGCCTCCTGCAGGTGCGCACTACGTCCGCGCCATGGTGCGAACGCCCATCACCGAGCTCGTGCTGAACCCCATCGTCCGGAGCGGGCGCTGGAGCCGCCCCGTGGCCACCATCGACTGGGCGCTGACGTTCGCCTCGTGGGCCGGCTGGTTGGCCGCTGCGGCGGCGGTCGCCTGGCTCGGCCGGCCCGCACGTCGTCTCCAGTTGGTCGCCGAGCCGCTGAAGCGAGCCGCCTAGCCCAGGTGAGCGCGGGCGGGCACGCATTCCACGGCCTGGTGCCCGCCGCTGAACGTCCGAGTGTCTCGACTACAGCGTGTCGACGACGAGCGTGGCCGCGCTCGATGGCGTGCGTTGGAGGCTGCAGAACGGCGTCGTCTGATCCTGGTTGCGCATGTTCGGAGGATTCTCTGGCGGGACGCGCGCGACGATGGGGGCCTGTTGGACGAAGAGACCGTTCTGGGCCCACGTGCCGTTGACCCAGTTGCGCACTGCGGTGGTGACGTTCCAGAGCACCGGCCCGCTCGTCGTGGGTGCAGCGATCAGCGGCGCGTTCACGTACCAGTTGGGCGCTGTGTTGTAGGTGACGGTCGCCGGGTTCCACGGCGCGGCGAGGGCGAACGCCGCGTAGGACGCGTTGAGCACCGAAGGCAGTTGTCCCTGGACCGGGCCCGGAGCGAGCAGGCAGGGCGTCATCTCGAGCCAGGCAGCGACGACGGTGCGGCCAGCAAGGGATGAGGTGTTGAACTGCAGCATCGTGCCGGCGCAGTTGTAGTACTGAAAGTACGCTCCGCCCGCGATCGGAAAGGCGGTGAAGAAGCAGCCAACACTGGCGAAGTCGTTCACCTGCATCGTCTGAAGCGAGGGCGTGCCGTAGCTCTCGATGACGGTGACGTCAGCCGTGGTCACGAGCCGGGTCCGGTTCGGCGTCGTGAAAGCGACGACGTTCGAGGGTGGTGACTGCACGCCGTTTCTCACCGTGCGAACGCGCAGCCAGTAGGCCGTGCCAGGCGTCATCTGCGCGAGCCCTCCGGTCGTGACGTTCGCGTTCAGTTGGAACACGATCGAGAAGGGCCCTGCAGCAGCAGTGGCGATCTCGACGTCGAAGCCCGTCTCGTTCGAGGTGGCATCGGTGAAGCTGAACGTCGCTTCGGTCGATGACTGCAGCGTCACCTGCAGGTTCGTCGGGGGCGCGATGGGCGTGGTGACGATCGCGCTGAGGATGGGCGTCGTGTAGCCCGAGCCGCTGAAGTTCATGGTCCCCGTGGTCGCAGGAGCCGTGCGGAGCCGGTAGTAGTAGGTCGTGCCCGGCAGCACGGCCGTGTCGTCCCACGTGGTGTTGCGCGGCGGGAACGGGAAGACGTTGAAGTAGGAGCTGCGGCCGATTTCGTTGAAGGGCCCCGACATGGCGACGCCCCGCTCGATGACGACGGTCTCGCAGGGAAAGGGCTGGTACGTGAAGCCGAGACGAATGAGGTTGCCGACGGCGGTCGCCGACACGGCCGTCGGCGGGGAGCAGAAGTACCCCGTGACGATTGGGCCAACGTTGACACTGGTCTGGGCCCAGCTCGAGACCGACAGGCCGGAAGAGGCGCGAACCCGGTAGAAGTTCATTCCGAAGGCCGGCGCCGCGTCCGTCCAACTCGTCGAGTCTGCGGGAACGAAGTTCGAGGTGGGCCAGTTCGTGCCGTCGCTCGAACGTTGGACCTCGTACCGGCCCTCGGCCTGCGATTGGTCAGACCAGGTGAAGCGCACGGTGCTGGTGTTGTTGAAGACCTCCTGCACCGCAGCGGGCATCGTCGGTGCGTTCGGGCTCAGGGTGATGCCCGACGACTGGTTGCTCCAGGCCGAGCCGCCGAGCGCGTTCATCGAGCGCACGCGGTAGTGGAAGGGCGTGCCCGTCGCGATGCCCGTATCGACGACCGAGGTCGAGTTCGCGGGACGCGTGACGAACGTGAAGAACGGTCCCTGCGCGGTCGGTGCCCGTTGAACTTCGAAGCTCGTCTCGTTGGTCGAGGCATCTGTCCACGAGACCGTGAGGGAGTTCTCCGTGGGCGAACCCACGGTGAGCGTGGTCGGCGCATCAGGCGGCGCGTTGAGGATGGGGAGCGTCGACGAGACCGGGCCCGCCCAGCTGCTCGGGGTCCCGTTGAGGACGGCGCGAAGGCGGTACCAGAGCGTCGCTCCCGGGGTGAGGCCAGAGTCGAGGAACGTCACCTCAGAGCCGACGATCTGTTGCACGAGAACGAAAGGGCCCGTCGAGGCGAGGCCACGCTCGAGATCGTAGATGGTGGGCACAGAGGTGGGCGGAGCCCAGGTGATCCGGATCGTGGTCGCGCTCTCTGCGGTCGCCGAGACGTTCGAGGGAGCAGGCGTGACGGCCGCGCCACCACCGACGTTACCGCCGTCGACGTTGCCGCCACCGACGTTGCCACCGCCGACGTTGCCGCCAGCCACATTACCGCCACCCACGTTACCGCCGTCGACGTCGCCGCCACCGACGTTGCCGCCACCGACACTGCCGCCAGCGACATTGCCTACCGAGTCACCGCCGCCGACAGGTCCGACGGCATTGACACCGCCGACTTTGCCGCCACCGACGTTGCCCCCACCGCCGGTGCCACCACCGACGTTGCCGCCACCGACCTTGCCGCCACCGACAGTGCCACCACCGACATTGCCACCACCGACATTGCCACCGCCGACGTTGCCACCGTCGATGACGTTGCCGCCGCCGACGTTCCCGCCACCGACGGACGACGATCCTCCGCCGCGGCCGCCGTCGATGCCGCCATCCACAGTCTCTGGAACCATGCCCGAACATCCGGCCAGAGCGACCGCCATCACTGCGATTCGGATTCGGTTCATTCCGTTGTCCTCAAAAGGGGCCTGCACGAGAGAGACAGGGCCAGTCGCCACCGTTTTCATACAAACTCGAAAAGGTCTCTATCGTCGCCGTAACTGCTCGTCTTTACGCGCCGCGTGGGCCGACTCGCCTCCATGGCGCCTCGACGTTCCTCGACTGAGCCCACGTCGTGCGCGAGAACCCATCGCCCCTTCGTGGTGTCTGCCGCCCCGCCGCTCGGAGAACCAACCCATGAACCGACTGCTCGCCTTCTCGACCGCCGCGCTCCTCGCCCAGTCTGCCGACGCCTTCTGCGGCTTCTACGTCTCGGGCGGTGGCGCCGAGCTCTTCAACAACGCGACCCAGGTCGCCCTCATGCGCAACGGCACCCGCACGGTGTTGTCGATGCAGAACGACTACCAGGGGCCGCTCGAAGACTTCGCGCTCGTGATCCCCGTGCCGGTGGTGCTCAAGAAGGAGCAGGTGAAGGTGCTCAAGAAGCAGGTCTTCACGAAGCTCGACACGCTCTCGGCGCCGCGTCTCGTCGAATACTGGGAGCAGGACCCGTGCCCGAGGCCGCTCACTGACGCCGTCGGCTACGGAGGACTGGGCCTCAGAGGCATGGGCTCTGGTGGAGGCGGGCTCGGCATGGGCTACGGCTCGGGCCGCCTTGGGGTGAAGGTCGAGGCCGAGTTCGACGTCGGCGAGTACGAGGTGGTGGTGCTCTCGGCAGAAGACGCGCTCGGCCTCGAGACCTGGCTCACCGAGAAGAACTACAAGATTCCCTCGGGCGCGGCGCCGCTGTTCCGTCCGTACATCCAGCAGGGCATGAAGTTCTTCGTCGCGAAGGTGAACGTGAAGAAGGTCGCGTTCGAGAAGGGCCGCGCGAAGTTGTCGCCGCTGCGGTTCCACTACGACTCCGAGAAGTTCGAGCTGCCGGTGCGCCTCGGCCTGATCAACGCGAAGGACACGCAGGATCTGATCGTTCACGTGCTCGCGCGCGGGCAGCGCTACGAGGTGGCGAACGCTCCGAACACGACGATCCCCACCAACATCGATCTCGTGCCCAGCGCGAAGAGCGAGTTCGGTCCGTTCTACGCCTCGCTGTTCGACAAGACGCAGGCGAAGCAGAAGGGCAGCGTGGTCACCGAGTACGCCTGGGACGCGATGAGCTGCGACCCGTGCCCCACGCCAGCGCTGACGGAAGCCGAGCTGATCGATCTGGGCCTCGACGTGATCGACGCGGCGGCCGAGTACGTCGAGCCTGAGATCGAGGTAAAGAACGCCGACAAGCTGACGGCGCAGCAGAAGCAGATGCTCGAGGCGATGATCTCGAACACGAAGCGTCAGCTCAAGGCGCAGCACAACCGTGGTGGCCGGGGCGCGGGCTTCGTCGTCACCCGCCTCCACGCTCGCTACTCGAAGGACTCGCTCGGCGAAGATCTCGTCTTCCGCGCCGCGGCTCCGATTCAGGGTGGCCGCGAGTGGATGAAGGACGCCCAGACGGGCCTCGAGCGCGGCGCGACGCCTTCGAGCCAGAACAACTTCCAGGCGCGCTACGCCATTCGCTACCCGTGGACCGGACCGGTTGCCTGCAAGGAGCCGCAGTGGGGCGTGTGGGGTGGCAAGCCGGGGAAGGACGGCGACTTCGCGGGGGCGGGCGGAAAGTCGGCGGGCTCGGCGCTCGAGACGGCGTTCGTGAAGCGCGACAAGCCGATCGAGAAGCTGATCGAGAGCCCGATCGCCGAACTCGATCTCAAGGCGAAGAAGGCGGGCGCTGGCCTGTCGCTGAAGGCGAAGGCTCCGAAGGCCACGCCCTGACGCTCTGAGTCGGAACCGAACGCTTCGGGCATTCGTCTCACCGGGCTGCGGCGGAATCGGTATGGTCCGCGCCACTTCTCAGGGGGACTCGACATGCGTTCGTTCATCGGAGTCAGCGTCGCTACCGCGCTCATCGCGACCTCAGCCTCGGCGTTCTGCGGCTTCTACGTCGCAGGCGGCGGCGCGGAGCTCTTCAACAACGCGACCCAGGTCGTCCTGATGCGCAACGGCACCCGCACGGTGCTGTCGATGCAGAACAGCTACCAGGGCCCGCCAGAAGATTTCGCGATGGTGATCCCGGTGCCGGTCGTCCTCCAGAAGGAGAACGTCAAGACGCTCAGCCGCAGTGTCTTCGACAAGATCGACAAGCTCTCGGCGCCGCGCCTCGTCGAGTACTGGGAGCAGGACCCTTGCTACCAGCCCGAGTACGAGCGGCGGAGGGACGAGGCGAAGAAATCGATGGCGATGCCGATGGGCGCTGCTGCCCCTGGTCGCATGGACCTCGATGACCGCGTCACGGTCGAGGCGCAGTTCGACGTCGGCGAATACGAGATCGTCGTGCTCTCGGCCGAAGACGCCATGGGGCTCGAGCGCTGGCTGAAGAAGAACGGCTACAACATTCCCTCGGGCGCCGAGCCGCTGTTCCGCCCGTACATTCAGCAGGGCATGAAGTTCTTCGTCGCCAGGGTGAACGCGAAGAAGGTCACCTTCGTCGACGGGCAGGCCAGGCTCTCGCCGCTGCGCTTCTTCTACGACTCCGAGAAGTTCGAGCTGCCGGTGCGCCTCGGGCTCATCAACGCGAAGGACAAACAGGACCTGATCATTCACGTGCTCGCGCGCGGCCAGCGGTACGAGGTCGCCAACAAGCCGAACGTCACGATCCCCACCAATATCGATCTCGTCCCCAGCACCAAGAACGAGTTCGGGCCGTTCTACGCGTCGCTGTTCGACAAGACGCAGGCGAAGGCGGGCGGAGCGGTGGTGACCGAATACGCCTGGGACGCGAACTCGTGCGACCCATGCCCGACGCCTGCGCTCTCGATGGGCGAAATGCTCGCGTTCGGCATCGATGTCATCGACGGCGCCTCGACCGCCGCGCTCGAGCCGGCCATCGAGGTGAAGAACCTCTCCGAGCTGCCGCAGCAGGAGCAACAGTACGTCTCGCAGGGCGTGAACAACCTCAAGCAGCAGAGCCTGATGCGCCAGATGCGCAACGTGAACTGGCGGGGCTTCGTCGTGACCCGCCTGCACGCGCGGTACGACAAGAAGTCGCTGGGTGAGGACCTCGTCTTCCGCGCCGCGCCGCCCATCGCCGGAGGCCGCGAGTTTCTCACCAATGGCAGCACGCTCGAGCAGGGCGCGGTGCCGTACGGCAACAACCAGTTCCAGGGCCGCTACGCGATCCGGTACCCGTGGGCGGGCCCCATCGCCTGCTCGAACCCGGTGCGAGGCCGGTGGGGCGGCAACCCGAACGGGGGACGAGGCCGACCCGAGCCGCTCCAGAACTCGGCCTTCGTGCCCCGCAACAAGGACCTCGGCGGCTTCGTCGAGAGCCCCGTCGCGGAGCTCGGCGTGAAGGGCAAGAAGAAGACGGCAGGCACCCCGGTGAACGTGAAGTGAGGACTCGAGATATGAAGATCGTGTTCGCGGCAATGGCAGCGCTCCTGTCGACGAGCGCATCGGCGTTCTGTGGGTTCTACGTCGCCGGTGGCGGCGCAGAGCTCTTCAACAACGCGACCCAGGTCGTCCTGATGCGCAACGGCACCCGCACGGTGCTGTCGATGCAGAACAACTACCAGGGCGAGCCCGAAGACTTCGCGATGGTCATTCCGGTGACGGTGGAGCTGCAGAAGGAGAACGTGTAGAGGTTGAGCAAGTCGATCTTCGACAAGGTCGACAAGCTCTCGGCGCCGCGGCTCGTCGAGTACTGGGAGCAGGACCCCTGCTACGTGCCGCCCGAGCCGAAGTACGACCGCCGGCGAATGATGATGAAGAGCGGGGCGCCGAGGCGTGAGGCCTCAGACGAGAGCGCCGAGCGCGACTTCGGCGTGAAGGTGGAAGCGAAGTTCGAGGTCGGCGAGTACGAGGTCGTCATCCTCTCCGCGAAGGACGCGCTGGGTCTCGAGCTGTACCTGAAGGCCAGCAAGTACAAGATCCCCTCGGGCGCCGAGCCGCTGTTCCGGCCGTACATTCAGCAGGGCATGAAGTTCTTCGTCGCCCGGGTGAACTCGAAGAAGGTCACCTTCGTCGACGGCCAGGCGAAGCTCTCGCCGCTGCGCTTCCACTACGACTCCGAGAAGTTCGAGCTCCCGGTGCGCCTGGGGCTCATCAACGCGAAGGACAAGCAGGACCTGATCGTCCACATCCTCGCGCGCAACCAGCGGTACGAGGCGGCGAACTACGCGAACACCACGATCCCCACGAACATCGATCTCGTTCCGAGCACCAAGAACGAGTTCGGCCCGTTCTACGCCTCGCTCTTCGACAAGACGTTGGCGAAGACGCCGAAGTCGGTCGTCACCGAGTACGCGTGGGACTCGAACACGTGTGATCCATGCCCCATCCCCGCGCTCGACGAGTCCGATCTCACGACGCTCGGCCTCGACGTGCTCGACTCGGCGAAGTTCATCGCGCCCGAGATCGAGGTGAAGAACATGGACAAGCTCGATTCGCAGGATCAGCAGACGGTCACCCAGTACCTGAGCGCGATTCAGCAGCAGGTCCGTGCGCGGCACACCGGCGGGCAGGGCGCCTGGGGCTTCGTGCTGACCCGTCTCCACGCGCGTTACGACAAGACCTCGCTGGGCGAAGATCTCGTCTTCAAGGCCGCGCCGCCGATCGCGGGTGGTCGCGAGTTCCTCACCAACGGCACCAGCCTCGAGCAAGGCGCGGTCTCGTCGGGCAACAACCAGTTCCAGGGGCGCTACGCGATTCGCTACCCATGGGCCGGGCCGATCGCCTGCAAGAACCCGATTCGCGGCCGCTGGGGCGGAAACCCGAACGGTGCAGGGAGCGCGCCCCTGGCCGCTCAAGACACCGCGTTCGCGCCACGCGGCAAGGATCTCGGAACGTTCGCCGAGAGCCCGGTGTCGGAGCTGGGCGTGAGCGGGAAGAAAGAACGTGCCGGTCAGCCCGTGAACCTCGTGAAGAAGTGAGCCCATGCTCCTGACCCTCGTCGCCACGCTCCTCGCCGCAGATCCGGTCTTCCCGGTCGATCGATCGATCTGGGCCCCGGGGCAGTTGATGCAGGTTCAGCAGGGCCACGCGCCGTCGGCCA
>JAUXRI010000245.1 GCA_030681895.1 Myxococcales bacterium | reverse complement strand
GGAGCGCGTTGGCACGGTCGCTGAAGAGCGCCCCGCATGCTCTCGAAATCCGCGGCAAAGGCGTTCTTCCTGGGGGGCACGGCGTTGACGTCAGCCGTGTTCCTCAGCCTCACCTGGGACACGTTCCAGCAAATCCCCGCGCGCACCAACGCTGCGGCGCTCACCGACAGCGTGAAGCGAGGCAAACACGTCTGGGAAGACAACAACTGCATGGGCTGCCACACGCTCTTCGGAGAAGGCGCCTACTACGCACCCGAGCTGACGAAGGTGTACGAGCGGCGCGGGCCCGTCTTCATGCGCGCCCTGCTGAAGGACCCGGCGGCCATGTACCCGGGCCAGCGGCAGATGACGAACTACCACTTCAACGACGAGCAGATCGGCGACCTGATCGCGTTCTTCGAGTGGGCGGGCAAGGTCGACCTGAACGGCTTCCCCGCGAAGCCGACGCTCGGCGCTCCAGCGCAGCATGAGGCGACGCCTGTGTCGGTGGCGGAGCGGCCGCTGGTGTTCTCGCAGCTGTGCCTGACGTGTCACGCGCTCGGCGGCGTGGGCGGCACGGTGGGCCCGAAGCTCGACGGCGTCGGCACCCGCCTCGACGCGGCCTACCTCGAGCGGTGGCTGAACGACCCGCTCAGCGTGAAGCCCGACTCGAAGATGCCGAAGCTGCCGCTCGACGCCACGCAGGTGTCCCAGCTCGTCACGTTCCTCTCAGCGCAGAAGACCCAGGAGGTCGCCCAGTGAAGTTCCAGAGCCAGAAGGTCGCGTGGGGCTTCTTCGCGACGTGCATGTTGTTGCTGTCGCTGCAGGTCATCTACGGCTTCATCATGGCGTTCGCGCACGCCGGCTACGACGGGCTGCACCAGTGGATTCCGTTCAACACCGCGCGCGCCACGCACACCAACCTGTTGGTGATGTGGCTGCTGGCCGGCTTCATGGGCGCCGCGTATTGGATCATTCCCGACGAGTGCGATCGTGAGCTCGCGTGGCCGAAGCTGGCGTGGGTGCAGCTCATCGCCTTCGTCGTCACGGGCGTCACCGCGGTCATCGGCTTCCACTTCAACTGGTGGGAGGGCCGCAAGTTCCTCGAGATTCCCCGGCCGCTCGACTTCCTGGTCGTGATCGACGTTCTGCTCTTCATCGCCAACATCGGGTGGACGGTGTGGAAGAGCCCGAAGAAGTCGACCACCTCGATGGTGCTCTTCTTCGGCCTGCTCGCCGCCGCGCTGCTCTACCTGCCCGGCATGATCCCCACCGACAACCAGACCGTCGACAGCTACTGGCGCTGGTGGGTGGTGCACCTCTGGGTCGAGGGCGTGTGGGAGCTGATCATGGGCGCGATCCTCTCGTACCTGCTGATTAAGCTGACCGGCGTCGACCGCGAGATCATCGAGAAGTGGCTCTACGTCATCGTCGGCTTCACGTTCCTCTCGGGCATTCTCGGAACGGGGCACCACTACTATTACATCGGCACTCCCAAATACTGGCTGATGGTCGGGGGCGTCTTCAGCGCGCTGGAGCCGCTCGCGTTCCTCGGCATGGCCATCTACGCGTTCCAGATGGCGAAGAAGGGTGGCCGTGCGCACCCGAACAAGGTCGCCCTGCTGTGGACGCTCGGCTGCGCGTTCATGAGCTTCGTCGGCGCCGGCTTCCTCGGGTTCGCGCACACGCTGCCGTCGGTGAACATGTACACGCACGGCACACTGGTGACGGCGATGCATGGGCACATGGCCTTCTGGGGCGCCTACGCGATGCTGGTGCTCGCCATCATCGCCTACGCGATGCCGCTGATGACCGGCCGCAAGGTGTACGAGAAGGCCACCGCGGGCTTCGCGTTCTGGACCTCGAACGTCGGCATGACGGCGATGACGCTGGCCTTCGCGGTCGCGGGCGTGACGCAGGTGGTGCTCGAGCGCCGCGCCGGCATGGACTTCCTGACGGTGCAGAAGGAAATCGAGGTGCACTTCTGGGGGCTCATTCTCGCGGCGTGTCTTTTCACGCTCGGCATCACGGCCTTCGTCTTCGACTTCATTCGGTACGGTCTGCCGAAGGCGCCGCTTCAGCCGTCGTCGGGTGGTGAGCCCGTCGAGCCGCCTGCGGCCGTGTTGCCCTCTGCCGTCGCCGTCGCGAGGAGTTGAGTCGTGGGCGTCTGGTACCGGCCCGTTGGTGACGAGGTCAGCGTCTTCGAGCGCTCGTTCTCTCAACGGCTGCCCGTGCTGTTGAAGGGGCCAACCGGCTGCGGCAAGACGCGCTTCGTCGAGTTCATGGCGGAGCGCCTTAGCCGTCCCCTCATCACCGTCGCGTGCAACGACGAGACGAGCGCGGCCGACCTCGTGGGCCGGTGGCTGGTGCGCGGTGGAGACACCGTCTGGCAGGACGGGCCAGCGACGCGCGCAGTGAAGCAGGGCGCGCTGCTGTACCTCGATGAAGTGGCCGAGGCGCGCGAGGACGTGGTGGTCCTCCTTCATCCACTCACCGACCATCGGCGGCGCCTCTTCCTCGACCGCAACGACGAGGTGCTCGACGCGCCCGAGGGCTTCATGGTGGTGGCGTCGTTCAACCCGGGCTACCGGCGCGGCCTCAAGGAGCTCAAGCCCTCGACGCGGCAGCGCTTCGTCTCGCTGCAGTTCGGCTACCCGCCGGAGGACGTCGAGGTCGAGGTGCTCCACGGAGAGACGGGTCTCGACGTGAAGCAGGCGAAGCGGCTGGTGGCGTGGGCGACGAAGGTGCGCGGGCAGGACTCCCTGGCCCTGGCCGAGACGGTGTCGACGCGGCTGTTGGTGATGGCGGCGCGGTTGATGTCGGCCGGGCTGCCGCCGCGCGTCGCGTGTGGTGCAGCCCTCGTGCAGCCGTTGACCGACGACGTGGCGACGGCGCGCGCGCTGCAAGACCTCGTCGACATGAGCTTCTGAAGGGCCGCGATGCGCACGCGCCAACATGAACGAAACGAGTGCAAAGATTCGGGCGGTTTTCGCCGCAGCGGTGACGCGCGGTGCGGCGCCGTGAATCGTCGCTCCCGAAGCGAGTGTCACGAATCGGGCGAATTGCGCCCTCGGCAAGGCGAGCGCTGACATGGCGTGGGACGAGGCGCTCTTCTCGTTCGCGTGGGGAGGCGCCAGACGACTCCTCGCCTCTGGGCCATCGCCACAGGTGCTCGAGCGTCGCGTCAGCGTCGAGCCCGAGCGGACCCGCCTCGAGGCGTTGGCCCGCCTGCTGACGGGAGCCCCCATCACCGTCACGCTCACCGATGACGACGGCGGAGTGAGCGGCCACACCTTCTTCCTCCCTCGCCACGTCGACTTCGCGCCGACGCTCGAGCTCAACCGCGAAGCGCTCGTCTTGCGCATTGCCTGGTCTGCGGTCGCGTCGACGTTCCGCCCCGCGCTCACGGGCAGTCCGCTGCTCGACATGGCGTTGCTCGCGCCACGCGTTCGCGGCCGGCTGCTCGAGGAGTTCCCTTCGCTGGCGGTGTCGCTCCCCAGGCTCGAGCGCGCCCTCGCCGACGCGCGTGTGGCTCCACCCGCCCATGACACTGCTTCGCAGGCCATCGAAGCCACGGTGCGCCTCGCGCTCGAACAAGCCTCTGACGACCGCCTCTCCGCAGGCGCGTGGGCGTGGGCCCGCGCTGCGCGTGATGGAGCCAACACCGCCCTCCCGACGTCACGCGGGGCGTGGTGGCGGAGCAAGCCGACGCTCGCGCCGGTGCCGCTCTGGGGCTCGCTGCTTCCACCGCCGTCGTCGCCAGGCGCCGTGAAGGCCCCGAAGGGCGACGCCGACGCGCTTCCCGGTGGCACTGAGCTGCAGAAGAAGACCGTCAGTCAGGTCGAGCGCGTGAAGGAGCCCGACCAGAACCTCTCCGAGAACCCGCTCGTGCACAGCTTCGAGAAGGTGCACACGCTCGAAGAGTACAAAGGTGGCAGCAAGCGCATCGACGGCGACGACGAGCTGGCCGCGCATCAGAAGGCGCTCGACGAGCTCGACCTCCGGCAGGTGGTGCGCAGCCATCAACGCGCGAAGAGCCTCTACCGCGCCGACGTGCTCATCGACGGCGCGAGCGGCGAGCTGGGCGACGACGACGAAGGACCGGCCGAGGCGCTCTACGACGAGTGGGATGAGTCGAAGCATCAGTGGAAACGCCAGTGGTGCCGGCTCACCACCCGCGTCGTCCCCGTCACCGAGTCAGCGGACGAGACGGTTCGGCAGCTCCGCACGAAGCTCACCCGCACCACCACGGGCCTGCGGCTCGTCTTCGAGCAGCTCGAGGCCGCGCGCACCTGGCACCTGCGGCAACGTCACGGCACCGACGTCGACATCGACGCCGTCGTCTCGCGGTACGGCGCGTTGAGAGCGGGGGAGTGCTCCGAGAGCCGGCTGTACTCGACGCGCCGAAGGCACTCACGCGACACGGCGGTGCTGGTGTTGCTCGACGCGTCCTTGTCCACCGATGCGTGGGTCGCCAACCGCCGGGTGCTCGACGTCGAGAAGGAGTCGGTGCTCGCGCTCGGTGACGCGCTCGATGGGCTCTTCGACGAAGTCGCCGTCGCGGCCTTCTGCAGTCAGACGCGGCGTGATTGCCGGTTCCTCGTGGCCAAGGGGTTCCGCGAGCCCTGGAGCCTCGGTGCGCGGCGACTCGTCAGCCTCGAGCCTCACGGCTTCACGCGCATCGGCCCTGCGATTCGTCACGCGACGGCCGAGTTGCTGGCGTGTGGGGCGCGGCAGAAGCTCTTGCTGTTGGTGAGCGACGGCAAGCCCAGCGACGTCGACCGCTACGAAGGGCGCTACGGCGTGGCTGACGTGCACCGCGCGGTGTTGGACGCGCAGGGCGCAGGCGTCGTGACGCACGCGCTCGCGATGGACCCGGCCGCGAAGGCGTGGCTCCCCTCGATGTTCGGGCACGGCCGCTCCTCGGTCGTGTCGAAGCCGGAGGACCTGGTGACGGTGTTGGCCCGAGTGACGAGCACTGCGTTGAGGCGATGAGATGACGACCCGCACCCTCGAAAATCCGCCAGGCGGCGTCTTGCTCTGGCTCATCGTCGCGCTCGAGCTCGTCACGTTCGCCATCGTCTTCGTGCTGGTGGCGCTGTTGCGGGCTGATCAGCCGGCGATGTTCCTCGACGGGCAGCGCGCGCTCAGCGTCCCGCTCGGCCTGGGCATGACGCTTCTCCTCATCACCAGCGGAGCGCTCGCCGCGCAGGGCGTGCATCGTTTCCGTGAGCGCCGCCTCGACGACGCGCGACCCTGGCTGTGGGCCGCCGGTGCCCTGGGCGTCGGGTTCATCGTCATCAAGGTGACCGACTTCGCCAGGCACCTCGATGCAGGCCATCGCCTCGGCACCTCGGACTTCTGGGACGCGTACCTGCTGTCGACCGGGTTCCATCTGCTGCACGTCATCGTCGGGCTCGGCCTGCTCCTCGGGCTCGCAGCGCGCGTCGGGCGAGCGCACTTCGAAGACGAAGAGACGGCCGTCGTGGGCTCGGTG
>JAUXRI010000244.1 GCA_030681895.1 Myxococcales bacterium | reverse complement strand
GTCTTCAGCGCGGGAAGCCGGCGTCGGGCGACACCAGAATCGCCATCGTCTTCACGTCGAAGACGGTGGGGTTCGCGACGGGGAACGGGCCGACCGTCAGCTCCACGCGACGCACGCGCGACAGGGTGAACCCGGCCGACTGCTCCCGCGTCCAGCCGGTCGTGTTGCCCGCGAGCCCGAGGTCGACGGTGAGGGTCGCGCGCTGCGCGAGCTGGTTCGTCGTCGGGCTGAAGCGCAGGTACTCGGTGTCGCTGGCGCCGCAGAGCGTGACGACGGGACCCGGGAAGTGCGCGGTGGTGAACAGGTTGCTGCCGAGGTCGGAGCGGTCTCGCAAGCCCACTCGAATGACGGTGCGCGAGGACAGGTCCCACGTCGTTCCGGGCTCGGCCTCGGCGAACCAGGTGTGGCGGAGCGGCGCGCCTCCATCGGGCAACTCAGCCTGCGCGCCCACCCACGTCGGGTTGAACCAGCTCTGCGCGTCGACCATCGCCACGCTCTTGAGGCAGCGCTGCGGCAACTTGCTCGGCTGCGCGGTCGACGCAATCGGCGCACGGAAGGCGCCGAACTGAACGCGCGGCGTGGTGAGGAAGCCGGTGGGGCCGCCGCAGCCGGGCGGGTTGTCGTCGACGCCGTCGCAGTCGTTGTCGAGCCCGTCACACACCTCGGTCGACGGGCGCGTTCTCGGCACGCAGACCAGTTCGTTGAGCTGCGAGACGGCGTTGCGTTGGCATTGCCTGCCGCCAGTCCGACACACTCCTGTTCCCTCCTCACAACCAACCGTGGGGCTGCCCGTCACGCCCGGCGTCTCGGCGTCGGCGAGCGGAGGATCATCGACCACGCCGTTGCAGTTCTCGTCGACGTTGTCGCAGTGCTCCGGCGCTCCCGGGAAGATGCCGGGCTTCATCACGTCACAGTCGCCGGCCCGCGCGGCGAAGCCAGGCGGCCGCGCGCACGCCATCATCACGTTGCCCGACGAGTCGTCGCCGAACCCGTCGCCATCGCCGTCGCGGTACCAGGCCGTCTGCGGCATCAGCCCTTCGTCGATGGCGCCGTTACAGTTGTCGTCGAGGCCGTTGCAGCGCTCCTGCGCGAGCGGGTTGAACGGCAGGCCCGCGTCGGAGTCGTCACAATCGAGCTGCACGCGTCCGCCATCGAGCGCCTCGGCCGCCCACGACTCGCGCTGGGGCAGCGCACAGAACAGCCGCGGCTGGCCCGAACCAAAGCCGTCTCCATCGAGGTCCCGATAGAACCGCTTCGGCGCGCCCGAGGGACACACGCCGTCGACGGGCAACGTCGGGCACGCGGGCGCTCCACCAGGCCGGCAACACACGCCGTCGTCGCAGGTCAGGCCGTCGAGGCAGGTGCCATCAGGCGCGCAGGCGTAGGGACCGCTCAGCGGCCACGGGTTCAAGCAGGCGCTGCTTGCGAGCGCGACGAGCAGCAGGAACAGCTGAGCCGTCAGCGTCCGTGCTCCTCGCGTGCCCGAGGCTGACCGCAGCATCGCCGAAGGCGACGACGACGTCCCGCCGTCGATCTCCCAGGCGCAGTGCAGCGTCGTCGGCTCCTTCTGGCCTTCGCGAGCGATCCCGGGTCTTCGATCGCCGCAGCTCGCTCCCTCGCCTGACGGCCAGCGCGCTGTCGTGGTCATCGAGTCACTCGTGCACGAAGCCGCTCGTCGGAGTTGGGTGCTCTCAGTCACGGTCGACCCGCTCACTTGACGAACCCCGTCGAGGGCAGCATCGCGAAGTCGTAGTTGCTGCCGACGAAGCGCACCATCACCTCGACGCGACGCACGCGGCGGGTGTCGAAGCCGCTGCCGAGGCCGAGCACGAAGCCGCCGTCAGGTTGGGCCGGGTCGAGGTGCAGCAGGCCACTCCACGACCCCTCGTTCTGTTTGAACGAGGTCGGGGCCTGCTCCCACCGGTAGCGGACGAGATCGTTGTCGGCGTCGCCGCAGAGGTACACCACCGGGTGCACGCCATCTTCTCCGGTGCCCGTGCCTGCGATGCCCCACAGCCCGCGCGTCGCGCTCGGCATGGTGCCCGACGCGTTCCACGCCAGCCGCAGGCGCAGGTTCTCCGCCGACAAGTCCCACCCGGCGGCGCTCGTCGCTTCGACCCACCACACCAGCGAGACGTCGGAGTTGCTGCGAGTGCCCGTGAGTCGACCGCCGGCGTTCGTCCCCGCGGCGCTGATGCGGTTCTTCTGGCACCGGTCGAAGAGGCCCGTGCCTCCGGGCACCACGCCGCCGCCGTAGCGAAGGTTCGCCTGATTCACGAGCGCTGGAGGGCCGCCACAGCCGGGTTGATTGTCGAGCACGCCGTCGCAGTCGGTGTCGATGCCATCGCAGACCTCGAGGGACGGCGCGCGCAGCGAGGTGCACACCGGCTGCACGCCCGCGGAGCACGTCAGCACGCCGTCGACGCACACGCCTCGCGCGTTCGGCACGACGCAGGGGAACCGCACGGGCTCCGAGACGAGCTGGGTGTCGAGGTACCGGCTGGCGATGGCCGTGCCATCACAGTCATCGTCGGCGGCGTCGTTAGCGCCGTTGCAGCGCTCTCCGGCGTCGGGGTGTTGGGAGGGCGAGAACGGCTTGCAATCGTCGAGGGCGCCGAGGGCTCTCACCGTTCCCGGAGGCGCGGCGCACGCGAGCACACCGGCGTCGAGCTTGGGGTACCCGTCACCGTCTTCGTCGCGAACGAACAGCTCGCGCGTGAGGCCCTCGTCGATGTCACCGTTGCAGTTGTCGTCGACGCCGTTGCACCCCTCGGCCGTCATCGGGTTCACCAGCGCGTTGGTGTCGTCACAGTCTTCCCTCGCGCCGGTCGCCGCGTAGCCCACCGGCCGCGCGCAGCGGATGACGGGCTCGCTGCCATTGCCGAAGCCGTCGCCATCACGATCGCGAAGGTACGACTGGCCGTTTCCACCTTTGGAACAGCTCGTATCGGGGTTGCGCAGGGTGGGGCAGGCGAGCGCTCCGGGAATACAACACACTGCGGGGCCATCGAAGGCCTGGTCGCAGGTGTACCGGGAAGGACAGGTACCATCGTCATTACATGCGAACAATTGCGTCGGAGCCGACGGCTGGAAACAGGCCATCGTCGACGACAGCGCGAGGACGAGGGTTCGCGCGCGGCTCATTGCAGGAGCACGTCCACCACGAAGAGGCTGACGCCGAGCGCCATCAGCGACGCGCCGACGCCGAGGAGCACGTTGCCGGTGCCCGCGTACTGCTGGGCCTGCAGGTGCGCGGCCTGAGCCTGCGCGAGGGTGCTGCAGGAGCGCGCGTCAGGGCTGTCGCAGCTCGAGAGGCCGATGCCCGTGCCTCGCGCGAGCGCTCCAGCGATGAGGCCGGCCGCGACGCTGCCCGCGCCTGCCATGAAGAGCCCGTAGCTGCCGTAGCGCAACGCGGTGGGCCCGGAGCTCGCGCGGGCCGAGAGCGCGGTCGTCGACTCGACCTCGAGGGGAACGCGACCGCCTTCGGCGACCTCGAGGCGTTGCATGACGGCGCTGCCATTGGGGAAGACGACGTCGACCTGATGGGCGCCAGCAGGCACGGGCACGAGGTCTCCATTGCGCGCGGCGACGACGCGGCCGTCGACCTTCACCACGGAGCCGCCTTCGACCTGCACCGCCATCGCGCCGAAGCCCTTGCGCATCCACCCGGGGAGCAGCTGCTCCAGCGCTGCCTTCATCGACGGCTCGAGCGCGTCGGGCGGGGTCTCGCCTTTGCGCGTGGCCACACGTTCTCCGTCGAGCCAGAAGGACAGCTCGAACACGATGCGCGTGTCGGAGCCCTTCAGCTCGAGCAGCGCAACGCCGGGCGTGTCGAGGCTGGCGACGAGCTCCTTCGCGCAGTCGTCAGTGCACTTCTTCGGAGCGCCCTTCTTCCACGGCGCTCCGTCTTTTACGCCCGAGCCCGAGAGCGCTTTGAGCGACGCGTCGACGGCCTTCTGGGCCTTGCGCGTGACCGCGTCGGATGGCCCGTTGCTGTCGAGCACGGCCGACACGAGGGCCTGCGCGTGCGTCAGGCAGGGCAGGGTGACGAGAGCGGCGAGGAGGAGCCTCACCCCCTCTGTGTACCGCCCTTGTCGTGGGGAGCGGTAGCGGTCACTTGATGCGCATGACCCACACCACGCTCATGTTCCTCGGCCGCGTCTCGGTCGCGAAACGAGGCGCGCCGTGGGCTCCCTCGCTCGGGCTGTTGTCGATGCTGGGCGAGGTGATGTTGTACATGTCGTAGTAGCCACTGCTGCAGCCGCCCGCGCCCGTACACGCTCGTTGGTCAGCGCCGAAGAGCTCGAGGCTGCCCATGGGGTGCACGTAGTTGAGCAGGTGAATCGTCTGGCCCGGGTTCAGCGCGTGCTTGTGCCCCTGAAACGCGTCGTCCTGGAGCGCTCCCGAGCTCGTACTGCCGCGCAGGAAGCGGCCGGAGCCGTTGAGGTCTGGAATCGTGAGGTTGTTGTACGGAGACGCGGTGTCGTTGATGGTCTGGCCGCTGCACTCGACCCACGACGACGGCAGCGTGGTTGTCGCGAGCGTCTTGTGCCACGCCACGATGGTGCCGACGGGCACGGTGCCCTCCCACACCTTCTTGAAGTTGGTGTTCACCTCGTGTGCCCGCGCAGGAGAATCGTCGGCGAAGCAGATCAACTGGGTCGGCCAGCCCGACGAGCAGAGGGTGCTCTGCGCGAAGGCCGTCAGCGCGACGAGTGAGGCCGCGACCACCAACGCACTGCTCGCCAGCACTCGCGACGAACGCGGTCTGCTGCGTGCGCCTCGAAGGTAGAGCGTCTTCCACGAGGCGACCTCGGAGACCTCGACGCCGTGTCGCTGAGCGACCTCGTCGAGGCTCAGGGTTCCTTCGAGGTGAGACAGCAGCGAGTCGAGTCGTGAGGAGTCGGGGGTCGAAGCCATCTGCAAAACAGACCACGCCGGTGGCTGCGCGCAATCACCGTCATGAAAATCCTGCGTGAGGCTCGGTCGCGTCTTCTTGCCACAGCGCAAGCGGATGTCGTCGGTGCACGGTGATCTCCGACCAGTGACGGACAGCGCATGAGTCGGCCCGGCTGATGCTGAGCCTCCGCGGCAGGAGGTTTGTCGTGAAATCTCTTCGCGTCGGTGCGCTGTGTCTCTGCTTCGTCGCTGGGCTGGCCTGTGGCCCCGTCTCTGTGCCTGATGGCGGTGCCGGTGGTGGTGTGGCTGGCGGAGTCGCTGGCGGCGTTGCTGGTGGCGTGACTGGTGGCGGTACCGCAGGCGGTGCCACGGGTGGCGGAACTGCAGGCGGAGGCGCCGTCGTCGACGCAGGCGTCGAAGGCCTCATCGACGGGCAGTGCGCCGACGGCCTCGACAACGACGGCGACGG
>JAUXRI010000235.1 GCA_030681895.1 Myxococcales bacterium | reverse complement strand
CTATCTCGACCCTGAGTCCGATGCCGAGCTCGCTGGCGTGACGCTGCCCAACGGCCTCAAGGGCGGCATCAGCGAGTTCATGCAGTCGTCGATCATGGACTACGGCGCGAACTTCAACTCCGACATCCAGGGGCTCGGCCGGTACGATCGCGCGGCGCTCAAGTTCGGCTACGGCAACCTCGTCGAGGTGTTCGACACCGTGCGCGACACGTATCTCCTTGGCGCCGTGCAGGCCGTGAACGCGTACGGCGATGCGTTGCCCTTCCTCATCAGCTGCGATGGGCAGGACTACACCTCGCTGCACTACACGAAGCTGCCCGAGGTGGTGGATCTCGAGAAGCGCTCCGACGTCTTGTTCTCGCAGGTGCAGCGCAAAGAGCTCGCCACCCGCTGCCAGTACCCCGACATCGTCGAGGTCGACGCGCGCGATCGCCTGCTGGTGCCGTACAAGTTCTGCTCCGACGAGTTCGAGTCGGCGTCGACCGGCTGCGAGGCCTTCGATCGCGGCGCCGATGTCTTCGAGGTCGCCGAAGCGAAGATGAACGACTACCGCTCGTACTATTTCTTCGACTCGTTCCGTCGCGACCGGCTCTCGTTCGACCCGTGGGAGGCCGTCGACCGCGCGTACTGGCGTTACTTCGGCTCGCTGCACACGATGATGCAGTTCTACGTGCTGAACCGGGCCTCGTACGCCGAGCTCATTCCCGACGCGCCGAACGACCCGAACAACTTCTGGCGCTCTCCGGACAAGTGGGGCCCGTACACGGTCGCGGTGACCAAGAGCTTCGACTTCTTCGGCGACGTGCTGATGATGCCCGAGCCCGGGCCGTACGACGTCGAGACGCAGGCCGACGGCCGCGACCTGTACACGATGGACGAGTACTGGGACCGGCCGAAGTTCACGCTCGGCCTCGGCCAGGGCCGCTACTTCGAGAGCAGCTGGGAATATGACTCGGGCTACTTCTGGTACGAGCGCGTGCACCACGTCGGCAGCTTCAACGACAAGGTCTCGGCGATCTCGTTGCTGACTGATCCCGAGACGTTCTTCCTCGGTAAAGACGTGGCGGCCGACTCGCGGCAGTACGCGATCAACTACTGGCGCATCTTCCCCAGGCAGATGCTCGACCTCTTCGGTGGCGTGATGACCGATCGTTTCGATCGCATCGGGCCCATCTACGACGGCACGAAGTTCGTCAGCCGGCCGATCTCGGGGACGATCACGATCCCTCCGATGGGGCAGAACGCGGTCGACCCGAAACTCGGCTTCACGCTGCAGTTGTGGATGACGGTGCTCGGCAATGCGCTGATCCCCGCGACGTACGATCAGGCGTTCAGCAACTCGTCACGGCTGTGGCTGGCGGGCAATGGGCAGGCGATCACGTCCACGCTGCCGACGGTGACGTTCGATGATCCGTTCAGTGGGAAGACGTTCACTGCTGTGAGTTATCGGGTCGGCATTCTCGAGACCGGGCTCGCGGCGCGAATGATCTCTCGCGCGAATGAGCTGAAGGCGCTGCTCGACCCGATGAACCCGGCCACCGAGACGGCGCTCAAGCAGTACATCGAGTTGCTCGAATCGCAGAAGACGGTGACGGATGTGTACGGCGGTGGGGTGTTCTGAGTCGTCGTTGCCGATGGCTCAGCGTGCTTCTGCTGACCCAGGCCTGTCGGTGCCAGCAGGTTCAGCCTGTGCCAGCGGTCCGGGCCCAGGTGGGGCACCCCACGGACGCACGACCGTGTGACTCGGACGCCGAGTGTCCGGCTGGTCTCGTTTGCGTGTGTTCTGGTGAGCGCTGCTCCGTGCGTCACTGGGCCTCGGCCTCGGGTGAACGATTCGATCACTTCTGCACGACGCCGGTGCGCGAGCCGGACCGCTGAAGGAGTGCGCTCATGAGAACGATGGCGAAGACGACTTCGGAGTGGATGTGGGCGCTGTCTCCGCTGACGGAGCAGTTCGGTCTCAGCGAGGCCGAGAGAAAGGAACTCAGCTTCAACGTCGCCGAGATACTCAGCGACGTCTGCGCCTTCGTGGAGTCGAAGCCGTCGGGAGCCGCGCTGAGGCTTCTCGTTTCGCAGATCCAGAGCCACTGGCCGTACCATCAGGCTGAGCTCAAACCGCTTGGAGCGAGACTCGCTGCGAAGACTGGCGTGCGCAAAGCCCGCGCACCGCAATCCAAGAGGCAGGGGCGAACGCGCGGGCGCTCGTCTACGGCCTGACGATCAACACGTCATTCGTCGCGTGCGACAACACCCACTCGGCCACCGAGCCCGTCAGGAACCGGTTGAGCCGCGAGCGCCCGTGCGTGCCCAGCACCGTGAGATCAGCACCGAGGCTCTGCGCCTGCTCCAGCACCAACGATCTCGCGTCGCCGCTACGCACCACCGGGTGAAACCCGAACCCGGGCAGCTTCTTCAGCATCGCCTTCAGCATCTTCTCGCCGTCCTGCTCGAACTTCTTGCGCAGGGAGACGCGCTCATCAGCGCTGATCGAGATGAAGTCTTCGTACGGAATCGGCGTCGCGTGGAAGACGTTGATGCGTCTCGTCTCGGGGTCGACGAGCCGAAGGCCCTGCTTCACCACCGACGTCGCCTTGTGTGCCGGGTCGACCGCGAAGAGCGGGTGCTGGTACGGCCCCGTCGCAGGCAGCTGCACCAGGAGCAGCGGGTGTTCGGTCTGCCGCAGCACACGCGTCGCCGTCGATCCGACGAAGAGATCGATGACGCCGCGGCGTCCGTGCCGGCCGATGCAGATGACGTCGGCATCGATCGTGTTCGCGCGCTTCATCACCTGCTGCACGGCGCTACCTTCGATCACGTCACCGACGAACTGGCGGGGCGAGAGTCCGCGCTCCACGGCGAGCGAGCGCGCGTGCGCCAGGTGCCGCTCGAGTCCGTGCTCCGCGTCGTCGATCGCGGCCTTGCGGAGCTTCCCGGGGATGTCGGCGGGCAACACGTGAATGAGGGTGATCTTCGCGTTCGGCGCCAGCGGCAGATGAAGGGCCCGGTCGAACGCGAGCTCCGCGCCTGCGGAGAAGTCCGTCGGAATCAGAATCGACGACAAGCCCTTCGCTGCCATGTGCACTCCTCCTCAAAGACGCCTTCAGCCGCCGGAGAATGCCCCGCGCCGTCGGTGTGACGAGCGAAAACTCACGATTCGAACGATTCCCGTGAAGGTCTTCGGGTGGGTTGGACACTCACAGGCCGGGCTGTATGGTCCCTCCCCGCTGGCGTGGCCGACCGCCAATCGCGCAGGACATCGTCGACATGCCGAGCAGCACCACCGCCGTTCGCCTCACCGTTCTCGTCGCCCTCGGCTCGTTGGCGGCGTGCTTCACGCCTGTTCGCGAGCCTGACTGCCTTCTCGACGGCCGCTGCGAGTGCAAACAGAAGTCCGACTGCACGCTCGACAAGGACTGCATTGGCGGCTTCTGTCGCGTCATCCCCGACGCGGGCCTCCCGGGCGATCTCGGCTGGCCGTGCGCGGTCGACGGCGACTGCCGCTTCGGTCCGTGTCTTCCCAAAGGCCCCGGCAACGGGCTCGTCTGCTCCGCCGCGTGTGGCGTCGACGGTGGCTTTGCGTGCGGAAAAGGGTGGGACTGCAAGCTCTCGACGACCGGCCCGGGTTTCCTCTGCGTGCCGCCGTTCAAGGCGCTGTGCAACGAGTGCGTCAAGGACACCGACTGCAACGCCAGCGGCGATCGCTGCCTCGACCTCGACGGAGGCCGGTTCTGCGGACAGGACTGCTCGCTCGTCGCGTGCCGTGCGGGGTATTCCTGCCGCGCCATCGCGTTCGATGCCGGCGTCGCGCGTCAGTGCGTGCCTGACACCAACAGCTGCCGCTGCTCACCCAACGCCGTCGGGCTGGAGCGCTCGTGCTTCACCACCGCGTCGCTCGGCAAGTGCTTCGGCGTCGAGACCTGTCAGCTCAACGGCACCTTCGCGACGTGTGACGCGCCGCTCGCGTCTCCCGAGGTGTGTGACGGCCGCGACAACGACTGCAACGGCCTCACCGACTCGGCAGACCCCGGCCTCGACACCTCGAGCGTCGTCGGCTTCCCCGACTGCCGTAAAGGCGTCAGCTGCACCGGCAAGGTGTCGTGCGGAGCCCTCGCCAACGACGCCGGCTTCACCTTCCTCTGCAGCGCGCCAGACCCGGTGGAAGAGCGCTGCAACGGCGTCGATGACGACTGCAACGGCACGGTGGACGACGGACTCCGTGATGCGCTGGGCCGCTACTTGAGCCCGCGCGCCTGCGGAGGCTGCAACACCGACTGCTACGAGGTGATCAACGGCCTCGATCGTGACGGTGGCGTGGGCGCTGCCTCGTGTGTCGACCGCGCCGGCCAGTTCACCTGCGTGCCTCGGCGCTGCGCGAAGGGCTTCTATCTCTTCCCGTCGGCGACCGACCCTGCGCGCTGTGAGCCCGTGCCCGAGACGCAGTGCGCGCCGTGCACCAGCAACGCCGACTGTCGGGTGCCCTTCGATGTCTGCGCGGCGGTCGGCAACGATCAGGGCAGGGCGTGCCAGCAGTCATGTTCGCCCTCGAGTCCGCGCGCCAACTGCACCGGCATCGTCGGCTCGCAAGACTGCTGCCCGAGCGGGAGCACCTGCCAGAGCCAGGGTGGAGCGCTCGTCTGTGTCCCGGCGACGAACTCCTGCGAGTGCGCGACCTCGCGTCAGGGCTTCTCGCGCAGCTGCTTCGTCACGTCCGGGCCCAGCACCTGCGTCGGCCGGCAGGTCTGCGAGCTCACCGGCGCGTACTCGAGCTGCGACACCTCGATGACGACCGCCGAACTCTGTGACGGCGCCGACAACGACTGCGACGCGATCGTCGACGAGGGCTTCGTCAACACGCGCGACTCGGGCACGTACGACACCGATGAGCAGTGCGGGAACTGCCAGACCAACTGCAAGGCGCGCTGGAGCCCGACCATTCAGCACGCGATTGGTGGCTGCCGGGTCGACGGCGGCGTCGGCTGCACCATCGTGCAGTGCACGTCAGAGGACATTCTCGGAGCAGGCGCTCCGTGCCGCACCTCGACCGACTGCACGACGGGAACGTGCGACCCGGTCACCTCGGTCTGCGTCCGGCCGTGCTCCATGGGCTGTCTCGGCGGCACGCAGTGCCTCGGCACGAACTGCGCGCCCACGTGCTCCACCGACGGGCAATGCCAGGCGGCGACGGGAAACCCTGCGTCACGCTGCGTCTCGGTCGACGGTGGGGTGCGGGCGTGCGCGGTGAACGCGCAATTCAGTGACGTCGATCGCGAAGAGACGAACGGGTGCGAGTGCGCGCGGTTGCCGCTCGGCATCGACGACCCCGATCTCTCGATCACCTATCCGACGGCGGGCCTGCGCTACGTCGATCGAGACTGCGACGGCGTCGACGGCGTAGTGGCGAACTCCATCTTCGTGTGGGCGCAGAGCACGAACAGCCTCGGCACGCGCGCCAACCCCTTCCGCACCATTCGTGAGGCCATCGCCGCGGCCGCTGGGGCCCGCACCACCATCCTCGTCGCGCAGGGCACCTACGTGGAGCAGGTGGTGCTGCAGCCCGGCCTCCGTCTGCACGGCGGCTACTCGTCGGACTTCGCGCGACGTGACGTGATCACCTTCCCCACGTTGATCGAAGGCCCGCAGCCGGACTTCTCGTCGCCGACATTCCGCCGCGGCACCTTGAACGCAGAGTGGCCGGCGTCGGCGCTGACGACCATCGTGAGCGGCTTCACGGTGCGCGGCTACGACGTCACGTCGCGGCCCGCGTCGGGTCAGCCGGCGTTCAACTCCTACGCGGCCTACGTGAACGTCGTCGGCGGGCTGACGTTGCAGAACAACCACTTCGTCGGCGGCCGCGGCGGTGACGCGACGCCTGGAGTCCCCGGCCCCGCAGGCGCGAACGGTGGCAACGGCGTCGATGGGCTCCCTGCGCGCGAGTGCAACACGCCGGAGTGCACGAACGAGCTCCAACCCGGTGGCGCCGGTGGGCAGAACGTCGCGTGCGCGACGCAGACCCCGGGCAACCCCGGCGGTGGTGCTGACCCGCGAAACGATCCGCAGCAGTACACGACGGGCGCAGGCGGCAACGGGCAGGGCGGGAGCAACGGGCGCTACGACAACTCGTTCGGCATGCAATTCACCCTCTGCAAGTACGACTGCGTGGTGCCGCCCAACGGGCTCAACGGCGGGCCTGCCCAGAATGGCGGCGCAGGCACGTCGGCTGGCGCTGGCCCCGGGTGCACGTCGCCGCTGGGCGGCTTCGTCGGTGACGACTGGGTCGCGTCCATCGGAGCGCCCGGGCAAGGTGGCGCGAACGGTCGTGGCGGGGGAGGCGGTGGCTCCGGTGGCTGTGTCGACAACGGAAACCCCTCGTCGTGCACCGTCGGGCGTCGCGTCGGCGATCTCGGCGCGACGGGTGGTGGCGGTGGCGCCGGTGGCTGTGGCGGTGGCGGTGGGCTCGGTGCTGCGAGCGGCGGTGGCTCGTTCGCGCTCTTCATCGTCGGCGGCAACAACACCATCATCGGCAACCTCATCGATCTCGGCTTCGGCGGAAACGGCGGCAACGGCGGCGCTGGTGGCTACGGCGGGCTCGGCGGACAGGGCGGCCGTGGTGGAACGCAGAACTCCGCGGCGTGGTGCGCAGGGCAGGGCGGCCTCGGCGGGCGTGGTGGCAACGGCGGCGGAGGCAGCGGCGCTGGCGGCGGCTGTGGCGGCTCGGTCTACGGCATCGCGGGCCGGGTGAACGCGTCGCTCGGCATGCAGAACACCTTCGCGCCGACGCCCATGAACGCGGCGGGCGCTGGCGGCATCGGCGGCTCGTCTCCTTCTGGCGCGGCGTTCAAAGGCGGCGATGGGCAGCCTGGCCTCGTTCAGCAGCTGGGGGTGTTCTGATGTCCCGCAGCGCGCTCGTCCTCTTCCTCCTCGCCGCGTCGTGCGGGCGCACGTTGTTCTTCTCGCGCATCGAGCCGTGCGTCTTCGACACCGACTGCGCCGAGGGCCTTCGCTGCGTGAACCAGGTGTGTCGCGTGCTCGACGAGGTCGACGCCGGTCCACGCGGTGGCAGCAAGCGCTTCGGTGAGCCCTGCGCGAGCGGCGCCGAGTGTGCGTCGGCCTTCTGCGCGAACGGCCCTCAAGGTGCGTTCTGCACGATGGCCTGTGGGAGCGCGCCCGACGCCGGCTGTCCGCTCGCGTTCACCTGCAAGACGATGCCGGACCGCGATCGCCCCGACGCGGGCCAGACGCTCGCGTTGTGCGCCATTCCCCAGCCGTTGCTCTGTCAGGACTGCCAACGCGACTTCGAGTGTGGGGCGTCGGGTGCCGACAAGTGCCTCACCTTCGAGGGTGGCGCTTTCTGTGGCCGTGACTGCTCCTTCGAGGGCTGTCCCTCGCTCTACCGCTGCGAAGCACGCCCCGATGGCAGCAAGCAGTGCGTGCCCGACGGCCGCACCTGCGACTGCACGCCCCAGACGCTCGGCCTCGAGAAGGGCTGTCGCGGGCAGTCCAATACCTTCGGAAGCTGCCAGGGCAACCAGACGTGTCAGGCCGATGGCGGGTTCACCTCATGCGACGCGCCGGCGGCGCTCCAGGAGACGTGCAACGGCGTCGATGACGACTGCAACGGCCGCATCGACGACTTCACCGCGCCGGAGTGCAGCAAGACGGTCGGCATGCGGACCTGCCGCGGCCCACAGGTGTGTCTCGCGACGGCAGGCCTGGTCTGCACCGCGCTCGACCCCGAGACCGAGGCCTGCAACGCCCGCGACGATGACTGTGACGGCGTCGTCGACAACGGCTTCCGCGACACCCAGGGCCGCTACACGCAGCTCGCGCACTGCGGCCGCTGTGGAAACGACTGCGCGAAGATTCCCAACGCGACCGCGACGACGTGCACGGCCGACGCGCAAGGCGCCTTCCGCTGCCAGGTGACGGCGTGCGCGACGGGCTTCTTCCCCTCGACCGATCGCACGTTCTGCCAGGAGCTCCCCGACACGCTGTGCCGCGCCTGCCAGCTCGACGCTGATTGCATCGGGCCGAACGCACGCTGCCTCACCGTCGACGGCCAGCGGGTGTGTGGCCGCGATTGTTCGGCGACCTCGGCGTACGGACCGACGTGTCCCGCCGGCTACGGCTGCCAGGCTGGATCGCAACAGTGCGTGCCGACGACGAACACCTGCACCTGCTCGGCGCGAACGACCAACTCCACGCGCTCCTGCACCGTGACGGAGCCCGCTGGCACCGCGATGTGCCGTGGCTTCGAGACCTGCCGCGCGCCTGGGCCCTCGTGGTCGAGCTGCGACGTGAACTCGTTCAACCCCGAGATCTGCGACGGCCGCGACAACAACTGCGACGGGCGCGTCGATGAGGGTTTTCGCACCGTGGCGACGGGCCGGTACGAAGCGCTCCAGCACTGCGGGTTCTGCAACAACGACTGCTCGAAGATCTGGTCGCCCGCGCTGCAGAAGACCAACGGCGTCTGCGACACGTCTCAAGCGATGCCCCGCTGCATGATGGGCCCGTGCCTCACCGAGACGATCGGCGCCACCACGTTCGAGTACGTCAACGTCAACGGTGACACTGGCGATGGCTGCGAGTGCCGTCGAGTGCAGGGCAACCTCACCATCGATCTCCCCGATCGCGCGCCCGGTACCGGCAGCGCCGCGTCGTGGGTCGACGAGAACTGCGACGGCATCGACGGCGTGCAGCAAGACGCGGTGTTCGTCTCGGTGACCGGCCCCGCCGTCGGCAACGGCTCGCGCACGGCGCCGTTCCGGACCATCGCGCAGGGGCTCGCTGCCCTGACGACGCTCAACAAACGCTACGTGCTCGTCGCGCAGGGCCTGTACCGCGAGAACGTTCGCCTCGAAGACGGTCAGCAGCTCTTCGGTGGGTACTCGAGCGACTTCCTCAAGCGAGACCCGCGGCTGCACACGACGTTCATTCAGGGCGCGCAGCCCACGGTCTTCAACGCTGGCGCCGTGCACGTCGAGAACGCGGGGCAGGGCGCGCTCGAGACCGTCATCGCGGGCTTCACCATCGTCGGGTGGGACGCTCCGCCAGCGGCCGTCGACGCGCGCGGTGAAGCGAGCATCGCGGTGTACCTCTTCAACGTCGGGTCGCGCGTGGTCGTGAGCAGCAACGACGTCATCGCCGGGCGAGGCGGGCAGGGCGGCACCGGACGCACGGGTGATCAAGGCTTCGGCCGGCAGGCGACGATGGTCCTCAACGGCCAGCGCGGCGTCGACAGCGAGCACTTCCCCACCGGCGTCTGCTCGCCTGCCGCGCATCGAATCGGCGGCGTCGGTGGGCAGAACCCCTCGTGTGCTTCGGGAAGCGCGCCTCAGGGTGGTGGGTCGATCTGCCCCGTGTACTCGATGGTGACGAACACCGGCGCGCAGCAGGAGTTCGCGGGCCCGGCGATGGGCAGCCGCAACGGACGCGGTGGCTTCGATCGCACCTTCTCGAACCTGTCGCGGCCCTCGTGCAGTCAGGTGCAGGAGAGCGGCTACCCGTCGAACATTCAGCCCAACGACGGGCAAGACGGGCTCCAGGGGCCCGATGGGAGCGGTGGGCTCGGTGGCGCCGGGGCTCCTGCAGGTGCGCGCTTCGGGAGCGTGGTGAGCGGCCGGTGGACAGGCGCCACGGTGAGCGCGAGCGCAGGGCTCGTCGGTGTCGTCGGTCTGCCGGGCGGTGGCGGCGGTGCGGGCTCGGGCGTCGTGAAGTTCACCGGCGGCGGGTGCCAGGCGTGGGAGATCGGCGCGAGCGGCGGCGGCGGCGGCGCGGGGGCGTGTGGTGGCGCGGGCGGAGCGGCCGGAGCCCAGGGCGGCGCCTCGCTCGCGTTCTTCATCGGCGCTCCAGTGCTCTCGGCGGCGCGCCCCACGCTCACCGGCAATCGCATTCAGCGCGGGCTCGGCGGCAACGGCGGCAACGGTGGCTTCGGTGGCGCCGGCGGGGTCGGTGGCGCGGGCGGCGTTGGCGGACAACCTGATCGCTGGAGCAGCTCGACCGGCGGCAAGGGTGGTGAAGGCGGCAACGGCGGTCCCGGTGGTGGTGGCGGCGGTGGTGCGGGCGGCCCGTCGTTCTCGGTGCTCGGCTTCAACGTCGACGTGCAGTCCGTCAGCAGCACCAACACGTTCCTCGTCAGCGCGGCCATCGACACCGGAGGACGTGGCGGTGCCGGTGGCTCCTCGCCGGGTCCCGTGACGTCGTCAGGTGGCGCCGGAGCTCGCGGTGCGTTCGCCGAGACGCTCACGTTGCGCGCGTGCAGCGCAGGCTGTCTGCCGGGCACGACGTGCGACGCGAATCAGGTCTGCGTGCCGAACTGAAACTTCAGGTCCAGCGGATCAGGAACGTCGCGCCGGTGCCATCGCGCGCGATGCTCTCGACGGTGGGGCTCTTGCCACCAGCCACCTCGACGCCTCGCCGCAGCATGCCGCAGTAGAACGACGTCGACGCCACCTTGCTGCACCACAGCTCGTAGCTGCCGTCCGCGGCCGCCGTGACCTTCGTCTCGGTGTAGTTGTTCGCGGTGCGGAGGTTGCGGGCCATGCGCTCCAGCATTCGCCTGGGGCCGATCACCCGAATCGCCGTCAGCAATGCCTTGCCCACCAGCGACTCGCCGTAGCTGTCGACCATGCGGCGGCCCATCGCGAGGTGCCGCTCCTTCTCTGACGCGTTGGGCATCACCAGCTGCGAGCCGAGGTCCATCGCCTTGACCCACGTCTCGAACGGGTACGCGGGCAGCAGCCGCTCGAAGTCGACGCCGATGGCCTTGAACTGGATGGCGGCCTCGGGCGTGAGGCGCAGCGAGAGCGCACGCGCGAGCGCTTCGAACGTCGGGCCAAAGACGAGCGCTTCATCCATTCCGGCCCGAGGTGTAACGGGCCGGAGCGCAGGTGTCGCCTTTTCTGCGCGCGCGGTTACTGCGCTGCCACACCGGTCGTCGGCGTGTCGCGCACCTCGAAGCGCATCTCGTCGGCGGTGGCCTGAATCTCGGGCGCGTACATCGCCTCGACGCGGGCCGGGAGCGCAGAGAACCGCCCGGGCGTCTCGGCGCGCAGCTCGTACGAGAGCTTCGTGGTGCCGACCTTCAGCTCGGAGAGGAACATGGCCACCCGGTCGGTGCGGAGCTCGGCGTGAGCACAGGCGTAGTTGCACACCTCGGGGCCCGAGCGCTGCTGTACCGCCTCGAAGCCAGCCGGCTTCAGATCCTCGAGCATCACGAACTCGACGGCCTTGTTCGCGGTGATCTCGACGTCGACGCGCACGCGCACGCCCGACTCGACAGGCATGCCGTACTCGGTGGGTGCGTTGCTCTTCTCGTTGCTCGGCTTGCCCAGCAGCGTGTACGAGCGCGCCACCTTCACGTCGCCACCGACACCCTTGATGAAGTCGTTCTGGTTGAAGACGTCCCACGTCGCGGCCCAGTAGCCGGTGCCTGCTCCGTCGCGGCGGACCTGCACGGTGTTCTTCCCGGCCTTGAAGTCGGCGTCCGAGAAGAAGAGCGCCGGCACGTCGAGCCCTCCCTTCGCGTACTTCAGCTGTTTGACCTGCTTCCCGTTGATGGTGACGGTGAAGCTGCCCTGCTGCGAGGTGGCCTTCTCACGGCGCGCGAGCTCGGCGAGCGCGTAGATCGCGAACGCGGTGTCTCTGGTGGTGCGCCACTTGCCGCCGTTGCGTCGGAGCACGAGGAAGTCGGTGAGCGGCCCCACGTACTTCGCGCCATCGGCCCAGCGAGACATCGCCATCAGCGTGTAGGCGGTCGCCTCGATTGCGGCGGAGGTGCTCCATGCGTCGTTCACCTCGCCGACCGCGGCGTCCTTGCGGGCTTCGGCGACCTTCACGATGTCATCGAGGTTCTCCACCGCGACGCGCGCGCGGGGATCTTTCGCGGTCAGCAACGCGAGCGCCACGAGGGAGCGGCCACGCGGTTGCATCTTCGTGCGGTTCGCGAACGTCTGATCGAGCACCGCCTTGGGCACCGGCCCCGACTGCGCGAGTGCATAGACGGCGAACGCGTGCGTGTCGGGGTTGTCGAGCGCCTCACCGAGGTGGCCGAGCAGGTAGGTGCGGCCACGGCTCACCATGCCCGTGTCGATGTTCAGGCCGGCGTCCTTCGCGAGCCCGAGCGCGTAGACGACGTACGCCGTCATCCACAGGTTGGTGCGGTCGCTCTGCCACCAGCCCCAGCCACCGTCACCGTGCTGGAAGCCCGCGAGCCGCTCGAGCCCCTTCTGCACCATGTCGTCGAGATCCTTCGGCAGGCGCTCCGCGGGCAGCGAGAGATCCTTCGCGGCCTTTCGCGCGATGACGGCGGGCACGAAGCGCGAGAGCGTCTGCTCCACGCAGCCGTACGGGTACTGCGCGAGGTACGGCAGCCCGTCGAGCATCACCGCGAGCAGCGACGGTGAGAGGTTCAGCTCGAGCTTCGTCAGCGACGCCTTTCGTTTCTGTGGCAGCTCGACGTCGAAGGTGAAGGTGTCGCTCAGCCGGCCCGCGAAGAACTGCCGCTGCGCCGAGCCGTGCACGAGCGCAGGGATGGTGAGCTCCATCGCGTCGGCCGCCGAGCCCGACTTCACCTGTGCACGAATGAGCCGATCGCCCAGCTCGGTGATCTTGAAGCGCGCGTCGAAGCGCACCACCTGCTCGGGCGTCACGGTGACGGTCTTCTTCGTGGGCCCCAGCGCCAGCATGCCGGGCGCGGTGATGACGACGTCGACGGGGCCGGCCTTCGCCAGGTGGCTCTCGATGACGGCCGAGAGGACGACCTCATCGCCTTCGATGATGAAGCGCGGGGTCTGCAGGCGAACCATGAGCGGGCGCGCGGTGCGCATCGTGGCGGAGCCTCGGCCCAGGTGCGGGCCCGGCGTGACGACCGTCGCGATGGCTTTCCACGAGGTGAGCGAGTCGGTGACCTTGATGGCCTGGCTCACCGGCGCGTCGATCTTGCCGGCGAGGGCGGCGTACCAGCCTGCCGAACTGCCAAAGTCGGTGCGGGCCTTCACCGGAGCGTCGGCACCGGTGACGCCCGAGGCGTCGTCAGCGTCACGTGGGCCAGCCGAGTCCTTCTTCTTCTCGGAGCGCTCCATCTCGCGGTCTCCAGCGACGATGGGACTGGGTGGCGCCGCCATCCCCGCGGCCTTCGCTCGCGACGCTGGCGCCTCTTCTGCGGCCAGCTTGTTGGCACCCACCTCGTCCGTGATCGTCTCGGGCTGCGGCTTCTTGTCGGCGCTCGCCTTTGGCTGCGGGACAGGGCGGATGCGGAAGCTGCGCCAGTCGGTGGAGCGCCGCGTCTGCACGCCCTGGTTGCGCTGCTGGCGGCCGAAGAACGTCGAGAAGTCCTGCTTCTCGGGCTCGATCGCGAACAACGCCTCGTCGACGATGGTGAGCGCGGTCTCGGTCGGCCCTGCCGGCCCCTTCGTTGCGCGAATGCTCACCGGCACCGACGAGCCGGGCTCAGCGACGGCGCGATCGAACGCCACCTTCACGTCGAGCTCGACCTCGGAGCCCCGCACCTTCAAGCCCTGCTGCTGCTGGAGGATGTTTCCGGACTCATAGCGGCTCGCCATCAGCCAGACGTTCGGCGTCGCGGCCGCGGGAATGGGCAGCTCGACGTACTTCGTGCGACCGTTCATCTCGATGACGCGGCTGGTGACGATCAGATCGTGCTCGAGCGTCAGCCACACGTGGCCACCCGGCTGCGGCGTGACGATGAGCGCTCGCAAGGTCTGCCCGACGGAGAGCGGCGCGCGGTCCATCAGCAGCTGGAAGCCAGGGCCCGGAGGCGGAATCGGTTTGGTGTCGGAGGTGAGCCAGAGATCGGCGGTCGCGAGCGGCGCCTGACCCGGCTTCGCGTCGACGTCGACGACCTCGACCCGAACCGCTCCGAGCGCGTCGGCGTCGAGCTGCGCGAGCCCGAGTCCCGCGACGAGCTTGGTGCGCACCTCGGCGATCTTCGACAGCGCGCCGGTGTTCGGGTCCGAGATGCGCGAGAGCCGCACCAGCACGTCGGGGGACATCGGCCGGCCGTTCGCGTCTTCGGAGCGCAGCCGCAGCGTCACCTTCTCGCCGGGCCGGTAGAGGAAGTGATCGCTGCGCACGTCGACGAAGTAGGGCGAGCGCGAGAGCTTGGCGCTGCCGCTGCCCTGGATCTCGCGGCGAGACGCGTCGGTGACGAACACCTGCGCGGTGACCTGCAGATCGGTGCCTTGATCGGGCGTCGCGGGGACCTCGATCTCGGCCGTGCCGTCGACGCCGGTCTTGAACACCAGCGTGTGGGACGCGATGGGCCCGTAGTACCCGTAGTGGCGCCCGCGGCCCCGGTAGTACCGGTCCTCGTCGTCGTACCCGCCCGGGCTGGCGTTCGTGTCGTTCGCGTCCTGCTCGTCGGGCCACTTGCCGAACTGGTGCTGCCACTGGCTGACGGTGACGATCGCGCGGCCCTGGGCTCCCGTGAGCGGACCACCGGAGTAGTACTTCGCCGTGACCTTCAGCTTCACGGGGGCGCCGGGCTTCGGGCTACCGACGGCGCTGACCGAGACGATGGCCTCGGGCGGCTTGTACTCCTCGACGCGGAACATCAGCTGCGGCTGCTGGAACGAGCGGTTGTTGCTGCTGTCGGTCACCGTCACGTACCAGGCGCCGAGCGTGGCGTTCTTCGGCAGGGCGACGGTGGTGAACGCGGTGCCGAAGGCGTTGGTGGTGAGTGTCGGCTTCGCGATCTCCTTCCCGTTCGGGTCGCGCACGGTGACGATGACGGCGCGCTCGGCGATCGGCTCCGAGGGGCCACCTTCACGTGAGCGCAGGAAGAGCTTGAGGCCGACGGTCTCACCCGGCTTGTAGAGCGGCCGGTCCATCATCACGTAGGCGAGGTCCTGCCTCGACCAGCTCGACCAGTACGCGTCTCCAGCGCGCGAGTAGGCGACGTCAGCGCCGCGCTTCACCCACACGTGGTGCGTGTTGTTCGACGTCTCGGTCTGGAAGGTGGCGAGGCCCTGGGCGTTGGTGCGGCCCATCTGCTTCGCGTCGTTGCTGCCGCGCACGAACATCACCTCGGCGTTGGGCTGCGCGGCGCCGGTCTCGACGTCGGTGACGTAGACCTGCACCTGCTTGCGATCGCTCTTGGTGATGACCGCGATCTGGCTCATCAGCGCGAGATCGGAGCCGGTGACGCCGTCGCCTGCGGCTTCGATCGTGTAGAGGCCAGGGGAGGGGAGCTCGAGCTCGAAGGTCTTGTTGCCCGGCGCGTGCTGGGCCTTCACCTCGAAGGCCTCGCTCCACGTCTTCTCGACTGGCCCACCGGCGAACGCGCTGACCGAGTCGGGGTATCCCTTGGGCGAGAACGGGTCGGCGCGGCGGAGCGTCCACGTGACTCGCTTCACGTTTCGCCACGACACCTGCACCGGCAACTTCAGGCCCGGCAGCGTCACCTGGTAGGCGCTCACGGACAGGGACACCCGGCGAATGTTCTCGGCGGCGTACCGCGCGTCCGAGTGGCGGTTCGAGGTGGTTGAGGAGAACCGCTTCACGATGCCGTCGTAGATGGTGAGCGCGTCGACGTAGCGCTCCTTGCCTTCACGCTGTTGGCCAAGGAGGAAGAGCGCGTCGTCGGCCCAGGCGGTGTTGGTGGCGCCGACGTCGGTGAGCTCCTGCTCGCCCTTGCCGCGCGTCGCTTCGGTGCGGAGCCAGGCCTGTGCACGATCGAAACGCGCGTGCGCCTTGTCGCCCTCGTTCGTCGCGTACTCGAGGACGATCGGCGTGAGCTTCTCGCAGACCCTCGCGTCGTACGTCGAGTTGTCGAGCTGCGTGAGGCAGCCCGCCACCAGCAGCCGTCGCGCCTCGTCGCCGACGCGCCCGTCGGCCTTCGTCGCCGTCTGGAGGAGCGGAATCGCCTGCTGGAACCCTCGGTAGCCCTGCTGCGCCAGCGCCCACTGCGCGAAGGCGCGCGCGAAGTCCTGCTCGCCGGCGTCCGCCAGCTTCGTCAGCTCGGTGGAGCCGTCTCGTTTGCCGACCCTCCAACAGGCATAAGCACGCTTCGACGTGGCTTCCCGGGCGAGGGGCGAGCCCGCGTTGGCTTTCAGGAACGCCTCGAACGACTCGCACGACTTCGAGAACGACTGCTCCGCGAGGTACTTGTTGGCGGCGTCGAATTCCGGGGCCTGCGCGAGCGCAGCGGCGCTGAAGAAGCAGAGCAAGAGGGTGAAGCGGCGCATGGTGACTCCCTGGTTCAACGGTACGGGGACGGACACGCGTCCACGGTGAAACGTTCCGACGCAGGACGCGCGCGACCCTAGCGCCTGTGCCTGCCGTTGATGACGCTGATGCATCGACGCACCCCGACGAGCACGGCAGGGCGGGGAGGGGGCTTGACGTAGAAATGAACGTCGTTTACTAATCTGGACATGGTTCACGAAATCGACAAGTCGCCGCGAGAGCGTCGACGCGGTGCAAACGAGGGCCGCATTCTCGACGCGGCGATGCGCATCATCGGAGAGGCGGGGCTCGAAGGGCTCTCGATGGCGCGGCTCGCCGAGGCCTCCGACTACACGCCCGGAGCGCTGTACCGGTACTTCCCCTCGAAGGACGCGCTGCTCGCGCGCCTGGTGCTGCACGTGCTGGGCGAGGCGCAGGAGTTCCTCGCTCGCGCGGCCGGAGCGCTCCCCGAGTCGGCGCCGCCGCTGGCCCGGGTGTTCGCGCTCGCGCAGGGCTACCGCGCGTTCGCCCGCCAGAAGCCGAACAGCTTCGGGCTGCTGGCGATGACGATGGCCGACCCGCGCGTGCTGATTCCGGGCGTCTCGGAAGCGGCGCCCGTCACGGCGCGAGTCATCACGACGCTCGAGCTCATCGCCTCAGCGCTTGGCGCGGCGGAAGCGGCAGGTCAGCTCGAGCCCGGTGACGTCGCCGAGCGCACGCTGTGTCTCTTCGCGACGCTCCAGGGCTTGCTCCAGTTGCACAAGCAGGCCCGGTTCGCCCCCAACGTGCTGCAGCTCGACGAGCTGACCGTCATGGGGACGCGCGCGCTGCTCATCGGCTGGGGCGCCCGCGCTCGCACCGTTGACGCCGCGCTCGTGAAGGTCGCCGCACTCTCGAACTCGTTGACCCAGGGGCTCCAATGATCGGCTTCGTCTTCCTCGCGTTCGCCCTCGGCGTGCTCACCTGGTCGCTGCTCGAGTACCTGATTCACCGCTTCCTCGGGCACCACCCGAAGTTCATGCCGAACCCCTTCGGCGCCGAGCACCTGCGGCACCACCGTGAAGGCGACTACTTCGCGCCGACCTGGAAGAAGGTGCTGGTGGCGATGGGCTTCACGGCGCTGCTGGCGTGGCCGATCACGACGATCGCCGGAGTCGAGCCGGGCGTCGCGTACCTCGCGGGCTTGATGCTGATGTACGGCGCGTACGAGATGCTCCACCGCCGTGAGCACACCCACGCGGGCTTCAGCGCCTATGGCCGGTGGGCGCGGCGTCACCACTTCGCGCATCACTTCAGCGACTCGCGGTGCAACCACGGCGTCACCTCACCGCTGTGGGATCTGGTGTTCGGCACGTACCGGGCGCCGGGCACGGTGCGGGTGCCGGCGAAGTTCCGCATGGCGTGGCTGGTCGACCCGAAGACCGGAGGCGTGCGTGCTGACGTGAGCGACACGTTCGTGCTGTTGCCCGAGCCGAATCAGGCCGCTGCGCAGACGACCGTCGCGGCGTAGCGACTCCAGAATTCGAATCTGCAACGCACTGGGTTGGCGTGGACCTGTTCACGGAGCGAAGCCCACCAGCACGCGCGAAGGAGCATGTGCTTCGCGTTCATCGAGCCTGCGAGGACGAGCGCTCGGGTTGATCGCACCGATGTCGGGAAGCTGTCTTCAGGCCTCTCGAGCGAGGCGCCGGCAACGTTCGTCTTTCTGTGAAGCGGTCTACGCCCCGCGTGCGAGGCAGGTGCCGCAGAGACCGTCGACCGTGCCACAGACCGAACACATGAAAGCGCCGCACCTCGAGCAGATGTGGGTGGCAATGCTGTCAGCGTGGGTGGCGCAACGGCTGCCCGTCGGTGCGAGTTGGGCAACGGAGCGCCTTCGCTTCCTGAGAACGCCATCCAACACCCAGGCACCGATCAGCAAGGGGAACTCCGCGAAGGCACCGAATTGCACGTATTGCATCGCCTCGTCGATGCCCGTCGACAGGACAGCTTGCTTGTTCTCTGCCGGCACGCCTCCAAGCTTCTTGAAGGTGCTGATCAGGATGACGACGGTCGTGAAGAGGAGCGCGGCGCGGACAAGGCTCAGCGCGAGGACCGCCAGAGGCACGACGATGGTGGTGCCGGTTTTTCGCCTGCGCAAGACGACTATCAGACAAACGAAGAAGGCAATGCAGAGCACGAAGCGGTTCCCGGGGTGAGATCGGCGAAGGAGAAGCCAGAGAAGAGGAGCAGCGAAAGAAAGCTGAAGACGGGAGACACGTCGAGGTGCCCGGAGCCTGGGCCACACCAGCCCGCTGGTGATCTTTGAGGTGTGTGGTCACCTCGACTCGACGACATTCGCGCAGGAGTCGGGAGGCTGTCCTTCCCCTCGCGGTCAACGACTCGTCGGATGCGCCGCGCCCTGAGCTCGGTGGTGCGCCGGTGGTGCGGAAGCCTCAACACCACGCCTCGGGCACCCGCTCGCACGCCAGAGAACACGGCGCATCACGCACGGTTGAAGCCAGTGGGCCCAGCAGGATTCGAACCTGCAACCAAGCGGTTATGAGCCGCCAGCTCTACCGTTGAGCTATAGGCCCGGTAGTTCCGGCCCTCGTTACCACAGGGCCTCGCGAACAAAACGCCGGCCCACCGACGAACCCGTGCGCCCGTTCCGGACAGAAAGTACAACCAGCGCGTGCCACGCCGCGTGAAGGCAGTCCGAGCTTCTCCGACACCGTCGGCGCCCGACGCTCAACGTCGCGAGACGTACCATCACGGAGATCTCCGCAACGCGCTCGTCGCCGCGGCCGTCGAGCTCGTCGAGGGCTCGTCGCCCGAGGAGCTGACGCTCCGTGAGGTCTCTCGCCGCGTCGGCGTCAACCACCGCGCCGCGTACCGCCACTTCGAGGACAAGACCTCGCTGCTCGCCGCCGTCGCCGAAGATGGCTACGGCGCGCTGCTGAACGCGATGGAAAAGGCGCTGCAGTCCGCTCCGAAGTCCGACGCGCCCGAGCGGCTGATGGCGCTCGCCGTGGCCTACGTGTCGTTCGCCATCGACCAACCCGCGCGCTACCGCATCATGTTCGGCCGGCGCCTGAACGAAGACGGCCGCTTCAACTCCCTCGAAGACTCCGTCGCGCGCGCCTACTCCCTGCTCGCGGGAGAGCTCCGCGCCGGCCAGGTGAGCCGCCACTTCGCCGACACGCCGGTCCGCGAGCTCGCCTTCGGCGTCTGGTCGCTGACCCACGGCTTCGCCAGCCTCGCCATCGTCCGCCGACTCAAGGTGAAGCGGAGCCTCGTCGACAGCTGGGCCCGACAGGTGTTCGCGCCCTACATCCGCGGCCTTGCCCGCTGACCCACGCTCACGCAGTTGCGAACGGCCCGCTCGGTCGTTAGTGTCTCCGCTGGAGACATGAACCGTGGCCACCCCCGTTCGAATCAGCGCGACTGACGGTTACGCCCTCGGCGCGAGGCGATTTGGAGACCAGTCGGCGGGCCCCTACGTCGTCATCGCCGGCGCGACCGCGGTGAAGCAGGCGTACTACGCGCGGTTCGCGGCCTGGCTCTCGCTCCAGGGCTGCACGGTGCTGACGTGGGACTATCGCGGCATCGGCGACTCGCGCCCGGCGAAGCTCCGTGGCTTCGACGCCACGCTCAGTGACTGGGGCGCGCGTGATCTCGAAGGCGTGCTGCGCTTCGCGCTCGAAGACAAGGGCTCGCGTCCGCTCCACGTCATCGGCCACTCGGTGGGTGGTCAGTTGATCGGCCTCGCCGAGAGCAACGCCGCGATCGATCGTCTCGTCACCGTCTCGTCGCAGAGCGGCTACTGGGGCCACTGGCGCGGGCTCTCGGCCTGGCAGAAGGCCGCGGTCTGGTACGGCGTGATGCCTGCTGTTGGCAACATGGTCGGCTTCATTCCCGGCCAGCTCGGTATCGGTGAAGACCTGCCGAAGGGCGTCGCGCTCGAGTGGGCACGCTGGTGCCGTCACCCGCAGTACCTGCTGGGCCACGGCATCTCACGCCAGGGCTTCGAGCGGGTGCGCGCACCGATTCGGGCGATCAGCATCGACGACGATGACTACGCGCCGTCGCAGGCGGTCGACTGGCTCCACGCGCTGTATTCGAACGCCGAGGTCGAGCGGCACCACGTCGAACGACGCGCGCTCAGCGCTTCGGCGATCGGCCACTTCGGGTTCTTCCGCTCGGCGTTCCAGGACTCGCTCTGGAGACTGGTGACCGGCTTCCTGATGCCGAGGTCGTCGCCCACGGTGTCCACCGGTGTGGCGGCTGTACCCGTCGCCTGACGAGCACCACGCCTTCGGCTTTCAGCTTCGGCGCCTGCTCCGCGAACACCTCTTTCGCCACGGTGCCGTCACTCTTGATGACGCGCCACCACGGCACGCGCTTCAATTCGTGGAGCGCCCGCACGACGGCGCGTGAGGCGCCCGGTTTGCCCGCCAGCATCGCGACCAGGGCGTAGCCAGCCGTCTTCCCCTTCGGAATCGACGACACGGCGCGCGCGACGGCGGCCTGCCACTCAGTCCGCGACACGGGAGCGCCCCTTCGCCTGCGAGTCGCCTTCATCCACGGCGCTGACGGGTGAGAGGTCGCCTCGCCGCACGGCGTCCATCGCCTCCGAGATCGCGCCGAGCTCGTCGTTGAGGCGCTGCACGCTCGCCTTCACGCCTTCGAGCTGCACGGATGTCGAGCTCGACTTCGCGACCGACACCCGCGTGCGGAGCTCCTGCAGGTGCACGAGCAGCGAGGTGTATTCGCCGTCGACGCGCTCGGTCATCACCAGCAGGTGCTGGAGCGCTGCCTCTTGCGACGACATCGAGCGCAGCGCCTCTTCCATGCGCAGCTTGGTCTCGGCGTCACCCGTGGCGTCATGTCGGGCCTGGAGTTCGGTGTGTTGCGCGCGGGCTGCTGCGAGGCGACCTGCGGCGTCTTCGCCAAGGAGTTGCTGTCGGCGCAGGTCCAGCGACTTGAGGGTCGCGCGCATGCTCGTCACGGTCTTCTGTGGGTCGCTGACGAAGGTGCGCACCGTCTCAGGGGCCGTGGCGAGCTCGGCCAGCAGCGCGTCACAGAGCGCGTCGACCTCGTGCACGGTCGTCGTTGGACGGGCCTTCACCGCCTCGACCGGCTCGGCTTCTGCTTCTTCGCCAGTGAGCTCCTTGCGGCGCTTCGCTGCGCCTGCGAGCTGCCCGGCCCCGCCGAGCCCGAGACCCAGCGCGACGAAGACCATCCACCACATCTGCGGGTTCACGATGCCCATCACGGCGCAGATGACCGCGGCGATCAGGAAGACGATGCCGCCGGCGGTGGTCGGCTCCTGCTGCTTGCGTGCCTGGCGCTCGGCGCGTCGACGCTCCCGCTTCTCGATTCGCGCCTGCTCGCGGTGGCCCTTCTCGGCGAGCTTCGTCAGCGCCGCGCCGACCTTCTCTTCGATGGTGTGCGACAGGTGGTCGAGCACCTGCGCCCGCTCGTTTCGCGTGCGCTTCTCCCAGGCCTCGATGTCGGTGACGAGCTGTTCACCGAGCTTCTCGATCCGCTTCTGAAGGTCATTGTCCGCCATGACGATTCCCTGTCTTCCACATCCCACGGGGCACCGCGAGGCGCGAGAGGGCCGTGATGGTTCCATGAAGAAACGATGTGACGACGGTGCGAACACCACCCGGCGGCGCGGGGTCTTCTGCGGACCAGGAGGAAACACCATGTCTCGCTTCGCCCTCGTCGTGATCGTCGGTCTCACCTCAGGTTGTGCAACCGTGAAAGCCGGGCAGCCCAACCTTCAACCGCTCGCTTTCGAAGCCGGGCCACCGGCGCCTGCGGTGCTCGAGGAGAACCACTTCTCGCGTGATCGCAGCGCGCTCGGAGAGTCGGCGCTCAAGGAGATCCTCGCGGCGCCCGTCTTCCTCGAAGAGCACGCGCGCATCGGAGTGCTGCCGGTGGCCGTCCGGTACGAGATCGACGACGTGGTGCCGGTCGAAGCTGCGCCGTCGACCCTCGTCGATTCGCTCGAAGCGTCGGGGCTCGTCGACCTGGCGACCGAGCTCTCCAGTGAGTGGCCCGTCGATCGTGGCGTGGCGGGGCTGCGGGAGTTGGCGGCGCGCTACCGCACCGAGTACCTGCTGCTGTACCGGCATCGCTTCGTCGACGCGACGAGGCCGAACCCCGCTGCGGTGTCGTACCTGACGCTCATCGCCGCGCTCTTCGTTCCCGGGACGACAGTGGAGTCGGCCGGCGTGCTCGAGGCGACGCTCTTCGACGTGAAGACCGGCACGATCCTCTTCACGGTGAACGAGCGCGTTCGTGGTGAGACGAGCTCCACGCCGCTGGGCGTCGATCGCGCGGAGGAGACGCAACACCGGGTGCTGGTGAACGAAGGCGTGAAGCGGCTGTCCGACCAGGTGTTGTTGCGAATGCGTCGGCTGGTGGCGTCGCGGCCGGTCAGCTCCGACGGGAGTGTCAGCGCCGCCGTCGCCCGGTGAGCCGAAAACTGGCTCGTGTCGCAGCCTGTCGCACACTCAGGGCTGGTGACCGGTCTCCGCGTCCTCGTGTGCACCCTGGTGCCCGTGCTCGGCAGCGCGTGCCTCACCACGTCTACGTCGACGACCGGCTTCAACCCACGCTCGCATCGGGAGGTCGATCTCGATGTCTCGGGTGAGGTGCGTCACCGCGTCGAGAAGGGCCAGACGCTCTACCGAATCGCGCGGACGTACGGCCTCTCGGTCGATGAGCTGATGCAGGCCAACCGCATCGACGATCCGAGGGAACTCAAAGCCGGTGAGGAGTTGGTGGTTCCCGGCGCGCACGCTCCGCGAGCGAAGGTCGTCGAGACAGACTCTCCGGAGCCGACGCCACCTGCACGGGCCGTGGCCTCGTCACCGTCGCCGCGTCAGCAGAAGGCCATGAAGGTCGGCACCAGCAATGGGCCGCTGTCCTGGCCGCTGCGAGGCGTGCTGTACGCGCGCTTTGGTCGAAAAGGAAAAGAGCCCCACGACGGCATCGATCTCGCCGCGCCCGCCGGGGCTCCCGTGAAGACCGCTGCGCCGGGCACGACGCTCTACGCCGGTGAACAGAAGGGCTATGGCTTGATCGTCATCGTCGAGCACGCGGATGGCCTCGTCACGCTCTACGCCCACAACCGCGACGTGCGCGTGAAGACGGGCCAGAAGGTGCGTGAGGGGCAGGTCGTCGCGACGGTGGGCGACTCGGGCAAGACGAGCGGGCCCCACCTGCACTTCGAGGTCCGCCGCGACGGCGTGCCGGTCGATCCGCTCACGCTGCTCGGCCCCGTGCCCGCAGCAGACACGAAGTCCAGCCCCGCGCTCTCGGCGCAACGGTGACGTGATGCGAAGGCACCTGCGACGATCGGCGCTCCCACCAGAAGGACTCCGCCAGGCGCACGAACTGGACTCGATCGTCGCCAACACCGAGCTCACGCTGATCAGCGTCGTGCAGGGCGTCGCGCTGTACTTCCTCGCCGACAATGCTCGCCCGGTGATCGCGGGCCTGAAGTGGGAGTTGATGCCTCACGTGGTGAGCGCGTTCTTCATCGTCATCGCCATCTGGTCGCGCTCGCTCATCCACGCCTTCACCACCATTCGCTGGCCGCTCAACCTCGGGCACACCTGGCTGTACTTCCTCGTCGCGGTCGTCGAAGCGGCGCTCTTCTCGCAGACCGCCGACTCGCTCGGGTGGTGGCGGCTCTCCCTGGTCCTGGCCGCGCTGGTGTCGGCAATGTTCTTCATCGAGCGACGGCTCTACGTCGACCGCCGAGCCGACAGTTCAGGCGCAGTCGGCAAACAACTGCTCGACCTGCTCGAGGCGGAGCACATGTTCAACCTGCGGGTCCTCGGGCCGGCCATGGCGCTGGCGTATGGCTCCATCTTCGCAGCGCACCTCTGGTGGCCGGCACTCACGCAAGGCTGGATGTTCGCCTTCGATGTCGCGCAAGCCGTCGGGCTGGCCGGGTACGTCTTCCACGTGCAGCGGCTGTATCGGAGCGTGAAGGATCTGATCGTCGAGGCGCGCACCGAGTGGCAGTCACCGCCCGCGAGCTGAGTCGAACCAGCGCGGCTCGTACTCTGCGGACTCGTGGCTCGTGACGGCTGTGGCGTCGCGGCCATTCGCGCGCATCACGAAGACATCGGCGTTGCCCGATCGATCCGAGACGAACGCGATGAAGCGGCCATCACGGCTGGGGCGTGGGAGCTGCTCGTTGCCGGGACCGGCCGACGTCCACAACGTCTTGTGCGTCGCGACGTCGACCCGCGCGATCCTCGACTGGGAGCCCGTCTTCACCGTCACGAGAATCGACGCGCCGTCGGGCATCCACACCGGGTCGCGCTCGGTGTCATCGGTGCTCCGCTTCTCGATCATGAGGCGCGCCACGCCACGTCCGTCGAGCCGCTGCACGAAGACGCGGTCGTTTCCTTCGCGGTTGGAGACGAACGCGAAGCGCTGACCATCGGGAGCGGGGACGGCGCCAAAGTCCTCGAGGTGAAACGCGGTGAGCTGCGTGGGCGTGCCTCCGTCGAGCGGCTGCACGTAGACCTCGGGATCGCCGGTCGACGAGTTGGTGAAGAGCACGCGCCGATGGTGCGTGAAGACAGGTTGGAAGGAGCCGGTCTCGCCGAGCACGCCGATGGGCCGGGGTGCCGAGCGCCCATCGAACGAGACGATCGCGAGCCCCGCGACGTGGGTGAGCGAGGCTTCGAACACCACCTCGGTCTCGTCGAACGACAGCGCCGCCGCGTGCGCTTTTTCCATGGGCGGAGCGACGACCCGGACTCCACCATCATCGAGCTGCACGGCCAGCAGCTGTTCCGCTGGGCCTTCGACGAGCGCCACGAGCGCTTCCCGGGTTCGCGACGCGACCGCTTGCAGATGAACACCGCCCGGGCCGCTCGTCAGCGCGCGTTCCTCGACGCCATCCCAGCGGTGCAGGTGAGGCGCGCCACTTCGCTCCGAAGAAAAGACGAGCCCGAAGCCTGCGTCGTTCAGCTCGAGCAACAGGCCCGCGCCCGGGCGCCCTTCACGAAACAGCAACGCCGAGACCGCAGCACCAGCGTCAGCTGGCACCACAGCCCCGGCGTCGACAGGCGAAGGCGTCACGCGCTCCCGGCACGAGACCAGGAGCAGCGTCAGACCCAGCGCGAGAGACTTCACCGAACGCGAACGGCGTCGGCGATCACGACCTTGCCGCTCGCCGACCAGCGCGAGAGCACGATCTTGTTCCAGCCGGCCGTGAAGTTGAACCGGCCCACGGCGTTCCACTTGCCGCCGTTGCGCGACTGGTTGACCGAGCCCTCGCCGACCTTCTGGCCCTGGGCGTTGATGGCCACGAACGTCGCATCGGGAGAACGGTCGCTCGCGGCGGTCCACCATGCCTCGATGCTACGCGCACCGGCCGCGTCGAGCTTGAAGAAGAACGCCGCGCCATCGCTCACCGGCGCCGTCGAGGCGTACCAGTAGCCGCTGCCGTAGTAGCCCGCGATGTTCGTCGAGCTCTTCCAGTTGGCCGACACCTGCAGGTAGCCACGCGCCTGGTTGTTGTTCGCGTTGTTGCTGTCGATGGTGATGGTGCTGGTGTTGGGAGGGGCGATCGGGGTCGGCGTCGGCGTGGGCGTCGGCGCAGGCGTCGTGCCGCAGAACGAGTTCACCTTCGCGAGGTACGACGTCCACGGCCAGTTGCGGCCCGGATCGGTGCGGTTCCACGGCTGCAGCTGGCCGTGACCGACGACGTGGAAGCGGTCGCGGGGAATGCCGTGGTCCTGGGTGATGTCGCAGACCAGCCGCGCCGAGGCGTCGATCTGCGAGGCGGGCCACGACGACTGCGAGGCGAAGCCAGCGTGCTCGATGCCGACGGTGAAGTTGTTCGACGACACGCCGTTGAGGTCGCAGCGCTTGTTCGAGTTGCGGCTGCACGCGTAGTCGGCCGCGATGTGCCACGCCTTCGACGACTCGCGCACCAGTTGAGACACCTCACGGCCGTCGCTGCTGACGACGTAGTGCGCCGAGGCTCCCGCGCGGGGGTTGGCGAGCCAGCCGTAGCAGCCCGAGTACGCGCCCTCACACGTGTGAATGATGACCATCGAGACCCGGCCCGAGCGCGCGCTGAAGTTCGGCGACGGGCGCCACACGCCACGCTCGTAGTCCGGCGAGCGCGAGAGGCCCTGCGACACGGTGGCGATCTCTCCGACGGCGGCTTCGAGCTCGAGTGCCTGGCCGCTCGCGGCGACGTCTTCGCTGAAGGTACCGACGCCTTCGGTGATCGCGCCGAAGACTTCGCCCTTCACGAACGCCTGACGGGCCTGGAAGTCTTCGATGCGCGAGAAGCCCGCCACCACCGGCACCCAGTTGATGAGCTTCGAGCGGTCGAGCGACTGGGCGGTGGCCTCGGCGTCGAGCCAGGCTGCGGCTGCGCGGATGTTGGCCGTCGCGTCCATCTTCGCCTGATCGACCGTCACGGCCGCGAGCGAGGCGCCCGTCGGGAGCACCTCTCCGCCCAGGCCCATCAGGCCGAAGGAGTCGGGCGCGTTGTCGAAGTCGATGTCGGCCGCCACCATCTCGTAGCGCGTGGCCGCCCAGCCGATGGCCTTCAGCAGCGCGGGCGGCACCTTGAACTCCGTGCCCGCCGCCTGGAAGATCGGGTCGAGCGTCGGGGAGGCACGAAGGTTCGCCTCTTCGCTCCAGCCGATCTCCCGGTCGGGCTGATCCTGATCGAGCGCGGGGGTCTGCAACGAGGCGTCACCAGTGCCGCACGCCGCGAGCGCCAGCGCCGCGCCTGCCATCGACATCCAGAGTGTCCGATTCATGGTCATCCCTTTTCTGAGGCGAGGTGAAACCCGAAGGTTTCACTGTGTTCTCAATGGGATAGAGCAGGATGCGGGCCAACGAGCCGCACCGTGCTGTCCGAGGGAGCGGCGCATTCGAGGACGATCGGCAAAGCCCGGATCGCCTGAACAGGAGACACCAGGTGTTCAGCAAACTGATCAGCGCAGGTGTAGGTGGGCTGTCAGATCGAGTGACAGTGTTCCGGTCTCCATCGATGATCGTCACCCGAAAGCGACACCACCCGTGACGAGCTCCCAGCTGCCGACGACGATCCGCTGGCTGAGGCTGGCCGCGCTGGTGCTCCTGGCCGGCTGCCCCAAAGCGCCACCGAAGAAGGTCGCCCCCCCACCACCCCCGCCTGACCCCGCGGCCGAAGTCCGCGAGCTGGTGAAGTTCGTCTACACGACGCTCGAGACGGGAGATCCCGATCCCCTCATCCCGATCGTCGCTGCGAACGTGATGGCCTATGGGCTGGCGCCAAGCGACACCTATGCAGCGCGCGATCCCCTCATCAACTTCATGCGCCAGGAGCTGCTGTCGGTCGGCCTCGAGACCGAGGTGCTTCGCATTCGCTCCGGTCGAATCGACGTTGGCGTCGCCGACTCGGGCCAGTCAGCCTGGTTCTGGGATCTGCCGCGGGTCGAGTACGAGAAGAAGGGCAAGAGCAAGGCGACGACCTGGCTCGCGCGCGTCACCGGTCACGCCATCAAGAGCGACGGGCAGTGGGTCATCGACGCGGTGCACGTGAGCCTCGGTGTGGCGGACGAGAAGATCTACGCCGCGGACGCTGCACGAAAGTACCTGCCGCCGGCTGACGTGCTGGCCGAGCGCGGGAAAGACAGCGACGAGCTGGTGGGCCTCGCGCGAAGAATTCTCGATGAGGTGGTGGTGAAGGTCGATCGCACCAGCGATCGCACCGACGTCGTCCTGCTCGGCACGGGGCCCGGGGAGCTCTTCGAGGGCGGCAAGGCGTTCAAGGACCTCGTCAGGCCGAAGCTCGCTGAGATCAAGAAGGCCGTGTTCTCGTACAAGGTCGACGGCCCCGTTCGGTCTCGCCTGGCTCCGGGGTCAGGCACGGGCTGGGTCGCGGCGAACGTGGTGCTGCGGCTCGGCGCCGGGAAGAAGCAGCAGGTGCTCCCGCCCTTTCGCGTGCTCTGGGTCTTCGCCGAAGAGAAGGGCCTGTGGAATCTCGTGAGCGAGCACCAGTCGCTCGCCCTCAAGCAGGAAATGCGCAGCCCCGCCGACGAAGACGCCATCAAGGCGTTCGAGGCCGTCGACTCGGTGAGGCGCCTGCGCAACGACAAGAAGCCCGCCCGAGAAGCGGTCGTCGTCGACGCAGGCGCGCCTCCCTCCACGGGGAAGGGAGGCAACGTGACGGCCGCCTCGGATGGCGGCGTCGGCACCTTCGATTAGCTGCGGCGGCGACGGCCCAGGCCAAGGAGCGCGAGCGCGGCGAAAACGGCGGAGCCATTGAAGCTCGAGCACCCACAGCCCGTCTGCGCGGCCGGCTGCGCGATGATGCCAGCGCGGGGCAGCATCTTCGTCTCGGTCACGCCCATGCCTGCGTCAGGCTCCTCCATGCCCGCGTCAGGCATCGGCATGCCGGCGTCGACCGGGAACATGCAGTTCACCAGCGGCTCGGCCGTGACGTCGAGGCTCTGAATCGTCGTGCCACCGCCACGCGCTGCGACTGCCACGTAGAGCTCCTGCGTCGCACCGCACGGCACGCGCACCGGCACCACGCTGTCGATGTTGCCGCCCGCTGCCATCACCGTCGCCGTCGTCTCGGCGTCGTTGGTCAGCTGCGCGGCGTTGCGGGTGAAGGTGATGGGGCTGCCAGCCTTCGTGAGGATGGTGAGCGCAGGCGGCGTGCCACCACCGAACCCGCCACCACCGCCCTGTGAGCCGCGAATGCGAATGCCCTGCGCGCCCATCGGCACCCGGAGCTTGAATTGGAAGGGGCCCGGCACGGTCGCCGTCCGCAGCATCGACGCCGCGGGGATTCCGTAGACGGGACGCGGGCCGGCGGCGTTCGTCACGTCGAGCACCTTCGAGCAGCCGATGACGCCCTTCGCCTGGAACGTCGCCGTGAGCGCCGCGCCTGCGCCTGCGTTGAACGCTCCCGTCACCCGTGCCGCCATGATCTGGGCCACCGACGCGAAGTCGGCGTTGGGCGCGAGCGAGACGAGCATCGCGTAGAAGGCCGCGTCGTAGGTCGCGCCGTTGTCGGTGCCGAGGTTCGCGAGCCTGCCCGACCACAGCGCCGCTGCGACGTGCTGGCCGTCCTGGTGCACCTCACCCCAGAGCACGTCAGGGCAGGCGAGGGAGTTCGACAGCGTGCGCAGGTAGCCGTCCTGGCGCACGCCCATCACCGCCGCAGCGCCGATCGCGCGGGGCCCGAAGTAGGGGCCGACGTCTGGCGTGTTGCCGAACGCTGCTGCGATGTAGTCGCTCAGTCCTTCGTGCAGGGCGCCGCCTTCGTTGTTCGCCGAGCGGGTGTCGAGGGCGATGTCCTCGAAGGTCAGCGCTGCGGTCGCGTACACGACGCCGTGACCGAACTCGTGCCACAGCACCGTCGCGTCGTAGGCCGCGTCGGCAGCGTTGCCCTGGAAGATCATCAGCGTGTCGACGCCGGTCGACAGGCCGGGGATGGGGAGCTGGGCGAACTGCTCGACCGGCAGGAAGGCGGCGTTGTCGACGCGGCCGAAGCTGCCCACGATGCACGCTCCCATGCCAGCGCCGATGGGCGGCGGCAGACATTGGGGAATGCCCTGGATGTCCTGGAAGTTCGGGATCATCACGTTGGTCAGCACGGCGGGCTTTCGCGCGGGCATGCGGCGCTCGTCACGCATGCGGAAGGGCCCGATGGCCGGCTGGTTCATGGGGAAGAGCGTCGCTCCGCGCGTCGAGAGCCCGCGCACCCAGTCGTAGACGCGGTTGACATGGTAGAACGCGTGCACGTGCGCGAACGTGTCGGAGTTCGCCGGATCGTTGAGCTCGACCGTCGTGCGGTTCGTCGGAGGATCGACGGGCGCGTAGCGGTAGTCGCCTTCGGTGCGCTGGTTGGTCGCCTGGTTCACGCGATCGCAGACCGGCAGGTCCACGTTCAGCATGAAGCCCATGAAGGTCGTCGGCCCCGCGACTCGCCGCGGCCCTGCATCGGCCTCGCAGTTCGCCCGCGTGCAGCAGTTGTAGCTCGTCAGCTGGTCGCCGCAGAGCACGCCCGCGTCGTTCGAGGTGGTGACGAAGCCGCCATCGACCAGGAAGATCTCGCAGGTGTCACCGATGAACGAGCCGCCGTCTCCAGCGCGCACGAGCGAGCGGACCTCGGTCGGGGTCCGGCCAACGCCGCCGTCGAGGTCGCCGGGGGAGATCGGGTACGCGTTGAGATCGGCTTCGGCGCGGTGCACCCGGTTCTGAACGAACACGGTCGCGCCCGTCACGGCATCGAGCCCGACGTAGACGTTCTTCGAGGGATCGTACGAGGCGACGTGCACGATCCACCCCGCGTGCAGCTCGTCGCCCACCGGAAAGAGCACCTTCTTCGCGCCGCCGTACGCGCGCGTGGGATCATCGTGGCGCAGGGCAGGGAAGCTCACCTGCTTGCTGGCGAAGTGCAGCGCCGCGGCCTCTGACATCTCGAACTCCGCGCGCAGGGGCCTTCCGTCCACGACGCTGGAGGACACCTGGACGATCCGGCTCCTCTCGTCGACCGTGATGACGAGCTTCGCCTGGTACACGTCGACGTCACCGATGCGCTGCAGGTAGTGAAGGCTGGCGCCGAAGCGCGTCGCGAACCCGACGTCGAAGGTGAGCGTCGAGGCCGGGTGCAACCCCAGCCGGCCGCGGTTGGTGAGGGCCCAGGCCTTCGCGGCGACGGCGAGATCGCCCGTCAGCGGCTCGGACAACACGCCCAGCTGCAGCGTCGGCGCGGCGGTGGGCGTGGGTCTCGCCTCGAAGGCGATGGTGGGCGAAAACACATTCGCGGCGGTCAACATGGCGACGATCGTCGTGAGCATCAGGTTCCTTCGTCGGGCTCCGCTCGGCCGGAGCTCTTCGGCGACCTCGGGAGGTCAGTGGCAGTCGTGAGGCGCGCGGACACTACCCGTTGTGGCCGCGTCATGAAGCAATTGCGGTCGTGCTGAGAGGGCCCACCCCGCCGTCTGGCCACTGGTTCCTCGTGGCCCGCCAGTGGGGTTTTCTCGGGTGAAATCGGCGCCGAGCGACGGTAAACCCCTCGTCGAAACCGCCTGTCGAACCAAGGAGTCTGCCGTGGCCTACGTCGTCGCCGAGCCCTGCATCAAGTGCAAGTACACCGACTGTGTCGAGGTGTGCCCCGTCAACTGCTTCTACGAGGGCCCCAACTTCCTCGTCATTCACCCTGACGAGTGCATCGACTGCGGCGCGTGCGAGCCGGTGTGCCCGACGAAGGCCATCTTCCCGGAGAGCGACCTTCCCGAGAAGTGGAACGAGTACAAGGCGCTCAACGCAGACCTGTCGACGAAGTGGCCGGTCATCTCCGAGAAGAAGGAGCCGCTCCCCGAGGCCGAGCAGTTCAAGGACAAGGAAGGCAAGCGCTCGATGCTCGACCTGTCGGGCCAGAAGTAGTCAGGCCACCGAGAGCGCGCCGACCTTCAGCCCGCGCGCCGTCAGCTCGTCGCGGATGCGGTTGACGGTGTCGGCGTTGGGCGGCCCGTTCTGGCCGATGAGGCGCAGGGCGATGCGGCCGGGGCCCAGCTTCTCGATCTCCACCCGCGCGCCAAGGGAGTTGTTCAGCGTCAGCGCGAGCGCGGGCCGCTGCGACTTCACGAAGGTGTCGATGCGCTCGATGAGCGCCGCTGCCTGGTGCGCGCGCAGCTGGGCCGTCTGCGCGGCGCGTTGAGCCGGCGTCGCCGAGCCCGCGCCCACGTGAAACGGAACCTCGTTGAGCGCAGAGATCGGCTGAACGGGGTTCCCCACTTTCGAGGCGGCGGCCCCACCGGGGCGGGTCTCGAACTCCGCGACGAGCTCCTTGACGATCAAGTCGACGACGCGGCTCGACGTCTTCTGCTCAGCGCCTTCGTTGAGTGCGTTCCGCGCGGTGGTGGCTGCGGCGGCGGTCGACGCGTGATGGGCTCGGGCCACGCCCAGTCGATCGGCCTCCGCCTCGACCCGACCGCGCGCCACCGTCAGCGTGTGCGCCTGGGCTTTGGCAGCCGGTTGGGAGGAGAGCACACCGTGCGTTGAGGCTCGTGCCGAAGTCGTCGTCGCCGCGGCCTTTGTGCTCAACCCGGGCGGCGTTCGTGGGGCCTTGCGCGCCTCGTCGAGCAGAGTCTTGAAGGGCTGCTTCGCCGCAGGCTTGAGGGGCTCAGCGACGGGCGGCGGGCGGGACACGCGCGAGGACATGAGCGGGGAATTGAGCACTGCCCATGCCACGGCTAACCATCAGAAGTTCCGAGGACTTCGGAGCACCGTGAGGAAACTGACAGGACCCGTGCGTCTGGGCGGACCCTCAGCGTTCGCGAAATCTCGACAGCTCAGTGCTTGAAGCCACCGGGCTGCTGGGGGCCGATGCCGGTCAGCTCGTTGATGGCTGCGGGGCAGGTCGCGATGACGTTGGGGTCGGCGAGCATGGCGCCGTACCAGTCGCGATCTTCGAAGAGCATCGCGTCGCGAACCTCGACCTGCGTGACGTCGCGGTTCATCTCCCAGAAGCGGCCACGCACCAGCATGCGCTGCCCACGGAAGACCTTCTCGAGGTCGGTGTACTGCTTGGGCGCGAGCTTCGCGAGGATGCGGACTGGCGGGGGCGGCTTCTTCGAGTCGTCGCCGTAGAAGTCGATCTGCGTCTTGCGCGGGTCGGGCGGGAGCCACTCGAGCACCGCGAGCAGCTCTCCGAACTCGACCGGGTTGTACTTCTTCCCCTTCTTCTTCTTCGGCGCGTTCGAGCCGGCGTCGATCAACGTCGCGCCACCCCAGGCCACGTCGCGATCGAGGTACGCATCACGGAACGAGCCGGCCACGTCGGTCGTCACCGCGCTGTTCGCGCCCACCACCTCGGTGAAGTAGCGGTTCTTCAGCAGCGGAATGGTGAACGCGCTCGAGTCGACGAAGGTGATGCCTTCGTTCATCCACTTCAGCTTCCCGAGGTCGATGATCTTCACCACCGTGTTGATCGCCTTGGCGGTCTCGAACCACTCGTCGGGCAGCCGCTTGTCGATCAACACGCGGCGCACCATCGACAGCAGGTAGGCCATGGCAGGGAAGTTCGGTGTGGTGACCTGGTTCTGAATGGCCGCTTGCAGGTTCGGGTCGAGGAGGAAGTTCTCGTCGCGCTTGTGCAGGTTGGGGCCGATCTCGGCGAGGGCGATGAAGAGCGCTCCCATCAGCTGCACGCAGCCCTGCTCGGGTGAGCCTTCTTTGAGCATCTTCGCAACCTTCGACTTGGCGAAGCGCCGGTCCATCGTCTCTTCCCGATAGACGACGGGCTTTCCCGAGCCGAACAGCTCGTCTTTCTGAGCGAAGGCGGGAGCGGCAACGACGAGGACGAGGACGAGGGACATCAGGCGCATGACGGCTCCGAAGGTAACACGTGCCACGAGTGACGGTGGGGCTCTGGGCGTATTCGCATGGTGCGGCTGATGCACGTCAAGTGGCTGTCGCTGGCTCGGTGAGGCGTGGTCGATCGACGAGGAGCAGCGCGGCGACGGCGAACGGAATCACCTCGGCTACGGCGGCGAACAGGAAGAGGCGGGAGCCGCCGATCGCGTCGTACAGCCTGCCTGACCCCGTGAAGCCGATGAGCCCTCCGATGCCGAAGGTCGCTGCGACGAAGAGCGACTGGCCCGTGGAGCGCAGCGAGCCCGGCGCGCGCTCGGCCACCCACGAGATGCTCGCCACGTAGAAGGCTCCGAAGCTGATGCCGTGGAGCGCCGCGAGGGCGATGAGCACGACAGGCGACGAGGTGAGTCCCATGGCGGCCCAGCGCGCGGCGCTCACCACGAAGGCGAGCTGCAGCAGTGTGCGCGGCTTGATGAGGTGCGACCAGCGCGACCAGGTCGAGAACACGATGACCTCGCTGGTGACGGCGACGCTCGCGGAGAGGCTCAGGGCCCACGGCGCAAACCCGAGCGCCTTGAAGTGGAGGCCGAGGCTGCCGTGGTACGGCGCGCTCGCGATCCAGTGGCCTGCGCTCGCGACGAGGAGCCACCGCACCTGTGGATTCGACAGCAGCGAAGCCGCGCCCGCGAGGTCGGCGCGAGGGCCAGCGCGACGATGGGCCGGCAGGCGCGCGAGGGTGAGCCCGGTCCACACCGTGTAGGTGGCGATGAGGACGAGGGCGACGATGACGACGCGGCGGTCCACGGCGTCGATGAAGAACCCGAACGCGAGCGTGGAGACGACGAAGCCCGCCGAGCCGATGGAACGAATGCCCGCGAACGAGCCGCCGTGCTGCTCGACGTGCCCGATGGCGAGGCTGTCTGCGACGGTCGTGGTGGCGGCGTTGAAGAGCGAAAACAGCGCGAGGCAGGCGAACACGGCCTCGAAGGTCGACGCGGTCAGCAAGAACCCGAAGCCGACGAGGCTGCCGGCGGCGAGCGCAAAGAGGACCAGTCCGGGGCGGCCCGAGCGGTCGGCGACCTGTCCCCAGAGCGGCGGCGCGACGAGTGCAAACAGTGGGCCTACCGAGAGCAGCAGGCCGATGCGCGCCGGGGCGATGCCGAGGGTCTCGTAGTACACCGGCAGGAACGGCAGCGTGACGCCGACGAACATGAAGAAGAGCCCGTAGAACACCTTCAGGCTGCGCGCGTTTGCCATCACCCGCGAAGTGCCCTATCACGCGCCGCGATGTCGAACACCGCCACGCCTGTCGTCATCGTCCCCGTTCAGAACGAGGGGGAGTTGTTCCAGGCGCTCGCCATTCGCGAGGTCGTCTTCATCGAGGAGCAGAGCGTTCCCGAGGGGCTCGAGCGCGACGCCGAAGACGCGAAGGCGTTCCACATGCTGGCGCTCAAGGGCGGCCACGCCATCGGCACCGGGCGCCTGGTCGAGTTGCCAGAGCCGCCGCCCGGTGAGTCGGGTCCCTGGGGCCGCATCGGCCGCATGGCCGTGTTGTCGAGTGATCGAAAGTCGGGCATCGGCGCGAAGCTGCTCAATGCGCTCGAGGCTGAAGCACGGAAGCGCGGGCTCAAGGGCATCAAGCTTCACGCCCAGCTCTCGGCCATGGAGTTCTACAAGCAGCATGGCTACGAGGCCGACGGCGCGGTCTTCGAAGAAGCTGGCATGCCGCACCTCGAGATGAAGAAGACGCTCGTTCCGACTCAGACGGCGCCGAGCCTTTGAGTCTGGCGGTCGAGGCCCGGGTTCGCGCGAGCTTCGAGCGGCAGCAGGTGATGGCGACGTTCGGCTGCGTGCTCGAGCGGGTCGTCCCCGGAGAAGTGACGATTCGTCTACCGTTTCGGGAAGACCTGACCCAGCAGCACGGGTTCCTCCACGCGGGCGTCGTGGCGACGGTCGTCGACAGCGCGTGTGGCTACGCGGCGCTCTCGCTGATGCCCGAAGGCGCGGCGGTGCTCTCCATCGAGTTCAAGGTGAACCTGCTGGCGCCGGCGAAGGGCGAGGCGATCGTCGCGCGCGGCAAGGTGGTGAAGGCCGGCCGCACCGTCAGCGTGGTGAGCGGCGAGGTCTTCGCGCTGCGCGACGGCCAGGAGCACCTGTGCACGACGATGGTCGGCACCATGATGGTGGTGAAGGACCGGCCGGGCCTGTCGGACTGACTACTTCGCGATTGTCTCGGGCGCGGCGGGCCGGGCGCGGAGCTTGAGGCGCTCCACCAGCTCGAGCAGCGCCGGGAACAGAATCGTCGTGCCGAGGAACGAGCAGAGGACGCCGAGCACCGCCAGCCACGCGATGCTCCGCAGGCCTTCATGCCTCGCGACGAAGAGTGCGGCGTACCCAGCGGCGTTGCTGCAGGTGGCGACGAACGACGCGAAGCCCGTGTGCCGCAGCGCGTGGCCGATGGAGCCGGGGCCCTCTTCGATGTACCGATGGTAGAGGTGCACCGAGTTGTCGACCGCGATGGTGAGCAGGTTCGGCAGCACCACGACGTTGAGGAAGTTCAGCTTCACGTCGAACAGCTGCATCGCTCCGAAGATGCAGGTGATGCCGATGTAGAGCGGCACGGTCACCAGCACGGTGCGGGTGAGTGAGCGCAGGCTGATGAGGATCATGACGAACACCACCAGCCCGGCGGAGCCCATGATGAACGGGCCGTCCTGCCGGACGATGGTGAAGATGCGCGAGGCGATGCGGTTGGTGTCGAGCACGCGCGGGTCGAGGCCCACCTTCATGCCCCGCGCGATCACCTCGTCGAGATCGGCAGCCCACTTGTCGAGCGAGTCGGCGTTGTAGCCAGTGAGCGACGGGAAGATGAGCACGAAGGTGCCGGTGCCCTTGATGGGCTGGAAGCGCCGGCGGATCTCGTTGGGCACCTCGTCAGGCCCCCACGGTTTCGAGTCGATCATCGTCGCGAGCGAGTCGAAGCGCTCCTTGTCTTTGCCGGTGCGAATCGATTCGGGAACGCGCTGGAGCACGGGCCCCAGCTTCGCGATCGCAGCCCCACGCGCCTCGAGCTCGGAGGGCGCCGGGAAGAAGTCGTTGAGCGAGGCGATCTCGTGAATCGCCGACGATGCTCCGCGCTCGGTCTTGAAGGCGCGAGAGACAGCCGCGAGCTTCTCGGCTTCGTCGAGCGACTTCACCGCGACGATCGCCGGGGTCATGATGATGCCGAGCTGATCGTTGATGTTCTCGTCGAGCTCGGTGGCCGGCGACTTGCCCTTGAGGCGCTTCAGGTCTTTCTCGAACGAGGCCTTCGGAGCGTACGTGGCCGAGACGGCGGCGACGGCGGTGATGCCGACGATCAACCCGATGAGGACCCCGGTGGGGATGCGAGGCAGCGACTTCTCTTTGCCGTCGGCGCCGAGCGCGATGGGCCGGGCCTTGAACGGCCGCACCCGCTCGCTGAGGCGCAGAATCGCCGGCGCCATCACGTAGGCCGAGATGACCGTCGCCATCACGCCGAAGCCCGCGATGCTGCCGAACTGCTTGAACGCGTCGAAGTCGCTCATCAAGAGCACGAGAAAGGCGACCGAGTTCGTCAGCGCGCTGGTGAGGGCTCCGGGAAAGGTGCTGATGACGGTCGTGCGCAGGGCCGGGAGTACGTCGGCCTCGCGCCGCTCTTCCCAGTACCGCATCGCGAGGTGCGTGCCGTACTCGAGGCCCAGGCCGACGAGGATCGCGCCGAGGAAGCCGGTGACGGGGTTCAAGTGCCCGATGGTGAAGTACGCAAACGCGAAGGTCGCCGAGATGCCGAGCGCGACGGGCAGCGCCACCACCCACAGCGCGGTGATGCGACGCGTGGAGAGCAGGATGATGGTGAGCGCGAGCACCGACGACACGAGGCCGGCGCGGCCGAGGTCTTCGCGCATCACGTCGTCTTCTTCGACGCGCGCGACGTAGGCGCCGGTGAAGTCGACGTCGATGGCCGGGTACTGCGTCTTCATCGAAGCGGTGACGTCGGTGATCTTCGAGACGATCTGCCGGTTGAAGTCGAGGTCGCCGGCCTGCTTCGTCGGCTTGGCGAACATGTACAACTCGGGCGCGGTGCGGCCTTCGATGTACTCGCTGGTGCGGGCCTGGCTGCCGTACTTCTTCTCGATCTCCGCGAGCGTCGGAGGCGGCGCTTCACCGAGCAGATCGACGAAGCCGGGCAGGGCGCGTTGTTTCTCCCAGGTGATGCGGGCGTCGACGTCGCTGACGAGGCCGTTGAGCTTGTCGGCCGACAACAGCCAGAGCGCGCGGCTCGAGAAGAACGACGCGTCGAAGTGGTACTCGACGTACGAGACGATTTCCTTCTCCTGCTCGAGCCGGGTGGCCAGTGACGTCGCGTAGGCGCGCCGGACTTCCTTCGAGTCACCACGAACCCGAATGACGAAGTAGCCACCGCCGCCCGCCATGTCCTGCACGATCTTGAGGTCCTGCACCTCGCGCGTGGACTCTGGCAGCAGCTCGATGAAGTCGCCGCGGAAGCCGAGCCGGCTCGCAATGAATGCGAACGTCCCTCCCAGGGTCAGCAGCACCATGAAGACCAGCGCCGGGCGCGTGAAGCTGAAGTTCACCAATCTGGTGAGCAGGTGTCCGGTGCGTGAGTCAGGCGACACGACTTCACCTCGCGCGGAGTTTCTTCAACACGGCAAACCCCGAAGACGACTGGGCGGGGGCGCGCGTAGCACGCACGTTTCACGGGCGCTACACTGGGACCAGGTGACGAACTCTCCATGTCTCACGTAGCTGCCCTCTCGCTGTCGACGCTGCTCTGGGCCGGGATCTGCCTGGGCGAGCCGGCGTGGGAGACGGTCGTGACGGGGCCGGTGACGGTGAAGAACCGCGCGGTGCTGGGCTCGCCGATCAAAGAGGTGTGGGCCGAGGGTGAAGTGAACGCTCCGCTGATCGACGTGCAGGACGCGTTGATGAACGTCACGCGGCTGAAGTCGTTCATGCCGTACATGAAAGACGCGCGCGTCATCCTCGAGCAGCCGGAGGACAAGAGCATCTTCATCTACACGCTCATCGAGCTGCCGGTGGTGGGGAAGCGGGACTACGTCACGCAGCTCTGGCAGCCGCAGGTGGTGAAGCCTGATGGCACGGGCACGTTCGAGGCGAAGTGGGTCGCGCGGCCCAAGCACCTCGCGGAGCGCGCGGGCGTGACGCGGCTGCAGGTCAACGACGGCATGTGGCTCGCGACGTCACGCGAAGGCGGCAAGACCTGGCTCGTGCACAAGTTCGCGGTCGACCCCGGTGGGTGGATTCCGGCGTTTGCGGCGAACATGGGCAACGAGAAGGGCGTGACGGACACGTACAAGAACGTCGAGCGCGAGGCGCAGAAGCGCACGAAGGAACGCCTCGCAGCCCAGGCGGTGCGTGAGCAGGCCGCGCCGGTTGCGCCCGGGGTTCCCTGATGCCGTTGGAGCTGCGGCCGAACTGTGAGTGTTGTGACGTCGATCTGCCGCCCGACGCCGAGGCCTTCATCTGCAGCTTCGAGTGCACGTGGTGCGCGTCGTGTGCCGCGTCGCTCTCGATGAGGTGTCTCAACTGCGGCGGTGAACTCGTTCGCAGACCGATTCGTCCGCCTGAGAAGCTGAGAAGCGCGCCGCCGTCGTCGAGACGCGTGACCCGAGCGCTGCCGTGCCCGGGCCCTCGTTGAACGACGTCTCTGCTGGGCCAGGCCCGGTCGCGAGTGAAATCGGGCGGCTCCATGGGGTCGCCTGGTGTCGGCGAAGTTCACTCTGGCGACGACGTCGTCGGAAAGCGCGAGCCCTGGACACGATCATGTCGTGTCGTGAGGACAGCGCCGCCTCCGCGTTGCGCTGAAACGACGGCTACAGACTGAGACCGACCGGCAGCGTGTCGCCGAGCGCGCGGGCTTCATCGGCTGCCGACAGCTGGACGATCTCTCCGACGAGCTGCGACCACGACTCGGGAGCGTTGATGGCTTTCAAGTGTGCCAGCACCTTCGCGCGCGAGGCCTCGTCGACGTCGCGCACCCGGTCGCCCGTCTTGCGTGCGAGCAACGCCAACGCGAAACCCGCGGTGTCGTGCTTCTTCGGATCGAGCGCGAGCAGCTGCGCAATCCACGCCTCTGCCGTCTCGGCGCTCACCACGCGATGGGCCGCGCCGTGAACTGGCACGCGCGCTCCGAGTCGACCAATCGCCCACGCCCATGGGCCACCCACCGTGTCGGGAGCGCCCAGCCGTGACGCGACCCACGAGCCCAGCTCGGCCTTCTTCCCAACCGGCAGCAGCTCGAGCGACGCGGCACAGCGCACCATCTCGTCGAGCGCTTCAGGCGCGATGCCCTTCAGCTTCTCCTTCGGCACCGGCAGGCCAACCGGGACACGTCGCGCCAGGTGCGGCTCGAGCACGGTGTAGATGTTCTGTTGCGCAGCTTCGTTCAGCCCGCTCGCGATGCGTCGCCACAACACCCAGAACTCGGCCCACACCGCCTGCTCGCCGTGGTTGGTGACGGACTCCTTGAACAACCCGAACGTCTGCTCGCATCGCCACGCATCGAGCGGGTACCCAACTCCCGGCCGGAGCGCGTAGCCGAGCAGTTGGTACATCACCCGCTCGTGATCGGCCGAGCGACGGCGCTTCGACACGCCCGCCGACAGCGCCGTCCACAGCTCGCGGAGCACCGGCAGTCGCCACGTGTCACGCGTGCCCAGCACCCGCTCGAGCGTCTTGAACAGTTGCTTCACGTCTTGCGGCTTCACCGGGAGCGGCTTGGTACCGAACACGCGCTCCACTTCGGTGCTGGCCTCGACGAACCGCGCGGGCATCGACTCGGTGACGGTGATGTCTTGCGTTCGCGCCGCGCCGCGGAGCTCGAACTCGAGTCTCCACCGCTGCTCACCCGCGACGGCCGAGAGCGCGAGCGTGCCGACCTCTGACAACGTCGACAGCAGGTGCACGCCGATGGTGCTGCCCTTCGCGCCCGAGAGGATCGTGTGAATCGGAGGCAGCGGCTTGAAGATCTCGTCATCGAGCGAGACGACCGAGCCTGCTGCGTCGAGGCGATCGGCCGTCGTCGAGTACAGCTGGAACTGCACGGGGCGGCCGAGAGTGAGCTGAAATTCACGCTCCTTCAGTTCGACCGTCGAGCCTTCTTCGAGGCCGCGCGGGACGATGCAGACGCCCTGTTTCTCGGCGGTCCCGCTGCCGACCAACGCGTAGAACGCGCGTGGCGCACCGCCACCGATCTTCTTGCCGAGCGCGCGTCGAGCCAGGCCCGAATACGCAGCCCCACGCGCGACCGCGAGATCGAGCGAGTCGTGCGGCAACACGGGGATTCGCGGCGACGACGGAAACAACGCTGATACGGCATCGACGAGCGTGTTTGCGAGGGTCGGGGAGTTGAAGACGCCGCCGTTGAGCAGAATGGCGTCGGGGCGCGGAAGTCCGCTCCCGGTCGTTCCCAGCGCCTTGAACCCTGCCTCAGCGTGCGCACGAAGGAACGCGACGAGGTGCCGGGTGATCGCGGGATCCTTCGCGAACGGCAGGCCCAACTCCACGACGCCGCCACGCGCGGGGCTCGTCACCGTCGCGTCTGCCGTCACCTTCGGGAAGAACCCCTCGACGACGCTCTGAACGACCTCGTCACGGGTGAGCTGGGACGACAGCGTGCTGCCGATCAGCTTGCTCCCGCCGCCGACGATTGACACGGCGTGGACGTCAGGCCCGCTGCAGGAGAGCACGGTCTCTTTCGCGGCCCGAGCCTGCTGAATCGCCTGAGCCCACTGTGCGGCCGAGAAGGTGCGCCCATCGGTGAAGAGCTTCGCCTCGAGCTTCTTCGCCAGCGCGGCGTCCATGTTGTCGCCGCCGAGGAGCAGGTGATCGCCAACCGCCAATCGCTGCAAGGCCGGCCCTTCCGGCAGCATCGCGACCTGCACCAACGAGAAGTCCGTCGTCCCGCCACCGACGTCGACGACCAGCACCAGCCGAACGTCCTTCAGCGCCTTCGCCAGCGAGTCCCGATGCCGTGACGTGAAGTCGTAGAACGCGGCCTGCGGCTCTTCGATGAGGGTGAGCTTCTGGAGCTCGAACCCGGCGTCCCGCGCGGCCTGCAGCGTCAACGCACGCGCGGCTTCATCGAACGACGCGGGAATCGTCAACACGACGTCTTGCTGCGCGAGTGGGTGTTGCGGGTGTGAGTGATTCCACGCCTGCGCGATGTGCCGGAGCAGCTCCGCCTGCGCCTCGACCGGAGAGATCCTCGGCACATCAGCCGCCGCGCCCCACGGCAGAATCGGCGCCTGCCGATCGACGCCAGCGTGAATCAGCCAGCTCTTCGCAGACGTCACCGCGCGCTGTGGAACGCGGCCGGCCTGCCAACGGGCGAACTCTCCGGTGACGCGGGAGTGATCGCTCCACGGCATCGCGGTCGACCCGGGTGGGAACTCGCCCTCGAGCGGTTGGTAGATGACAGACGGAAACAGCGCGCGCGCCGACTGCTCACCGGGCCGAACGAGCTGCGGCACGGGGAAGTCGACGATGGCTGCCTTTGCGCCACCTTTGGGATCGGTGAAGGCGACTGCACAGTTCGAGGTGCCGAGATCGATGCCAATGATGAACGACATGAGGCGCTACTCCCGCTCGCGAACGTTGAGCTCGAGCTTCCACTGGCCTTTGCCGCCACGCTCGAGGCACCGCACTTCGAGGGCGCCGAGCTCGGTGACAGCAGCCTGAAGGTTGACGGGCACCAGCTGCCCGAGCTGATTGCCGGCGAGCGACGTCTCGATGGGGGGCAGCTCTTCGAGATCTTTCGCCGAGTCGGCGTTCTCGATCATCGAGCCGACGAGATCGTCACGGCGCGTCGACGACGAGAAGAAACGGAAGCGCGTGGGCTCTCCGACGACCAGGCCGAACTCCTGCGGTGGCACGTCGGCTTGCGTGCCTTCTTCCATGCCGAACGGCGCGACGCACAACGCCTTCACCGGAGGCACGTAGCCGGGCACCGCCAACATCGCGGCCTCGACGCCGACGTAATAGCTGCGCGCGGTGCCGCCCCGAATGCGAATGCCGTGGCCGTTCTTCACCCAGCCGTACGCAGCTGCGCCACGCGCGACGGCGAGATCGAGATCGGCGCCGGGGAGCTCCTTCGCGGGCTTCGCTCCGGCCGTCGACAACCAGCCGTTGAGCACCTCGAGCACGCGGTTCTTGAGCGGCTCAGCCTTGAACACACCACCGTTGAACAGCACGGCTGTCGGCTGCGCGAAGCCCGTCGACAGTTGCAGCGAGCCCGCCTGCCGAGAAAGGAACGACGCGAGGTGGCGCGTGATGCCCGCGTCCTGCGCGTAGGGCAGGGCGACCTGTGTGAGGCCGGATCGCCGCGCCGAGGCGGGCACGTCAATGACTGCACACTTCGGGAAGAAACCGTCGGTGAGCAGGGCTGTCAGCTCGGTCCGCGTGACTTCACCCTTGAGCGTGCCGCCGATGAGCGAGCTGCCCCGGCCCGGCACGGTGACTGCGGCTTTTTCGAGCTTCGGGTCCGAGAAGAGCTGCTCCTTCGCGACGCGGCAGGCCTGCGTGAGCGCGGCGAGCTGCCAGGTGTCGAGCGTCTTGCCGGCCGTCTTGAAGCGCTCGTTCACCGCGAAGGCGAGCGCGAGATCCATGTTGTCGCCGCCGAGCAGAATGTGATCGCCGACGGCGAGGCGCTCGAGGGTCAGCTCGCCACCCTGCTGGCCCACGCGAAGCAGCGAGAAGTCAGACGTGCCGCCGCCGACGTCGACCACGAGGAGCACGCTCCCTGCTTCGAGGTGCGTGCGCCAATTCGTGCCCATCGCCTCGAGCCACGCGTAGACGGCGGCCTGCGGCTCCTCGAGCAACGTCACGCGCGGGAAGCCGGCCTGCGTCGCCGCCTCGAGGGTGAGCTCCTTCGCCGAGGCGTCGAACGACGCGGGCACGGTGACGATCAATTCCTGCTCATCGAGCGGCGCTTTTTTTCCGAACTCCTTGTTCCACGCGCTGCGCAGGTGCTCGAGCACGCGCGCGCTCGCCTCGACGGGAGAGATCTTCGTGACGTCAGCCGGCGCCTGCCACGGCAACACCTTCGCGCGGCGGTCGACGCCCGGGTGACACAGCCACGACTTCGCCGAGGCGACCTGTCGGGTTGGCACCTTCGCGCCGTGCGTGCGCGCAAACTCACCGACGATGATGTGTTGATCTGTCTTCCACGGCAGCCCCATCGCGTCTTTGGGGAACTCGGTCTCGGCTGCGAGGTACACGAAGGACGGGAGCAGCTGCTTCGCCTCGGCCGTGCCCGGCGCAATCACCTGCGTCACCGGCAGCACCGCCTGGTTCGGGCCGCGGCCTTCTTTCGAGTCGAGCGCGATGTACGAGACGGCCGAGTGCGTCGTGCCGAGATCGATGCCGATGGCGTAGCGCGCGCTCACGGCAGCTCGACTTCAGCGGGCGCGATGACCTTCACGTCGACGGTGGTCGGCACGGTGGGCAGGTCGATCTTCGTGCAGGCCCAGCCGTGGTGTTTGAGGCTGCCCTTCCACGGGCCCTGGCCGGTGACGTTGCCGGTGAGCCGGAAGCGGCTGGCGTCGAAACCCTGTGGCACCGAGATCGTCGAGCCTTCAGAGTCTGTGACGACGGGCGCGAGGGCGAGGTACTGCGACAGGACCTTCTTGCAGCCCGTGTGGACGACGCGCGAGGCAGCTCCGAGATCGGCGTCTGAGGCGCCCGCAATGTCTTCCTGGAGGAAGTCGATGAGGCGGCCCTCACGCTGGAGCAGACCGAGGAAGAAGAGGGCGGCGGCGTGCTGCTCTTCCGGCGTCAACGGCACGGGCGGAGGCGGCAGGGCGGGCTTCGGCTCCGGAGCAGGCAGCGCGGGCGTTGCCGCGGTCGGCAGCGCAGCGCCTCCGAACAGGAAGATCAGGGCGAGTTTGAGGCGCGTGAAGAAGCTCATGTGGGCACGGGTGCGCTAACCGAAGTTGCCGTGAGTTGCCAACGGTTTGGCCCACTGTGGGCTGAGCCGACCATCGACACCTTAGGAAAGTTATCGTCCAGGAGCGTAAGGTACCTATAAACAGAGAAGGACCCTATGAATCCGAGAGACAACCCGTTCGCGCCCGGTGCCGGCACGCAGCCTCCGGAGCTCGCTGGCCGCAGTGGAATCATCACCGACGCAGCCGTCGCCATCGCGCGTGCCAGGCGCGGACTCGGGAAGAGCATGCTCCTTCTTGGGCTTCGGGGTGTCGGAAAGACCGTTCTCTTGAACAAGCTGGCCGAGATGGCACAGACCGAGGGCTGTCTCCCTGTCGTGCTCGAAGCCCCTGAAGACCAAAGCCTCGCGGCGATGCTGGTCCCGCCCCTCCGATCAGCGCTCTTCACGCTGAGCAAGTCTGAGAAGGCGGCGAACCTTGCCAGGCGGGGCATCGGCGTCCTTCGCTCGTTCGCTGGCGCCTTCAAGGTCAAGGTTGGCGAAGTCGAGTTCGGGATGAAGCCCGATGCTGGAACGGCCGATTCGGGAAATCTCGAATACGACCTCCCCGCCCTCCTCGAGACGGTGGCGCTCGCCGCGAAGGCCGATGGGAGCGCGTTGGTGTTGTTCATCGACGAGGTGCAGTACCTCACGACTCCGGACCTCAGCGCCTTGATTGTCGCGACGCACAAGCTGGGTCAGAAGGCCTTGCCCTTCTTGTTGATCGGAGCCGGGCTCCCTCAACTCGCGGGGCTGGCCGGTGACGCGAAGTCGTACGCCGAGCGGCTCTTCGACTACCCCTCAGTCGGTCCTCTGCTCTCGCCCGCAGCCCGCGACGCCATTGCGGCTCCGCTGAAGCGGGAGTCGCAGTCGATTGACGACAAGGCCCTCGAGCACATCATCAAGCAGACCCACGGCTATCCGTACTTCCTCCAGGAGTGGGGCTATCAAGCGTGGAACGCCGCTGTCGGCTCGCCCATCACCCTCGCCGACGTGAAGCTCGCGGCGAAGGCGGCGGTGGAGCGCCTCGACGCCGGCTTTTTCAAGGTGCGGGTCGATCGGCTGACCCCCCGCGAAAGAGAGTACATGTCTGCGATGGCCTCCCTCGGCCCCGGCCCTCATCGTTCGGGTGACATCGCAGCGTGTCTCGAGAAGAAGGTCTCTGCAGTTGCCCCGCTCCGCGACGGCCTCATCAAGAAGGGCATGATTTACAGCCCCAAGCACGGAGAGACGGCCTTCACTGTTCCAATGTTTGACGACTTCCTGAAGCGCTCCTCGAAGCCCTGAAGTGGAGCCCGCGCGGCCGGGCACTGTTTGGCTCGGTTCCGCAGTTCGGGCCTCGCGGGCGCCAAGCGTCGTTCAGGTCGGCTACCGTCGTCGTCTCGAAGAGCTCTGAGAGGAGACAGTCCATGTCGATGCTGGTCGTTCAGATTGCCGCGATGGCGCTGGGGCAAGAAATGCGGTCTCGACGGAGCATTGTTCTGTTTCCAGATCTGGAGTCCTCAAGGCCGACCAGATCGAGACTTCGACACCTGGAAATCGGTGATTCATGAAACGCTTCCTGATTCCTGGGTTGTTCTTGTTTGCTTCCTGTTCATTGCTTGTGAAGGAGAATCCTTGGTCAATTCACGATCATGCAAGGCAGCTTGGCAAGGTACACTGCAGCCGAGCGCCCGGAGCTGAGGAGGCATATCTAGAGGTGATGGCGACGGACGGTGGAGTCTCTCGAGCGGCTTGCGAAGTAACGCTTCGGTTTGTTGGTGGTCGCGTCAGTTCTTCGGAGGTTGCGACGTTTGCGATCGACTCGAGGCGGTACCTTCTCGTCGCCGGGTGGGGCGTTCTCTTCCTTGGTGGTGACGGGCCGAAGTCGGTGTGGGAGTGCCGTCGAAGGCCGGAAGACGACTTCGCGAAAGCGCTCGAGGTTGTTGTGGGCGACAGTGAATCCTGTTCCGGCGTAAGGGCGTTTGCAGGGCAGGGTGACGCGAAGTGATCGCACGCGTTCCACGACCACCGTTGGCCTGTGGTCGAGGTGATGGTGGCGCAGCGCTCGGCGAGGTGAAGTAGCCGGGAGGCCGCTTGGCTTGAGCGACAACCTCGGGTGTTCCGGGGCCAAGACCTCCCTGCTCGCCGCTCCGACGGGCCCTCGCTCATTCTGATCGTTCTCGTCTCGCCGTTTTGATGGGCATCGCGCCATCCCCAAGGCCGTGCGGGTGCGCTAGACCGTTCTCACCGGCCGGACCTGAGCGACGTTCCAGGAGTTCCTTCGATGACCCGTTCTACCCTGTTCCTCACTGCGCTCCTCGCGACCGTCGCCTCGGCTGCCGACGTCTACGTCAACGGCGTCAACGTCGAGGGCCTCTCGAACCAGAACTTCACCAAGGTGAACGTCACCATCGACGAGAAGGGCAACGTGCACATCGACGCGCCCGGCTACGCGGTGAAGAAGGTCACCATCTCGGCCGACAAGCAGAACACCGGGGTGAAGGAAGAAGGCCTCATCACCAAGAAGTACTTCGTCGTCACCGAGCAGAACGTGCTCGGCCGCACCGAGTACGACATCGACCTCTACATCAACGGCAAGTTCATCCGCACGCTCCGCAGCGATGACGAGCAGATCGTCTCTGACATCACCAAGCACTTCGCTCCGGGGAAGAACCAGGTGCTGCTGCAGGCGCGCAAGGTGCTGAACCAGAAGGACCAGCCGAAGTCGACGCGGGCCGAGCACTTCTTCCGCGTCATCATCGGAGAAGGCACCATGACGGCCGATCAAGTCACCATCGAGACGCCGCTCATCAAGTTCGAGCGCACCGCCTCCGACAGCAACGACGTGCGGCAGGAGTTCAGCGTCACCACGCGCTGAAGGGTGTAGAAGACCCTCACGCATGTACACGATCGACGAGCGCCTCAAGGGCCTGCCAGCAGTCAAGGAGCAGGTCGTTCAGCTCTACCAGTCACTCAACCAGCCCCACCTGGCCGTGCCGGGCCGCAGCGCCGGGCCTTCGACGGCCTACGTGCTGGGCCTGCGGGGACCCAGCGGCTTCGCGGTCTTCGTCTACCTGTACCTGAGCGAGGCCGGGCAGTGCGCCGTCTACGTGCCCACCAACGGTACCGTCGCCGCCGACAAGTACCAGGCCGAAGAGGCCGAGGCTCTGGGCTTCGTCGAGTCCATGGGCTTCATCATGGACAACCTGAACTTCCGCGGCCGCCCGCCCGACGAGCAGGAGACGATCATCCGCAGCGCTCCGGTGTTTCAACGTGAGCCGCCTGCGCCGTCGGCGGTGCCTGGCGTGCCGATGGATGCCGGCGCAAAGCCCGCCACCGGTCAGAAGAATGGCGTGGTGAACATCGGCAAGCTCTTCGCCGCGTTCTGTCTCTCGTTCCTCGTCTCGTCGTGCGCGCACTGGGTCAGCCTCGAGAACCGCGAGAAGGCGCAGAGCCACTACGATCTCGCGGTCGGACTCATCTCGCGCAACGGCCAGCAGTCGTACACCGAGATCGAAAAGGCGCTCGAGCTGAACCCGAACTTCGCCGAGGCGTGGCACGTCAAGGGCATCCTGCTCCATCACTCGTTCGGCAAGTTCGACGAGGCGAAGACCGCCTACGACAAGGCCATGGAGCTCAAGCAGCCCTTCTCAGAGGCGATGACCAACCTCGGCAACCTGTACATGGACATGAAGCGCTACGACGACGCCATCGCGCTCTACGAGAAGGCGCTCAACGACGTGCTCTATGGAGCGCCCTTCATCGCCCACGGCAACATGGGCTGGGCGCTCTACCGGAAGGGCGACGTGAAGAACGCCACCGAGCACCTCAAGGCCTCCGTCACCATCAACCCGAAGTACTGCCTCGGCTACGCGCAGATGGGTCAGCTCTTCAGCGAGCAAAACCAGGAAGACGAGTCATGCAAACAGTACGCGCGCTACCACGACGCCTGCCCTGAGGCGGCCGATGGGTTCCAGAAGACGGGCATGTGCCAGCTGCGCGCCGGCAAGAAGGAAGAGGCCATCAAGAGCTTCCAGCTGTGTTTCGAGAAGGCCAGCAACCTCGATCTCAAAGACCTCTGCTTGAAGCTCAAGGAGCAGTCGTAAGCGTGAACGCCGAGTCGTCAGGCGCGCCCGCCGAACAGGCGCGGCTCGAGTTCGGGAAGTACCTCGTCACTCAGCGTGAACGTCGCGGGCTGTCGCGGTCCGACGTGGTGAAGGCGACGAAGCTGCCGTCGATGCTCGTGGGCGCCATCGAAGACGGTGAGTCGGAGAAGTGGCCCGAGCGGGTGTTCGTGCTCAACGCGCTGCGGACGTATGCGAGCGCGGTCGGGCTGCCGGTCGATGAGACGTTGTCGCGGTTCGATGCGCTGGCTGAGGCGCCGAAGCCGCTCGAGTTCGATCCGCAGGCCCTCGAGGTCGCCCGCAGGGAGCACGCCATCGCAGGCGTCCTGGCGATGGTGTCGCTGATGCTCGCGGGAGCGCTCTGGTTCTTCGTGCAGGCAGCCTGGCTCTTCGTGCAGCGCGCGTCGTGGAGCGTTCGGTGAGCACGCAGATCGTCGACGAGGCGCTCGTGCTCTCGACGGTCGACTATGGCGAGGCCGATCGCATCGTCACGCTGTTCACCAAAGACCGGGGAAGACTGTCGGCGTTCGCCGCCGGTGCGCGGAAGTCGAAGCGCCGGTTCGCGGGAGCGCTCGAAGCCGGCACCCACCTGCGCGCGAGGTTGGTCGAGCGACGCGGAGACGTGTACCGCCTCGACGGCGTCGACATCGTGCAGAGCTTTCACCGGCTGCGTGACGATCTGCCGCGCATCGCGAGGCTGCTCTATTGCCTCGAGCTCATTCGCGAGCTGACCCGCGATCACGAGCCGCACGCGCAGCTGTTCGACGGCCTGCGCGACTATTTGCAGAAGCTCGACGCGAAAGAGGCGGGTCCGACGTCGCTGTTGTTGTTCGAGCTCGACGCGCTCGCGCAGGCCGGCTTCATGCCCAGCTTCGCGCCGTGTTCGTTGTGCGGCCAGCCGACGGGAGAGCGCCCCCGGTTCGACCCCGAGCAGGGCGGCGTCGTGTGCTTCCCGTGTTCGCCGCGCGTGCCTCGTGGGTTTCCCGTCTCGCCGCAGGTCGTCGAGGCGCTGTCGAGGCTCCAGGCGGGAGAACGCACGCCCCTGTCGGCAGACCTGCGCGCTCGTGGCCGGGAGATCCTCAACGTCTTCATCGCGCACCACCTCGGGCGAAAGCTCAAGTCGGTCGACTTCATGGAACAGGTAGGCACCGATTGAGCCACGACGTGATCTGTCTCGGTGAAGCGCTCGTCGACTTTCTTCCCGATCAACGCGGGCAGCGCGTGCGCGACGTGACGCGGTGGACGCCGTGCCTGGGCGGGGCTCCGGCGAACGTGACGGTCGGCGTCGCGCGGTTGGGTGGGAGCAGCGGGATCGTCGGCGTCGTCGGTGACGATGAGTTCGGGCACTTCCTGCACCAGCGGCTCGACCACGAGGGCGTCGACACGACGTTCTTCCGGCACACGGATGAAGGGAAGACCGGCCTCGGCTTCGTCTCGCTCACGAAGTCGGGCGAGCGCTCGTTCACGTTCTACCGGGCGCAGGCGGCCGAGCAGTTCCTCGACGAGCGCGACACGAAGCGGGCGGCGGCGACGATCGCGAAGGCGCGCATCCTCCACATCGGGACCAATTCGCTCCTGCAGCTGAAGGCGCGGAAGGCCGTGACCGCGACGGTGCGGCGCTCGTTCAAGGCCGGGCGGTTGACCTCATCCGATCCCAACCTGCGGCTGCACCTCTGGCCTGATGCGGCAGAGCTGCGCGCGCTGCTGAACGAGCTGTTGCCGATGCTCGCGATCGTGAAGCTGTCGGACGAGGAGATCGGCTTCGTCACCGGCACCACTGACGTCGACCAGGCCCTCGAGCGCCTCGAGGAACACGGCGTGCTGCTCTCGGTCGTGACGTGTGGCGCGAAGGGCGCGGCGTTCCGATTTCGCGGTGAGACGCGACGCGTGCCTGCACCGCGCGTGAAGGTCGTCGACACGACAGGCGCTGGAGATGGCTTCACCTCGGGCCTGCTGACGACCCTCGCGGCGCTGGTGGGCACGAGGGAGGAACTCGCGGCGCTCCCCATCGAAGAGCTCGAAGACGCGGCCCACTTCGGCTGCGCGGTCGGCTCGCGGGTCGTGACGAAGCTCGGCGCCGTCGCCGGTTTGCCCACCCTCGAAGAGATGAGCCACGCGTGAGAGTGCTCTTCGCGGTCGCCCTCAGCGCCTGCTGCATTCAGATGCCGCAACCGATCGTTCGCCCGGACCCAACGAACGGACCGACCGTTCCAAGCGGCGCACCGATGTGGCCGTCAGGTGCGCTGCAGCTCGGTGCCTCTGATGAAGGAGGCGGCTTCATGCCGATCGGGAACACGGTGCCGCTGCTCGCAGGTTTTCAGGGTGGTGGTGGACGGCACGTGTTCTTGAACTTCCGCGTCGTCGGGCAGACGCCGACCAATGAGCTGTACCTGCTCGTCAGGGCCAACCGGGTCAGCGACGGCAAGTTCATCGGCAGCGCGGAGCAGCCCATGGGCTTCAACGTCACCGACGCCGGCGCGAGTGAGGGCAACTACTCCTATCGGCTCGTGCTCTGCCCGACGCCAGCGGGTGTGAACATCGTCGATGAGGAAATCATCATCGAGGCGTACGCGTTCTCGCGACAGGGCGGCATGTACCTGGGGAAGGCGAGCGCCACGGTGAAGCCGCAGTGCAGCAGCTGCCAGCCCGAGTGCGGAGGGTAGATGACGGCCGACGAGATCATTCGCGAGCTGGGCTTGAAGCAGCACCCCGAGGGCGGTTGGTACGCCGAGACGTTTCGAGACGCTGCGTCCACGAACGGCCGCGCGCACTCGACGGCGATCTACTTCCTGCTGAAGGCGGACCAACGGTCACACTGGCATCGCGTCGACGCGGTCGAGGTGTGGCTCTTTCACGCTGGCGCGCCGATCGAGCTGGGCCTGTCGGATGACGGCAAGGCCCAACGGACGGTGCGCCTGGGCCCGAACGTGCTGGCCGGCGAGCGACCTCAGGCCATCGTTCCCGCAGGCGCGTGGCAGGCGGCGGCGACGACGGGTGAGTGGACCCTGGTGAGCTGCACCGTCGCGCCAGGCTTCGACTTCAAGCACTTCGAGCTCGCGCCACCAGGGTGGGCTCCCGGCGCTTAGAAGTGAGCGTGCGTCGTTGCGACGAGGTCCGGCGAGGCCTGTGGGCGAGGGTGGAAGAGCAGGGGGTCGACCGGGCGCCGCTCGAGCTCGAGCTGGTAGTGCAGGTGAGGGCCGGTGCTGCGGCCCGTGTTGCCTGAAATCGAGACCACATCGCCCGCCGCGACCTGTTGCCCTTCGACGACCAGGACCTCAGTGTTGTGCAGGTAGGCCGTCGTGACGCCGAAGCCGTGATCGACGACGAGGTAGCGCCCGTTCACGGAGTCGCTCCCCGCCCGCACGACGACGCCGGCTCCACTCGCGTGCACCTGTGTTCCTGTTGGCACCGAGAGATCGACGCCGGTGTGCAGCCGCACGCCGCCGAGCGTCGGGTGGTTCCGGTACCCGAACCCAGACGAGACCCGCGTCGTCGCGGGCAACGGCCAGGTCAGCTCGAACGCGGTCGCGAACATCAGAGCCTGTGAGGCGGCTTCGGCAGCGCGTGTCTTGTCTCGTGGAAGGACGGAGGCGAGCCGTTCGAGGGGCGACGTCGCTCCGGCCTTCGCGATCGCCTCGCCAGTCGCAGCACGTCCGGCGAAGAGGGTCAGCATCGCGGCGTCGTCGGTCTCGACTTCGCTCCGGATGATGGTGAGCAACTTCGTCAGCTCGCGAGCGGTGCGTGGCGCGGGGACCTCGTAGTGCGCCGCCGCCGCTTCGGTATTCGCGCGCACCTCGTCGCCACGGCTGACCAACACCACCCATGCGCCTCGGGAGAGCGCCGCGCCTTCCCCGGCGCTCCTGATGATGTTCGCCAGCGGCCAATCGGCCCAACGAATGGCGTCGGCGCCAGAGGCCTCTTCTCCGACCCATTGGGCCCACTCGCTCTCGTCGGAGACCTGACGGACGATCGCCTTCGGTCGCGCGGCGACGAGCGCGGGGACGCGGGGGGCTGAAGGCGGTGCTGGTGTGCGTACTGCCACTGCCACGGCCTTCGGCGCCTGCTGCGCGCGCCACGCCTCGACGTCAGGGCCTCCGCGGCGAATCAGCTCGTCGACCCAGGCCTGCTCCTCGACGGTGGGCTGGAACGCGCCCTGCTCGATGGTGACCTCGACGCCTTTGCAGTCTCCCGCCGCGCTCGACAGGCCCGTCAGCGTGAGATCGAGCACGAGGCCCTTCTCGAGCCCCGACGGCACGCTCAGCTTCTCGTTCGGCCACTGCGCCTCGAACACCAATTCGTCGCCCGTCACCGCGAACGCCTTGAGCGGCATCGGCCGGGCACCCACGTGGAGTCGCGCTTCTCCGGTCAGCAGCGCCGGCGTCTTGACGTGGACGCGCAGGTACTCGCCCCATCGACTCGCGAGCGCCGCACGACGAACTCCCACCGGGCCACACTCCGGGTCGGCGGCCTTCGCGGACAACCGTTCCTTCGTCGTCTCCAGCCGGGCCTGACGCAGCGAACAGGCGCTCGTGAACACGAGCATCAGGGCCATCTGGCGGAGCACGACGCACTGACTGCGCGCCCTGCCCGAAAATTCACACCCGCAGCAGGCCGTCGCGACGTCGCAGCAGGTGGGTGAAGAACAGATCGGCCTGCTTCTCGAGCACCGAGTTCGCCCGCAGCCGCATGTCGAGGTGCGTGAAGTCGACCGAGTCGAGCGGTTGATCCTGGTTGGAGCACGAGAAGACGAACGACTCCTTCCCGGTGCGTGGGTCGACGTGCCGTTGCAGACACTGTGCGCAGATCTCCTTCATCATGCACTGCATCGGTGAGTTGATGCTGCCGATGGCGCAGTGCTCGGGCTTGAGGAACGGCTTCAGGACGGCGTGCCGCGCGTTCTTCACGGCGTTCATCATGCGATCGCTGCCGATGGCGATGATGCGGTCGACGGTCTTCAGATCGAACTCGCGGGTGTCGAGACGGCCCTCGGCGTAGGCGACCATGGCCTGCACGATGTTGCCGACGAAGTGCCGATCGTTGGGGCGGCGCGGGAGCAGCGGCGTGCCTGAGTCGACGGCCCAGATCACCTGATCGGCCGACGCCTCGAGCTCATCGAACTTGTACGCGTCTTCGGCCCGTCGATAGCCCGCGAAGTACAGCACGCGGCAGCCGGCCGCCTTGAGCGCCGCCCCGATGGAGAACAGCACCGCGTTGCCGAGCCCGCCGCCCGCGAGCAGCACGGTCTCCTTCACGTGCGGAATCTCGGTCGGCGCGCCAGTCGGGCCCATCAGCACTACCGGCTCCCCGACTTTGAGCATCGCGCACATGCGAGACGACGCGCCCATCTCGAGCACGATCGTCGACATCAGGCCCTTCTCCTTGTCGACCCAGGCGCCGGTGAGCGCGAGGCCCTCCATCGTCAGCCGCGTGCCCTCGACGATCGGCGCGGTGCGCTCGAAGTTCTGCAGCCGATAGAACTGGCCGGGCAGGAAGTGCTGCGCTGCGTACGGAGCCCGGATGATCACCTCGACGATGGTGGGCGTGAGCCGGTTCACCGCTTCGACGGTCGCGAGGAACGCCGAGTCGAGCCGCTGGAAGAAGGTCGTACGTCCTGCATCGCGTGACGGCTGATCGGCGTCGCGCTGGGCCGCCAATTCCTTCGCGAACAGCTGCACCACCGAGGGGTACCCATCGCGGGCCGACGCCATCGCGCGCACCACGTTGCCGTTGTACGTGGGGTGATTGTCTCCGTAGTACGTCACGAAGCGCCCGTGCTTCTCGTACGAGGTGAAGAAGCCGGTGTCGCGACCGATGTCGGCGTGCTCCGGGGCTTCGCGCAGCACCAGCGCTCCGTTCACCTCTTCGACGACGTGGCTGCGGAACACCGAGCCGTTGGCCGCGAGCTTGAATGTGCCGGGGTACTCGCGCTCGTAGGTGACGTTCGGCGCGGTGCCGGCAGCGACGCACACGGTGCGCGCGGGCAACTCGTAGAAGGTGCCAGTGGCCTTCAGTTTTCCGTCGCTCACGGCCATGCGCTCGAACTTCAGCGCCTTCACCGCGCCGAACTCGTCGGGCACCGCTTCGATGGGGGTCACGCGCTCGATGAACCGAATGCCTTCTTCGAGCGCCTCGACGACTTCTTCATGGTTCAGGCGATACGCCGGAGACTCCGCGAGGCTGCGCCGGTAGCACAACGACACGCCGCCCCAGCCGCGCACCAGCGGAATGAAGTCAGGCGCCTCGTGGGCCTTCGCTGCGCGCTCACGCTCGGACCGAATCGCGCGGCCGTGCTCCAGGAACTCCCGGTACACCTCGAGCTCCTCGGCGTTCAGCTTCGCGAACACGGCCGCCTCGCCGATCGAGCCAGACAGCGACTCGTGCCGGCTCAGCACCTTCTCGACCTGCACCGGGTAGTACGCGAACAGCTCCGTCGCAGTGTCGATGCCGGTGAGGCCGCCGCCGATGACGAGCGCAGGGAGCCGCACCTGCATGTTCGCCAACGAGTCCTTCTTGAACGCACCGGTGAGCTGCAGCGCCATCAGGAAGTCACTGGCCGCGCGCACGCCGCGCAGCAGGTTGTTCTTCATCGGCACGAGGGTCGGCTTGCCCGCGCCGGCCGCGATCGCGACGTGATCGACGCCCATCGCCCACGCGTCGTCCACCGTGAGCGTGCCGCCGAACCGGATGCCGCCGTACGCCTTGAAGCCTTCGCGCCGCGCAAGCGTGAGGTGAATGAGCGTGAGGAACGACTTGTCCCACCGCACCGTGATGCCGTACTCGCTGACGCCGCCGAAGCCCTCGAGGATGCGGGTGTCGAGCGTCGAAGCGATCTCTCTCCAGTCGCGAATCGGCGTGAGCGCGTGCCCGTTCTTGCCTGTCAGCGCGTCAGGGAACGGCTCGATCTTCAAGCCGTCGATGCCAGCGACCGTGAAGCCCTCGTGGAGGAGGTAATGCGAGAGCGTGTAGCCAGCCGGGCCCAGGCCGACGACCATCACGTTCTTGCCGTTGGCGGGAGCCGCGTATGGCCGGCGTGCGTTGAGCGGGTTCCACCGCGTGAGCAGCCCGTAGATCTCGAAGCCGTACGGCATCGCCAGCACGTCGGTCAGCGTGCTCGTCTCGATCTGCGGAATGTTCACCGGCTCCTGCTTCTGGAAGATGCAGGCCTTCAGGCAGTCGTTGCAGATGCGGTGACCTGTGCCCGGGCACATCGGGTTGTCGAGCATCACCATGGTGAGCGCACCGAGCGAGTCGCCACGGGCCTTGAGCACGTGCATCTCGCTGATGTGCTCCTCGAGCGGACAGCCGGCGAGCGGCACGCCGAGCGGGTTCTTCTTGAACGTGTTGCCCGCGGCGATCGGGTCCTTCTCCTTGAAGCCCTTGCTGCACGAGTCCTTCTCGCGCTCGTGACACACCACGCAGTAGTCGACCTCGTTCATCACCTCGCGCGGGCTGAAGCGGGGGTCGGTCAGGCCGAAGCCGTCGCGCCGGCGCAGGTGCGCGTCAGGGCCTTCGAAGATCTCGGGCGTCTCGGGGTTCGGCGTCTTGAGCTCGACGAGCGCGTCGAACACGAGCGGCTTCGGCTGGTGAATCGTGCTCCAGCCCTCGAAGGTGTGGGTGAAGCTCGCGCAGGCGTACGTCCACCGGTCGGCGAGTGAGAGGAGCCCACGCACCTGGACGAGCTCTTCGCCGATCAGCGTGGAGCCGAAGGCGGCCTTCCCCGCGTCAGTCGAGAGCAGCGCTGCTCGAACGCCCGTCCACGTCTCGACGAGCGCCGGAGCGTCCTTCTGGCCCGCGAAGTGCCGCTCCACGTTCATCAGCGTCAGCACGGCTTCCGCGAGCGCGCGTTCATGATCAGGCCCGTGGTGCGGGTGGCCTTCTGGTACCGGTGGGAGATCAGCCGCGAAGCCGAGCTTCAGCAGCAGCGCCATGCGGCGATCGAGTTCGGGCAGTTCGTCGCGCTTCGGTCGATCGCCTGCGCCCTTCTTGAAGACGCGGCGGGTGACGAACTCGCGCTTGAAGTCGAAGAGGCCGAGCTCTCCCGTGAGCTGCTTCTTCAGCGTGCCGAGCTCGCGATCGATGCGGAACAGCCGCGAGACGAACTTCGAGGTGAAGGCAGCCACGTCGACGAGCAGGTCTGACTCCTGCGGGGCGGTCAGGCCTCCACGCGCTCGGCCTGCGGCGATGGCGGCGCGGTACGCGTCATAGCGGCTGGCGACGTCGGGGGAGAGGGCGCGCAGCTCCATGCAGAAGCGGCTGAACAGGCGCTCGAGGCCGGCTGGCTGGTAGAGATCGTCGAGGGTGAAGCCGTCGATGCCAGGCGAAAACATTGGCGCGCACGTAACGGCCCCGGGAGCCGGGTTCAAGCAGGCTGGCGACCAACGGACAGGGGCTGCGGGCCAGTTCTCGACGGAGAGGCAGGCACAATCATGTCGACCGCCCATCGGGTTCTGCTACGTCGCGCGGCGATGCCTGCGTCCATCGACCTGTCGGTCGTCGTCCCGTTCTTCAACGAAGAAGACAACGCCCGTGCTCTGTACGACGAGCTCAAGGGCGTGCTCGTCGCGTTTGGCAAGTCGTTCGAGATGGTGTTCGTCGACGACGGGTCGACCGACAAGACCTACAGCGTGCTCGAGGCCATCGCGAAGCAGGACGACGCGGTGGTGCTGGTGAAGTTCCGGCGCAACTTCGGGCAGACCGCCGCGCTGGCCGCCGGCATCGAGCGCGCGAACGGCGAGGTCATCATCCCGATGGACGGCGACCTGCAGAACGACCCCGCCGAGATCCCGAAGATGCTCGCCAAGATGGCCGAGGGCTACGAGTGCGTGTCGGGCTGGCGAAAGAACCGCCAGGACTCGGGCCTGCGCGTGTTGCCGTCGAAGGTCGCGAACGGGCTCATCTCGTGGCTGTCGGGCGTTCAGTTGCACGATTACGGCTGCACCTTGAAGGCCTACCGCCGCGACGTGATCGAAGGCGTGAAGCTGTACGGCGAGATGCACCGCTTCATTCCCATCTACGCGCACTGGCAGGGAGCCCGCGTCACCGAGATGGTGGTGAACCACCGCGCTCGCGTCGCTGGCGTGTCGAAGTACGGCTTCGGCCGCATTCCGCGCGTGGTGCTCGACCTCATCGTCGTGAAGTTCCTGTTCCAGTACCTCACCAAGCCCATCTACGTGTTCGGCGGGTTCGGCATGGTGTCGCTGATGCTCTCGTTCATCGCCGCCGCGACGGCCGTGGGGCTGAAGATCGCCGGGCTGCGAGACTTCGTCGCGACGCCGCTGCCCTTGTTCGCGGGCATCGCGGGACTCACGGGTATTCAGGCGATCCTCGTCGGTCTGCTGGCCGAGGTCGTGATTCGCACGTACTACGAGAGCCAGGGCAAGCGGCCGTACCTGGTCGGCTCGGTGATCGCGAAGGGCCAGACGAAGGTTCCGGAACGCCGGGAGTGACCCATGTGCGGCATCGTCGGCTTCGTCACCTCGGGAGCACCAGCAGAGGAGCCGATCGTCCGCGCGATGGCCACCGCCATCTCCCATCGCGGGCCTGACGACGACGGCTTTCACCTCGACGGCCCGTGCGCGCTCGGATTTCGGCGGTTGTCGATCATCGACGTCTCCGGTGGCCATCAGCCGATGACGGCGGCGCACGCGACGATCGTCTTCAACGGTGAGATCTACAACTTCCAGCCGCTGAAGGCCGAGCTCGAGCAGAAGGGCCACGTCTTCGAGAACCGCTCGGACACCGAGGTGATCCTCCACGGGTACCTGGAGTGGGGCACCGGCATCTTCGAGCGCATTCACGGCATGTTCGGCGTGGCCATCTGGGACGCGAAGGCCCGGCGGCTGGTCCTGGCGCGCGATCGCTTCGGCAAGAAGCCCGTGTACGTGGCCGAGGGTCCGTGGGGGCTGATCTTCGGCAGCGAGCTCAAGGGCCTGCTCCAGCACCCGGCCTGTCCGCGGCAGGTCGATGCTGCGGCGCTGCGGCGGTACCTCGCGTTCGATTGCGTGCCGACGCCTGACTCGATCCTCGGCGGCGTGCGCAAGCTGCCCGAGTCTCACTTCGCCGTGTACGAGAACGGCCGGCTGCGCGTGGAGCCGTACTACCGCGTGCCCGACGCACCCGAGCACTCGTTGATGGAGCAGCTGCCGGCCTCGGTCGACGCTGCGTGCGACAAGCTCCGTGAGGAGCTCGCTGGCGCCGTGAAGCGCCGCCTCGTGTCCGACGTGCCGCTGGGTGTCTTCCTCTCGGGTGGTATCGACTCGAGCGCCGTCACCGCGCTCGCGGCACGGGAAGTGCCGAAGGGCTCGCTCAAGACGTTCAGCATCGGCTTCTCGGAGGCGAGCTTCGACGAGAGCAGCTACGCGCGCCTCGTCGCGAAGCACCTGGGCACCGATCACCACGAAGAGACGCTGTCGGCGCAGGCCTGTGTCGACCTCGTGCCACAGGTGGCCGACCAACTCGACGAGCCGTTCGCCGACCCGTCGTATGTGCCGACGTACCTGCTCTCGAAGTTCACGCGGAAGCACGTGACGGTCGCGCTCGGTGGCGACGGCGCAGACGAACTCTTCGCGGGCTACGACAGCTTCCTCGCGCACCCCATTGGCGTGGCGCTGGGCGGGCTCCCGCGTGCGCTGTGGGACAAGGCAGGAGCGCTCACCTCGTTGCTCCCGAAGTCGGGCGCGTACATGAGCCTCGACTTCCGGGCTCGCCAGTTCCTCGGCGGCCTCGGGCGGCCCCCGCATCACCGGCACCAGGCGTGGATCGCGTCGTTCACGCCAGAAGCGGTGCAGGAGGTGTTGACGCCCGCGTGGCGGGCTCCGGGTGACGGCGTCGCCGACATCTATGCGCCGCTCGATGCGTTCGCCTCGTCGCGCCGGGAGTCGGGCATCGAGCAGGTCGAGCGCTTCTACGTTCACTTCTACATGAAGGACGACATCCTCGTGAAAGTGGACCGCGCGTCGATGGCGGCCTCGCTCGAGGTGCGCGCGCCGTTCCTCGACACGCGCGTCGTCGAGCTCGCGATGTCGTTGCCGTTCTCGCTCAAGATGCGGGGCACCACGCGCAAATGGCTGCTCAAGAAGGCGCTGGAGCCGTTGCTGCCCGCCGAGATCCTCTACCGGAAGAAGCACGGCTTCGCGTTGCCGGTGGCCGCGTGGCTCAAAGGCCCGCTCCGTCCGCTCATCGAAGATCTGCTCTCGGAGCAGGCCGTGGCGCAGGCCGGCTTCTTCGAGCCGAAGGTGGTGCGGCGGTTGATCGACGAGCACCAGTCCGATCGGGTCGATCACCGCAAGCCGCTGTGGGCACTGTTGATGTTCGAACTCTGGCGAAGGCGCTGGCTCGGGAAGGGGACGACACCGTGAACGTCTTGTTGACCGGAGGCGCGGGCTTCATCGGCTCGCACGTGGCCGAGGGCCTGGTGAAACGCGGCGATCGCGTGACGGTGCTCGACTGCTTCGACACGTTCTACGATCCCGCTATCAAGCGACGCACGGCGGCGCGGCTGACGTCGCTCGGCGTCATGTTCGTCGAGGGCGACCTTCGCAACGTGGCCGACGTCGAGAAGGCGTTCGCAGCGGCAGGGCAGGGCGCGGGAGTCATCCACCTCGCAGCTCGTGCAGGCGTGCGGCCGTCCATCGCGCAGCCGTTGCTCTATTCCGAGGTCAACGTCGACGGCACGACGAACATGCTCGAGGCCGCGCGGAAGGCGAAGGCGAGCCGCTTCGTCTTTGCGTCGTCGTCGTCGGTGTATGGCGCGCGCTCGAACGCTCCGTTCTCGGAGGACGATCGGATCGATCGGCCGGTGTCTCCGTACGCGGCGACCAAGATCGCGGGCGAGATGCTCTGCGCCACCTTCGCGCACCTGTACGGCCTCGAGACGTGCGCGCTGCGGTTCTTCACGGTGTACGGCCCGCGGCAGCGGCCTGATCTCGCGATCGCGAAGTTCGCCCGGCTGATCGGCCGGAACGAGACCGTGCCCTTCTTCGGCGATGGCAAGTCGGCCCGTGACTACACGTTCGTCGACGACACGGTTCGCGGCGTCATCGCAGCGCTCGATCACCGCTGGCCCCAGTTCGAGGTGCTCAACCTCGGCGGTTCGCGGCCCGTCACGCTGAGCGATCTCGTGTCAGGCATCGAGAAGGCGCTGGGCCAGAAGGCGAAGCTCGACCACCAGCCGGATCAGCCTGGAGACGTGCCGCTGACCTGTGCAGCGACCGAGAAGGCTGAACGGCTCCTCGGCTGGAAGGCGACGACGCCCATCGACCAGGGGCTCGCGCGCTTCGCCGAGTGGTTCAAGACGGCCGACGCCGACGGGTGGAAGTAGTCGTCAGCTGGGAATCTGCGCGGTGCCGGTCCAGCTGTACTTCCGGTGCCAGCGCACCTCGACGTTGCTGAACGGCTTGCCTTCGAACCAGGCCCGCACCTCGTCGCCGCGCAGGTAGTACGCGACCGGCGTCACGAGCTGATCGAACACGATGCTGTGCAGCTCATCGAACGGGAAGTCGTGCATCGAGGCGAAGTACTCGCCGTACGGCAGGCTGGCCACGAACGGGTTGCGCTTCTTGTCGTAGGCCACCTTGATGAGGCCGAAGAGACCCGCCGTCGGAACCGCCGAGAGCGCGCGGAGCACGTTCGAGTCGAGCCGCGCGGTCAGCTGCTTGCGCACGGGGTCGACGAACCGGGTGATCCACTCGTTGTTCTCGTGGCCGTAGACCCAGAACACCACGCGGCCGCCAGGCTTGACCTTCGACGACAGCGACAAGAAGCCCGCGCGCGGATCCGGCAGGTGGTGCAGCACGCCGACCGAGAACGCGAGATCGAACACCCGCTGCACGGGCGGCTGCAGCAGATCGCCGATGACGACGTGCGCGTTGGTGAGGTGCCGCGTGTTGCGGAACGCGACGTACGCCGAGGTGCCGAGATCGACCGACACGATGGCCTTCACGCCCATGTTCGCGACGACGTGCGTGTGCCGGCCCTTGCCGCAGCCGCCTTCGAAGACGACCTTGTCCTTGAAGTCGTCCTTCCCGACGGGCGCCACCCAGTCGAGGAACTGCTTCTCGTAGTAGTCCCGCAGCTCGCTCCAGCGGTGCCACTCTTCGGCGAAGCGGTCGGCGGTCTCTTTCTCGAGCGACGTCGTCGAGCCGGGGATGAGCACGGGCACGCCGTCGACGATGTCGTAGCGCTTGCCGCCCTTCGTAGAGAGGGTGCCGCGCATCACGTGGCCGTCAGACGCCGTCTCGGCGCCGGGCGCCAACTCGAGGGGCTCGTTCGTCTCGGGGCACTGCAGCCACTGAAGGACTTCGACTCGCATGGGTTGGACCCTCTCGAAAGAGCGCCGCATGTAGCCGTTTGCGCGTGGCCTTCCAAGCGCAGGGTGTGGTTTCCGCGAGGCCGTTGGAACCGCTGGTGTACGGTGCCCGCCGCGCATGATCGACGTCCTCCGGGCCCTCTGGTTGGTGGTGGCGACGCTGGCTCCGGTCGGCGCGGGGTACGCCGTCTCGGTGCACTACTTCCGCGACCGCGGAGTGTTCGATCGGCTGCTTGTCGCGTTGATGAGCTTCGTCTCGTTGATCGTCGTCACGTTCATGCTGGCGGATCTCGTCCGTCCCATCGGCGCGGTGAGCCTGTTCCTCATCTCGCTGGGCGCGTCGCTTGGCGTCGTGCGCTGGGTGTCGTTGAACGGCACGGGGCCTGGCGCGCTGCTCGCGCAATTCCGTGAAGACCTGCGGGTTCCGAAGCGCCTTGTCGCCGACGCGCTCGAGACGAAGGAGCCGGCGGTGCTGCTCCTGGTGCCGGCCGCCCTCATCCTCGGCTGGTGCGTCTTCATGGTGTTGTTCTTCCGCTCCTGGGGGTGGGACGTCCTCATGTTCCACACCACGATCACCAACACGATCGTGCAGGACGGCTCGCTGGCCTTCATGGACACGGGCTTCCACCAGGCGCGCGGCTACCCACGCAACGTGCACCTGCTCGCGGCCTGGAGCGGCTTCTTCCTCGGCAACACCTCGCTCGACGACGCGCCGCAATTGCCGTTCGGACTCATGGGCATGCTGGTGTCGGCCGCGTGGGCGCGCAGGTTCGGCGCCTCTCGCGCGTTCTCGACGGCGCTGGGCGCGGCGTGGCTGTGTTTCTCTCCGGTCTTCCTCGAGCTGCCGTCAGTGCACGTCGACGTCGCGTGCGCCGCGCTGTTGGGCACCGGTGCGTACTTCAGCGCGTTCTCGATCGAGAAGCGTGACCGCTGGGCTTCGGCGGTCGCGTTCGGGCTGTACCTCGGCACCAAGCACACAGGGCTGTTTCACCTCGCGCTGTACGCGCCGATTCTCGTGCTCCGCGCCGTGGTGGAGCTGCGTGCAGCGTCAGCCCGAAGGCCGGTGTTCTTCAATCAGCTCGGCTCTGCGGCGGTCCTCCTGCTCCTCGGTGGTCACAAGTACCTGCAGAACGCGCTGGTGATGGGCAACCCGGCGTGGCCGTTCGTCATCACGGTGCCGTTCTTCGGGAAGCTGCCTGGCGAGAACGACGCGTCGTCGCAGTACGGCGGGCCTCCGGGCGGTCGCGCGTCCTTCTTCGGCATTCCCGGCGAGCTGGACCGCTTCGTCGATCAGCTCCGCCACTGGGACAAGGCCGTCTACTTCCCCGACCTGCGCGACGGGTACTTCGGCATCGCCTTCACCTGCGTCGCGATTCCGTGCCTCGTCATCGCGCTCATTGCGCTCGTGAAGAAGGAGCGTCGCTGGCAGCCGCTCGCGCTCTGGTACCTGGTCTTCGCGGCGATCTCGGTGCCGTCGGCGTTCTGGCCGCGCTACTCGATGGGCAGCTCCATCGCAGGGGTGGCGGCGATCGGGCTCGTCTGGGCGCTGGCGCCGTGGCGTGTGGTGAAGGTCGCCGTCTCGCTCGTGACGATCGCGTTCTTCGGCTACTCGTTGTTCCTCTGTCAGCAGGAACTCGCGAAGAACCCCGCCTACGGCTGGCCGTCGATGATGAAAGACGCGCCCTCGTGGACGCCGCTGCAGCGGAACACCAAGCAGGTCGTCTCGTGGAACTGGCCAGAGCCCGAAGCGATTTTTCGAGAGCAGAACTTCAAGGAAGGCGACGTCGTGACGTGGGACGAGTCCGTCGCGTTCCCTGGAGAGCTGTTCAGCCCCGATCTGCGCACGAAGATCGTCTTCGTGAAGTCACGGCCCGACCTCTCGACGCTGGTGCAGCGCACGAAAGAGAAGGGCGCCCGCTGGAGCATCGTCGCGAACGGTGGCCCCGATCAGCTGCTCGAGCAGGCCGGCGCGCGTCGAGCAGGCGTCGTTGGTGGTGGTCAGCTCTGGCTCTTCGAGTGGCCGAAGAACTGACAGCGCGCGCTGGAGCGTGTGATCGGCGCGAGGTGCTTACGCGCGCGAGGCGATCGCGAGCAGCGACACGCCGAACGGCACCGGCAGCCGCGAAGCGACATGCCGCTCTGCCGAGAACAGCTTCGTCAGCGCCCAGTTGGTGAGGCCGCCGCCCGAGCCGTAGTCGCTGTCACCCTCGGAGCCCGGCACCACCTTGCGGAACAGGCGCACCGCCGCGACGGGCCCGAACAGCAGCGAGTTGAAGTAGCTGTGGAAGCCCACCTTCATGCCGCCCTTCTCGAGGTGCTGCTTCAACTCGGCGAAGTCGTAGCGGCGCTTGTGGTGGTTCAGATCGTCGTGCTTGCTCCAGAGGAACTGGAACGCCGGCACCGTGATGACGAGCTGGCCTGACGGCGTGAGCAACTCCCGCAGCGCATTCACCGCGCCGACGGGATCGTCGAGGTGCTCGAGCACGTCGAACATCGTGATGACGTCGAACTGCTCGCCCTTCGGCAGCCCGTCGGGAATGCCACCCTCGAGGATGCGCACCGCGTTGCCCGTGCGTTTGCGTGCCGCCTCGATGGCCATGGGCTCGAGCTCCACGCCCGTCACGTCGCCGAACTCCTTCAGCATGACGAGGTTGCCGCCCGTGCCGCAGCCTGCGTCGAGAATGCGGCGCGTGCCGACGAGCGGGTGCAGGTGGCGCTTGAGCGTGTCGCGCACGATCGAACGTCGGCCGAGGAACCACCAGTGTTCGTCGTCGAGCCGCGCGTGTGCGTCGTAGAGCTTGGTATCCATCGTCGGGAGCCGGGTTACACCGGTTGGGGCCCCGGCTTCCACCGCCGGAACAGGAAGATCATCAGCGCGAGCGTCAGGCCGGTGCCGAGCAGCCCGATGAGGAACGTCCCAGGCCGGTAGGTGAACGTGACGGTCGTCTCTCCTGCCGCCACGTCAGCGCCGAGCAGGCCCTGCTGATTCACCAGCGTGCCGCCTTCGACCTTCCAGTCGGTGCTGTAGTTCTGGTTCACCAGCACTCGCGACGGCTTGTTCAGCGTGGTCTTCACCGTCACCTGGTTGGGCGTCCACTTCACGCGCTCGACGGTGCCGGCGCCAGGCTCGATGAGGAACTCCTCGGGGCGACCGATGGCCAGCACCTGCGAGACGTCGAGCGGAGACTCCTCGAAGCCGTTGAGCGATCCCCGGTTCGCTCTCGGGTACGCGTACATGCGGTTCGGGTCGCCCATGTCCTGCACGAAGTCGGGCGACCTGGGCAGCCACTCGGGTACCGGCGTGCCGAACGTCTGATCCCACTGCTGGCGGTTGAAGGCTGACGCGTCGACGCACCACGCCGTTCCGGTGATGGTGAGCAGCACCGCGCCCGTGAGGAACATCGGCGCCGGCTTCGTCTTGAGCCACTCGATGAGCGTGTGCAGCCCGAAGCCGACGATGAGGCACGCGAAGACGCCGACGAGAATGGTGAAGCGCGAGGGCACGCGCAGGTTCTCGATGATGGGCAGCTTGCGAAGCGCCGACCACGGACCGAACTGGTGGTTGCCCATCTGGAACGCGATGAAGAGCGGCAACGCGAGGAGCGCCGGAAGAATGGCCCGCCGCGTCTTGAAGATGAACGCGACGACGATCGAGATGACGACGAGCGAGAAGCCGACGAAGCCGAAGTAGTTGCCGTACTCGGGCCACACCCAACCGTGGCTTCCGAACTGCCGCTCGGTGTGGCGCGCGACGTAGATCTCCCAGAGCTCGGGGAAGCGAAGCAGATCGCTGTCACTCACCGTGCGAGGGTGGCCGCGCACGAAGTCGAGCAGCGGCACCATGCGCACCAGCATCACGCACACCGCGAGCACGCCCATGATGGGAGGAATCGTCCAGAAGGACTTCCACGTGCCGGGCGTCTTGCGCTCCACGATGGCCCACGCGAGCGCGTAGAAGCCGAAGCCCAGCACCGCGTACGGAAACGGATAGACGCCGAAGTGCCCCAGAATCCACGCGAGGAAGAGCGCGCCATACAACAGGTGCCGCTTCGAGCCCTGGAGCACGCGGTGGAAGCTCCACAACACGTAGGGGAAGACGCCGAAGCCGAGCCAGCCGACGTGGCCGCCGCCGAGGTGTTGCGCCATCGCGCCGCAGACCGCGTAGCCCGTGCCTGCGAGTGACGACGACAGCGGTGAGAAGCCCAGCACACGGCAGGTGCGCCGCACGCCATCGAACGCGAGCAGAATCGCCGCGGTGATGGTGAGCCGAATGCCGATCGGCGTCCCGAAGATGAGGATGAAGGGGAAGGTCGCCGAGAGGAAGAACGTCTGCGGATTGGCGAGGTGCACCGCGCCGCCGAAGTAGTACGGGTTCCACAGCGGGAACTGGCCGAACTCGAGGATCGTCTTCCGCTCCACCTCGCTGAGGAAGAAGAAGTAGCCCCAGTCGCGAGTGCCGCCCCACGAGGCCGTTTCACGCCACAGCGGCAGGCAGTGAAAGCCCAGCACCAGCGCCGGAATCACCCACGCCAGCCAGCGCTCACTCTGCTCCCACCGCTTCAGCATGACGCGGGTGTCTGTCAGACGAGAGACGCAGAGTGAACGGTTTTCGCGTCGACTCCCACGCGCGCCGACGGTACACCGCGCCCGTGCCGCTGCTCGCCTTCCTCGGCGTTTCCATCGTGCTGACGTTCTCGCACGGCCACTACGGGCCCAGCTTCGTGCTCGCGCTCACCGGCATGCTGGTGAGCCTCACCGTCGTGGAATTGTGGCGGCCCAAGAGCGTGCTCAACGGCGCGTCGCCCCTGCTCGCGTGGATCGGCGCGGTCATCGTCGGCACCTTCCTGCTCGGGTCGAACTCGCAGCTCATCTACGCGCAGCAGGTGCCCGAGACGAAGCACCTGGTGAACACGATCATCGCGGCGCTGACGGTCGCGGCGTTGATGCCAATCGCGCTCGTGCTCGAGAAGCCGTGGCGATCGCGCGTGTTGATCGTGCTGGCCGCGAGCGTGGTGCTGTTGCTGCTGGTGACGCGCCGGCACGTGCTGTGGGCGTCTCCGCAGCCGTTCATCGACGTGTGGACCTCGAGCGTGCAGGCGGTGCGCTACTTCCTCGACGGCAAGAACCCGTACCTGCAGAACTACGTCGACATCTACGGCGGGCGGTACGACTACATCCCCAGCTTCCCGTACCTGCCGATGTGGCTGCTGTGGTCGACGTTGTTCGCGTGGATTGGCAAAGGCGCGTTCGACGTGCGGGCCTCGTTGGTCGCTGCTGACGTCATCATCGTCGGAGCGTTGATCGGCCTCGGCCGCGCGTACTGGAAAGAATGGGAGCGCCCCCTGCTGGCCGCCGCCGTCTGGCTCGCGTGCCCGATCTCGCTCTTCATTCTCGAGCAGTCGTGGATCGACACGTTGCTCAGCGCCGCGCTGGCGTTGTCGTTCTGGTTCCTCGCGAAGCGGTGGTGGTTGGCGGCGGGCCTCGCCGTCGGCGCCGCGTGCGCCACCAAGCAGTACGCGATCATCGCGGGCGGGCTGTTGCTCATCTGGGTGTGGCGCGCCGGCGGGAAGCAGGCGGCCTTGCGCTTCTTCGGAGCCGCCGCCGGCTTCGCGCTCGCGCTCGTGATTCCGTTCATGGTCAGCGACCCGGGCCGCTTCACGAAGTTCACCTTGAGCTCCTGGGCCGACGCGAAGCCGCGACCTGACTCGTTGTCGCTGGCCGCGTTCATCGCGCACTCGCTCGACTTCGGCACGCCCGAGGGCATGCAGGAGCACTACGCGAAGTTCGGGTGGATCGGCCCCGCAGCAGTCCTGGCCCTGGTCGTGGTGCTGTGGCGACGGAAGAATCCCACGCTGCGCAGCGCGATCGTCTTCGTCGGCCTCGCCTACGGGTGGATGTTCGAGTTCGCGCGCCAGGCGTTCTGCAACTACTACCACTTCGTCGCCTTCTTCTTCCTCGTGGCCGCGCTGCTGCCTGCCGTGAAGGATCCGCCAGCGCCGGTGCCCGCCGCCGTGAAGTGAGCTGCACGTGAGCGAGCCTTCAGCCCAGCCACGGTGGAAGACGGTTGCCGAGGTGCTGGTGCTGGTGCTCGCGGCGATCGTCTGGTTCGCGACGCGCACGCAGTGGAAGATCCTCGATCCGCTCCACACCGAGTGGATGCTCAACGGCGACTGGGCCGCGACGTACCACGGCTGGCTGTTCCACCTTCGCGGGCCCGTCACGCTGCCGCCGGGGCTGACGCCGAACCTGCTCGCACCGTGGGGAACGAGCGTCTTCTACACGAACTCGGTGTTCTGGCTCTGTGAGCTCGGGCGCATCGTCGGGCTCTTCGTCTCTCGTGACTTCCAGCTCTACGGGCTCTTCATGGCGTCGTCGTACGCCGGGCTCGCGGTGACGGGGTGGTGGCTGTTGCGTCGCCTCGACGCGCCGCTGGTGTTGAGGCTGGCCGGTGGCGTGTTGTTGATGGCCGAGCCGATGCTGCCTGCGCGCTTCGGGCACATCGCGCTGACGGGGCAGTGGCTCGTGATGCTGCAGATCTGCGTCGCCGTGCTGCTCGTCACGGAGCCGAAGCGCCCGACGTGGCTGGTGCACCTCGCTGCCGGAGCCGCCGCTTTTGCCGTCGGCGTCGAGGGCTATCTCGCGGCCATCAGCATTCCGCTCGCGCTCGCGAACATCGTCATCGGGCGGTGGCGTGCGCAGGTGCCGTGGCGCGCGGTGGGCACGTCGGTGGCGCTGCTGGTGTTGGGCACTGGCGCGATGCTGTGGCTGGTCGGTGGAATCCTCGCGGATCCCGTGAACCGCACCGCAGAGGGCTTCGGCGACTTCTCGGCCGACCTCGGCACGCTCTTCAACTCGCACCAGCTCTCGCGGTGGATCCCCGGCTTCACGGTGTCGTCGCGCCAGGGCGAAGGCTTCAGCTACCTCGGGCTGGGCACGTTGCTGATGGTGGTGACGGCGATCGTCGCGTGGGTGCGGAACCCGAAGCAGGTGCTCCGCATGGCGTGGCTGCTGGCGCCGCTGCTCGTGATGGTGCTCGGAGAAGCCTTCTACGCGGCGTCGGCGCGCATCACCTTCTCGGGGAAGGTGCTGGTCGAGCTGTGGGGCTTCTTCAAGCTGCTCGATCCGCTCCCGTCGATGTTTCGTACTTCGGGCCGCTTCGTCTGGGCGCTCCACTTCCTGGTGTCGATCTCTGCGATCGTGGCCGTCGTCGTCGCCGCGCGAAAACGCCGCATCTGGGGAGCGCTCCTGGTGCTCGCGGCCGTGGTGCAGCTCGCCGAGATTCCTGCGCGGCCGAACGTGTTCGACGTGCAGCCGCTGCCTCCGCCATTCGGTGAGGCGTGGACGGGGCTGCGAGGCAATTACCAACACCTGCGCGTGGTGCCGATTCAGGTGCAGTGGGTGTGTGGGTACAACGAGTCGCTGATCGCGCGGCTGTCGCAGGTCGCAGTGCGTGAAGGGCTGTCGATCAACTCAGGTCTCGTCGGTCGCGTGCCCGCAGCAGTGGGCCCACTGTGCAACGCGCGCTTCACGGGGCCTGTGGCGACTGACACCGTGTACGTGGTCGACCCGAACTACATGAACGACTTCCACGGAGCCCACTGCGGCGCGCTCGAGGGAGTGCCGGTCTGTGTCGCGGCGGGGACCGTGCTGGCCCAGCGACTCACCGCCATCGTGCCGTGAGTCAGTAGCCGTACTGGATGTGATCGATCTCGGTGCCGCCCTGCGAGTTGCTGACGCGGATGGTGGAGATGCCGAAGGGAGAGAACGCTCCGAAGAAGCGATCCGGGCTCGTCGGCTGAGGAGCGGGCTGTCGGAGCGTTGACAGTAGGGACATGGTCCGAGCAGGTACGCCAGCGCGCCGCCGTCGAAGGCAACACCGCCGCCGAAGGGAGCCGCCGCCACCGTTACGGCCGAACCGGGAAGACCTGACGCTCACTCCACAGCCCGTCGAGGGATGGCGGGAGGTCGGGTGACGGCTCCGTCCATCGTCTCGGGGCCTGCTCTGCGACTCCCACGAACCAGCGGCTGTCTTTCGGGGGCGAGGTGATTCGCCAGCCGTCGGCCTGCCGGTTGAGGACGACCGTCGTCTTCCCGTCGGAGTACTCGGCCGAGGTCTCGCTGCGCGCGCCCGGCTTGAGCGAGACATGCGTGAGATCGATCGCGACGAAGGGCGGTGGCGGCTCGGGTTGTTGCGCGGCGCTCGAGGTCTCGAACCAGCCCTGGGGTGGAGAGAGCAACAGCCCACCCTTCGGCAGCGCGACCAACCAGAGCGCGTCCTCTCCGAGCGACTGCAGCCACTCGGGCGGCACCGACGCGCGAATCCACGGGCTCTGCACCGACACGCTCGCCGGCCCCTGACCGACCTGGAACGCGAGCAGCCGGCGATCGAAGAACCACTCGAGGCCCGCGTGGTTGATGTGGTGGTAGTGCCAGAACTCGTCGTTGGTGAAGACGACGGGATCCTTCGCGTAGAGGGCGAACGGCGAGATGTTCGGGTTCTGGATGATGGGGCGATCTGCTCCGGCGCGGTCGAGCGCGAAGCGGGCCCAGGCCAGCAGAGATGGCCGCGTGTAGAGCGGGTCGCCCATGCGCTGGAGCTCGCGGAGCGCCGACGGTGCGATGCCGATCAACGCGACCGCAGCGAGCGCCCCCTGAAGCGCGACTCGTCTTCCGACGACCGTGAGCCCACGCCCCGCGAGGATGGCGATGGAGGGCAGGGCGGGCAGGACGTAGCGGGACTCTTTGTGGCCGATGACGACGATGAAGAGCGCCATCGAGGCGAGCGCCCAGATGACGTGCAGCCAGCCAGCGCGATCTCGATCACGAACGATGACGGCGCCCGCGCCAGCGATCGCGAGCAGCGTGACGGGAGGCCCGAACGTCCACCACACGGCGTTCGGCAACTCCCACCACGGGTCGGTCGCTCCGGGCCCACCGCCGCCAGCCCATGCCGCCTTGAGGCCTGCCGAGAGTCGGTCCATCCACGGGCCGTCGCCTGTCACCACGCGCGAGTAGATGAGTGCGTGCACGGCGAAGAAGAGGCCGAGCCCGAGGAGGAGGCCCGTCGCGAGTCTCCAGTCGATCGACGCGAGGAGCTTCGACTTGAAAGAGGCGGGCCTATCCTTCCCGGTCCAGACCCACGCGAGGTTGGCGATGGGAATCGCCAGGCCGAGCAGCGCCATCGGGTATTTCGTCAGCATCGCGAGGCCGACGGCGAGCGCGAGGGCGAGCACGTCGATGCCCCGGCGGGTCGAGGTGACGCGCTCCGAGAGGCGAAGGGCCAGCAGGCCGAAGGCCATCGAGGCGATGTCCGCCATGATGAAGGGCAGGAAGTGGAGGACCAGCGGGTTCAGCGCGAGCAGCCCGGCCGCGACGAAGGCGATGGCGACGCCGGCCTCACGCTCGACCGCGCGCCAGGTCATCAGCAGCGAGAGAACGCCGAGGCTCCAGGGCACGAGGTGAATGAGGCCTGCGAGCCCGCGCTGGCCAGGGTGGTAGCCGAGCGAGAGCAGCGGCGCGACGAGCAGGGAGATGCCGGGTGGGCGATCAGTGCGGTACGCCTGCGCGAGGTGCGAGAGATCGTTGCCCGCGAGGTAGCGCGCGTTGATGAGGTAGTCGTACGCGTCCCACGTGTCGATCGGCAGCCCGAGGGCGAGCGAGAACGACCAGAGCGCGTAGACCGCCGTCACGACCAGGCCGAGGGCCCAGACCCAACGTGGGGGTGGTGAGTGGATCACGTCGGGCAGACACCACCCCGAGGGCGATCAGTCAACCCGCGATGAAGTCGGGCAGGCTGCTGTGCTGGCTCAACGGAAGCGCTGCCTCGTCCTTCTTCGACAGCACAGGCGCGCTCACCGGCCACTGCACGCCGATGGCGGGGTCGTTCCACAGCACCGTGCGCTCGTTCTCTGGCGCGTAGATCTCGGTGCACTTGTAGAGAAAGTCGCACTCGTCAGAGGTGACGCAGAACCCGTGCGCGAAGCCGGGCGGAATCCACAGCTGGCGTTTGTTCTCTTCCGACAAGTCGTAGCCGACCCACTTCCCGAAGTGGGGAGAGCCGCGGCGCACATCGACGGCAACGTCGAACACGCTCCCTCGGGTCACCATCACCAGCTTCCCCTGGGCGTTCGGGTGCTGCAGGTGCAGCCCGCGCAGAATGCCTCTGCGTGAGCGTGACCAGTTGTCCTGAACGAAGGGGCCGGAGATCCCGATCTCCCGGTAGCGCTCGGCCCGATACGTCTCGAGGAAGAACCCGCGCGCGTCTCCAAAGACCTTCGGCTCGAGGAGCAGCACACCGGGGAGCGAGGTCTGCGTGACGTTCACAGCTTGTCCTTATTCTTGAGCAGGCTGAGCAGATACTGGCCGTACTCGTTCTTCACCATCGGCTGGGCGAGCTGCTCGAGCTGGGCGTCGTCGATGTTCTTCATGCGCCACGCGATCTCTTCGAGGCACGCGACCTTGAGTCCCGTGCGCTCCTCGACGACGTGGATGAACTCCGACGCCTGCATGAGGGACGTGTGGGTGCCGGTGTCGAGCCAGGCGTAGCCGCGGCCCATCAGCTCGACGGTGAGCTGCTGTCGTTCGAGGTACACGCGGTTGACGTCGGTGATCTCGAGCTCGCCTCGCGCGCCCGGCTTCAGGTTGGCTGCGATGTCGACGACCTGATTGTCGTAGAAGTACAGGCCCGTGACCGCGTAGTTCGACTTCGGCTGCTTCGGTTTCTCCTCGATCGAGATGGCTCGCTTGTGCGCATCGAGCTCGACCACGCCGTATCGCTCGGGGTCATTCACCCAATAGCCGAAGACGGTGGCACCTTTGTCGAGGCGGGCGGCGCGCTGCACCAGATCCGAGAAGCCGTGGCCGTAGAAGATGTTGTCGCCAAGGACCATCGCGACCTTGTCGTTTCCGACGAACTGCCGGCCGATGATGAACGCCTGTGCAAGCCCCTCTGGCTTCGGCTGCTCGGCATACGACAGCGAGATGCCCCACTGTGAGCCGTCTCCAAGAAGCTCCCTGAAGCGAGGCAGGTCGACCGGAGTCGAGATGAGGAGAATGTCCTTGATGCCGGCGAGCATCAGGGCCGAGAGCGGGTAGTACACCATCGGCTTGTCGTAGATCGGCAGCAGCTGCTTCGACACGACACGAGTCAACGGGTACAGCCGGGTGCCTGAACCACCGGCGAGGACGATGCCCTTCATGGGTGCTCCTGTCTTTCGCGGTGCAGCTCGTCGAGCGCGCGAGCCACGGTCCATGGCTTTGCGTCGAGCGCCTGCGCCGTCTTGGTCACGTCGAGCCCACTCTTCGCCGGCCGGGGACTCGCGAGTTTCACGTCAGCCATGCGGCTGGGTTTGATGAGGGCCTTGTCGAAGCCGAAACGTTCACAGACCCGGTGACCGAACGCCACGCGGTCCATCACCTCGGCGCCGCAGGTGTGCCAGAGGCCGGCGAGCTTCTTTTCAGCCAGCTCCTTCACCATCGCCGCGACGTTCGTCGCGTGGCTGGTGGACACCCATTGGTCCTGGAAGAGGGGCACCTGCTTGCCCAGGGCGAGCGTCGACACCAGCCAGAACCCGAAGTTGTTCTTTCCGGTCGAGGGCCAGCCGTAGACGACGGCGGTGCGCGCGATGCTCCACTGGCCGGCCGGCAGCAACGCCTTCACGGTCTGCTCGCCCGCGTGTTTGGTGATGGCGTAGGTCCCGCGAGGGTTCGGCTTCGCGTCGACGGCGTACGGGCCATCGTCGCCATCGAAGACGTAGTCGGTCGACACGTGGACGAGGTGGGCGCCGGTCGTGCGCGCGGCCTTCGCCAGGCTGGCGACACCCGAGACGTTCGCCTCGTACGCAGCGATGGGATCGCGCTCGCAACCATCGACATCGGTCATGCCGCCAGGGTTGAGAATGGCGTCGGGCTTGAAGTCGCCCAACGTCTTCGCGAGCAACGCGCTGTCCGCGAGATCGACCGAGGCATACGCGAAGGCGCCTTCGACGCGACGCTCTCCGCGCGAAAGCCCGAGCACCTCGTGGCCTGCCGTGACGAGCTGCGCGAGCAGCCGCCGACCCACCAGTCCATTGCTGCCAGTGACTGCGATGCGCATGGTCAGTGTTTCTCGAGCCGGGCTTTGTACTGGCTGTCGAAGTACTGACGGTAGGCGCCCGAGGTGACGCGCTCCCACCAGGTGCGGTTCTCGAGGTACCACTTCACCGTCTCGGCGATGGCCTTCTCGAACACGTAACTGGGTTGCCACCCGAGCTCGGTTCGAATCTTCGTGGCGTCGATGGCATAGCGACGATCGTGGCCCGGGCGATCCTGCACGTACTTGATGAGGGACTCGGGCTTGCCGACGGCCTGCAGAATCGTCTTCACGATGACGATGTTGGTTCGCTCGGAGTTCCCACCGATGTTGTACACGCCGCCCTTCTTGCCCTTCTCGAGCACGGTGGTCAGCGCGGAGCAGTGATCGTCGACGTGCAGCCAGTCACGCACGTTGAGCCCGTCGCCGTAGACCGGAAGCGGCTTGTCGGTGAGCGCGTTGATCACCATGAGCGGGATCAGCTTCTCGGGGAACTGGAACGGGCCGTAGTTGTTCGAGCACCGGGTGACGACGACGTCGAGACCGAAGGTGTGCTCGTAGGCGAGGGTGATGAGGTCGGCCGAGGCCTTCGACGCGGAGTAGGGACTCGACGCGGACAGCGGAGTCGTCTCGGTGAAGAAGCCGGTCGGGCCGAGCGAGCCGTACACTTCGTCGGTCGACACCATGAGGAAGCGGCTCACCTTCGCGTGCCGCGCTGCCTCGAGCAGGACCTGGGTGCCGAGGACGTTCGTCTTGATGAAGGCCTCGGGGCCAAGGATCGAACGATCGACGTGGCTCTCGGCCGCCAGGTGCATGATCGCGTCGATGCGGTGGGTTCGAATCACGTGGTCGACGAGTTCCCGGTTCGAGATGTCTCCCTGGACGAAGACGTGCTTGTCGTCGCCCTCGAGGGCCGTGAGGTTCTCGAGATTCCCGGCGTAGGTCAGCTTGTCGAGGTTGACGATGGTCCAACCCGGGCGGTGCTTGCGCAGCCAGTGGATCAGGTTGGAGCCGATGAAGCCGCAGCCCCCGGTGACGAGAACGTTCATGGTGGCGGGTCGCTTAGGCAGCGCGCTGAACAGGGTCAAGCACTGCTCACTGCCCAGACTCGATCAGGCTGGTGCTGCGCGCCCCGCGTGCCGAAACCGTGACTCGACGAAGCGGAAGTTGAGTTCGCTCAAGCCGAGGACGACTGCCGTGGCGAGCCCGATCCACCCGATGTGCTGGAGCGACGACGGGAGCGCCTCGCGCCACCCGCGCACCGCGAGCGCCTTGAACGTGAGGAACACGGCGCTGTGCACGAGGTAGATGCTGTACGACCGCGCACCCACCCAGACGAGGAATGGCTGGAGGACCCGCGGAATGCCCAGGTACCCGCGGTCGACCGAGGCGAGCGCCACGAGCACCCCGGCGCAGATCGCCGTCAACGAATAGGACGCTCCGCCGAGCGCTCCGACCCCCACCAGCGGGATCGCGAACAGCATCAGGTACGACGCCAACCAGGCCGTGCGACCGAGCGGCTTGAAGAGGTGCTCCACGAACGAGGTACGCACCGGCTCATTGGCGTACAGCCACGCGAGCAAGACGCCGATGCAGAACGCTTCCCAGCGAAAGAAGCCGCCGAGCAGAGGGAACGAGTTGTGCACCGGCACCGACAGCACCAGCAGCGCCGCGAGCACCCACTTGGCGTTCGACCTGGCCACGACCAGGAGGACGGGGAGCGCGATGTAGAACTGCTCTTCGAGCGAGAGGCTCCAGTACACGCCGACCGCGAGGTGCGAGCAGACCCCCACCCCCGTCATGCATGAGTACGCATGGTAGTTGTAGACCTGCAGCAGGGCCGCCGTGACGTCATAGACGTTGGCGGTCAGCGCACTGCGGTCGGTGATGGCGACCACCCCCAGGCCAATGAAGGCCCACAACCACGACGACGGCCACAACCGATAGACCCGCCGCACCCAGAACTGCGAGATGAAGCGAATCTTCGCAGCGAGCTCGCTCTGTGCACGGGCCGTGGGAATCAGGTTCTTCGAGATCACGAAACCGCTGATGACGAAGAAGAGATCGACGCCTCCGTGAAAGGCGACCTTCTTGTCCATCCACTCGACCCAGTGCGGCGTCTCGGCGTAGATGAAGCGGTAGTGCGCGACCAGGGTGTAGATGATCGCGAACGCTCGCAAGCACTCGATGTCGAGAATCTTGTCGCGAGGCGGTGTGTTCACCTCAGGGCGCCCGGAGCTTCTTGGCGAAGTGGTAGCCCGCGCGGATCGCCCGGTACGACTTGGTGACCCACGACAGCCCGTGGGGCTGTGCCTGCATCCTCGAGCGGACGAACTCCTTGAGCTGCGGCAGAGGGAGCGGAGCGGCGTGCTTCAAGCGATTCTGATCGCCGATCATTCGCTGCAGCTTGTACTCGAGCTTCACGTAGCTCTTCGCGGCGTTCTTCGTGGTGAGCGCGCAGTGCACCGTGAAGCCACTCGAGAACGCCGTGTAGGCGATCAGTCGCTCGAGAATGTGAGGCAGGCGTCCGTCGCCGTAGTCCGGCTCCTGGGGGAAGTCGTCCCAGGTGAAGGGGTAGGCGAACAGCTTCTTGAGGGCTGCAGGCCGGTACCAGTACATCGAGCCGTAGGCCGCGAGCGGCGTGTCGTCATCGAAGGGCACGTCGATGCCCAGCTTCTTCGCCCACTGCACGGCGCCTGGGCGATTGGTGAACCACGCGTGTCCCAACGTCGGGTAGCCCTGATGGATGACGGGCGGCATGATCATGCCCACCGTGGGGTTCGCTTCGAAGTGCGAGAGCAGGCGCGCCACGTAGCCTGGCCCCGCGAGCAGGTTCTCGAACAGATGCTCCTTGAAGTGGCGCGCCATGGCGAACGGGTCTTGCGGCGAGACCTTCGAGTGAAGGCGGCAGAGGTAGTCGTACCCTCCGGTCAGCACGACGTCACGCAGGCCGATCAGGTGCGCCGCGACGTCGCGGCCCCGGTTCGTCACCACGCGCGCTTCCTTGAGCGTGTACCGGCCGGGGTTCTTCGCGAACCACGCTTCGACCTCGGCCTTCTTCTTCTCGTCTGACGTCGTGACGTAGACATCGAACGGCTGCGGAATGTTCGCCGCGTACGACATGAGCTCGCCGAGCAGCGCGGGGAAGTAGGCGTGCGCAAGCACCGCGATGCGGCGCTCGGGCAGCGGCGTCGCTGGTGGCTCGTCTGGCATCACCTGGAGCAGCGTCGCGTTGGTGTAGAGATCGCGAGGCTTCGCAACGCGAGTCATGTCTTTCCAGACGAGGCTCGTGTCGAAGTCGCTCTTCTTCTTCACGAGCTCGATCACGCGGTCGAGGTCGACGCACTGCTGATCGAGGTACAGCGGGTCGTGAAAGAAGGGGCGTCGCTTCAGAATCGGAACTCGATCATCGAGCAGCTGATCGATCGCGTTCAGGGCCGGGTGCACGTCCTGATACCGCATGGGGTCTGCGTAGACCGAGTAGCGGTAGCCCATGTCTTCGAAGTGCTCGGTGAAGCGCACCTCGTGTTTGAGGATCGAGTCGATGTAGCTGGTGATCGGCGGCATCTCCTCCCAGTAGTTGCGGAACTGACGGCTACAGAAGAGACGCCGCCGCACGGCGATGAAGTGCGACTGGATGTGGAACGGCAGAATGCCTTCGCCCGTCAGCCCATTGGGTACGGGGCCCCGAAAGCCCGTGATGCCCCAGAAGTCCACGTCGTGCGTGGACATGCGGTCGAACATCTCCTTGAAGGGGAAGATGGGCGCATAGAACGTGTAGTTGAGGAGCAGCAGCTCGTCGTACCGGGTGAGCTTCTCCCAGCCCACGACGTTCACCAGCCCGTCTCGGTAGGCCCACACATCGAAGCCGTAGTTCTCGCGAACGTGCACCGTGTCGGCGACGGTCGCGAGCCTCGCTTTGCCATCGGCCGTCAGCTGGCCATTGGCCACGACGACGATCGTCTCGACGTGCTCGCGCAGCTTCTTCAGCTTGTGAATGACGTAGTCAGCGACGACTCCAGCGGAGTCGTAGAACATGTAGACGGCCAGTCGCTTCATCGGCGGCCTCCGCGGCCCTTGGCGAGCAGCTCGCGTGCCCCACTCAACAGGGACTCGAGCCCTCGCTTGTTGTGCTCTTCAGCTGCCGCCTCGAGCCACTTTCGCAGTTCCCACAGCTCGACCGCAGTGCGTCGGTGATCTCTCTCGGCCAGAACTGCTTCACGCATCGTTCGCTCGAGCGCCGCGACAGCCTGTTGATGGTCACGCTCGAGGTTTTGCAGCTTCACCCGCAGGTCTTGCTCGACGACCCCATACGCGGGCGGGTTCGTCTCGTAGGTCGAGGGGCCGGGCGTCTTCGGCAGCGGGCCGCGCGAGGCGAACGCGATCAGGTAGAGCGGGGTGATCTGCCCCTTCTCGATGACGACCTTGTTCGTGAAGTCGTCTCGCGTGTAGCTCGTGCCCTCGTCGAGCGACGGCTGCTCGCGAGTGATGATCGACGCGTGCATCGCGCGCTGAAAATGAAACTCGACGTTCGGGAAGTAGCGGGTGACGAGCGCGCGGAACTCTTCCCGATACAGCTCCTTCACGTGGAACGGGTTCTCGTGCCGCCGAGCATCGGTGTAGTAGTGCTTGTCGGGCGTCGAGAGCAGGAGCAGCCCGTCAGGTTTCAGGACTCGCGCCAGCTCGGCGAGCATCTCTTCGTGCTGGGGCAGGTGTTCGAGGGTCTCGAAGCTGACGACCACGTCGACCGAGCTCCTCTCGAGGGGAATCGCCGCGGCTGAGCCTTCTCGGAACTCGAGGTTGGGCTGGGCGTACCGCTCGCGAGCATGCTCCACGGCGTCATGAGAGAGATCGACCCCGACCACGTGTGAAGCGCGCGTCGCGAGAATGGCGCTCCCGTAGCCTTCACCTGAAGCCACATCGAGCACCCGCTTGCCATCGACGAAGTCGAGCGCGAGCTGATAGCGATGCAGATGCTCCAGCTCGGTGTCGCCCTTCCAGTCGGGCATGAAGCGCTCACCGTTGTCCTTGAGCATGTTCAGGTCCGGGGAATGCTGGCGAGCAAGGCGGTGAGCCCTTGCTCGAGGCTGACCTTCGGCCGGTACCCGAGCACCTTCGTGGCCGCCTCGATGCTGCAGCTCGCCGCGCGCACGTCGCCGTCGCGGAAGCGGCCAGAGACCTGTGGGGGTGGCGCTCCGGCCAGGCGCGCCATCACCCGCGCAGTCTCTTCGATGGTCGTCGGCTCGCCGCTCCCGATGTCGAACGTGCGAACGGTGTTCGAGGTCTGACTGGCGGCTGCGGCGAGCGCGTCAGCGACGTCATGGATGAAGACGAAGTCGCGAACGATCTTGCCGTCCTCGTAGACGTCGAGCGGCTGCTTCGCGACGGCCCGCTGGGCAAAGAAGGTGAGCACGCCCGTATACGGGTTGCCGAGCGCTTGACCCGGGCCGTACACGTTCTGAAGGCGCAGCGTCGAGAGGCCGGCGCCGAAGGCCCTGCACCACGTCGCGAGAATGTGCTCCTGCGTCAGCTTCGTCGCCCCGTAGACCGAGATCGGCGACGGGTGCGTGACGTCGGCGACGCTCGCGATCGCGAGGGCCGGTCTCCCATCGGGGCCTACCGCGTCCCACTGGCGAGCCTCGAGCTGGGCGCGTGTGCGCCCGCCGGGGTAAAACACTTCGCCGCTGGCGCTCCTCCACGCGCCGTCACCGTAGACGGCGCGGCTCGAGGTCAACACGAAGTGCGACGGCACGTGCTTCGCGGTCGTCATCGCGTCGACGAGCTGCGCCGTGCCCGAGACGTTCACCATCGCATGCCGATTGGCCTCGGTCAGCGACTGGCCGGTGCCGGTCTCGGCGGCGAGGTGGAGCACCACCTCAGGTCGGTGCAGCTTGAGGAGCGACGCCCAATTGGACGTCAGCGTCACGTCGCCGGGAATGAACTGAACGTCTTTCGGCAGGTCCTTCGGGCGGCCCTGCCCGGTGTGGCACTGGGGGTGAAGGTTGTCGAAGACGACGACCTCGTCGCCTTGCGCGAGAAGACGCTGCGCGACGTTGCAGCCGATGAAGCCCGCTCCACCAGTGATGAGCACCGTTCGCGACATGCGGATGAGGCATTGCCACTTTTCAGTCTGAGCGGCAACAGGCTCACGCCGCCGAGGCGTCGGCTTTCAGATCGTCGTCGGGCCGGTCGGGGTGTTCCAGTGCGTAGCGGGTCGCCCGCTCGAGAATCTCGGCGTCCGGAGACAGGGCCACTTTCCTGAGCAGCTGCAAAAACGGCAGGTGGTCGTCCTTGGTCGCCACGGTGACGCGATGAGGCGGTTGCGCGAGCTCGAGGCGAATGCGCGTCGCGAGACCCTCCGAGTTCGTCACGATGCCCTGCGACAACGCGAGCTGCGCGGGAAGGCCGACCTCGTCGAGCGGTGTGGTGTGATCGATCAAGGTGACGAGGACGCTGGTCGCGGGCCACCGGCCGACGCCTCGCACGACCGTGACGTCGGGAGCGATCTTCGCGGCCAGCGGCACCTGCGCCCAGTGACACGCCTCACCCATGGTCTCGGTGACCGCTTCGGCCACCATCGTGTTCCCGAGGAACCGGGCGCGCTCGAGCTCGTCCATCGTGCTGACGGGGAGCCGAACGCGAAGGCGGTTCATGGAGAACCGGACGGCGCGCGCGGCGACGCCCGAGAGTGGCGAGCGCGCGAACTGTTCCGTTTCGTCGAGGTAGTTCGGGTAGCGGGCGACCAGGCGGCGGCCGTGAACGACGTCGAGGCGGGCCCGTGCGGCGTGAAACGAGGCGCCGCCATGGTGAAGCACCACGGCGCGGTTGGCGCGCGCGACCTTCCACCCGGCGGCTCTGGCGCGCTGACTCCAGTCGTTCTCTTCGTGGTACCCGGGCGAGAACTTCGGGTCGAAGAGCCCGAGGGTCGCGAGCGCCTTTCGACGGAACGCGATGCAGAACCCATTGAGCGTCGGCATCACCGTCGCCCGTGGAATGCCCCCCAACTCGAGTGGCACGCCCTCGAGCATCTTCACCGGCGAGGCCTCCTGGAACGTGGGGACCGAGCAGAGGGTCGCGTTGTTCGACAGAGGACTCACGGCGGCGAAGACGTCGCAGTGCAGACAGCCAAGCAGTTCGTCGAGCGCCCCCTTCGTGAGCCGCGCGTCGCTGTTCAGCAGGACCACGTCGTCTTCGCCGAGCGAGAGCCCGAGGTTGGCGGTGTGCACGAAGCCCTTGTTGACGCGATTGACGAGCAGGCGCACGCGGCCGTCGTCACGGCGGAGCCCCTCGAGGTGCCGCATCAGCTCCTTCTCTGGCGACGCGTCGTTGATGATGATCAGCCGGCCGAGCGCAGGCCCCCCGTGCTCGAGCACCGAGCGCAGACACTGCATCGTGAACTCGAGGTGCTTGTAGACCGGCACCACGACATCAACGGTCATGACGGGTTCCCAGCTTTGAGCGCAGCGCCTTCTGCACTGGCTCCATCAAGCGCTTCACGGTCGTGTTGATCGCGTCCGCGGCGACGTAGCGAAGGGGCGCTTCGGGGCCGATCCCTGCGGTGTCGGGGTAGAGCGGTGGCTCGGGTTCGTCTTTCGTCTTGAGGGCGAGGCGAAGGGCGTCGAGCTCGGCACGGGCCGCGGCGAGGCGCGTGAGGGCGTCGTCGCGTTCCTGGCGGGCAGTCTCGAGCTCGGCGAGCAGGTCTGCGGTCGATGGCATGAGGCCCCCAATATCATTCCGCAGGCCATGTGGTGACGCTCGGAGAGACGCCGTGCTACTGCCGAGTTCATGATGGTGAGGCGTGCGACCCCCACGGCGGCGCTGTGCCTGGTCCTGGCGTGCAGTGCCCCGCAGCCGATGACCCCAGGGCCCGTCGCGATTGGTCCGTGGCAGCTGACTGTCCGCAGCTCGCTCGTCGCGAGGCAGGGGGCTCAGCTTCGCGTCTTCCTGACCGACCTCGAGTCCATCTGTGACTTCGCGAAAGCTACCTATCGCTGCACCCGCTCGACCTTCGACGTCGTTGCGCTCCCGCCAGCCGTGTCCCTGGACGTGCTGCTGCCGTCAATCGAGCCCGGGACGTACGCGACCGACGTCGTCACTGCGACGTTCCGTGGGGTCTCCAACACGGAGCAGTTCAGCTCGACGGCACGAAGCGGCACCGTCGAGTTGGTGTCCTACGCGCCTGGCGGCCAGGCCACGATCGTCGTCGACCTCGAGATGGACACCGGGGCGACCCTTCGGGGCCGCTTCGTCGCGAACCCGTGCGTCGACATCGAGTTGGTGCGGCCCTTTGGTGGACTGGTGTGTACCAGCACGTCCATGCCGATCGTCTGCCAGGACGGAGGGACCAACGTGAATTGCGCCGAAGTGGACGAGCGTTGCACCTGTGGTGCGCAGGTCTGGCGCTCGTTCTGCGAGACGCGGAACTCGTTCTCGCCGACGAGATACCGCTTGAGCTGCGCCTGCACGCCACCGGCTGGCGCGATGACCAGTTGCGCGCTCGACGTCTACCCAAGCGTCAAGCCGCACTGTTGCGAAGGGGCTCCTTAGGAAATTGCATGAGAATCTCGTCACGGGCGGGAACAGCGTCATCGGCGTGCGCGTGAGCGACTGACGAGAACGCTTGGCACTGATCGACTCACCTTTGCTTGAGCACTGCCCGTCGCAGGGTTAGGTGCCGCGAATGGGGTCGCAGCGCGTCAACGCCGTCGTGGCGCCGGGAGTGCGGCGTGGCCCGTTCCTGCTCGCGCTCCTCGGGCTCGCGGCGCTGAACGTGCTCCTCTTCATTCCCGGCTTCGCCACGTTGGAGCCCCGCCCGGCCCTCACCCCCTTCTTCCCAACCGAACACCCGCACGGGCCTTATGGCTTCGACCTCCGCAGTGTCTGGGAGTACGCGAAGGCACTCGGCCTTCGGCGAGCCAACCTCGATCCCTTTCGACTCTCGATCGAGCTCTGCCTGCTGACGGCGCTCACGCTGTGGTGGCCGACGGCGCGTTGGCTCCGCCGACTCACCGCGGGCTGGTTCGGGCTGACGCTGCTCCTGCTCACCTACCACCACGTGTTTCAGGGGTTCTTCCTCAGGCCTGCCGCGCTCTGGGAAGACTGGCGGCTTCTGCGAAACCTCTTCCACTACGTGACCGATCAATGGTCCTGGCGCCTCGCGGGGCTCGTGGTGGGCGGCGCTTTCGCCTGGGCGTTGCTCATGGTCGCGCTCAGCCTCGCCCTCGGCACGCTCTGCCACGGCGCGAGCAGGGTGAGCCGCCTCGCCGCGCTCGCGCTCACGCTCTACGCCCTCGGCTCACTCGCGTGGTTCGGCCCGAGCCGAGGCGACCCCGTCAGTCAGCTCGTCAGCAGGCCGCTGGCCGAGAATCTGCGCGTCTCTCTCGTCCGCAAGCGCGAGTTCGAAGCGCTCGCCGAGGGCGATCCAGACCCGCGGTATCTCGCCTTCTCGAAGGTTCGGCTGGCCCGGAAGCCGAACGTGGCGCTGATGATGCTCGAGGCCTACGGCGAACTCGCAGTGGCGTGCGACACGGGCCCTGCGTATCGGGTGTTGATGCAGCGAATGGAACAGCGACTCGAGCGCAGCGGCTACCACGTCCGCAGCGCGTGGAGCCGAGCCCCCGTCTACGGCGGCCAGTCGTGGCTGAGCATCGCCTCGGTCCAGCTCGGCATGCGCGTCGACACCGTGCGGAAGTACGAGCTGGTCGAGAACGAGAGCGCCCGCGCGCCATCACTCACCCGGTTCTTCAAGGAGCAGGGCTACTTCACCGCTGCGGTGCAGCCTGGCAACAACGTGCGCACCGGTCTCAAGAAGTTCGACCCCTACAATCGCGAGCTGGTCATCGACGCGCCCGAGCTCGCCTACACAGGGCTTCGGTACGGCTGGCAGGGAATTCCAGATCAATACACCCTGGGCTTGATTGGCGAGCTGCTCCCGACGTTGAGACAACCCTGGCTGCTCTTCTCGATGAGCGTCTCGACCCACCACCCGTGGGACGCGCCCTTCGTCTATGTGAATGACTGGCGCGCCCTGCAGGACCCAGCCCTCGACACCGCCAGCGTCGCCGCCCCCTGGGACCCGATCGAGGAGAAGGCCGGGATCGGTGAAGAACGTCGGGGCTATTTCCGAACGGTCGAGTACGAATGGCGAGGCCTGGCGCAACTGATGGAATCCGAAACGCGCGACGACACGGTGTTCATTCTATTGGGTGATCACCAACCGAAGCTCCCGTGTGATGGCGGCAAGGCCGTCAGCTGGAACACTCCACTGCACGTCATCTCGAGAGACGCTGCGCTGCTCGAGCGCTTCGGCGAGCACGGCTTCGTGCCCGGCCTCGTCGCGCCAGTGGGCGAACGGCCACCCTTCACCCACGAGGGCTTGTTTTCCTTGTTCGTGAAGGTCTTCACGTCGACCTGGGGTGATGATGCACAGGTGACTGTCGACGTCGCCCCCGAGGGCATCAGCCTGGGCTCGCTCTACCGATGAGAGCCCCGCTGCTGTTCGTCGTTGGGACGAGACCCGAGGCCATCAAACTCGCGCCGATTCTGCTCGAGGCGCGCGCGCGAGACGTGCGCACCATCTGCTGTACGACAGGGCAACACTCCGAGCTGGTCAGACCCGCGCTCGCGTTCTTCGACCTCACGCCAGACATCGACCTCGCGCTCGAGAAGCCCGATCTGACGACCTTCACTGGCCGCGCTGTGGGCGCGCTGGGCGAGCTGATGGTTCAGCACCGGCCGCGCGCCGTTCTCGTTCAAGGAGACACCAGCTCGGCGCTCGCAGGTGGGCTTGCGGGCGTCTACGCGCGCGCTCCGGTGGTTCACGTCGAGGCAGGGCTTCGTTCGTACGATCGCCTGGCGCCGTTCCCCGAAGAAACTCATCGGGTCCTGCTCTCTCACCTCGCAAGCCTGCATTGCGCCCCGACGGCAGGAGCGGCTGCGAACCTCGCGCGAGAGGGCATCACCCAGAACGTGCTGGTGGCCGGCAACACGGTGATCGACGCGCTTCGCCTGTGCACGCCCGCGCTGATTCGAATGGACCGGGTGTTCGCGACGCGCTTTCCGTTCGCGTCGCGCCGTCTGGTTCTTGCGACGGTCCATCGCCGCGAGAGTTTTGGGCCCAGGCTCGAAGGGATCTGCCGCGCGCTGCGCACGATCGTCGAGCGCCACCACGACGTCGAGCTTGCCCTTCCGGTACACCCGCACCCGTCGGTTCAGCAGGTCGTTCGCGACCTGTTGGCGAAGACGCCGCGCGTTCATCTGCTCGAGCCGCTTCCGTACCCCGAGATGCTCTGGCTCCTCCGCGCCTCCACGCTCGTCTTGACCGACTCTGGTGGCTTGCAGGAGGAAGCGCCGGCCTTCGGGAAGCCGGTGCTGGTCCTGCGCGACGTCACTGAGCGGCCCGAGGGCATCGCGGCTGGTTGCGCTCAGCTCGTGGGCACCGAGGAGCAAGGCATCGTGAGCGCGGCATCACGGCTCCTGAGCGACCCGGGCGCCTGGGCTGAGATGGCACATGTCGCTCACCCCTACGGTGACGGGCACGCCGCCGAGGCGATCGTCGACGAGATCGAGCGGCGCTTCCCATGATGTTGATCAGCGCTCCCTGGCCCAACCCGTCGAACGAGCGGAACGGCATGGTTCGGCGCGTCGCGGCGATCGACAAGGCGCTGGACCACGTCGAGCGCGTCTATCTGAACTTCAGGTCCGGCCCCCGGGGCTCCTGGCCTGCGGCGATCGTTCAGCCAGTGGCCCCGCGTGTGCGTCTCGTCGAGCTCAACCCTTTCGAGCCAGCCGACTTCGAGACGCTGATGACGTTGGCCGACGAGTCCTCGTGTCTCCTCGCCCACTCCGTCTACTGGGCGCGCCACGTGCTTTCGCTCTACCGGGAGCGGCCCACGATCACCGACATGCACGGTGTCGTCCCCGAGGAGGTGCTGATGATGGGCGGGAGCGCAGCCGAGGCTGAGCTGCACTCCAGGGTCGAGGCCTTCGCGTTGCGTTACGGCACGCAGGCCATCACGGTGACGGACGCGATGGCGACCCACCTTCGTGGAAAGCACGAGGTCGTCGCGGAGCTGTTGACGTTGCCGGTCGAGGGAGGCGCGCCGCCAACCGACGTCCTGGAAAAGCCGCGAGCGATGAGTGTCGTCTATTGCGGCGGCACTGAGGTGTGGCAGCAGGTCGGGCTCATGGCCGAGGCGATCGCGGCGTTTCCCGAACAGGCGGTCGAACTCAGGTCTCCCGACGTGCAGGGCCTGGAGCGGGTGCTCGCCGCTGCCGGTGTCGGGGTGCAGGTCCGGTCGGAAGCACCGACCCAGATCGCGGCCCTCTACGCTCGCAGTCATTTCGGGTTCGTCCTCCGCGAGGACCACCTCGTGAATGCCGTCGCGAGCCCAACCAAGTTGCAGGAGTACCTCGCGCACGGGGTCGTGCCCATCGTCCTCAGCGCTCACATCGGTGACTTCGAAGCGCGGGGGTACCGCTTCGTCAGCGTCGACGAGTATCGCCACAAACGACTGCCCAGCTTCGAGACCTGGCGCGACATGGCGGCCCACAACCTCGGCGTCGCCCGCGAACAGGCCGCGGCGGCAGAGGCGGGGAAGCGCGCTCTTCGTGAGCGAGTCGAGCAGGCCCACCGGCAACGGCACGCGAGCGTTCGTGGCGCGCTGTTGGCCGAGCGCCTTCGGTTCGCTGACACCGAGGCGCTCCTCGCCACCGAGATCGCCAGGCAGACGGCGCGTGAGCTGGAGCTCGAGCGGGGACGCCGCAGGGAGCTGGAGCGCAGCCACGCCATCGCAGTCGATGCACTGCGGCAGCGCGAGGAGCACCTCAAGCACGAGGAGCGGGTCGCCCAGCACGGGACCCAACGAGTCCTCGAGACAGCCGCGGCGGCGGAACGACACGCCGAGTGGATGGCGCACTCGCTCTCGTGGAAGCTCACTGATCCGCTCAGGCGAGGGAATCAGGCGCGGCGACGGGCGCAGGCGAACGTGACCCGGCGGCTCCAGCCTGAGCCGCCGCTCTCGGACAGCCCCACCGGTCACGCAGCAGCCCTTCACGCCATTCTCGAGGCGCACCCCCACGCTCCGATCGTGTTCACCCGGCCCATGCTCGACTGGGACTGGCCCATGCAACAGCGGCCACACCACCTCGCCACCGCACTCGGTCGTGAAGGGTTCCTTTCGTTCTTCGTCACGCCCAACGAGCGCGATCGGGTGCAGGGTTTCCGCCAGCTCGGAGAGCGGTGTTTTCTGACCGACCAGTTCGAGCTCCTGCTCGCGACGTCACGACCCCGCTTCCTGCATGTGTACTCGACGGACGCCGGCTGCGACCTGGCGAGCATCGCGGTGGCACGCAGCGCGGGGGTCGAGATTCTCTACGACGTCATCGACGAGCTGCATGCAGACGTCGCGGGGCGCCCGATCTCCGAGGCCGTCGAGCAGCGCCACCGCCTCCTCATGCGTGACGCGGCCGCCTGCACCGCCTCTGCTCACCGGCTGCTCGACGTGGTGCGCGCGGCTCGAACGTCACCGTTCGCCCTCGTCGGCAACGGGGTCGACGTCGAACACTTCAGCGCGCCTCGACCGCCAACGCCGCCGGCGCCGCTTGCGCAGGTGGTCGCGCGGGGCGCACCGATCGTCGGGTACTTCGGCGCGCTCGCGAAGTGGTTCGACTACGCGCTCGTGAGGCGACTGGCGCTCGAGCGGCCGGGCTTGCAGGTGGTGCTGATTGGGCTCGACTACGACGGCTCGCTCAGCGCGTCAGGTCTTCGCGAGCTGCCCAACGTGACGGTGTACGGGCCGGTGCCGTGGTCCGAGTTGCCGCAACACGCGTCGTTCTTCGACGTCGCGACCGTGCCCTTCCTCTCGAACGCGGTGACCGAGTCGACCTCGCCCATCAAGCTCTTCGAGTTCCTCGCCATGGGAAAGCCGGTGGTGACCACCGACCTGCGCGAGTGTCGCCAGTCCCGGGTGGCGCGGGTCGCTCGGGACGGGAACGAATTTCTCGCCTTCATCGATGGCGCGCTGGCCGGCCGCTCCGATCCGGCTGAGGCCGATCGGGCCCGAGCCGAAGCGGCGGAACACACGTGGAGCGCCAAGGCGAACATCATCGCCGAGCTCCTGCGCTCGACGCTCCGGTCACGTGCTGGCGGTCGCTGAACGCCGCTCCCTGACTCAGCGCACGTTCGCGGACAGCACCTGAACGCCCGGAGAGAATGCAGCAGGCGAACACGCTTCAACGCTCGCAGGCTGACCCATCGCTCGAACACAGAAGGTGCCGCTGGGCTCGAGCAGGCCGAACTCCGTGCGGTCGTCGCCGTCGAAGTCGCCCGCGACTCCGAGTGACGTCGCCCCGTCAGCCCACAGCAACTGGCCAGAGTCCTCCGGTCCGAAGCGCGGTCCCAGGAAAACGGTGAAGGCTCGCGAGTTCGACGAATGGCTCTGGTTGATGGCCAGATCGAGCTGCCCGTCTCTGTTGAAGTCGCCCACGAGTGCTGACTCGCCCGTCGGGAAGTTGTGCGACTGCTCTTCGGCGCCATCGAACGCGCCTCGCCAGCTGACGACGCCCGACTGCCGGTGTCGAACCGCCACCTCGCACAAGCCGTCGCCGTCGAAGTCGGCCGCCAACGCGTCGTATTCGGGGCCACTCCGCTGTGGCCATGCGAGCGCCCATTCGTCTTCCCCGCGAAGCCTCGGACCACGCCTGAAGTGCCACCGCCCCGCACCGGCTGGATTCGAGTCACGGAGGGCGACATCCGTGAAGCCATCACCATCGAAGTCGCAGGCTGTCGGCTGGTAGTGCCGACCCGGGGCCCAGGTCATCAGCGTCTCTGCCGAGAAGGTCGGCGCCGAACGGAAGTGCCAGGTCCCTGTGCCCGTTTCCCGGATGATGAGCTCGCTTCGGTTGGCCTTGAACGCCGAGATCACGCCGCTGATGGCTTCCACCTCTGCGGGTCGCCCACGCAGGGTCAGCACGGCCGGGTCCAGGTCGAGCACCGCGTGCCAGTCAGGCGCTTCGTCGAGGCTCACCTCGAGCTGCTCGACAGCCTCATTGAGTTCTCCGCGCGGAGAAGCTGCGGAGCGCCAGCGCTTCAGCTCGTTTCGGAGCGCGGGCCGCGCGCCCGTTGGTGGCGTTTCAGGCGAAATCCGAATCGTGAAGCGGTCCTGATTGTCGTCGTTCCACCGGGTGTCTGCGCTGCAGTCGAGCAGGAGCAGAGGCCTCGCCTCGAAATGCTGATAGCCGCGGGCGAAAGCTCCGTTGGCGTACTGCTTCCAGACGCGATCGGCTGCCAGCTGCAGGCTCGTGGGTGCGCAGGCAGAAGCTGTGCCACCGATGACGAGCACGAGCTTGAGCGGTACGCCCCTGCGCGCCAGGGCCTCGAAGTGGGCCCTCACCCAGCCGTCCCAGTCGAAGGCGCCCCAGGAACCCGCTGGAATCGAGAGGAAGTCGATGCCTGCTCGAGCGAGCGGGTCGATGGCTTCGCCCGTGCCGAAAATGGCGGGCGCGTCTCGCCCCGTCGATTTGAACGGCGGCGACTCGAGTTGAAGGCCCACGAGGCGCGCCGTCGTCCGCGACGGAAGTGCTCGCGCGACGAGAGGCCGCTGCCCACACCCAGCGGTCACGACGAGTACCAACCACAACGATCTCACGTCGACCTCCGAACGCCCCGCTCGTACCACATGGCACGCTGCAAGGTGGTCGTTGGTTCGGCTGCGCCTTCGTACTATCCGCGCCCCGTGAGTCCCCCTTTCTCAAACCGCACACCCGCGCTCGTCGTGAGCCTTCTGGGGTGGATTCTGTCGTGTGCGCTCGCTTCGTGGCCCCTCGTGGCGCTCGCCCAGTTCGTCTTTCACACTGGCTCGAATGTGCACTCGAACGACTACGTGCTCTGGGTGCCGTTGGTGGGGAAGATCGCAGGCTCTGACTACGATTGGCTCGGGTACTTTCGAGATTCGTTTCAGGGTGGCTGTCACTCCTTTGCGATTCCCATTCTGTTGACACTGGCAATCGCTCAGCTCACCCAGTGGAGCATTCACGCGACGCTCCTGGTTGGCCTCTTCCTTTCGGTTCTGAAGCTCGCTTTCCTGCATTCGGCCTTCACTGCCAATTCGCCTCGATGGCTGAGGATGGTGTGTCTGCCCCTGCTGTCCTTCTTGTTGTTTTCATCATCGAACGTCGATGTGTTCTCGTTTGGGTTCACCGTCACGCATGTCGGCCTTGCCGAGCTCGCTTTCGCAGTCGCCATCTGGTCGGTTGTTCGGGTGCGTCGCCGTGAACTCGCCGTTTCGCTCGGTATTCTGAGCGCGGTCATCGCCACGCTCTCGTGGGGCAGTGGGCTGATGGTGTGGCCGGTGCTGTGCTGCGCGCTGTGGGCCTCGGGAGATCGTCAGAAGATCGTGGTTGCAGCGGTCGCAGGGTGGTGGCTTCTCGCCGCGCTCCCATACCTCTTTCTGACGAACATGGCCGAGACGGCGCCGACCGCGAGGGATCCCTGGCTGCCGCTCGAGGTCTTTGGGTGGTCCTGGAGCGCGAACTTCGACCACCCGCGTGCGCGCGTCATGGGTGGGGTCGCGCTCGTTCTCTTCGCGGTCGTCGCGATCGTCATCTGGCAGCGCCGTGCTCGGATTGCTCGTTTCATTCCAGGGCTGGCGTGCATGGCCTATGCGATGGGCCTGATGGCTCTCATTGCAGTGTTTCGTGGCCAGCTTGCAGTCTGGTACTCCAGTACCATCGGGTTCTTCTGGGTCGGGCTGCTTGGCGTTTTCACGCAGGTCATTCCCGAGGTTCCCGTTCGCGCGAGGTGGCAGTGGGGAGTTCCCCTCTGCGTCAGCTTTGTTCTGCTCTGGGCGACCAACGGCGATTTCGGAGGGAAGGCGAGGTACCTGCTCTCCCGGGGCTACGTCGCTGCTTCGTGCCTCAGGAATTTCCGTACCGCGCCTGCAGTGTGTGAAGGCACGCTCTTCCAGTGGAAGCGTGGCAACCCACAGAACCTCTGGGTCCTGGGAGAGGTCCTGGAGAGGCACGGGTGGGGTGTCTTCGGGCCAGAACAGGTCTGGTCGCTCCAGGGCGACTTCGCGTTCGAGAACACCGAGTTCTTCGGTAGCGAGCCACGGTGGGTCACGCCAGATGGCGTGCCTGCGTCTCCGACGAACTCCTTCGAGAAGCTCGACCTCATCCTCCCGAAGGCGAGTCGGGTCGAGTGGCAGCTGGCGTTGCCTCCGGCGCTCCAGGAAGCCAGGCTTCGCACCGTCGTTTCCAACGCAACTCGCGTTCGGGTCTGGCTTTCTTCGGTGAGTGGTCGCGAGCTGTTGCTTGCTCGAGCGGTGGGGCCAGGTGCCCGGGCCGACCTCGATGTTCAGTTCGGCCGCTGGGCTGGCCAGAGCGTGACCCTGTCGCTCGAATTGGACGAAGTGCCGGGTGAGGCGTTGAAGCTTCAGTTTCCACGAGTCGAGGTGTCGTTGGCACCCGGGCCACGAAAGCACCAACTCAGCTATGCCGTTCCGCTCCGCACCGACACTGGCCACGACCTGGTGATCGGCGCGGGTCTCGAGAACTGGAACCTGCGTGCCGTGAAGCCCGCTGGCAATGGGCGCTTCGACGTCGTTGGAACCTCTCCGACGCTGACGCTCAAGACCGAGCTCTCCTTGTGTGCAGCCGACTACTCGAGGCTCGTCGTCAAGGCGGCCACTTCTCCCGAAGTGAAGTTCCGAGAGCTTCACGTCATGACCAGAAACCCGGAGGGGCCGAGCCCCAGCAAGGACTCGCTCTACCTCTCGATGTTCTCAGGGAGCCCGCGAGAGTACTCCTTCAACCTGCGACTGCTGGGGCTGCCAGTTGGAGCGCTGCTGCCGACCATTGCGCTTCGGCCGCCCCCTGGCGCCTGGTTCGAACTGTCCGAGGTGCGGCTCGCGCGACGTGAGGGGCTGACGCGATGCCGCACGCGCCAGTGAGTCGCACTTCAGGCCGAGAGCCTCAGGCGACGTAGGCGCCGGTTCCCCAGACGAACGCCGTCGCCGCGAGGGCCACTGCCAGCACGAGGAGGAGCAGATCACGAACGCCGCTCCACTCGTCGAGGCCTTGTGCCAGCGGGACGAACACCGGGAACGCGGCGATCGCGTAGCGACCCATTCCCTGCAGGTCCTTCGACGACGCGGCGGGCATGGCGAGCACGAGCAGCACGTAGGCGCCGTAGCCCCAGCCGAGCCGTCGGAACACCGAGGGGATCAGGGCGATCGCGCCGAGCGTGACGAACGCGTGCGCACCCAGCCGGAGCTTGATCGTCCAATGATCCACTCGCATGTGGTGGAACCACTCGGACTTGAGCAGCACGTTCCAGCCTGACGCGCTCTCCCAGCCAGGCGCGCCCTGCACGTGCGCGAACGCGAGCGCGTCGCCGAACTGATTGTGAAGAAACAGCATGTACGCGAGCAGGCCGAGCCCTGAGAGCCCCGGCACGAGATCGAGCACCCGAATCGGAAGGCCCGCGCGCCGGCGTCGCTCGAGGCTGCGCACGGTGAGCCCGATGACGACGGCAGGAGCGACGGGCCGACACGCAGTGGCCAGCGCTCCCAGGACTGCCGCGGCGATCGGCGAATCTGACTCGAGCGCGAGGAACGCTCCGACCACGAGCAACAGAAACAACGCGTCAGAATAGACAACGCCATACAAATAACACGCGTACGGGTAGCTCACGAGCAGCAGCCACGCCGTCGTCGCCTGCGCCGGAGCAACGCGTCCGACCCATCGATGAAATGCGAGCAGCCCGCCGATGCCCGCTCCAAACGACAACACCGCTCCCGCGACCCACCGGTTCGCGCCCAGCCACCCGGCCGCGCGAATCAGCATCGGGTACAGCGGGAAGTACGCGACGGGAGACTGCTGGCCCGGCGTGAACCAATACCCGTCCTTCGCGATGGAGCCGTACCAGCCCGCGTCCCAGCGCAGCATGGCCAGGAAGGGCAGGTCGGGCAGATCAGTCACCCCCTGCAGAAACGCCGGCTTCAGCAGGTGGCCCAGCGACGCCGCGAACACGCACCCGAACGCCAGAAAGAGCAGCCACGCCAAACGCCGTGACGGCGAGTGAAGGACCGCTCCGCGAATCATCGGCCGATGTGCCTCACCACGACGAGGGCGCCATCGACGTCGGGCCGGTCGGTGAGATCGACCAGACCTTCGATGAACCAGTCAGGCTCGCCTTCGAGATCGAGCAGCGACTGCTTCACCGTCCACCGGCGCGGGCCGTCGGGCTCCAGCACCGTCCACTTCGGTTGGCGGGCGCGCGGCGTGGTGTCGATGGTCTGCCGCTCGGCCCAGTACGGAGCCATGGCCTGCTCGAGGCGATCCACCGTCCACTCGGTCTGCAGCTCGACCAGCTCGTCGTAGTCCTTCTTCGCCAGCAGCTTGACCGTCTGGTGCAGCTCGGCACGCACCCGCGCGTTGAGCGCCTTCGGATCTTTCGCGAGATCCTTCTTCGGTTTCGGCAGCTCCTCGCCGGGCCGCACCACCAGGCCGAGGGTTCGCCCCTCGCGCATCGACTCCCACTCTTCGAGCAGCGACGAGTCGGTGTGTTTGATCGTCGTCAGCAGGTACGCGGCGATGTCTTCGAGCGGCTCGGTGCGCACCGTCTCGGGCACGTTCTGCAGCAGCGTCTTGTACGCGTCCGACAGGTACCGCAGCAGCACGCCCTCGGAGCGCTGAATGCCGTACTCCTTCACGTACTCGGGGAACGTCATGCACCGCTCGAAGATGTCGCGCGCCACCGACTTGGGCCGAACGTTGTCGTGCTGCACCCACGGGTGCTTCTTCGCGAACTCGTCGAACGTGCCGTAGATGAACTCGGCGTTCGGCTTGGGGTGGGTGACCTTCTCGAGCTCCTCCATGCGCTGGTCGTATTCGACGCCTTGCGCTTTGAGCTCGCGGATCTTCTCGCCCTTCGCCGCGTCGACCTGCGCCCACAACACCACGTCGGGGTTCTCGAGGATCGACTCGACCAGCGACAACACGTCGAGCGGCCACGTCTCTTTCTCGGGCTCGAGCGCCGCGAGCGTCTCGACGAGGTACAGCGACAGCGTGTGGTTGAGCGAGAAGTTGTCTTGCAGCCCCTGCGCGACCCGCAACGTCGGAGGCGCCGTGGCCGTGCGCCTCTCTTGAATGACGATGCCGCCGCCGATGAGCGATCGCAGCAACAGCCGAGCGTGCTTGAGCAGCCGAACGCGCGTGCCGGGCCCGGTGTGCGAGAGGCCGACCAGCTCCACCAGCCTGCGGTAGCCCGACGTCGCCGCGCCTTCGTACGACTGGAGCAGGCTGACGATCAGCCCGTGCGTGATGGTGAAGCGCGACTCGAGCTTCTCGGGCAGCGACGTGCGCAGGCGCTCGAAGGTCGTCGCGTCCCAGTGTGCGTAGCCCTTCGTCGGCGGCTTCTGCAGGGTGACGTTCTTCTTCCCCTCGGCCTTCTTCTGCTGGAGCTTGATGTTCTCGATGGCGTGCGCCGGAGCCTGCGCCACCACGTAGCCGACGTCGTCGAAGCCCTTGCGGCCCGCGCGGCCAGAGATCTGCTGGAAGTCGCGCACCGACAACACGCCGGTCTTCTCGCCGTCGAATTTGCACAGCTGCGTGAAGAGCACCGTGCGGATCGGCACGTTCACGCCGACGCCGAGCGTGTCGGTGCCAGAGATCACCTTGAGCATGCCTTGCTGCGCGAGGCGCTCGACCAGTCGGCGATAGCGGGGGAGCAAGCCGGCGTGGTGCAGCCCGATACCGTGGAGCAACAGCCGCTTCAGCTCCTTGCCGAACGGCGTGTCGAAGCGCGCGCCGACGAGGGCGGCTTTGAGCTTCTCTTTCTCTTCCTTCGTACACACGTCGATCGACATCAGGTTCTGCGACTGCTCGGCGGCCGAACGCTGGGTGAAGTTCACCAGGTACACGGGGGCGCGGTTGGCGCGGAGCAGCTCCTGAATCATCTCGTGGAGCGGCTTCTCGGAGTAGCTGAACTCGAGCGGCACCGGGCGTTGCGCGCTGCGGACCTCGGCGACCTCGCGCCTGGTGATGTCGGTGAGCGAGGTGGCGATGGCGGTGAGATCGCCGAGCGTCGCGCTCATCAACAGGAACTGCGTCTCGGGCATCGAGATGAGCGGCACCTGCCACGCGACGCCGCGCTCTTTGTCTCCGTAGTAGTGGAACTCGTCCATCACCACGCACTCGGCGACGATGCGCTGCTGCCGGAGCGCGAGGTTCGAGAGGATCTCTGCGGTGCAGCACAGAATCGGCGCGTCACGGTTGATCGCCGCGTCACCCGTCATCATGCCGACGTTCTCGGCGCCGAACGCGTCGCACAGCGCAAAGAACTTCTCGTTCACCAGCGCCTTGATGGGGCAGGTGTAGATGCTCTTCTTTCCCTCGGCCATCGCGAGGAAGTGCAAGGCGAGCGCGACGAGCGACTTGCCGGAGCCCGTGGGCGTCGCGAGCACGACGTGTTTCCCGCCGAGCAGCTCGAGAATCGCCTCTTCCTGGTGGCCGTAGAGCGTCAGCCCGCTGGTGCTGACCCAGGTGACGAAACGATCGAGCACCCCGTCGGCCGTCAGCTTCGGCTCGCCCTTCTTCGGCAGCAGGTCAGCGAGGGTCGTCATGGAGGCGCCGGGTCTATCGCCCGGACCGAGGTCGCGCGAGCACCATCGCGGCGTCGATGCTCACACTGCGCTTTCAGTTGGTTGACGGCCTTTCGCGATTTGCCCGCCCCAGCTAGTCTGTCTGACCAGTTCGACACGAGGTGACTCATGACGTGGGCGCTGCAAGATGCGAAGGCTCGGTTCAGCGAACTCGCGCGACGGGCCGAGCGGGACGGGCCACAGCGCGTGACGGTCCGAGGGAGGGCCGCCCTCGTGGTGATGTCCGAGGAGGACTACGCAGCCCTCATCCGCCGCCGGACTCGCAAGCCGCTCGCTGAGTTGCTCCGGAAGAGCCCTGTTGCCGGGCTGACGCTCGATCTCTCGCGCTCGAAGGACACGGGGAGGAAGGTCGACCTGTGAGCTTCCTGCTCGATACGTGCGTCGTGTCGGAGTTCACGAAGCGGCGCGCAGATCCTCGAGTCATCGAGTGGATCGCGCTCCACGACGAGTCCGCGTTGTTCCTGAGCGAGGTCACGGTGGGTGAGCTCGAGAAGGGCCTGTCGAAGCTGCCAGATGGCGCGCGGCAGAAGCGGCTGCGAGCGTTCATCGAGGTCGAGATCTTCGAGCGCTTTCATGAGCGCATTCTTCCCGTCGACTTGCGCACCTGGCGTCGGTGGGGCGCCATGACCGGCTCGCGTGAACGTGAGGGGAAGCCGCTGCCTGTGCTCGACGCCTTGCTGGCCTCGACCGCGTGGCTCCATGGGCTCTCGCTGGTCACCCGCAATGAGCGCGACTTTACAGATCTCGGAGTTCGACTCGTAAATCCATGGGGTTCTGCGGCCTGAGCGTCTGGCCGAATTTTCCTGCACACAAATCTGCGCGTGTGGGTTTCCCCCGCAGCCATGAACACCCGAATCGTCCTCCTCGCCCTCATCACCTCGCTCTTCACCGTCGCCTGCGGCGGCAGCGACACCGTCCTCCCGCCCTCGGCCGGCGACGTCGCCTCGGTCCACGGCCTGCTTCGCGAGCGCGGCACCGGAGACTTCGTCGAGTTCGCGACCGAGGACTTCGAGGCGCTGTACGACGCCGAGACGGTGCGCGCTCCGGAGTGGACTGTCAGCGATGGCACCTTGATGGGCAACGGCAGCTCGGCCCGCTGGCAGCTCCCGCGCGCTGGAATCCACACCATCAGCATGAAGCTCTTCCTCGTCGACGGTCGCGAAGTCAGCGCCTCGTGGACGGTCAAGGTCGCTGCGCGGAATTGAGCTGAACAGCGCGCCAGGGTCATGAAGTTCGAAGGCCGCCCTCGGGTGGCCTTCTTCATTTTCGCGGTCTCGAGGAGTCGTCATGAAACAGGTCGTCGCCGTGCTGTTCTCCGTGCTGGCCCTCTCCGCTTGTGGTCCCGTCGGCGCCGAGTGCGGGCCTTCGACCTGCAATGGCTGCTGCGCCGGCAACGAGTGCGTGACGTCGACGACCGATCGCGCGTGCGGGCGCGGCGGGCTCGAGTGTCGGGCCTGCGTGATCGGCGACATCTGCCAGTCCGGCGCGTGCCTGAACCCGGGTTTCACGGGTGCGGGCGGAGGCTCGAGCGGCGTGGGCGGGGGCTCTTCATCGGCTGGCGGGACGTCGGGTGGCGGCTCGGCGTGCACGCCCCGAACCTGCGTCGGACAACAGAAGAACTGCGGGCAGGTCTCCGACGGGTGCGGCGGCACGCTCGACTGCGGACGGTGCGAGGTGTCGGGCGAGTCGTGTGGCGGCTCGGGGACTCCCAACGTGTGTGGCATGGGCACGTGCACTCCGACGACGTGCACGGCTGCAGGGAAGAACTGTGGCCAGATTCCTGATGGGTGCTCCGGCGTCCTTTCGTGCGGCGCGTGCTCCGGCGCGCAGACCTGTGGCGGCGCAGGCGTGACCAACGTGTGTGGCGCCGGCTGCATCCCCACGACGTGCGCTGCGGCTGGGAAGAACTGCGGCCAGCTCCCTGATGGCTGTGGCGGAACGCTGAGCTGCGGCTCGTGCATGGCGCCTCAGACGTGCGGAGCCGGCGGTGTCACCAACGTCTGCGGGAGCGGCTGCACCCCGACCACCTGTGCCGCAGCCGGGAAGAACTGCGGCCAGCTCGCTGATGGCTGCGGCGGAATGCTGAGCTGTGGTTCGTGCATGTCGCCGCTGACGTGTGGCGCGGGTGGGGTGACGAACGTGTGCGGTGCGAGCTGCCCGCAGGGGTGTCCCACGGGTTTCGTCTGTGACGCGATGGGGGTGTGCGCGGGTGGAGCGCTCACCAACCTGGTCCTCGACGTGCCGGTGCCGCCACAGCACACGGTGACGGGCCGGGTGACGAGGAACGGAGTGAACCCGACGCTGACGTCGACGTGCGGCTCGCAGACGTACTACTCACGCGCCACCATCACCTTCACGCACACCACGGACACGCGCTTCAACGCGACGGTGTCGGTGGGCAACTGCACCGCGACGACTGACCTGTTCAGCTTCACCGCGTCGCTGTACCCGGGCGTGTACCGGGTGACGGTGCGGAAGCCGTCGAGCTACTCGGTGGACTCGAACCTGCCGGACTGGTCGACGGACATCACGACGATGTTCAACGTCACGGGCCCCGCGTCGAACGTGCTGTTCGACGTGCCGGTGCCGCCACAGCACATGGTGACGGGCCGGATGACGAGGAACGGAGTGAATCCGACGCTGACGTCGACGTGCGGCTCGCAGACGTACTACTCGCGCGCCACCATCACCTTCACGCACACCACGGACACGCGCTTCAACGCGACGGTGTCGGTGGGCAACTGCAGCGCGGCGACTGACCCGTTCAGCTTCACCGCGTCGCTGTACCCGGGCGTGTATCGGGTGACGGTGCGGAAGCCGTCGAGCTACTCGGTGGACTCGAACTTGCCGGACTGGTCGACGGAGGTGACGACGATGTTCAACGTGTCGGGGCCGGCGTCGAACGTCCTCCTCGATGTGCCGGTGCCGCCGCAGCACATGGTGACGGGCCGGGTGACGAGGAACGGAATGAATCCGACGCTGACGTCGACGTGCGGCTCGCAGACGTACTACTCGCGCGCCACCATCACCTTCACGCACACCACCGACACGCGCTTCAACGCGACGGTGTCGGTGGGCAACTGCACCGCGACGACTGACCCGTTCAGCTTCACCGCGGCGCTGTACCCGGGCGTGTATCGGGTGACGGTGCGGAAGCCGTCCAGCTACTCGGTGGACTCGAACCTGCCGGATTGGTCGACCGACGTCGTCGCTGCGCTCCGAGTTCCGTAGCGACCCGTTGTCGCTGCGATCGTCGGCTGCACCGGCGGCCGTAGCTCGAAACGATCCCGTCGATGACTCCGCGCGGACGTGCGTGCGGCCAGGCCTTCTCACCCAGGCCTGCCTGTCCCGCAGAGCTCGTGGTGAACTGCCCAGGCCGCGAGTTCAAATCGCCGGCAGATCTGTCAATCGCGCGATTTACTTGCGGTGCCGCAATTTACTTTTCAGGTTTACACGAAGCGCCCAAATTATCTCGTGACGCGCCTTGTCATGAGCAGGAATGCTGGCTACTTGTTGGGTGTCTTCGTCTCCGAGCGCCCGCGACGCCGCGCTTCACTGATTCACAAGGAGGTCCCATGATTGTTGTCAATGGAGTGACCCTGAAGAGCACGCGGACCTCGCCTGTTCTCGCGGCCGAAGCGCTGGCGTTCGTCGGTGAACTCGAGCGGCGGTTCGGTGAAAGACGGCGAGACCTCCTGGCGCAGCGTCGCGCGCGAAAGGGCTTCGACTTCCTCCCCGAGACGGCCTCGGTGCGCGCCGGAGACTGGCGCATCAGCCCCATCCCCGACTGTCTGCTCGATCGCCGCGTCGAGATCACCGGGCCGGTCGAGCCGAAGATGATCATCAACGCGCTCAACTCGGGCGCGAACGTCTTCATGGCCGACTTCGAGGACTCGCTCGCGCCCTCCTGGGAGAACGTCGTCGTCGGCCAGGAGTCGCTCTTCGCAGCCGTTCGTCGCTCGCTCACGTACACCTCGCCCGAGGGCAAGCCGTACAAGCTCAACGAGAAGCTCGCGCAGCTCTTCGTTCGGCCGCGCGGTTGGCACCTCGTCGAGTCGCACGTGTTGGTCGACGGCAAGCCGATGTCTGGCGCGCTCTTCGACTTCGGCCTGTTCTTCTTCCACAACGCCAGAGAGCAGCTCGCCCGCGGCGTGGGCCCTTTCTTCTATCTGCCCAAGATGGAGAGCCACCTCGAGGCCCGCCTCTGGAACGACGTGTTCTGCTTCGCGCAAGACACGCTCGGCATTCCCCGTGGCAGCATCAAAGCCACCTGTCTCATCGAGACCCTCCCCGCCGCGTTCGTGATGGACGAGATCCTCTACGAGCTCCGCGAGCACTCGGCGGGCCTCAACTGCGGCCGCTGGGACTACATGTTCAGCTTCATCAAGAACCAGCCCGACGTGCTGTTGCCCGATCGCGGTCAGCTCACGATGGACAAGGGGTTCCTGCGTGCGTACTCGCAGCGGCTCATTCAGATCTGCCACCGGCGCGGCGCTCACGCGATGGGCGGCATGGCCGCGCAGATCCCCATCAAGGACGACGCGGCCGCCAACGAAGCTGCGCTCGCGCGGGTGCGCGCCGACAAGCTCCGCGAGGTCACCGATGGCCACGACGGCACCTGGGTCGCACACCCCGCGCTGGTGCCGCTCGCGAAGGCGATCTTCGACGAGCACCTGAAGACGCCCAACCAGATCTCCCGCACGCGCGACGACGTGGTGGTGACCCGTGACGACCTGCTCCGCGTGCCTGAGGGCAACCGCACCGACGCCGGCCTTCGCCAGAACGTCCGGGTCGGCGTGCGCTACCTCGAGGCGTGGCTGCGAGGGCAGGGCTGCGTGCCGCTCTTCAACCTCATGGAGGACGCGGCGACCGCCGAGATCTCCCGCGCCCAGGTGTGGCAGCAGGTTCGCCACGGCCTGCTCTCTCCCGAGCGCCTCGATCAGGTGATGAACGAGGAGCTGCAGGGCCTCAGCGGCGGCCAGTTCAGCGAAGCCCGCACGCTCTTCCGCGCGCTCTCGACCGCCGAGACCTTCGAAGAATTCCTGACCGTGCCTGCCTACCAGCGGCTCATCGCCGCTGAGTCCTGAACGCTTCACCGCCTTCAGATCGGGCCGTGCAGACGGTCCGCGCGCCGATCAGTCGCGAGCGGAGCGCGCTTGACCGTCTGCCTCGAACGCGAGATCCCTCCGCTTGAACGGACGAGCACCCAGGGAGCCCCGATGGCCAGCAGGAAGACGCCCCGCACCTCCTCAGAGACCGCGCCGGCAGGCACGAGCGCCGATCTCGCGCCGGTCGTCGGCAAGAACCTGCGCCGCTTGCGCACCGAGCGGGGCCTGTCCCTCGAGCGCCTCGCCCAGGCCTCAGGCGTCAGCCGCGCCATGCTGGGTCAGGTCGAGCTCGGCCAGTCGGCGCCGACCATCAACGTGCTGTGGAAGATCGCCCACGCGCTCGAGGTGCCCTTCTCGGCCCTCATCAGCAGCACCCAGCAGTCGGCGGTGAAGGTGCTCCGCGAGAAAGACGCCAAGCGCCTCACCTCACATGACGGCACCTTCTCGTCGCGCGCGCTGTTCCCGTTCGACGAGCCGCGACGGGTCGAGTTCTACGAGCTGGTGCTCGCGCCGAAGAGCGCCGAAGCCGCCGAGGCCCACGCTGCAGGCACCATCGAGAACCTCGTCGTCTCGAAGGGCCAGCTCGAGCTCGAAACCGGTGGCGAGAAGTACTCGCTGGTGGCGGGCGACGCGATTCTCTTCGAGGCCGACAAGGCCCACACGTACCGGAACAGCGGGGCGGTCGAGGCGCGCGTCTTCCTGGTGATGACCTACGCAGAGCGGGTGGGGTGACTCGTGGAGCAAGCGCCTCCTCGCTCCAGCAAGACGCTCTTGTGGGTGCTCCTCGGCATCGGCGGGCTGTGCGCGGTGTGCGGCGCCGGCACGGTGGCGCTCGTCGGTCTCGGGGTGATCGCTGGAGCGACGGACACGATGGGCGCGGGCTCATCATCGGCCGGCCAGCGTGAAGGCGCCCCGGGTGGGTTGGCGTTCATGGTGCCTGCGTCGTTCGCGCCGGTGTCGGAGGGGCGCTGGCGGTTCGAGAAGCTCGACGGCAACAAGCGCCACACGGTCGATCTCATCCGCCTGCCAGCCGTGGCGGGCCTCGAGGACCCGATCGCGAAGCTGACCCAGCAGTGGAACGCAACCATCGTGCGCGACTGGCCGAACGCTCCGACGCGGGTGCTGCCGTTGCGACGCTTCGTGAACAACGGCGCCCGTGCGTACTTCAGCTCGGCCACGCTCACGGCCGCGAACGCCGATCACCCGTCGCTCGTGAGCCTGTACCTCGTGGAGGCCGGTGATCGCCTCGAGCCCTTCGTCGTCCTGCAGGAGTACTTCGACAAGTCCGTGGGCGCGATGATCGTGGCGCAGTACTCGTTCGATCAGACGCAGGCGGCCGTCGAAGAGGTGTTCAAGGGCATCGAAGGGAGCCCGATTGGTCCGCCGCTCGTCGAAGAGGCCGAGGTGGTGGGCGCCTGGAGATCCATCTCGGGCGGCAGCATGCAGTACGTGAACGTGATCACCGGCGGCACGACCGTGAACTCCGTCGCGTCGAACGTGAAGTACGCCTTCAGCGGCGATCACACCTTCACCTACGACTTCGGCGGCGCCGACACCCGCTTCGGGAATACACAGTTCGCGTCGCAGCAGGACACGGGCACCTGGCGGCTAGAGCACGATCTGCTGCTGCTCGACGGCGAGCAGTTCGATCGGAAGTTCTTCATCGTCGGGGCAGGCGAGGGGCCGGCGGGCAAGCGGGTGCTGTACGTGATCCCCGAAGGGAACTGGTCGCTCTCTCCGGGCGCCATCGGCCAGCACGGCAAACTGTTCGAAGCGGAGTGAACGGCGCCTCGCCGTGTGTCCGACACAAGCGGCCTATTGCGCCTTGAACGACAGCGGCAGGGTGATCTCGACCGACTCATCGACGTGCGCGGGGAACTTGATCTCCTTGATGCGCGCCTCGAGGCACTTGCCTACGCCGGTGCCCGACATCGGGCTCGAGACGGTCGACACCTTTCCCGAGCGCAAGATCACGATGGTGACGTCGACCTTCCCGGTCGGCCCGGGCAGATCGGCCCGGTGTTCCCGGAAGCACCGCACCACGGGCCCTGCGTTCCGCCGAATGACCTGGGAGATCACCGGCGTGCTGAGCACGATGACTCGAGGTGGCGCCTTCTTGTCGGGGACTCCAGCGTCGATGACCGGCTCAGCGGCGGCGAGGCCGGCATCGAGTTCGACGGGGCCAACGTCCTGAGGCGTCGTGCCTGCGTCGATGACGGCTGGAACCGGGACTGGCGGTGGCACCACGGTCGGCCGATCGGGCACGGGTGGAGGATCGACGACTGTCGTGCTGCTCTTGAGGGCGACGAAGGTACCGCCGACGCCGACGAGCAGCGCCACGGCCACCGCGATCAACATCGTGGCAGAGCTCTTCTGGCGGTGCGCCACCACCGACTTCGGAGCCCCGATCGCGTTGGTCGCACCCTCGACGATGATGTCGAGGCGCTGAGAGACCGACGTGGGCAGCCCTGGCGTCGCGATCGAGGCGCCCGAGGGATTCGACGGCGCCTTCTTCTCCATCGCGGGCAGGGACACGCCGCTGGCCTTCAAGTCCTCGAGCGAGTCGATGCGCGTCTTCGATGACACCCGCTCCTGGCCGAAGAAGTTCGTCATGTACGTCGTCAGCGCCGCGCCGCTCGTCACCGACGTCGTGGCCCTCAGGTAGTTCTCGATGGCGCCCGCGAACTCGGCGGCCGTCTGAAACCGGTCGGCGGGGTCACGCGCGAGCGCCTTCACGAGAATCTGCTCCAGCTCGATCGGCAGATCCGGGCGCAGCTGGCGCGGCGGCCGATACTCGTTCTTCAGCACCGCGTTCAAGATGGCGAGATCGGTGTCGCGCGCGAAGGGCCTCGCGTTGCACAGCGCCTCGTACATGCAGACGCCGAGCGAATAGACGTCGGCGCGGCGATCGACCGGCAGCGACTGCGCCTGCTCGGGCGCCATGTACTGGTACTTGCCCTTCACCACGCCGGCGGTCGTGTTCGTGACGCGCGACTCGGCTTTGGCGATGCCGAAGTCGAGCATCTTCACCTGGCCCGAGTAGGTGACGAAGATGTTCGACGGCGACACGTCGCGGTGCACGACGTTGAGCGGCTGGCCCTTCGAGTCGGTGAAGTCGTGCGCGTAGTGCAGGCCCTGCGCGGCGTCGGCGAGCACCTTGAGCGCGATGTTGAGCGGCACGAACGTGCGCTGCTTCGCGGCCGAACGAATCACGGTCGAGAAATCCTCGCCCGCCAGGTACTCCATCGCGATGAAGTAGCAGCCCTCTTCGAAGCCGAGATCGAGCACCTGCACCACGTTCGGGTGCGAGAGCCTCG
>JAUXRI010000234.1 GCA_030681895.1 Myxococcales bacterium | reverse complement strand
TCGGTCATCATGCCGACGCCCTTCTGCACGATGGTGACCTTCACCTTCTTGGTCGAGAGCTTGTTGATGGCGTCGGCGACGGCCTCGAGCGAACCCGAGACGTCGGCCTTGAGCACGATCTTGAGCTCCTTCTGCTCGGCGACCTTCTGCTTGGCGAGCAGGTCCTCGAGCGTCTCGCGCGACGTCTTGCCGGCTTCAGCCTGGCGAGCCTTCAAGATGCGGTGATCGGCGATCTGCTTGGCGGCCTTCTCGTCGGCGACGATGTTGAAGAGATCGCCTGCCGTGGGGACGCCCGACATGCCGATGACCTCGGCGGAGTAGCCGGGCTTCACCTCGTCGATGGTCTGACCGCGGTCGTTGATCATCATACGAACGCGACCGAAGTGCGCGCCGCTGACCAGGGCATCGCCCTTGCGGAGCGTGCCTTCCTGCACGAGCACGGTCGCGATGGGCCCACGGCCCTTCTCGAGGCGGGCTTCCAGCACGACGCCCATGGCGGGGCGGCCGGCGTTGGCCTTGAGCTCGAGCACCTCGGACTGCAGCGCGAGGTTCTCGAGCAGCAGGTCGAGGCCCATGCGCGTCTTGGCCGACACGGGCACCATGATGACCTCGCCGCCCCAGTCTTCGGCGAGCAGGCCAGCGTCTGCGAGGTCCTTCTTCACGCGATCGACGTTGGCGCCCGGCAGGTCCATCTTGTTGATGGCCACCACGATGGGCACTTCGGCCTTCTGCGCATGCTGAATGGCTTCCTTCGTCTGCGGCATGACGCCGTCGTCGCCTGCGACGACCAGCACCACGACGTCGGTGACGTTCGCGCCGCGGGCACGCATGGCCGAGAAGGCCTCGTGGCCAGGCGTGTCGAGGAAGGTGATCTCACCAGCCGACGACTTCACCGTGTAGGCGCCGACGTGCTGGGTGATGCCACCGGCTTCGCCGCCAGCGACGTTCGCCTGGCGAATCGCGTCGAGCAGCGACGTCTTGCCGTGGTCGACGTGACCCATGACGGTCACGACGGGCGGGCGCGAGGTGTAGTCCTCGGGCTTCTCGTCGACCTTCGGGAGGAAGTCTTCGACCTCGAAGCCGACCTTCTTCACGGTCCACCCGTAGTCGGCGGCGAGAATGCCAGCCGTCTCGGGGTCGACCATCTGGTTCGCGGTGGCCATCTTCCCGCCGGCCATCATCTTCTTGATGATGTCCGAGGTCTTGATGCCCATGCGCTGCGACAGATCGCTCACGGCGATGCCGTCCTGCACCTTGATGACCTTCTTGTCCTCGGCCATCTGGGTGATGAGGGTCTTCTGACCCTTCTTGGTCGGCTTCTTCTTCTTGCCGCGCACGGGAATGGCGGTGCGACCGAAGATGATCTCGCGAATGTCGGTGGTGCTGGTGGTCTCCTTGTCCTTCTCGCGCTTGCCCGTCCCGCGGCCGCGCTCCTTCTCGCGCGCGGTGGCCTCTTTCGAGCCCGGGGCGAACTGGTTGGGGACGACGCGGAAGACCTTCTCGTCACCCGCGGTGGCCTTGCGGCCGGGAGCCATCGGGTAGCGGCTGGCCGAGGGCGCCGTCGGCGTGACGCGCTTGACGGCGATGAGCGGACGGCTGACGAGCACGGCCTGCGTCGCGGTCGGCACGAGCGACCGGACCGGCATGATGGGCGTGGTCGGCCCGGTGGCCGTCGCGCCGGCCGGAATGGCGGGGCGAATGGTGACACCCGGGCGGGGCGCCGAGCTGCGCGGCGTGATGGCGACGCCAGAGCGCATCGAGGGCTGGCCCGGCGTGAAGACGGTTCGAGCCACCGGCACGAAGACGGGCGGGGCCGCAGCAACGGGCGGGGCCACGCGAGGCGCCGAAGCGGGAGCCGCAGCGATCGGCGCGGCGACCGGCAGCCGGGGCGCCGAGGCAGGAGGGGGCAGCGCAGTGGCGACGGGGCTCTGGGTGTCAGCGGGCACGTTCACGAGGGCGGGCGCAGCCACGGCCTCGACGGGCGCAGCGACGGGAGCCACGGCGGGCTCGACGGGCGCGGCGGCGACAGGCTCGGACGGCGGAGGAACATGCGGCGCCGGTGGGCGGGCCGCGATTTCGGCGGGCGTGCTCGCATGCATCGTCGTGGTCTGCATCGACTCACCGATGCGACGGCGCACGACGACGCCCTTGGGCGCCACCGCTGGCGGCGCGGCCTTGGGCTTGAGCTTTTCGACGACCTTCTTGACGGCCTCGCGGGCCTCGTCGTCATCGAGCGACGACGAGTGCGACTTCACGTCGTACCCCAGCCCGGCCAGCGTGGAGACCATGGCTTTGTTGTCCAGCTCAATGCCGTGGTTGTCCTTCAACTCTTTTGCGATTTCATGAACGCGCTTCTTCGACATTGGCGCCCCCGTACTTCAGAAGTGTGTGGGAAGAAAGGGCTCAAACCCTCTCTCACCGAACGTGTGAGTGTGACCTGAACGACACCCGCGCCATGCGCGTGCCGACGTGCTGCGAGACCTGTCGACTCGAGGGGGAGCAACGCGCTCCACGCCGTCAAGCCGTGATGGACGATGGGATGGGACTGCAGACTTCGTCGCTTCAGGGTTCTCGCAGGACTTCCTCCAGGGTGGGCACATCCAGCTCGACGGACTGCTTGAAGGCCCGCTGGAAGGCCTTCCTCTTCACGGCTGCTTTCAGGCAGCCCGGACCACAGAGATATGCCCCCCTGCCAGGGGCGGTCTGTGCCGTATCGCTCACTGGCTGGTGCTTCGCGTTCAGCACCAGTCGATGGAGCAGCCCTTTCGGCTGCTTCTTCCCGCACCCGAGGCACGTTCGAACCGGCCCCGGCCTTTCGTCAGATGAAGTCATGAGTCGGGTGATGACGCAGAGGCACCGCTCAGCCGACGACACCGGCTGAACGGCGAGGCTGGAGTCACGCTCCAGCCTCTGCCCGCTTCGTCACCCCAGAATTCCGGCTTCGGGAGCCTTGCCCTTGAGCGCGTCGAGTTCAGCGCGCTTCTTCGCCTCTTCCTGCAGGTAGCGCTCGGCGGCGCTCTTGACCTGCCGACCCTTCTTGATGCCGATGCCGGCCACGTTGCCCAGGCGCGTGAGGTCGGCTTCCTTCACCACGTCTTCGACCGTGTTGTAGCCAGAGAGCTTGAAGGCCTGCAGGTTCGAGCTACCGATACCCGTGACACGAATGAGGCGCTCGTCCTGCGACAGATCGTCCGGGTGCTTGCGCTGCTCCTCGAGGCGGCGGGCTTCACGCTCGCGCTCCAGGTGCTCGAGCTCGACCGAGTCGTTCACCATGCGCGACTTCGCGGTCTCCTGCATGGCGGGAATGCGGGCGGCATCGACACCGGGGATCTGGGCGAGCACCTCGGGGTTGGCGTCGGCGACGTCCTTCGCCATGCGGAAGCCGTGGGCGTAGAGCGTCTCGACGAGCATCTCGGACACGCCGGGCAGCGAACCCAGCGAGCGGCTGGCGAACTCGCGCATCTCCTTCACGCGGCTCTCGGAGTTGATGTCGAGCTTCCACCCGGTGAGCTGCCACGCGAGGCGCACGTTCTGGCCCGAGCGGCCGATGGCCAGCGAGAGCTGGTCGTCAGGCACGATGATCTCCATCGCGTGGTTGGCCTCGTCGATGATGACGCGGCTGACCTCGGCGGGCGCGAGCGCAGCGCAGACGAACCGCGCGGGATCTTCGTCGAACTCGACGATGTCGATCTTCTCGCCACGGAGCTCCTGCACGACGGCCTGCACGCGGCTGCCCTTGATGCCGACGCACGCGCCGACCGGGTCGACGTCGCCATCGCGGCTCGAGACGGCGATCTTGGAGCGGCGGCCCGGCTCACGCGCAGCGGCCTCGATCACGACGATGCCTTCGGCGATCTCGGGCACCTCCATCTCGAAGAGCTTGGTGAGCAGGTTGACCGACGCGCGCGAGAGGATGATCTGGGGCCCCTTGGCCTCGCGGAGCACGTCGAGCACGAAGGCCTGCACGCGATCGCCCGGGCGGTACACCTCGCGGGGCACCTGCTCCCGCACGGGCAGCACGGCCTCGGCGCGACCGAGGTCGACGATGAGGTTGCCGCGCTCGAGCCGGCGGGCGATGCCGGTGACGATCTCGCCCTTGCGATCCTTGTACTCGTTGAAGACGTTCTCACGCTCGACGTCGCGCGTGCGCTGCAGGAGCACCTGCTTGGCGGTCTGCGCGGCGATGCGGCCG
>JAUXRI010000221.1 GCA_030681895.1 Myxococcales bacterium | reverse complement strand
ACGCGCCAGATGCCCACGTTCAGTTGATGTCGCCGGAGCACACGTTGTTGGTGCACGTCAGCATCGTGCAGCAGTCACTCGTCATGCTGCAGCTCTGGCCTTCCACGCGGCACATGTTGGCCGGCGGCGGCGAGCACACGGCCGGGCCTCCAGCGGCGGGCGGGCGGCACTCGTTCGTGCAGCACTCCGAGTTCACGCTGCAGCCCACGCCCGTCTGGCGGCACGCGCGCGCCGCCCAGTACGCCGAGATGTTTCGCGACTGCGCCGACTGGCCGGGCAACCAGTAGCCGACCTCGCTGGGGTCCTCTCCAGCAGCCGGGTTCTTCTTGATGGCCGTCACCCAGATCTGCTCGCGGTTGGCGCCCCTCGTCCCGGCCGGCGTGTTGCCGTAGTCACGACGAGAGAGGAACGCGAGCCAGTAGTACCCGCCCGAGTCGAACGGCGACATGCGCGGCTCGAACGACAGGTTGCGCGGTCCGTTGGCCTTCGAGAGCTCGCGGATGTCGGAGCCGTCGCGCTGCATGATGTAGAGGAGCGCGGGCTGCGTCGACGAGCGCGCCGAGACGCCTTGCGCGAAGACGATGCGCTGCGAGTCGGGCGTCCACACCGGGTAGGTCGGCGAGCGCAGGTTCGCCGGCCGGTTGGGAATCGACGGGCTCACGCCAGAGAGAATCGGCTGCATCGCTCCGAAGGTGTCGGGGCCCGTGACGGGGATGAGCGAGATGGTGCCGTCGAGGTAGTCGGTGCCCCAGTCGCTCACGTTCGAGACACACGCGATGGCCGTGCCGTCAGGAGACCACGCCGGGTGCGTGACGTTGTTGGCCGGCAGGCCTGCGCCGAGCGGCTGCACCAGCGCGCCCGTCATCGCGTTCATGAGTGAGAACCCGGTGGGGCTCGGGCCCGTGGTGATGACGAGCCGGTCTTCGCGCGGGCTCCACGTCGAGAACCACCACTTCTGCTGCGAGGTGCTGAACAGGCTCGGTGGTGGATCGCCGGTGAGGTTCGCCGTGAGATCGAACACCGTGCCGAAGTTGTCGCCGCCGCCCATGCGCCCGGCCATGTAGCGGCCGCTCGGCGAGACGGTGTGGCAGCCCATGCAGCGCGCGGTCTCACTCCCAGGCACTGGCGGAGGCGTGGGCATGAAGGCGATGCGTTGGTTGGTGCCGTCGTCGATGCGGTACACGCGGCCCTCGTTGACGGCCCAGTAGTAGACGCTGCCGGTGAGCGCGGCCTTCGCGAAGCGCACGCGCACCTCGTTGGAGCGGTACGCCGCCTGCGTCGCTGCCGACCAGCGATCGACCGTGATGACGCCCTCGACGTCGGGGTTGGTCTGCGCGAACGCTCTCCACGCGGCGGCCTCGACGAGCCAGTGGTTGTCGAAGCCCGCGCCCGAGTGCTGGAAGAAGGCGATGATCTCGGCGTTCGGCTTCTTCAAGGTGACGCGGAAGAAGTCGCCGGCCGCGCCATTGAGCCACTGCAGATCGGCCGGGAACACGTTTTGCGGCATCACCGCGTGATCGAGCGGGTAGGCGAGGTCGGCCGACAACATCGGGTCGAACGGCAGGAGCGTGGCGAAGTTCGAGAGAATGGTGCCTGGAATGCCGGGGCCGGTGACGGTGCGGGTGAGCTGAATGGTGACGGTGGCGGTGCCGACCAGCGGCATCGACGTGCCCGGCGCGACGACCGAGGCCGAGATGGTGGTGGTGCCGCCCTGCGCGCCCGTCGCGGTGAACTCGCCGGTGACGCTGTTCATGTCGCCGTACGTGCGAGTCATCACGCTCCAGGTGGGAATCACGCCAGCGGTGCGGAAGCTGCCGTCACGCAGCCGCAGCTTCGCGGTGAAGGTCTGCCTCATCGCGTTGCCCGGTGTCGTGGTGAGGGTGGCCATCGGCGGCTCGATCTCCACCGCCACGGCGTCGACGACGGCCCCGCCGCCACCCGCTGAGCCACCACCCACTGCGCTGCCACCGGCCATCGAGCCAGCGTCAGAGCCCGCGCTGCCTCCCGCGCGAACGCCGGAGTCCGTCTCAGCGGTGCCTCCACGGCATTGGCCCTGAATGCAGACCTGACCTGCGTTGCAGTCGACGCTCGTTCGGCACGGCTTGCCGGTCGGGCCGCAGGTGCAGCCGGCGAGGGTGAGCCAGAGGAGCGGCAGCAGGAATCGGGGGGAAGTCGTCACGGGGTGCATCCTCTCGTCAACGGGGCTTCGTCCGCCAGCGGCCAGTGGTTCGGCCTTCTCACGTGACGAGAAAACGAGCGGAGCGGCGGTGCCTCATCGTCAGGAAAAGCTCAGTTCAGCTTCGGCTCAACCGCAGAATGAGCCGCTCGGCGAACTCGATGCTCCGCTCCAGCTCGGCAGGCTCGAGGTTGCGCCAGGTGTCGGTCGGCCAGTGGTAGTTGCGCGGCGCGCCGATGATGGGGTCGATGCACGTCAGCGTCACGGCCGGGAAGCCGCGCACGAGGAAGGGCAGGGCGTCGGTCGCTCCGGAGGGAATCACGTACGTCGTGACGGGAAGCAGCTCGGGGCGCGCCTCGTTCTCGGCCTTCACCGCAGCCACGAGGAACGGCGCGATCGGCATCGGCCACAGCTCGCCCTCTTCGAGGATTCGCAAGGTGCCGGCCGCGAGCCCGTCGAGGCCCAGCACGATGGTGTCCTGCGGCGTCCACTCCTTCGTCTTCATCACCTGCTCGGCGAGGCGGAGCGCGCCACCGGTGCCAGCCTCCTCGCCGCCGGAGATGACGATGACCAGCTCGACGTCGTCAGGCAGCGTGCGCTCGAGGCGGTACGCCAGCTCGACGCAGCCGGTGCAGCCCGAGAGGTTGTCGCCTGCGCCCGGCACGACGCGGTTGCGCAGCACGACGTCCAGGTTGAGCAGGAAGGTGAGCGTCGCCGGAATGGTGACGGCGCCGCGGAGCCAGGTTGGTGCTCTCCACACGCCGGCGCCCGCGAGCAGCTCGAGGACCGCCATCACCGCCACGCTCGCCGTCGCCAGCCCGAGCTGCTTCTTGAACCACCCGAGCCCGGCCGGCGGCTGCTTCGTCGCCACCGTGAGGAGCGAGGGATGAAACAGCATGCCGGTGTACGCGGCGTCGGCGTGCGCGATGAGGACGATTCGTTTTCGCCGGGTGCCCTTCGCGGCGCGGGTCGCGAGCAGGTTCTGAGAGGTGATCGATGGGAAGAGACTGCGAATCAGCAGCGCACGGCGGTTCGACTCGAGCGCGTACGACAGGGCGACCAGCGCATGGAGCGCCGCGCCGACGAACGGCGCCGTCAGGCCGATGCCCGTCGCGAGGGCGGCGAGGCCGAAGTGCACCATGAGGTTGGCGTACAGGCTCTGGCTCCAGCGGAACGGGCGCCAGTCGAGCTGGTAGCCGAGGCCCGCGAGCTCACGCCCGAGGTATTCCTGCGCTGCCTTCTCAGTCGGCGTGCCCGTGAGGCGACGGGGACCCAGCTCCTCGATCGTCCGGATGCGCTCGAGGGGCGTCTGTCGGCCCGGTGCCTGGGTGTGCGCGGCAGCAGTCATGGGTCGCACATAGTCCGGCCCGTCCATCACGGTTGAGTTGTTACACGCTCGTCACGCAACGGCGCTTTGCTCACGCGACACTGAGTCAATGGAAGTGCAGCCGCTCACAATCTCGGCTCCAGAGGCGTACCGGGCGTTTTGCGACGTGGTTCAGCAGCGCCGGTGGGTGCCTGGCCTGAAGACGGTGAAGGTGGTGCGGTCCGATGCGCGCGGCCGGCCGCTCGAGGTGTTCTACGAGTTCGGCGAGTCGCTGGCCTACGCGCTCGTCTTCGTGTGGGACGACGAGGCCCTCAAGTCGCGCTGGGTGCCGTCGTCGGGCGTGCGTGACGGCGTGTCCGGGAGCGTGTGGTTCGAGCCGGCAGCGACGGGCTGCGTGATGCACTACCACCTCGAGGCGCTCAAGGAGCAGGAGCGCGGGCCTGCGCACGAAGGTGATGTCGTGCGCGCGTTCGTCGAGTTCGTGGGCAGGCCCTGAGAACGCGCTCCGACGGGTCGAGTCGTTGAGGGGCGCAGGTCTGGACTACGAGCGCATGCTGAAAAAGGTGCTCCTGTTTCTTCTGCTCTCAGCGTCGTGTCGGGCGACTTCAGGGCTCACCGGGACGTGGACCGGCAGGCTCGAGTCACCGGACAAGGTGGGTGTTCGGTTCGTCCTTGAAGAGGATGCTGGAACGATCACCGGACGCGTCTACTGGGAAGATCCCAAGACGTTGGTGTTCGAGCCCGAAGGCACGCTGGTTGGCGTCTCCGATGGCGGGACGGTGTCGTGGCGTTCTGAGTCCGATGTCACCGTCGTCGGAACGGTCCGTGACACTGTTCTCGAAGGAACGCTCACGTTCCCGGTGGACGAAGAGGCCCTGCCGGGGACGCCGCTCTCGGCACGAATCACGCTGACGCGGTGACTCGGACTGTCGATCACGCCTCGAGATCGAGCCGGGTCAACGCCTCGTCTGCCTTCGCGCCTTCGTAGACATGCCACGCCGCCACGAGATCGAGGAACGGTGGGCCGATCGAGAAGAACACCGTCACGTCCTCCGCCGAGGTCCTCGCGGGCACCGCGTCGCTGATCACCTGCGCGAGCTCTCCCACCATCTTCGGAGCCCACGCCATCGGCGCCCGCGCGTCGTCACAGAAACACCGCGCCCGCTCCATCAGGCTCGGCGGCAGCGGCGCGACGAGGTGCTTCTCGGCGTTCATCACCGTCACGTGCGTGCCCGGCGCGAGCGAGTCGGTCGGCAGCGGCACGTTGCTCGCGAGCACCACGAGGTCGGCGCGCGACACGGCTTCTTCCGGTGACTCGCACGCGCGCACGCGAGCCGAGAGCGTCTGGTGCAGCCGCAGCGCCTGCTCCGTCGAAGCGGCGAGATCGAAGTCGTACAAGGTGACGCGCTCGAGCGTGCGCACCAGCCGCAGCGCCTTGAGCGCGCTCGACACCGCCGGCCCCGTTCCCAGCAGCGCGACGTTCTTCGCTTCGGGCTTCGCGAGCACATCGGCCGCCAGAGCTCCGACGATCGACGCTCGCAGCGCCGTGAGGTGCCCACCATCCATCACCGCCAGCAGCTGCCCGCTCTCTTTGTCATGGAGCTGCAGCAGCGCACCCGACGACTTCGACGAGGCCGGGAGCGCGGCGCGGACCATCAGGCTCCACGCCGGAATCCCCGGGTGCGTTCCTTGCCGCACCACCGTCGGTCCATTCCCCGACGGAGCGTCGAAGCTCGACTGCTCTGTCCCCACCAGGCCGCGCGTACCGAAGGCCTGCCGCACCTCGGTCAACAGGTGCAGCGCCTGCATGTGCCGCGAGACCTCGGCGCGAGACAACACCGCCGTCAACATGGAGCAGCTCCGAAGGCGTTCACCACAGGCGCTCCATGCAGCAGGTCAGGCTTCGGCGTGGTTCGACGGGGTCGCCGCGACCGAGCTCGGCATTCCCGACGCGTCGACGAGCTCGAGCCAGTGGTTGTTGCCCCAGTTGCTGTCCCAGAGCGTCTCGTTCTTGTCGGTCTCGAGCTCGAACCAGTACTCGAACAGCTTGCCGTTGGCAGGCACCGTCATCATCGGCGACAGGCGCACCAGGCGCTCCGAGTCGTCACGCTGCGCGACGACCAGCGGGGTGAGGAGAACGCCATCGAGCCGCACGTGCATCGTGATGCGCGTCAGCTTCGCCTCGGGGTGGGCCCGGTGCGTGGGCTCCTTCCAGTACGACACCGCGAGGTCAGCGCCGGCCGGAACCCGCGTCACCGCGACCGCGCCGCCGGGGACGAGCTGGGTCAGCAGGCTGAAGCCGGTGCCGATCTGCAGCGAGTAGATCTCGTTCAACGCCTTCTCCACCATCGGCGTCGTGCTCTTCATCTCGGTCTTCTTCTTCGCAGGACGCTTCGCCGTCGTGGTCGTCTTCGTCGTCTTCTTTGCCGTCATGTCAGCCCCCGATGCAGGTGTGGCTGGCCCATACACCACCGGGCGCCCGACGGAACAGGGCAGCCTCACTTCAGGCGCAGCTTCGTCGAGTCGCGGGCCGACCGTGGCGCGCACGACGCGAAGTCGCAGCTGCTCGGTTCGACCGAGATCGACCACTGGCCCAGCGCGACGACGTCGGTGTCGAACTCCGAGATCTTCACCCGAACGGAGCGATCGGCGAGGTACTCGGTCCGGCTGTGCGTCGAAAGCGTGCCCTTGCCGTTCGCGAGGAACGAGATCGAGAAGAACTCAGTCGCGTCTTTCGGCGCGGTGCGCACGGCTCGAACCAGCACCCACCCATCGGCCTGTGGCTCGGCTTCGAGGGTTGGCATCGCAGGCGGCGCTGGCCACGAGGCCCGCGCGCACGAGTCACCGGAGCACACGCTGAACTCGAACGCTGCGAGATCGTCGTTCTTCGCGGCGACCTCTGCGTCGCGGCACGCACACGAACGAACCGTCGCGTTGGGGTCCCTGGGGACGATCGTCAGCAGGCTTCCACCGAGCTTCACCTGACGGCACTCGCCGCCTCCGCGGTCCTCGAAGTTCGCCCCGAGGCCATTGGCGGTCGCGTGGAATTCGGGCTCGAGCACCCGACACCCCGCTTCCTGCTCCGGCAGCCTGAGGTTCACACCGTCCGGGAACACGCTCACCGAGCCCGAGTGCACCTCCGGGCCACAGGCAGAGACGAGGAGGAGGACGACGAGGCTGCAGACGAGCTGGTTCATGCCGAGACGTACAGCAAGTCGTGTTCCATCGCGTCTCCGTCGAGGCCGCGCGGGCGAGCGCGCAACGCCTTGCACAGGTGAGCAACCCCAGCTCAGGTCACCTGGGGCCGACGCGCACCACGAAGGTCTGGCTCGAGACGATGGGCAGGCCGAACCGGGTGGCGAGCCCGTCTTGCAGCTCGTTGGGCACGCGCCACGTCTGGCCGGTCTGCTGAATCACGGTGATGGCGTAGCGGCCCTCGGGCACGCCCTTGATGGGCACCGGCCGCCGGGAGTCGGTGGCGTCGAGCGCCGTGGGGCGAATGAGAATGGGCAGACGCGTGATGGGCGTCGGCGTGGCCTTCACCCGGCCCATGGCGTCGACGAGCTGGGGAGCGAGCTCGGTCGGGTTGATGCCTGCGGCGAGCACCACGAGATCGGGCGTGCCGTCAGCGGGGATGGTGGCTCCGCTCATCGGGTTCAAGTGATCGTAGTCAGCGCCCGTCTCGTCGATGAGGCCGTTGCGATCGAGGTCGTTCTCGTCAGCCAGCGGATTCACGCCGACCGCCTCGTTGGCCATCTTCCGCACCACCACGCGCGGCCACATGTCCGGCACGCCGTCGCCATTCGCGTCGTCCGGCATGCCGTCGGCGTTGTCGTCGATGAAGCGCGCGAGGAAGATCGGCATCGGCTGGCGCACCACGCCTTCGGTGACGGGCCTCACGCGCAGGTCGAGCGCCAACGGAGCCCCCGCCAGCGTGGCCTCGGTGAGCGGCACGTTCGTACCAGCCATCGCGACCTCGAAGACGGGCCGGTCGACGGGAACGCGCGCGGTGTCTCCGATGCTGACGGGTACGTCGAGCGCGGGCGTCGGGGTGCCGTCTTCCTGCGCGGGCACGTCGATGGTCAACGGCAGTTTGCTGATCGAGTCGATGGCCGCGCCGCCGACGTCGCCAGTGTTCACCTCGTTCGTCACGCCGTACCAGGGCACGAAGTCGTCGTTGGCGTCGATGAAGGCGCGAATCTGGTACTGGCCGGGGTTGACGAACGAGAACGCGAACGGCGCCACGAAGGGGCCAGTGTCGAAGTCACGCACGTCGCCGAAGAGCCTGGTGCGCGGAACGAGCGCGAAGGTGAGCGGCCGCCCGGTTCCCGTCGGCGGAGGAGGGCGGGCCGCGTCGAAGAGCAACACCACGACGTTCCCGCGAGCCGTCGAAGACACGACGACTTCGCCCTCGACGCGCGCGGGCCTCGAGTTCTGGCGGCGATCGGCGCCAGGGAAGACCGGCGGCGGCTCACAGCTCGAGAGGACGACGAGCAGCGCGAAGGTGAGTGAGGAGCGCGTCATGGTTGCACCGAGAGCTGCGCGAAGACGCGGCGGTTGATGTTGTTGCCGAAGGGGTGCTCCTGGTGCGCGGCCGCGAGCTGCTGACCCACCACCGCGAAGGTCACCTTGTCGTTGAGCAGCCGGTAGGCGATGCGCGCGTTCACCACCGCAAAGCCGGGCAGCGCGTTGCGCACGTTGAGGATCTGCGTCGGGTCGCTGGGAGACGGCTCCCGTTCGACCCAGACGGTGCTCGTCACGTACGAGAGGTCGGCCGACACGTCGAGGTTGACGGGGCTGCGATAGATGATGCCCGCGTTGAGCTTGAGCGCAGGCGCCTGGGTGCAGGCTCCACACACGGTGGCGTTCTCGACCGACTGAATCGTCTGCACCGCCGACGAGGCGCGCAGGTCGAGGCCTCGCGTCGCGTTCCACGTCAGGCCCAGCTCTCCACCGATCGCGCGGTAGTTGCCCGGGTCGTTCACGAACGTCGAGCGCCCCAGCAGATACGTCTGCGAGCGCGCGTCGAACGCCGCGTCAGCCGTCAACGGCGCCACCGCCGAGAGCACCATCAGGTTGTTTACGAAGTTGATGTAGCCCGCGAAGTCCCACGAGAGGCCGAGCCGCGCAGCCTCGCCCCGGTACCCGAGCTCGAATGACAGCAGGCTCTCGGGCTTGAGCTCCCGGTTGCCTTGTGTGAGCACCGACGCGCCCGAGACACCCGGCGTGGGGATCGGCAGATTCACGTAGCTCTCGAGGAAGGTGGGCTGCCTGAAGGCGCTCGACACCATGCCGCGAAACGCGTGGCCCTCGAACGGAGAGAACACCAGCGACAGACGCGGCGACGGCACCACGCCCGGCTTGCCCTTGTCGATGAGCGGGTGGCGATCGATGCGGAAGCTGCCGACGATGGTGAGCGAAGGAATGACGCGCCACTCGTCCTGGAAGAACGCAGCCGCGTGGAGCTCTTCGGTGAGGCCGCTGGTGTAGCCCCAGTCGAGCCGCTTCAGCCGGCCAGAGACGCCGACGCCAAGCTGGTGGCGCCCCGCGAGCTCGAACCCCTGCTGGAACAGCACCTCGGCGTCGAACACGTTCGATTCGAGCGTCGTCTGAATGCTGCGCTGACCGAGCACGTTGTACTGCGGGCCCGCGGCGGCGCTGAGGTGGTTCCAGAAGAAGCGCGCCTTGATGGGGCCCCCCGTGAAGTCGGCCTTCGCGTAGCCGCCCACGCCGTCGAGGTAGAAGTTGCGCAGCAGACCGATGCCGTAGACCTCGGTGAAGAGCCGGTTCACGCCGCCCGACGCCGCGAGGCTGAACGTCTTGTTGAAGGCGTAGAAGGCCGTCAGGTTCGCGCGGGCCGAACGCAGGGCGAGGTTCGGCTCGGGCAGCGCGCTCTCGACGTCGGGTCGGCCCTCTTCGTAGTCGCGGGTGAACTTGTCGGCCTGCAGGTAACCGACCGACGCGCGGTACTTGAGCGCTTCTCCACCCGAGGCCACGAAGCTGCCGCCCGCGAGGTTGCCGTTGCCGAACAGCCCCGTCGCTTCAGCCCGTGGTCCGGTGCCCGGCGCGCGCGTGATGATGTTCACCACGCCGAGCATCGCGTTGGCGCCGTAGAGCGCGCCGGCGGGACCACGAATCACCTCGATGCGCTCGATCTCTTCGATGCCGACGGGCAGCACGGGCCACAGCGTGACGCCGAGGAAGTCCTGGTACTCGGGCCGGCCGTCGACGAGCACCAGCACCTTGTTGTTGATGCGCTGGTTGAAGCCGCGAATCGACAGGTTGCTGCTCGAGAAGCCCATCGCCATCACCTCGGCCCCGGGCACGCGGCGCAAGATCTCGGGGATGCTGGTGAGGCCCGACGCACGAATCTCGTCGCCGGTGATGACGGTGGTGGCGTTGGGCGCCTCGAGGCTCGACTGGCTTCGGCGGGCGGCGGCCACGACGGTCTCTTCGTAGGGCACTCCGAAGTCGTCCGTCGGCGCTGGAGCCGCAGCCGCCTCTTTCGGCGTCTCGAGCGCCTGTTCATCGGCTTCGGCGCGACGCTCGGCCTGCTCCACGGCCTTCTCGAGCCGCTCGGTCAGCGCGGCCATCTTCGCGAGCGTCGCGTCGTCGACGGCGGGGCCGACTTTGGGCTTCGGGTCGCTCTTCGGCTCCACCACCTTCGGCACTTCGACGACCGGCTCGACCTTCTTCGGCAGGAGCGGCTCGAGCTTGTTCAGCGTCTCGCGCACCTTGTCGGCGTCGGGCGGGTTGGTGTCGAGGTAGCGGCGGTAGAAGTTCACGGCCTCGACGGCGCGGCCTGCGGCTTCGTGCGCGCGCGCGACGTTGAAGAGCACGTTCGGGTGCGGCTTGATCGAGTACGCCTCGAGCAGCTCCGAGATCGCCTCGTCGTAGCGGCCCTCGTTGATGAGGAACATGCCCGTCTTGAAGTGACGGCGGGCCTCGACGCGGGGATCCGCCAGCGTCGTCGTCGCCCACACCAGCAGGAGGCCCGCAGCGAGGCGGGCCCGCGTGCCCAACGCCCGAAACAGGGCCCACGACGTGTTCGTCATTGGTAGGGGTCGTCCTTGTAGCCGGTGTCGGGGTTGGGGTTTTTCGGGTTCTTCGGGTTCTTCGGTCTCGGGTTGGGCCGAGGCGTCGCCACCTTGCGCGCGGTGAGCGTTGGCTTCACCGGCACATGTCCCGTCGAGCCTTGCGCGAGCATCGTCGTGGCCTGGTAGCCCTCGAGCGAGAACGCCAGCTCGGCGCGCGCCGGCGCGTCATCGGTGCGGGTGACCGAGAACGAGAAGGGCGTGGTGCCGACGACCGCTCCGCCGAGCGTCACGGTCGCGCCCTGCGGCTCGCTGTCGACGTCGAACACCACCTCGACGGAAGGCGTCTGTGGCGTGTCAGGCGTGACGACGGGGTCGCCGGTCTTCACCGGCTCCTTCACCGGGGGCGGCGGAACCGGGACCTCGACGACGTCCCTGGTCGTGCTCCGCCACGCCAGGGCGCCACCGACGCCGACGCCGAGGACGACCAGCGCCGCGACGCCGAGGACGAAGGGCAGCTTCGAGCGGCCGCCCGGGTGCGTGCCGCTCTCGGTGATCTCCACCTCGACCGACGGCACCTCGATGACCCGGCCGTTGCGCGTCGCCGAAGGGTCGAGCACCGACGGCGAGGCGATCTTCACGCGCGTCGAGCTCGGAGCCCGCGTCGCCTGCGAGGCCGAGGTCGACGGCGACATCGGGTTCGAGAACGTGCGCGGGTCGATGAAGAGGCCCGAGATGCCCTGGCCTGACACCGCGACCCGCATCGCCTCGAGCAGCTCGTCCATCGACTGGTACCGCGTCGTCGGCGTCTTCTCGAGGCACTTCATCACCAGGTCGTTCACCTCGTTCGGCACGTCGGCGCGCAGGCTCTTGAGCTCGGGCGGCTTCTCCTTCACGTGCTTGACGATGATGTCGATGGAGTCCTTGCCCTGGAACGGCGGCCGCCCCGCGAGGCACTGAAAGAGCAGCACTCCGAGCGAGTAGATGTCGGTGCGTTGATCGGTGTCGCCGCGCGCCTGCTCGGGCGCCATGTACAGCGGGGAGCCCAGCAACACGCCTGCCTGCGTCAGCTCGGTGTCGCTCTTCTGCATCAGGTCCGAGGCGAAGGCCTTCACCAGGCCGAAGTCGAGCACCTTCACCACGTCACCACCCGTGCCCTCGGCGAGCAGCATCACGTTCGCGGGCTTCAGATCGCGGTGCACCAGGCCGAGCTTGTGGGCCTCACGAAGCGAGCGCGCCACCTGAGCGCCCACCGCGAGCGCGCGCGTCCACGGCATCGGGCCTTCGCGGGTGAGCACGGCCTGGAGCGTCTCGCCCTCGAGGTACTCCATCGCGATGAAGTAGATGCCGTCGTCGGTGCGGCCGTAGTCGTGCACCGTGATGGTGTTGGGGTGCTTCAGCTTGGCGGTCATCGACGCTTCGAGAAAGAAGCGCCGCTCGAAGCCCGGGTCGCGGCTGCCGTCGTAGCGGGGGTTGAGCACCTTGAGCGCGACGATGCGATCGAGTGGCTGCTGAATGGCTTTGTACACGCGGCCCATGCCGCCCATGCCGATCGGCTCGACGATCTGAAAGCGTCCGCTCAGGACCTTGCCCAGGAGCGGATCGTCGACACCAGCTTCCGACATGACACCCCCGCGGCCGTTCGGGTGCTGGGAGTGGGTGGCCGCGCTTGAGGTGTACCACGCGGGCGCACCGCTCCGAAGGACGCTCGTCGGCCAATGACCAGCCGGTCTGTTGCCCGGCGCGACTCAGGGGCTACCCTGCTGACGCCATGCGCGAACTCCGTTCAGTCGTCAGCGCCGTGTTCGTCGTCACCGTCGCCTCGTGCAGCTGTTTCGAGCCTGTCGACGAGCGGCAGTGCGACGCCCTCGCGCCGTGCGGGAGCGGCTGGCAATGCGTGAACTTCAGGTGTGTGCCGCCGGGTGCCGGTGATGGTGGGCAGGCGGGTGGCCGCGTCACGGGCGGAGGGACCGCGGGAGGCGGCTTCGTGACGGGCGGCGGCGTCGGTGGCGGAGGTGGGCGGCCGACCGGCGGTGGCTTCGTGACGGGTGGAGGTCTCCCGACGGGTGGTGGCGGCGTCGGTGGCGGTGGTGGACGCCCGACCGGCGGCGGTGTCGGTGGTGGTGGTGGACGCCCGACGGGCGGCGGCTTCGCCGGTGGTTTCGCCGGTGGTTTCGCGGGCGGTTTCGCAGGTGGCTTCGGCGGCGGCGGCCCGTGTACTGGCTGCTTCCTGAATGGCACGTGCTTCGATCCGACGGGCACGCCGTACTGCGGCGCGGGCGGCTCGGTGTGCATCGAGTGCGGGATGACTGAGACGTGTCAGGGAGGCCAGTGCCGGCCGACCGCGGGCTGCAATGCGATGACGTGCCCGGGCTGCTGTCAGGGAGGCCAGTGCGTGCCCCTCGCCGCGCAGCTCAACTTCGCGTGTGGCAGCGGCGGGGCGACCTGCGCCCAGTGCCCTCCGGGGACGAACTGCAGTGCGCAGGGCACCTGCGTGCCGGGGCCTCCGTGCGGGCCGATGTCATGCGCGGGCTGCTGCATTCAGGGCTCGTGCCTCGCGCCGTTCCTTCAGAGCGAGACGGTGTGCGGCGCCAACGGCGTGATGTGCGGCTCTTGCAACCCGGGCCAGACGTGCGTCAACGGCCAGTGCACCGGAGCCCCGCCGACGTGCAACGCGCGCTCCTGTCCCAACGGCTGCTGCAGCAACAACCAGTGCGTGACGCCGCCGGCGCAGAGCTCCGCGCGCTGCGGAATCGGCGGTCAGCAGTGCTCGGCGTGTCCTCCAGGTGGCGTGTGCTCGAACGGCTTCTGCTCAGCGCCGTCGTGTAGCCCGCAGACCTGCCCCGACGGCTGCTGCATCGGAGGACAGTGCCTGCCGCGCCAGGCCCAGAACGCGAACGTGTGCGGCCTCTTCGGTCAGCAGTGTGCGTCATGTGGCCCGGGACGGATCTGCAACAACGGCTCGTGCCAATCGCCGCTCGACGCAGGCGTCTGCAACGGGGCGACGTGTCCAGGCGGCTGCTGCAGCGGCAACGGCACGTGCGTTCCCGGCCCGTTCCAGAGCGAGTTCGAGTGCGGCCTCAATGGCCAGGCGTGCCTTTTCTGCCCGCAGCCGTTCCTGTGTCAGAACGGCACCTGCGCGGCGGGGGCCTGTGGCCCGATGACGTGTGGTGGCTGCTGTCAGAACGGCGTCTGTCAGTCCGGCAACTCGACGTTCGCGTGTGGTGCGTTCGGGAGTCAGTGCGTGAACTGCCCCGGCGGTTCGGTCTGCTCGAACGGCTTCTGCAGCGCGCCGCCCTCGTGTTCCCCGGCGAACTGCGCGGGATGTTGTCAGAACGGCGTCTGCCGGGGTGGCACGGCGTTCAACGCTTGCGGTGCGTTCGGCAACCAGTGCGTCAGCTGTCCCAGCGGCTCGAACTGCGTGAACGGCACCTGCACGCCCACGTGTTCGCCTGCGAACTGCGCGGGCTGCTGTCGCGGCGGTCTCTGTCAGGCTGGCAACTCGGCGATCGCGTGTGGTGCGTTCGGGAGCCAGTGCGTCAACTGCCCCAACGGCTCGGTCTGCTCGAACGGCAGCTGCACCCGCATCGACGTAGGCCCGTCGTGCTCGCCGTCGAACTGTCCGGGCTGTTGTCTGAACGGCTTCTGCCAGATGGGCAACTCCCCTGCGGCGTGCGGGAACTTCGGCAGCCAGTGCTCCAGCTGCCCTCCGAACGCGGTGTGCACGAACGGGAGCTGCACGGCCGCGCTGAGCCCCACTGGCGCGACCTGCACCACGAACACCCAATGTGAGCCCTCCACCACCGGCATCTGTTTCCCGTGGCCCAATGGTGGCTACTGCTCGTCTGCGTGCACCGGAATGACGGGCTCGTGCCCGACGTGGCAGCAGTGCCCGGGCATCTGCCCCGGCGGAGCAGCGTGCGTCGGCTCTGGTGCGACGGTCCCGTTCTGCGCTGCAACCTGTCCCGGTGCGCAGAGCGGCCAGTCGACCTGCCGCGCGGGCTACGTGTGTGCTGCCTTTGGATCCGCCAGCAGCTCCGGCATCTGCCGGCCGGCGTGCACCACGGCGAGCTTCGGCTGTCCCGGTGGCGGCACGTGCAACACGACGACGGGCTACTGCCTCTGAGCTCGTGATGACTGGTCGACGGCGCAGCGTCTCACTCCGTGGCGGGCGATGACCGGGCCGCCGGGGAGCGCGCCCATCGAGGCGGCGACCACCTGTCCCGTGCATCAGACCGTGGGCGAAGGGCGGTGCGCGCAGTGCGGCCGGGTCGTCTGTGCCGTGTGTCGGCGCACGCGTGACACGCAGGTCTTCTGTGATGGCTGTCAGCCGTTCTCCCGCGAGGCGCCGGCGCTCGCTGGCTGGTCCTTGCTGGCGACGGTGCTGCTGTTCCTCGCGCCGCTGCGCCTCGTGCAGAGCCTGGCGCACGCGTGGGACGGGCTGCGGGAGCGGAGCATCGAGGTGCTGATGGAGCTCGAGGCGCGCGAGTGGCTCCTCCTGACGCTCGGCCACCTGGTGACGCGCGCAGTGGTGACGGTCGTGGCGATGGTGGCGCTGCGGCTCGCGCTGGCCAGACGAAGCGCCGCGCCCCGGTGGATGCTGGGGGCGCTGGTGATCGGGGTGATCGCCGAGGTGTCACTGCGCTCGGCGTTTGGTGGGCTCGACGCCACCGCCATCGCGCTGCTCGTGGGTCAGCTGCTCTTCACCGCGTGGTGGGCGCGGCTGATGCTCACCTCGGAGCAGCTCAGCCGCCTCTTCGTGCACTGACCGAAGCGGCTACTCGAACGCCAGGTTGCGCTCGAAGTCGGCCGGGTTCGACGCCGCCGCGCGCGCCGTCTCGATCGAGATCTGGCCCGTCTTGAACAACTCCGACAGGTGCTGATCGAACGACTGCATGCCGTACGTGCGGCCCTTCTCGATCACGTCCTTCAGCCCGCCGGTGCGCGCGGGATCGAGGATGTATTCCTGAATGGTCTTCGTCTGGATCATGATCTCCATCGCCAGCCCCATGCCCTGGCCATCGACCTTCGGGAGCAGGCGCTGTGACACCGTGGCCTTGAGCGCTTCCGACAAGCGGCCTCGCACCGCGCTCTGCTCGTCACCGGGAAAGAACGAGAGCAGCCGGCTGATGGTCTTGATGGCGTCGGTGGTGTGCACCGTCGAGAGCACGAGGTGGCCCGTCTCGGCCGCCTTCAGCGCGATGTCGACGGTCTCGTGATCTCGCATCTCGCCGACGAGGATGACGTCGGGGTCCTGCCGCAGCGCCGAGCGCATCGCCGAGCCGAAGTCGCTGGTGTCGTGACCGATCTCCCGCTGCGAGATGCTGGAGCGGATGTTGCGGTGCATGAACTCGATCGGGTCCTCGATGGTGAGGATGTGCACCGAGTCGTTGCGGTTGATGTGATCGACGATCGCCGCGAGCGTGGTCGACTTGCCCGCGCCCGTGCTGCCCGTCACCAGCACCAGGCCACGCTCGTTCGACGCGATGGCCTTCATGATGGGCGGCAGCTTGAGGCTCTCGAGCGTCGGCACCTCGGTCGGAATCACCCGCAGCACCACCGCGAGCGAGCCGCGCTGCCGGTACACGTTCACGCGAAAGCGCGCGACGCCGGCCAGCATGTACGAGGTGTCGTATTCCTGCAGGGTGTCGACCTGCGTCTGCATCGCGGGGTTCGAGATGACGTTCATCGCCACCTGTCGCGTGTGCGTCGGCCCCAGCTTGTCGCCCTTGATGGGCCGCAGCATGCCGCCGACGCGGAAGGTGGGTGGGTCGCCGGGCCGGAAGTGAATGTCAGACGCGCCGTTCTGAACGCCGTACGTCAACAGCTTGTTCATCGTCGTCGCGTCCACTGCCACCTCGAAGAAACGAGCCGACGGTGGATTTGCCCGAAGAGTGTCAGCGAAGCAATGAAGGCTGCGCAAAGCGAAAGGCCCGGTCTCCTGTCGGAGTGCCGGGCCTTCGATCGAACCATCTGACGGAGTGATCAGCCGATGAATCGGGTGATCAGGCAGCCTTGACGTTCTGTGCCTGCAGGCCCTTCGGGCCCTTCGTCACGTCGAAGCTGACGCGCTGTCCTTCCGCCAGCGTCCGGAAGCCATCCATCTGGATGGCCGTGTGGTGGCAGAACACGTCTTCGCCACCGCCGTCCTGCACGAGAAAACCAAAACCCTTCGCATCGTTGAACCACTTCACTGTTCCAGTTGCCATGCAGCCTGACTCCAAGTCGTCGTGGAGCGCGACGTGCGCTTCACGGTCCCCCCACGGAAGACAGGTGAAACCTACCGAAACGCACACGCAGAGATCCATGCCCCCCCCCTGCAACGAGGTGGTGACAGCCGTCAGAGACGGGGTCGCCGTTGGAGTCCCGTCACGTCTTGTTGAAGAGGGGATCTTCGGCGAGCTGGCCGTGGGTCTCGGCTCTCACCTCGGCGTGAAACGCCTCGTACTCGCGGCGCTCCACCAGTTCCATGCGGTCGAGCGCGAACTGAAGCTGGGCGTTCGACTTCACGAGCTGCTTCTTCGACTCGTCGATGAGGTTTCGCAGCGCGACGTATTCCTTGGCTTCGTCACCGACGATGCCGCCTTTTCGGAGCTCGTCCACCCGCTCCTCGGCGCCGGCGATCGCCTGGGTCAGCGCGTCGACCTCGGTCTGCTTCTCGTACGCCATCTTCTGCGTCGATGACTTGAGGCGATCGAGGCCTGCGCGTTGTCCGCTCGCGGCGCGCGTGGCCTTCGCCTGCGCGGCCAGGTGCTGCATCTGCAGGATCAGCTCGTCGGCGGAAGCCATGCGCGCAACCTCGTGGGTCGAAAGACTGTTCGTGAAACGAAGAAGCCGGCGCCTGATTTCTCAGCGCCGGCTTCGCAAGCGACTTCAGATCTCGAGGAGGATTCGCTCCGGGTCCTCGATGCAGTCCTTCACCCGCACCAGGAACTGCACGGCCTCGCGGCCATCGATGAGCCGGTGATCGTACGAGAGCGCGACGTACATGATGGGGCGAATGACGATCTGCCCGTCCTTCACCACCGCGCGCTCGACGATGTTGTGCATGCCGAGGATGCCGGTCTGCGGCGGGTTCAAAATCGGCGTCGACAACATCGAGCCGAAGATGCCGCCGTTGGTGATGGTGAACGTGCCGCCCTGCAGCTCGGGCAGCGTCAGCTTGTCGGCCTTCGCGCGCGCGCCGTAGTCGCCGATGGTCTTCTCGAGCTCCGACATCGACTTCTGATCGGCGTCACGAACGATCGGCACCACGAGGCCGCGGCTGCCCGACACCGCGATGCCGACGTCGTAGTAGTGGTGGAAGACGACCTCGTCGCCTTCGATGAACGCGTTCATCGCCGGGAACGACTTGAGCGCCTCGATCGACGCCTTCACGAAGAAGCTCATGAAGCCCAGCTTCACGCCGTGCTTCTTCTCGAACTTCTCGTTGTACTGCTTGCGCGTCGCCATCACCGCGCTCATGTCGACTTCGTTGAACGTGGTGAGAATGGCGGCGTTCGACTGCGCCTGGAGCAGCCGCTCGGCGACGCGCTTGCGCAGCGGCGTCATTCGAACGCGCTCTTCACTGCGCGGGCCACTGGGTACAGAGAGCGGCGTCGAGGGCGCCTGCGCGGCGGCCGGCGTGGCGGCCTTCAGAACGTCGTCCTTCATCACGCGGCCGTTGGCGCCCGAGCCCTGCACCTTCGAGGGGTCGACGCCGGTGGCTGCCGCGACGTTGCGCGCAACGGGCGTGATGCTGGGGCCGCCGGTGGGCTCGGCCTTCGCGAAGGTCTGCACGGCAGCGGGCGGAACGACGGTCGCAGCGGGCGCTGCAGCCTTCGCCGTGACGGCGCCGGGTGCCAGCTTCGCGAGCACGTCGCCGATCTTCACCTTCGCGCCTTCGGCGAAGCTGATGGCCTCGATGGTGCCCGACTCGGGCGACTGCACGTCGATGGTCACCTTGTCGGTCTCGAGCACCGCCACCGGTTCGTCGACCGCGACAGAGTCTCCGACCTTCTTGTGCCACTTCCCGATGATGGCTTCGGAGATCGACTCTCCGAGCGTCGGTACCTTGATCTCAACGGACATTGGGTCCTCGCGTCAGCGCTTCTTCGACGAGCAGCTTCTGCTCGTATTGGTGGGTCGACAGGAATCCGGTGGCGGGGCTCGCCGACTCGGGACGGCCTACGTACCGCAGGGGGGGCCGGGTCGGCAGCTCGTTCACCATGGTCATCAGCGGC
>JAUXRI010000217.1 GCA_030681895.1 Myxococcales bacterium | reverse complement strand
GCCGCTGCTGGGGCCCGAGCTCGCGAGCCGGTTGTCCTACCTCCTCTGGGCTTCGGCGCCCGACGACACGCTGCTCGATCTCGCCGAGGCCGGTCAGCTCGAAGATCCCACCGTGCTCGAAGCCCAGGCGAAGCGACTCTTGAGTGACGCGAGAGGCATGCGCGGCCGCATGCGCTTCGTCTCGTTGTGGCTGCGCGCCGAGGACATCTCCAGGTTGAGCAAAGACCCGGTGAACTACCCCAACTTCTCACCCGCGCTCGCCGGCGCCTGGCAGCAGTCGTTCGACTTGTTCCTGCGCGACTCGCTCTCGCGTGAGGGCACGCTCAAGGCACTGCTCGTCAGCGACCGCTTGTACGTGAACGATCTCATGCAGTCGTACGCGAACCGGAGCGGCCTGAACTCCGACTTCACGCCCGTCGCGATGCCCGACTCGCAGCGGCTCGGCATGTTGACGCAGCCGGGCTTCCTCGCGCGCCTGTCGTCACCCGATCAGTCGTCGCCGATTCGCCGCGGCATCTTCGTGCTCGACCACCTGATGTGTCAGCCGCCCCCGGCACCGCCGCCCGGCTTCAACCCGGTGCCGCCTGCGCCCAACACCGGCGCGACCACCCGCGAGCGCTTCGCCCAGCACTCGGTCGATCCGAACTGCTCGGGCTGTCACGCGCTGATCGATCCCGTCGGCTTCGGCTTCGAGAACTACGACGCGGTCGGCGCCTTCCGCACCCTCGAGAACGGAAAGACGATCGACGCGTCGGGATCGGTCTTCGCCGCGCGCGACGACAAGCTGAGTGGGCCGTTCAATGGCATCAGTGAGCTCGCCCGCCGCCTCGCCGACTCCCGCCAGGTCCACGACTGCGTCGCCTCGGAGTGGATGCGCTTCGCCATGGGCCGCGGCCTGGGCGCTGGCGATCAGTGCAGCCTCACGCAGGTGCAGGAGAAGTTCACGACGTCGCAGGGCCGGTTCGACGATCTGCTGACCGCCATCATCATGAGTGACACGTTCCGGACCCGTCCGGCAGGAGTGGCGCGATGAAGCGCTTGAGCCGGCGAAACGTCCTCCGCGGGGCTGGCGGCATCGCCGTCGCGCTGCCGCTGCTCTCCGACTGGGCCCGCGCTGATGGGCCGCTGCCGAAGCGCTTCATCGCCTCGTACGTGCCCAACGGCGTCTTCACGCCGCAGTGGTTTCCGACCGCGGGCGCCGACGAGCGCACCTTCACCCTCGGTCCGATTCACCAGCCGCTGGTGCCGTACAAGGACAAGTGCCTCTTCGTGCAGGGCATCGACATGAACGTGGCCATTCAAGGCACGGGCGAGATGCACCAGCGTGGCCTCGGCGCCCTGCTGACTGGCGCGAAGCTCAACAGCGGCACCTTCATCGGCAACGACGGCAGCTCGGCCGGCTGGGCGAAGAGCAAGTCGATCGATCAGGAACTGGCCGCGATGATCGGCCAGACCACGCGACTCGGAAGCCTGCAACTCGGCGTCAACGCCCAGGAGCGCGATGTCTCGGGTGTCATGAGCTACGGCGGCGACGCGATGCCGCTGTTGCCGCAGAACGACCCGAAGGTGACCTTCCGCAACCTCTTCATGGATGGCAGCCCCGGCCCGATGCTGGACGCGACGCAAGCTCGTCGAAAGTCGGTGCTCGACGCGGTGCTCAGCCAGATCTCGGTCGTGAAGCGCCGCATGGGCGCGGTCGATCAGCAACGGCTCGACGCGCACTTCACCAAGGTGCGCGAGCTCGAGCGCCGAGTGACGGCGTTGCCCCCGGGCACCTGCCCTGCCCCGATGCCGCCCGGCGAGCTGCAGTTCCTCACCGAAGCCGCCATGCCCGAGGTCGCCAAGCTCCAGCTCGATCTCACGCTGCTGGCCTTCCAATGCGATCTCACTCGCGTCGTCACCATCATGTGGAGCGACGCGAAGAACCACCGCGGCATGCCGTTCCTCGGCATCAACTCGTCGGTCCACAACATCACGCACTACGGCGACACCGACATGGGCCGCCTGAAGCTGATCGATCGCGACCGGTGGCAGATGCAGCAGTTCGCCTACATCCTCGAGGGGCTGAAGAGCGTGACCGATCCCAACGGGCAGACGCTGCTCGACAACACGCTCGTGTTCCAGGGCAGCGACGTCTCACGCGGCAACGTGCACTCGCACGACGACATGCCGCACCTGCTCGCCGGCGGCGCCGGAGGGTGGACGATGGGGCGCTACGTGAAGTTCTCGGGGCAGCAGCACAACAACCTGCTCGTCTCGATCCTCAACGCGTTCGGCGGCACGCACACGACGTGGGGTGACGCCGCGTTCTGTACGGGACCGCTGCGCGGCCTCTAAGCGTTCACGATCGGCGAGCGACGGCGCCATCAGGTGCTTCCCTTCTCCGCTCGTGCTCCTGACGGTCGGCGGACGCCAGGTCGGGGGGGCGCCTGCTTCTCGCGCCCGGATGAGCCAGCTCGACGCGCCCTCGTCAGCTCACCTGCTGCGAACGCCGAAGCGTCGTCGTCGAACCCACGCTGCGACCACCAGCAGACCAGTCACGAGTTCGCCACCGGGCGCTGAGCAGCCACACCCTGACGTGCTCTTGATCGAACCGGGGCCAGTCGGCCCGGCATCAGGCGCGAGCATTCCCGCATCGACCACGACACCTGCGTCGGCGAGTTGCCCAGCGTCTGGAGGATCACGTGGACGGTACCGCACGCCGTCACTCAACCGCTCCGACGACGCGCCTGCTGGTCCGAGAGCGCGCACTGCGAAGACGTACCTCGCGTTGTCGCGGAGCATCGCCACCGCCGTCGCGCTCGTGACACCGGCGGCGACTGGAACGAACGGGTTGCCTGGAACCGTCGGGTGGCGGCTCACCGGCGTTCCCCCTGCCGTCAAAAGCGCCCACTCGTACCCCGTTGCGCCCGACACCGCGTCCCACTCCACCGAGAGCGAGCCGGGCGTGTTCGACTCGTCGACGTCTCCCGCGTCGGGCTGCGTCGGGTCGACGTCACGCACGGCAGCCGGCGACGGGAAGCGCTGCGGGCCGATGCCGTACAAGAATCCATCGGCCGCGGTGAGCACGAGCTCTTGTTGCCCGTCACCGTCGAGATCGCCCGTCACCGGCTCGCCCACCGGCGCGCGTAGGTCCAACGCCCAGAGCAGTGGCGCACCGGCGGTGCAGGCATCGACCGCATAGAGAAAACCATCGGTGCTTCCGATCACGATGGCCGACTGCCCGGGCCAGAGCGTCTGCATCGCAGTGACGTTGCCCAGCGAGCCCGCGAGCACGCCCGCGTCGGCAAGCTCGCCGTCGGAACCGAAGCGTTGGCCGCGTGAGAGCAGCACGCGCGCGCGCTCCAGGCCCGTCTGCACGTCGACGACGACGAGGTGCGGCGATTGAAATCCAGTGTTGGCGATCACCAGCCCCGAGGGGCACGAGAGCGTGGCGGCGAGCGCGTTGTAGAAGCGCTGCGGCAACGAGACGCTCCAGCTCGCGGCCGTGGTGGCCGCCACTGGACGCGTCAGCGAGAGCGCCTGCAGCTCGTGGTAGCTCGCCGCAGCGACCGTGGTGATCGGCCCCGCCCTGCCCCGCACCGTCACCGGCATCACCGAGTAGGTCGGCGCGGCGGTGCCGAGCGTGACGCCGTCGCGGCCTCGGTAGAAGTGGAGCGAGCCCCGCAAGCTGGCGATCAGATCGTCGTCACCGTCGCCATCGAAGTCGTCCACCGTGGTGAAGCCCTGACCCGAGCCTGCCGTGACGATCGACGGCCCCAACCACACCATGCCCGCAGGCCCGGCGACGACCGCGCGCCCTTCACCCGTGCTGGCGTTCATCTGGGGAAAGCCGAACACCCAGCCGCCGTCACTGCGCATCGGCGTCGGCGCTCCGGCCGAGCTCCACGACGCATGGCCCGGCACGCGGAACTGCTCGACGAGCATTGGCGAACGTCCCACGAGCACGTCACCTTCGAGCGCGACGAGCAGCTCCCGCGAGCCGTTCTGATCGACGTCCATCGCGACGGGGAACGCAGCGCCCGGCCACGACCAGAGTTCGAGGGGATCGGTGATGAGGTTGGCCGCGCGCGGATCGAGCCGAAGCAGTCGCCCCAGCGAGTCACGCACCAACACGTCGTCATGTCCGCCATCGAAGCGCGCGGTGATTGGTGAGTGCCCCAGGCCACGCGGGCCGGAGTACGAGCCACCCGTTCGAATGCCCGGCTGCGGCAGCTCACCATCGGAGAAGTTGATGGGCTCCAGCGCGGCGTTGAGCGCGATGAGGTAGCCGTCGGAGCGCGCGATCAACAAGCCCTCGGCCGCGCCCGACACGCCCTGATGGGGCGCGACGCCACGCAGCCCAAGCCCGGCAGGCAACGCCAGCGTGTGCACGACGGCAGGAACGGCGCCGGTCGACCACGCCTCGACCGCCTGGTTCCGCACGACGACGAGCGCGCGCCGGGTGCTGGCCGCCACGGGAACCGTCGCCCACTCGGCGCCGCTGTTGACGGAGCGACGGAGCCGGCGGTCGACCATGCCCAACACGGTGGCCGCAGGCAGCGTGAACTCGGGCGCGGGAAAGGCCTGGCTCGTGAACGCAGTGAAACGATGCCCCGTCAGTCCGGCCGCGCCAGACACGATCACCACTGGCGCTTCTCCCGGTGCCAGCGCCTGCATCGCCACCACGCGCACATCATCGGCGCGGGCCTTCACCCCGCCGGTCAGCGCGTCGAACACGTACGACGTGGTGCGGCCGCTCTCGACGAACGTGGAGACCAGCTCGGGCTGACCGTCGAGATCGAGATCGGCGCTCAGCCGCGCGGGGAACGAATGTACGTCGGTGGTGAGGTTCGCGACGTCGCGCCGCCACTCGAGCTTCATCCGCTCGGCCACGGGTCGGGCCCGGTCCCACGTGATCACGAAGAGCGCGCGGGAGTTGATCGAAGGGTCGTACCCGTTGTTCGTCGCCGCAGCGATCGCGCGCCGCCCGCCAGCGAGCGCCACCAATTCGGTGCGCATGACGCCGTACGGAATCGAGAAGCCCAGATCGTACCCGGGGTCGGTGGCACCCGAGGCGAGCGCGGCTCCAGTGAGGCCGTCGTAGGCGTACGCGCGGCGAATGCCGAAGGCGATCACCTCGAGCCGGCCGTCGGCGTCGAGGTCGGCCACCACGTCAGCGACACCGCAGTGGTACTCGCGGTTGGCGGGCAGCTCCCAGAGCACCCGGCTGCCGTCGTCGATTGCTGGACCGAACCCACCGCGGAAGTGCCACGCCAGTGCCCGGGGCCTGCCGTTCACGCTGCCGCAGGCGTTGTCCGCCGCGTAGAGATCGTCGAGCCCATCTGCGTCGAGATCGGCGATGCGCACCGAGCCGATCGCCGTGCCGAAGGTGCCCGGCGCGAGCCGCCACTTGAGCGCTCCACTGCGCGCTTCAATCACGCCGACGAACGCGCTCTCACCGACGACGATGATCTCTCGCGCGCCATCGCCGTCGAGATCAGTGACCTGAGCGATCGACGTGAGCGCGAGCGGCGGCGTCTCCCACACCACGGTGTCGTCGGGTCGCTTGGCGACGAGCTTGCCGCCGGCGATGAGCACCACCTCGACCGACCCGTCACCTTCGACGTCGAGCGCCACCACCTGCTCCGCGCCCAGCTCACCGCCAAGGTACTTGCGCCAGGTGACGACGGGCTCGCGAAGGTTCGCCGGCTCAGCCGTCTCGGCCGTTCGTTTCGAGTCGCGGCGCGCCATGGGCCAGTCGGCCAACGCGGTCGCGGCGAGGACGAAGACGAAGAGGCTCGCGAGGTGACGCATGAGGGGCTGACACTCCAGAGTGCGATGGAGCGCAACGCTCAGTACGGCACGTACGTCGGCCGCGTGCGCTCGCTCCACTTCTGGATCGAGGGGCGGGCCCAGTTCGCCTCGACGTACGCCTTCACCTTGGGCGGCAGCGGATCGGCGTTGGCGTTGAGCCGGTGGAGCATCATCGAGAGATCGGCGTCAGCGATGCACCACTGAGGAAACAGCGTCGTGCGGCCCTCGGGGATGAGGCGATCACACGCGGCGAGCAGCCGGGCGACCGCGGCGACGCCGGCCTGGCTCAGCGGCTTGGTGGTGGTCTCGTACCAGACGGTCGCGGTCGAGCGCTCCTCGCGAATCGGCATCAGATCGCTGCGCACCCACGACATCACCTCTCGGCAGATGCCCCGCTCCTTCAGATCTTCGGGGAACAGCCTCGGGTACTTCGGAAACGGAAACGTCTCGGCGAGGTACTCGACGATCGCCTGCGACTCGGCCAACCAGAAGTCACCGTGCTGGAGCGCCGGAATGCGGCCGGTGTGGGCCCGGTACTCGGGCGAGCGGTGCTCCAGCTTCGGGAGCGAGATCTCCTTGACCGTGTACGGCAGGCCCTTCTCTTCGAGCGCGACGAAGGCAGACATCGCGTACGGCGAGATCCAGTGGGTGTCGACGTAGAGCGTGAGCGGTTCCATGGGTGACCCTTTGGGATGAGGCGACGTGGCGGTCAAGGCGTGCGTGCGGCTGCGTCGAGCCAGTCACGGTAGAGGCGATTCAAAGACGGGCCCGCGAGGAAGAGGAACTGCCGGCCGGCGCCTCGAACCAGCTCTCCAGACGCGAAGAGCCTGACACCGTCGGGCGTGGTCCACCCGTCGCCGAACGGCACGAGCGAGAGCCCCCAGGCGAAGCCATGCCGGCGCCGCGACAGAGGGAGCACGGCGCCGGTCTCGAGTTCGACCAGCATCGCGTCGTGCTCGTCACAGACCCAGTCGACGTTGGGGCGATCGAGGGAACGAGCGACGGAGGCCGAGAGCGATGTGCCTCCGAGCATGAAGCGAGTCGTGGGGTGCCGTTCGACGAGCTCACGCAGCTCGGCGGCGCGATCGGTCAGCCGCGTCGCCTCGAAGTCGAGCGTCTGCCAACCACTGGCGACCAGCACGTCGACCAACGGCGAGAGCGGCCCGACGGGATCGGCCAGATGCAGCCGCAACGTGTGGGCCTTCGCAGGACGGACCCGAAGCGCCATGAGCGAGGCGATCGGGACGGCCGAGTGGAACTGCAGCCCCACCACCCGCACCGTCTTCGGCAGGGCGGCCAGCACCGTCTCGAGCCGCGCGCCTGACTCGGTCCCGTTGCACTGGAGCGTCACGCTCGAGACGCCGCCGAACTGGGCTGACCCGAGGCCTCGCGCCAGACGCTCTGGCTCTGCGCGATCTCTCGGCCCGAGCGACAGGCTGCACGCCACCACGTAGCCGCACTTCCAGGTCACGTGATCGAAGCGCAGCTCGCTCAAGACGTGCCGCTGGCGCCGCGCCGAGGCGTACTCCCCGAGGAGATCGGGATCATTGGTGCCGTCACGCAGCTTGAGCTCGTACGCCGCCATCAGCGCGTGCGGCGCCTCGTGCTCGATCAGCCAGTCGGCGAGCACGTGCCATCGGCCTTCATCGAGAGGCTGCTCCGCAACGGCGTCGAGGAGCTCAGGCGGAGGCTCGGAGCCAGCGTGGGGCTGATCGGCATCGACGAGCTCGAAGATCAGGTCCTTCGACGGGGCCAGACGATCGCCGAGGACGAGCGCCTTCCTGCGCGGCGCCAACGGCTCCCCGTTGAGAAGAATGCTGCCACCGTGCCCGAGGTGCTCGGCCGTCCACCGGCCTTCGTCATCGACGATGAAGGACGTGTTTCGTCGCCCACCCCAGCCGTCGTTGCAGAAGTCGTCCCACGCCCACGGCTCGACCCGCACGAGGATGTCGCAGCGCGTGTCGAGGCCGAGGGTCAGGATGCCCGGCCGCCCAACGAGCGCAGTGCCGCCTTCTCTGAACGAGACGGTGACGCCCGGAGGCGTCTGGACCAATTTGAGCGCGAAGCGCGGCACGACAGCCTTCGTACCGCGTCACCACCTCAGACGTCGATCTCGTCGACGTCGCCCGCGCGCTCCATGATGAAGTTGAAGCGCGCCGAGACGTCACGGCCCATCAGCTCGTTGATGACCTTGTCGGTCTCGAGCTCGTCGTCGACCGACACCTTGAGGGCCACGCGCGTCTTCACGTCGAGCGTCGTCGCCTTCAGATCGTCAGCGGTCATCTCACCGAGGCCCTTGAAGCGCATGATGCTGGGCTTCGCGTTCCCCTTGGCCTTCTCTTTGATGATCTTGTCGCGGTGATCTTCGTCGAGGGCCCAGTACCGCTCCTTGCCGATGTCGACGCGGTAGAGCGGCGGCTGCGCGATGTACACGTGCCCGCCTTTGATGAGCTGGCGCATGTGCCGGTAGAAGAACGTGAGCAGCAGCGTCGAGATGTGCTGACCGTCGGCGTCGGCGTCCATCAGCAGGAAGATCTTGCCGTAGCGCAGCCGAGACAGATCGACGGCGTTGCCCAGGCCGCAGCCGAGCGCGCTGGCGATGTCCTGGAGTTCCTTGTTCGCGCCGACCTTCTCACCCGAGGCCTGCTCGGCGTTGAGCACCTTGCCGCGCAGCGGGAGGATCGCCTGCGTGCGTCGATCGCGCCCCTGCTTCGCGGTGCCACCTGCGGAGTCACCTTCGACGATGAACAGCTCGCTCTCGGACGGGTCCGCCGACGCGCAGTCCGACAGCTTGCCCGGCAGGTGCGTGCGGTTGACCGGCCCCTTGCGTGAAACGGCCAGGCTCGCCGCGCGAGAGGCCTCACGGGCGCGGGCCGCGAGGATGATGCGCGCGATGATCGCCTCGGCGATCGTCTTGTTGTCGTTGAGCCACTTCTCGACGGCCGGCCGCACCACGTTGTCGACCTGCCCCTGCACCTCGGGGTTGTTGAGGCGCTCCTTCGTCTGGCCCTGGAACTGCGGCTCGACGACGTAGGCCGACACGATGCACAGCATGCCTTCACGAATGTCTTCCGCCGTGAGCGTCACGCCCTTGGGCGTCAGGTTGTGCGTCTCGATGTAGTTGCGCACGGCCTTCACGATGCCCGACTTGAGCCCGTTCTCGTGCGTGCCACCCATCTTGGTGGGAATGCCGTTGACGTAGCTCTTCACGAACTCTTCGGTCGACTCCGTCCACACCAGGGACAGCTCGAGGCGAATGCCGTTGTCGTGCGACTTGTAGAAGGGCTGCGTGCCGGCCGGCACCATGGCCTTCTGGCGGTCGGTCACCAGCTTCACGATGTACTCGGCGATGCCGCCGTCGTGTTTGTAGGTGACCTCGACCTTCGGCGACTGGGTCTCGTCGATGAAGACGACCTCCATGCCCTTGTGCAGGTAGCTCTTCGACTCGAGCCGCTCCCGAATGGTCTCGGCGTCGAACTTGAGCTTGGCGCCGAAGATCTCCGCGTCAGGCGTGAACGAGATCGTCGTGCCGGTGCCGCGCACGTTCGCGCCAGCCTTCAGCTTCGTCGTCGGAGCGCCGCGCGAGTAGTGCTGCTCGTGAAGCTTGCCCTCGCGCTTTATCCGCACCTCGAAGTCGCTCGAGAGCGCGTTCACCACCGAGCTGCCCACGCCGTGCAGACCGCCCGAGTGCGTGTAGTTGCCCTGCTTGAACTTGCCGCCCGAGTGCAGCGTGGTGAGAATCACCTCGACCGCCGGCTTCTTGTACTTGGGCATCACCGCGACGGGAATGCCTCGGCCGTCGTCGCTGACCGTGACGCGCTGACCGCCCTTGTGGAGCGTCACCTCGACGCGGCTGGCGTGGCCGTTCATCACCTCGTCGACCGAGTTGTCGACGATCTCCCACAAGAGGTGGTGGTAGCCGTCGAGCCCGGTGCCGCCGATGTACATGCCGGGGCGAATGCGCACCGGCTGCAGGCCCTCGAGGACTTCGATCTCGTCAGCGTCGTACTTGCGGGTCGCGGCCATGGCTCACTTCTCCTTCTTGTCGGACTTCTCGGTCTTCTCGGTCTCGGGGAGCACGACGATCAGCGGCTCACGCACGACCGTCTTCACCGAGTCCTTCTTCGACATCTCGCGGCCCTTGCCGGCGCGGCTCGTCACCTCGTACTTGCCCGGCGACAGCGTCAGCGTGCGGCCCTTGGCCGTCTCGAGGGTGATGACCTGGTCCTTCTTTGTGGTGCACAGGAACGCGAGCACCTCGTCGTCCGGAGCCACCTTGATGACGGTGACGCCCTTGCCCGGCCCCGCGAGCTCGTTGACCTCGTTGACCTTGCACACGAGCGCGAAGGTCTTCCGCGTCACCACGGCCAGCAGATCCTTCTCTTCGCAGGGGCGAACGCCGATCAGCTCGTCGCCCGTGGGAGGCCTGGCGTACCGGCGGCCCGCGCGCGTCGACACCTCGGTGTGCGGCGCGAGGAGGAACCGGAGCCCGAAGCCCCGCTTCGAGACCGCGACCATCTTCTCGTGCTGCGGCAGTCGCGGGTCGAGCGTGACGCCGCCGACGATGCGCTCGCCGTCGTCGAACTTGAAGAGCTTCTGAATCGGGTCGCCGTAGCCAGTCGACGCGGGAATGTCGTTGAACCGGGTGACATACGCGGTGCCGAGGTTCGAGAAGAACACCACGCTCGACTTCAGCGAGCCCGAGAGCACCGCCATCACCTCGTCGCCCTCACGCATGCGCGTCGACGTCGGATCTTTCAGCTCGCGAACCCGCTTCACCCAGCCGTCGCGCGTGAGCACCACCTGCGCGTCTTCGTCCGAGATGAAGGCGTCTTCGTTGTATTCGACCTCTTCGACCGCTCCGCCGATCTTCGTGCGGCGCTTGTCCCCATAGATCTTCTTCAGCTCGAGCAGCTCGTCGCGCACGATGTTCCACCGCGCCTTGTCTGACTTGAGGAGGTCGACGATCTCTTTGGCCGCCGCGCGCTTCTCTTTGGCTTCCTTCTCGATCACGAGGATCTCGAGGCGCGCCAGCTTGTACAGCTTCATCTCGAGGATCGCCTCGGCCTGCTCTTCGCTGAGCTTGAAGCGCGCGATCAACTTCGCCTTCGCGTCTGCCTTGCCATCCGACTTGCGGATGATCTTCAGCATCTCGTCGAGGGCGTCGTAGACCTTCTCGAAGCCCTCGAGCAGGTGTAGCCGGGCTTTGAGCTGCTCGAGATCGTACTGGAGCCGCCGCGTCACGACCTGGAAGCGGAAGGTGAGGAAGTGCTGCAGCATCGACTTGAGGTCGAGCCGCTTGGGCGTGCCGACCTCGACGTTCTCGGTGGGCACCAGGCACGTCATGTTGACGTTGAAGTTCGTCTGCAGCGCCGTGTGCTTGTAGAGGAACGCCATCACCAGCTCGGCGTCCGAGTCCTTCTTCAGCTCCATCACGATGCGGACGTCTTTGGTCGACTCGTCGCGCACGTCGGTGAGCGGCGGCAGCTTCCGCTCCATGATGATCTCGCCGATGCGCTCGACGAGGGTGCCCTTGTTCACCGCGTAGGGAATCGACGTGATGATGATGTTGGTGCCACCACGCGGGCGCTCTTCGGTCGTCCACTCGCCGCGCAGGCGCACCGAGCCCTGGCCGGTCTCGTAGATGTCGCGCAGCTCCTTCTTGCTGTTGAGGATCTGCCCGCCAATGGGGAAGTCGGGGCCCTTGACGAACTTGAGCAGGTCCTTCGTCTCGAGGTTCTTGTCCTTGATGAGCTCGACGCAGGCCTCGATCACCTCACCCGCGTTGTGCGGAGGAATGTTCGTCGCCATGCCGACTGCGATGCCCGTCGTGCCGTTCATCAACAGCTGCGGCAGCTTCGCGGGGAGCACGATCGGCTCGACCGTGTTGCCGTCGTAGGTCGGCCGGAAGTCGACCGTGTTGCGCGAGATCTCGGCCAGCAGATCGTCGGCGATGCGGGCGAGCCGCGCCTCGGTGTAACGGAAGGCGGCCGGAGCGTCGCCGTCGAGCGAGCCGAAGTTGCCGTGCCCGTCAATGAGCGGGTAGCGCAGCGAGAAGTCCTGCGCGAGCCGGACGAGCGCGTCGTAGATCGCCGTGTCGCCGTGCGGGTGGAACTTGCCCATCACCGAGCCGACGACGTTCGCGCACTTCTTGTGCTTGGCGTCGAACGTGATGCTCTCGTTCCACATGCCGTACAGAATTCGACGCTGCACCGGCTTGAGGCCGTCGCGCACGTCAGGCAGCGCGCGCGCGGTGATCACCGACAGCGCGTAGTTGAGGTACCGGCGCCGCGCTTCGTCAGCGAGCTGAATCGGTTTCTCGTTGCCGCCGCCGCCCGAGCCAGAGCCTTTGCCGCCCTTGCCCCGGCCGCCGCCCTTGCCTCCGCCCCCCGCCTCGTTCGCCTCTTCCAGCATGCTCATCTGTTCAGCCATCGCGCCCTTTTCCATCGTTTTTCCCGTGCCTTATTCGGCGTGTTGCGCGTGCTACAGGACTGTTCGGCGTGGACCTTACCCATCGCCGATCGACACACAAGAAAATGACTGCACGCACGTGTAGGTCGATGTCGGCGGCGCGCTGCCCATCGGGCGTTCGACGGACGTGCGTTCCGAGAGCACTCGGCTAGTGTCGCGTCGTGCTCTCCCTCCTGCTCGTGGTGCTCGCGGCGCCTGCCAAAGGCGCAGCCGCTCCTTCGTCGTCGCTTCCCAACCGCGCGTCGCTCTTCGTCGTCTCGAAAGAAACGGCTGAGACCAGCGGCGCCAAAGTCGAGGTCGAGCTCCGCAAGGCGCTCGAGGAGCGCTCCGTCGCGCTCACCGATCTCGAGTCGTTGTTCCCCGATGAGCTCCCGCCCAACAAGGGCGCGGCCCTGCTCAAAGAAGGCCTCGACGCGGTCGACAACCTCGACTTCGAAGCCGCCAGCGCCAAGTTCACCGAGGCGCTCGCGTTCTGGAATCAGAACCCCGCGCTCGCCGACGTGAAGGAGATCGGCAACACCCACCTGCACCTCGCGAACATCGCGCTGCAGACCGCGGGCAAGCCCGGCCAGAAGACAGCCGCCGAGAACATCGGCAAGGCGCTCGTCCTGTTCCCGACCCTCGAGCTCGACCCGAAGTACTTCGGCCCCGACATGAAGAAGCTCGTCGACAAGGGGCTCGTCGAGCTCAACAAGGCCCCCAAGGCGGCGCTCAAGATCAGCTCGATGCCGCTCGGCGCCGAGGTCACCTTCCGTGGCGCCGTGTTGGGCGTCACGCCGCTGAGCGAGTCGCCGTCGGTGCCCGTCGGCCGTCACCTCGTCACCGTGAAGCGGCCCGGGTTCAAGCCCGCCGGCGCGTACGTCACCGTCGCGAAGGAAGGCGGCGAGGCGTCGATCGAGCTCTCCGAGGTCGAAGGCTATGGCGCCGCGCGCAAGACGATGAATGGCCTGGTGCCGGCGAACCTCGGCAAGGGCGTGCCCCGCGAGTCCCGCGAGATCGCCGAGACGATGAAGTCACGCTTCCTCATCGTCACCGAGGTGGGCTCCGGTGGAGACGGTCAGCTCGAGGTGTGGGACGTCGAGACGAAGGCGCGCCTCAAGGACGTCGCCCTGCCAACTGACGGAAACTTCGGTCCCGTCGTCGACAAGGTGAAGGCCTTCCTCGCGAATCCGTCACCTGTCACCGTGGCGAAGAACACGAACGCAGACGTCACTGCCACGGCGGAACCGGCCTCGGGGGGCTCGGTGTTCTCCAAGTGGTGGTTCTGGACGGCCGTGGGGGTCGTGGTGGTCGGCGGCGCCGCCACGGGCATCGGTATTGCGGCCTCGCAGTCGCAGCCCGCAGCGCCCGCTCAGCAGCCCGGCTTCAACCCTGTGTTGTTCCCACTCTAAGGTTCTCATGCGCGCGCCCCTCGCTCTGCTGTGTGTCCTCGTCGCGACCGCGACGGTGGCAGCGCCTCCTCCAACCGAACGGCGCATCGCCGCGCTCCTCGTCCCCATGGACAAGGGCGCCGAGTCTCACGCGCTGAAGATCGAAGGTTTCATCGGCGAGGCCCTCAAGGAGTACCAGGGGTTCACCGTCAAGACGTCGGACGATCTGTTCGGCATTCTCCCCGACGAAGACGCGGCCGCGAGCCTCAAGCGCGCGCAGACGGGCTTCAACGAGTCACGCATCGACTTCGACAACCGGCAGTACGAGCCCGCCGAGCGCAAGCTGCGCGCGACCCTCAAGGAGTACGACAAGGCCGTCGGCGCCATGAAGACGTGCGGCGATCTCTGCGACGCATGGGCGATGTACGGCTCGGTGCTCCAGGCCCGCGGAGAAGTCGAAGAGGCCAAGCTGGCGATCCTGAACCTCATCGCCCTCGCGCCGACCTTCGAGCTCGACCGCAAGAAGTACCCCCAGGGCTTCCTGGCGCTCAAGGCGCAGGTCGCGATGAGCCGCAACGCCCAGCTCCGCGGCAACATCGCGGTGAAGACGAAGCCGGCTGGCGCGCGCGTGTTCCTCAACGGCGAGTTCCAGGGCTTCAGCCCGGTGACGCTCCAGACGCTCCCGATCGGCAAGACGATGATCCGCGTCGAGAAGCCGGGCTTCCGTCAGGTCGGCACGATGATCGAGGTGACGCCCGACGACGTGGAGTTCTCTCCCGAGCTCGTCGCCTCGTCAGGCTTCAAGGCCTTCGACGCGCTGATGGACCGGCTCGCCGCCGAAGCCGTGAAGGACAAGGGCGGCACCACCATGGCCAGCGTGGGCAAGACGCTCGGCCTCGATCGTGGCCTCGTCACCATCGTGAAGGATCTCGACAGCGGCGGCACCGAAGTGACGATCGCGTACTTCGAGCTCAAGAGCGGCAAACGCCTTGCTCTCAAGCGGGCCACCATGCAGGGCGACGAGTTCGGTCAGATGAAGAGCGAGATTCAGCGCATGGTGACCTGGGTGATCAACAACGCCGAGAGCTCTGGCGAGAAGGTGACGCGCTCGGCCGACCCGCTCGACAACCGCGCCGGCACCGAAGACTGGAACTCCGAGGATCGCGGTGGTCGCACCCAGCAGCGCGAGAAGAAGAAGAAGGGCAACGATCCGCTCGACGGCGTGAACGGCACCGAAGACTGGTGACCTGAAGACTTGCCGCACGGCGCGCGTTACACCGTGCGCCATGGCTCGACTGGTTGCTTCTCTCGTTGCGCTGCTCGCCGCGACCTCGTTCGCACAGACCATCAACCTCGCGAACGCTGACTTCTCGCGCGGCGTGACGCTGCTGCCCGACTCGCTCGCCTTCGCCGACGAGTCCACCGCCCTCACCTACAACCCGGCAGGCCTCGGCCGCGTCGACAGTTGGAACGTCATCTACGTTCACGAGCGCAGCCAGACGCGCCAGTTGACGGGCAACGCGATCTTCGCGGCCACCAGCCTCGGAGACACCTTCGGGCTCGGCCTCGGCGTCAACGCGCTCAGCGGAGGCAACAACCTCACCCGCTTCTCCGTCGGCACCTCGTTCGGCCCGCAGGCGTTCTCAGGAGGGCTCTCGGCGAACTGGCTCCTCAACGGCCCGACCCGTGGCGTCTTCGCGCTCGATCTCGGTCTGCAGTCGCGCCCCATCCGGTGGCTCAGCTTCGGCGCCACGGTGCGCAACGTGAACGCGCCCACCACGCCGACGCCCGACCTGGTGCTCGCGCGGGAATGGGGCCTCGGCGTCGGCCTGCGCCCCTTCGATGAAGTCGTGACGATCGGCGTCGACTGGTACTTCCCCGAGCAGCGGCTGAGCGAGCTGAGCCGGCTCCAGTACACGGCGAAGGCGACCATCATCCGCGGGCTCCGCGTCTCGGCCGGAGTGAGCCACGGCTTCACGCCGCAAGCGCCGCTCGCGTTCCAGGCCGGGCTCGGCGTCGACCTCGAGAACTTCGGCTACACGCAGGGCTTCGGCACGGCGAACGGCGGCTTCGACTTCCAGTTCATGGGCCGGCTGTCGGGCGAGAAGTACGCCTCGATCGTGCCCGCGAAGAAGCTCGCAGTGATCAGCGTGGGTGACATCGGCTCCGAGGGCGGCTTGACGGTCGGCTCGCTGCTCGGCGTCGCGTCGGAGGATCGGTACCTGCGCTTCCTTCGCTACCTCGACCGTGCCTCGCGCGATCCCGAGCTCGCCGGCGTGTTGATCAAGATCGAAGGCGCTGGCGTCGGCCTCGCGCGCGCCGATGAAGTGCGTGCAGCGATCGAGCGCCTCCGCGCCGCGGGCAAGAAGGTCTACGCGTACATCTTGAGCGTCGGCGACGCCGAGTACCTGATGGCGTCAGCGTGCGACGGCATCTTCTCGGCGAGCGAGGCCATGTACATCGTCGACGGCGTGCGCTCGGCCATCACCTACTTCGGTGGCGCCGCGGAGCAGCTCGGCATCACCGTCGATGTCGCCCGTGTCGGGGCCTACAAGTCGTTCCCCGACCAGTTCACCCGCAAGGACATGAGCGACGAACAACGCGAGACGCTCAACGCGTACCTCGACACCGCCGACTCGCTGCTCGCGGAACGCGTCACTGCGCGTCGAGGCATGACGGTGGAGGCGTGGAAGGCCGGACTCGACGAAGGCATCAAGCCGCCACGTCGCGCGAAGGAGCTCGGGCAGATCGACGACGTCGTCACGCCGCAGCAACTCGACGAGCGCGTGAAGGCTGCGCTGCCCGATGGCAAGGCGACGCGCTCGTATCGGCCGTTCGATCAGCGCGACACCCGCTGGGGCAGCAAGCGGAAGATCGCCGTGGTGCCGGTGCTCGGGAACATCGCCGGAGGAAAGAACCAGTCGTCTCCCATCGGCGGAAACATCTCTGGCGCCGAGAGCTTCATCGAGGCGCTGCGCGAAGCCTCTGAAGACACCGACGTGAAGGCGATCATCCTCCGCGTCGACTCGGGCGGCGGCGACGGCCTCGCTTCCGATCTCATGTACCGCGCGGTGCTCGAGGCGAAGAAGAAGAAGCCGATCATCGCGTCGATGGGCGATGCCGCGGCCTCGGGCGGCTACTACGTCGCGATGGGCGCCGACGAGATCTGGGCCAACCCCACGACGCTCACCGGCAGCATCGGCGTCTTCTACGCGAAGCCCGCGATCAAGAACTTCGCGAACAAGTACGGCGTCACCCAGGAGTCGATCACCCGGAGCAAGCTCGCCGGTATCGCCGACTTCTTCGAGCCGTGGACCGAGGACCAGCGTGGCGCCGCGCAGAAGTGGATCGACGACTTCTACGACACGTTCATCACTGAGGTCGCCGCGAGCCGGAAGATGAAGAAGGAAGACGTCGATCTCGTGGCGCGGGGCCGGGTGTGGAGCGGCAAAGACGCGAAGGCGAAGGGCCTCGTCGATCAGCTCGGAGGCCTGATGGAGGCCGTGCGCTCGGCGAAGGTGAAGGGCGGCATCGCCGAGGGCGACGACGACTTCCAGCTGTCGATCGTCCAGGCGCAGGGCAGTCTCGTCGGCTCGCTCCTCGGCCTCGCCGCGCCGTCGCTCCTCGAACAACCGCTGCCGAACGCGTCGGTGATCCCCGCGGCGCTCGACCCGATCGTGAAGCAGCTCGGGCCGTATGGGTGGCTGTTCGGCCCTCCTTCGGTCCAGGCGCGCATGGAGTTCCAAGTCGACCTTCGGTAACTTCCGAGGCTTGAGACTCTTCCTTGCGGCGGTCGTGCTCTTCTGGGCGACACCTTCGTGGCCGTGCTCCGTCGCCTGCGTCCCGTTCGGGATGATCAGTCCAGTCGATGGAGCCACGGACGTCCCATTGAACGTTCAAGTTCGCTTCACGAGCGCCCTCACGAACGTCCAGTTGCTCCGCGGAGACGCAGGCGTTGCAGTCGATCGGATTGAAGAAGGAGGCGTCGTCGCGCTCGTGCCCCGCGAACTGCTGGCGCCTCTGACCACGTACTCGCTTCAAAGGCTGGGTTCGGACTTCTTCCTCTCGACGACCTTCACGACCGGAATGGTGATCGACTCGACCCCTCCGACGCTCGGAGCACCAACCCTTCAGGCCTTTCGAAGCCCAGCGATCGATCTCACGACGTGCGGTGACATCCGGTCCGAATTCTACTCCCTCACGTATGGCGCCAGCGACGATCGCACAGCGCCGGGTCAGCTCATTCACCTCGGCTTCCTTGGTGCGACCGTCGACGACATCGCGCTCGACGTTCCGGCGCTTGGGACGGCTGGAGCCCTCGTCATCCAGAGCAACAGCGCCTGTCCGCAGTCGACCCTCCCGGGCCTGATGCAGCGGCCTCAGCTTGCTGCGCTCGCCGTGGTCGTCGATCTCGCTGGCAACAGGTCAGCGCCATCGCAGGCCGTTCAAGTGAAGGGGTGCGGCGGCTGTTCTGGCGCCGGCGGCAGCCTGGCCGTCGTCAGCGCGATCCTCGTGCCGCTGCGCAGACGGCGCCGCACCTGTTGAAGCACGTGCACGCTGGTACGTGACCTGCTACTACCTCTGCGTCACCTCGCTTGGCCCGGTCAGTCGACGGTCCCGGGGTGATTCAGGGTCGCATCGATTGGTGGCCTCACGGCGACGTGCTCCACCCGATGGTCGGTACCCTGCCCCACCCCAAGCTGGACACGCCGCGACGGACGCTTCCGTCACGACGCGCGAGAAGCCCATGAGCGAAGAGAACGAACCGAACGACCCGACTGCCCCCACGCCGCCCAGCGCGCCTGCGAACGCAGGTGGCGGTGACGATGGTGGTGGTGACGACGACGGAGGCGATGACGGCCCCGACGACGGTCCCGAAGAAGGTGGCGAAGCCGGCGCGGCGCCTGGCGGACAACCTGGTCAGCCGGGCCTCCCTGGCCAACCCGGTCAAGGCCGGCGTCGCCGTCGTCGTCGTCGTCGCAAGGGCAACCCGGTCTTCTTCACCGAAGACGGCCAGGCCTTCCGAAAGGTGATTCAGCCCGACGGCCAGGTGGTGAACATCTTCCTCACGCCCGCCGAGCTCGAGCAGCACAAGCAGCGGCTCGCGCAGGCGCAAGCGACCCAGCAACAGGCCACGCAGATGCGGGTCGCCCAGCAGTCGGGTCAGCCCGTGCAGGCGCCGACCTCGATCGTCGAAGGCGTGCTCGACACCGACGTGAAGGGCCAGAACGCGATGCTGCGTTCGCTCAAGCGCAGCCTGCTCCCGGGGCCTGAGGACGCAGAGATTCCCAAGAACCTCGTGCAGAAGCTGCGGCTTCGCCCCGGCCAGTACCTCACGGCGAAAGCGCAGATGAAGGGCCTCAAGGGAACCATCGTCAGCGTCGAGACCGTCGACGGTGTGCCGATGGACAAGGCCACTCGCGCGCCGAACTTCAACGATCTCACCTCCGTCGATCCCGTCGAGCGGCTCAAGCTCGAGCACGTGCACAACGAGATGCTCACGCGGGTGCTCGATTTGATCGCCCCGCTCGGCAAGGGTCAGCGCGCGTTGATCACGGCGCCTCCGAAGACGGGCAAGACGATCATGCTGCAGAAGATCGCCCAGGCGATCCTGCACAACCACCCCGAGTGCCACGTCATGGTGCTGCTCATCGACGAGCGCCCCGAAGAAGTGACGGACATGCGGCGCAACATCAAGGCCGAGATCCTGTCGTCGAACAGCGATCAATCGCCGGCGAACCACCTCAAGGTGGCCGAGCTGTCGATGGAGCGCGCTCGCCGGCTCGTCGAGAACGGCAAAGACGTCGTCGTGCTCCTCGACTCGATCACCCGCCTCGCGCGCGCCTTCAACAAAGAGGTCGATTCGTCGGGCCGCACCATGTCCGGCGGCGTCGACTCCCGCGCGCTCGAGCGCCCCAAGCGCATGTTCGGCGCTGCCCGCGCGACCGAAGAAGCCGGCACGCTCACCATCATCGGCACGGCCCTCATCGACACCGGCAGCCGCATGGACGAGGTGATCTTCGAGGAGTTCAAGGGCACCGGAAACAGCGAGATCGTGCTCGACCGGTTGCTCGCCGAGAAGCGCATCTGGCCGGCGATCAACATTCCCCAGTCGGGCACCCGCAAGGAAGAGAAGCTCTTCGCCTTCAAGGAGTACGAGAAGGTGAAGAAGCTGCGGCAGATGCTCTTCTCGGTGAAGCCCGTCGAGGCGATGGAAGCCCTCATCAAGCGCCTCGGGAAGTACACCTACAACGACGAGTTCCTCGAAGTTCTCTGAACGAAATACCGGTCGCGAACGTCGTGGGTGGGCCCTAAGCTCGCCCACGTCGATGAGCCTCGGATCCGGTCGTTGGC